>NZ_JASOOV010000009.1:0-3217 GCF_030217965.1 Pauljensenia sp. UMB1177 | reverse complement strand
GATGCGGGTGGTTAGCATAAAAGCTTCAGTATTTGGCGGTCACAACGCGGTACCAGAATATCAACTGGTTGTCCATCGACTACGCCTGTCGGCCTCGCCTTAGGACCCGACTAACCCAGGGCGGATAAACCTAGCCCTGGAACCCTTAGTCAATCGGCGGACGGGATTCTCACCCGCCATTCGTTACTCATGCCTGCATTCTCACTCCCACACGCTCCACCAACCGTTCCCAGCAGGCTTCACCGCACGCAGGACGCTCCCCTACCCACCCACACAACCTTAGGCAGGTCCCCTGCCCAGGCTCTTTCATGTGTGAGTGCCACAGCTTCGGCGGTACGCTTAAGCCCCGCTACATTGTCGGCGCGAAACCACTTGACCAGTGAGCTATTACGCACTCTTTCAAGGATGGCTGCTTCTAAGCCAACCTCCTGGTTGTCACCGCGATCTCACATCCTTTCCCACTTAGCGCACACTTAGGGGCCTTAGCTGATGATCTGGGCTGTTTCCCTCTCGACTACGAAGCTTATCCCCCGCAGTCTCACTGCCATGCTCAACCTAATGGCATTCGGAGTTTGGCTGACGTCAGTAACCCATAGGGCCCATCGGCCATCCAGTAGCTCTACCTCCACCAGGCAACACACAACGCTGCACCTAAATGCATTTCGGGGAGAACCAGCTATCACGGAGTTTGATTGGCCTTTCACCCCTACCCACAGCTCATCCCCCAGGTTTTCAACCCTGGTGGGTTCGGTCCTCCACACAGTCTTACCTCTGCTTCAACCTGGCCATGGGTAGATCACCCCGCTTCGGGTCCAGAACACGCGACAGGCGCCATATTTCAGACTCGCTTTCGCTACGCATACCCCACACGGGTTAAGCACGCCACGTATCACTGACTCGCAGGCTCATTCTTCAAAAGGCACGCCATCACCCCACAAGGCTCTGACGGCTTAAAGGCACACGGTTTCAGGTACTATTTCACTCCCCTCCCGGGGTACTTTTCACCATTCCCTCACGGTACTATGCACTATCGGTCATCAAGAAGTATTTAGGCTTACCAGGTGGTCCTGGCAGATTCACACGAGATTTCACGAGTCCCGCACTACTCGGGCACCTATCCCACCTGCGCATGCAACAGTCCATCTACACGACTATCACGCACTCCGGTCCGCTATCCCACACGGTTCAACTACCATCACACACGCAAGCCCCTCCCCGGCAGAGAAGAGACGAACAAGCCCCACAACACCGCACACGCAACCCCCGCCGAGTATCACACGCACACGGTTTAGCCTCCTCCGCTTTCGCTCGCCACTACTCACGGAATATCTTTTCCTACGGGTACTAAGATGTTTCACTTCCCCGCGTTCCCCCCACCACCCTATACACGTTCAGATGATGGTAACCAAGCACAACCCTGGTTAGGTTCCCCCATTCGGACACCCTCGGATCAAAGCTCGCTCGCCAACTCCCCGAGGCATATCGCAGGCCGCAACGTCCTTCATCAGCTCTTGATGCCAAGGCATCCACCGAATGCCCAACAAAACTAAACAAAACCACACAACAAGAAAATAAAGATGCTCACAACCACTATACAAATCACAAACAACCCACCACACACACCACCACCCCCCAAACACCCCACAAACACAGGGCGCAACAAAAAAGAGAGGCGGCAACATGCGAGCCAAAACGCTCAAACGGTGTTGAACGTGAACCCGACAGCGTGTCTGCTTCCATGGAGCTTGCACCCCTGTTTTCCACTAAAAAACACCCACGCACCCACACCCACCAAGAAAAACCCTCGGTGAACACATGCGAGCACAAGAAACACACACCACACACACTCACGTGCCATGATGCGCATCCCCAAAAACGGGCTCCCTAGAAAGGAGGTGATCCAGCCGCACCTTCCGGTACGGCTACCTTGTTACGACTTCGTCCCAATCGCCAATCCCACCTTCGACCACTCCCCCCGGAAAACCGGTTAGGCCATGAGCTTCGGGTGTTACCAACTTTCGTGACGTGACGGGCGGTGTGTACAAGGCCCGAGAACGTATTCACCGCAGCGTTGCTGATCTGCGATTACTAGCGACTCCACCTTCATGGGGTCGAGTTGCAGACCCCAATCCGAACTGAGACTGGCTTTAAGTGATTCGCTCCACCTTACGATATCGCAACACTCTGTACCAACCATTGTAGCATGCGTGAAGCCCAAGACATAAGGGGCATGATGATTTGACGTCATCCCCACCTTCCTCCGAGTTAACCCCGGCAGTCCCCCACGAGTCCCCACCATAACGTGCTGGCAACATAGGGCAAGGGTTGCGCTCGTTGCGGGACTTAACCCAACATCTCACGACACGAGCTGACGACAACCATGCACCACCTGCACACCCCCAACCAAATGCCACCACATCTCTGCAGCGTCAGGGTGCATGTCAAGCCTTGGTAAGGTTCTTCGCGTTGCATCGAATTAATCCGCATGCTCCGCCGCTTGTGCGGGCCCCCGTCAATTCCTTTGAGTTTTAGCCTTGCGACCGTACTCCCCAGGCGGGGCACTTAAAGCGTTAGCTACGGCGCAGAAACCACGGGTGGCCCCCACACCTAGTGCCCAACGTTTACAGCGTGGACTACCAGGGTATCTAATCCTGTTCGCTCCCCACGCTTTCGCTCCTCAGCGTCAGTAACGGCCCAGAGACCCGCCTTCGCCACCGGTGTTCCTCCTGATATCTGCGCATTCCACCGCTACACCAGGAATTCCAGTCTCCCCTACCGCACTCAAGTCAACCCGTACCCACCGCACGCCCCCAGTTAAGCCAGAGGATTTCACGGCAGACGCGGCCAACCGCCTACAAGCCCTTTACGCCCAATAATTCCGGACAACGCTCGCGCCCTACGTATTACCGCGGCTGCTGGCACGTAGTTAGCCGGCGCTTCTTTACCCACTACCCTCACCACAACCCAAAGCTGCGGCTTGACCATGAGCGAAAAAGGTTTACAACCCGAAGGCCTTCATCCCTCACGCGGCGTCGCTGCATCAGGCTTGCGCCCATTGTGCAAAATTCCCCACTGCTGCCTCCCGTAGGAGTCTGGGCCGTATCTCAGTCCCAATGTGACCGGTCACCCTCTCAGGCCGGTTACCCGTCAAAGCCTTGGTAGGCCATCACCCCACCAACAAGCTGATAGGCCGCGAGCCCATCCCCCACCAGAAAAA
>NZ_JASOOV010000008.1:0-8611 GCF_030217965.1 Pauljensenia sp. UMB1177 | reverse complement strand
CGAACCCGGAAGCTAAGCCCACAAACGCCAATGGTACTGCACCCGACAGAGTGTGGGAGAGTAGGACACCGCCGCAACAACACTTCAACGCTGAGGCCGTGAAAACCCAAAAGGGCTTTCACGGCCTCACGTGTGTGTGCTGGCAATCTCAGACGGTGCCAGCCAATTGCCGGCACAACAGTCGGCAACGTGTCCGACGCTACAAGCCGTCTGTGACGATAGACCGCCTTCTTTATTCCATTAGGGTGGAATGCTTGTTCTATGAGTGAAACGACCAATCAAGTGTCATCGGGCTACATTATCGAAGGTGCCCCCGAGGGCATTCAGGCTTACCGTTCGGCCGCCCATGATCGTCTTGCCCACCAGTCACGCGTGGTGTTGCGACTCGGTCAGATGTTCCTGGCAAGCGGTGCCAGTGCATATCGCGTAAAAAACTCAATGACAACGCTTGCCAAAGCAGTAGGTATCGCAGAGCATCACGCGCAAGTCACCTACACGGAGATCATCGCCACCGCATATGCGAACGGCACCTTCCGTACTGGTCTTGCTGAACAACGCCAAATGGGCGTCAATGCCGACCGTATCGACAGGCTTAACAACTACGTCGCTTCTATTAAAGGCAAGGCAGTTCTGGTTGAAGACGCTGAAAAAGCGCTTGACGAAATCGAACGGGTGAAGCCACTGTATGACTGGTTTCCGAACGCTGCAGCATCTGGACTTGCCTGTGCTGCCTTCTCATTCCTGAACAGTGGCGGCTGGGTTGAATGCTCAGCTGTTGCAGTCGCAGCATTCTTTGGCCAGGCGCTTCGGCGTCAGATGCTCCACCGTCACATGAACCACTTCGGAGTGTGGATGAGTTGTGGTGCAGTCGCGGCGCTCATCTACATCCTTCTCGTTGCCCCTGCACAGCACTTCCTTGGCCTTGAGCCTACGCACCAAGCTGGTTTTATTTCAGCAATGCTGTTCCTAGTCCCTGGCTTCCCGCTAGTGACGGGCATTATTGACCTGGTCCGACACGATTTCCAAGGCGGTCTAGGTCGTCTGACGTACGTCTTCATGCTCTTGTTGTCTGCGGGCGTCGCCACCTGGGTAGTGTCAACAGTCTTCCACTGGTCTGTCACTCCCGAATACAGCTACATCCTCACCCCCTGGTTGCTCTATACTCTGCGGTTTATCACGAGCTTTGTCGCGGCGTTTGGCTTTGCTGTCCTGTTTAACTCGCCAACGCGAGTAGCGGGAACGGCGGCATTGATTGGTGCTTTTATCAACGTTGGGCGTCTTGCTCTGGTTGACGAGCTTGATGTTCAGACGCCCGCAGCTGTCGGTCTTGCAGCCCTTGCTGCAGGCCTCCTTGCAACGTTTGCAGCGGAGCGCACGCGGTTCTCTCGAGTGACGTTATCTGTCCCGGCGGTGGTCATCATGATCCCAGGTGTTCCGCTTTACCGTTCGCTCACCTACTTGAACAACGGCCAGATGCTCGAAGCCCTCCAGTCGCTATTCACCGTTATTTTCACGATCGTGGGTATCGGCATGGGTCTTGCTGTGGCGCGAATGCTGACGGATAAGAACTGGCTCACGGAATCGGCGCCCGTTGTGCCTCTCCTGGACGAGGTCCTCCCAGATTCGTTCAGCCCTACAGACAGCGCTGACACGGTGGCCAATGACCACACTTCTGCCCAAGTACATGAAACAGTTGGAGCTGCTGGCGGTGAAGAGGCTCTGAGTGAGCAGTCGCTTGCCGAAGCAAGAACACCAGATGATACATCCTCAAACCAAGAATTGAGCGAGTAACGTAGCGTCCGACTTTTCATAGGTGTGGGGGTCTCAGGCACTGCCTGAGACCCCCACACCTCTGTCAGGACACCGTCTTATTTCGCTGACATAAACAGCGATGGAGTTGTGTAGAAGGCTGAGACCTCAAATATGCCCTGCTGCGCAGTTGCGTTCTCTTCATCAATCATGAAATTGAAGTATCCGGTTGCTGTTTGGCCGTCGCCCGGCATATCAATGATAGAGAAATCGCTGTCAGTGTAGGAATATTCGGCAAAAGCGAAGGAATCGTCATTGGAGTATGTCAGATCAAGATCGAAGGAATTGAACGTGTCTTCACCGTGGTAGGTGATGGTGACGGGAACACGAATCCAGACTTCGCCTGCATCAGGTTCCGTATAAAGGCTCTCGATACCTTCCTCCGTCAGCTCAGCAAGGATTGCCGGCCCTGCATTCCAGTCAACTGCACCGAGTTCGACGTTGATTGAAGTGACGGGAAGACCCGAGGAATCCACCTCACTGTCGTACATAGTCAAATAATGGAGTTGCGGGTCAGCGGGGCTTTTTGCGCTGAAACCGAACTTTTCTGTAGTTGTGCCGGACGGAAGCGAATCGGCAAGTGATGACCCGTCCTTCATTTTGACTTCGTTTGGTGTCTCTGAGAAGGCCGAGGTGGGCCAGCCTGGATCAGATCCACGCCAGGCCGTCGGATCCTCTTCGTCGTCCGGGTTCAGGATTCCGATCACTGCCAGGGCGATGGTGATAAAGAAGATTCCAACGACGGAGCCGAGGACAATCCCGACGGTTCGGTTCGTTGATGACTTCCTCTGAGCGTTCGCCTGCGCATAGGAGGGCATGCTTCCCCGCGCGAACTGCGTATACGGGTTCCCAGCGTCCGTTGGCGAACCAGCAGCTGGTGGCGTCGCCCATGGTTGGTTGGCGGCAGCGGGTGTCCGTGTCTGGGGTAGAGGAGCATTCTGCCTAGCACTATGGGGTGGGCTCGCGGTGGTCGTGCGCCCACTTCCGCCTGGCGCGTAGGGGGACGAGGCTCCAGCTGAAGCCGAGGACACAGATGCGTCGGACGAGAAGGCGCTCGGTGACGAAGGATCATTCCCTGGAATACTCGAAGGTGAAGCAATACCGTCATCGACCCACAGTTGCCAGCCCGCCGGTGCAGAACTCCACGAAGGATCGGGGCTCCACCCCGGCCCGGGAGTAAAACCGTCAGGCGGTTTCGGCCAGTTAGGTGGTGGATTGAAACGCAAACTCATGGAACGCTCCTCGAGCAAACAATGATGGGGCGTCACCATTCTAAGAGAGGGGAGCATCCAAAGGGGTTTGAAAGCGTAAGGCAAGCATGCTGGCGTTCATCTCGTCGAATTAAAGATAAAGATAAAGAAGCGGGCGGACACCACTTGCGTGGTGCCCGCCCGGCCTCGTCAATCAGAGATCAGCGGAAGATGAAAGGATCAGCCAAGTCCGCCGAGGATCTGGGCCACGAAGATCTTGCCGACCATTGCGACCGGGTAGATCAGAGCGTAACCAAGGGCAACGCGCGGATCCGAGTTCGTGCGACCGTTGGCGAATGCCAGAACAGCCGGCTGGGTCTGCAGACCGCCGAGGAAGCCGGACAGCTGCGTGCCACCCATCTTGAAGATCCAACGCATGATGACGTAGGTGCCAACTGCAAGGATCGTCGTGATGACGAAGCCCAGGATGAAGATCCTGATCCAGTCACCGGAGGTGAAGGCGTTCGCAATCTGTCCACCAGCATTGGCGCCAGCCTGTGCGAGGAAGACCAACAGACCGAACTCAGAAAGAACCTGGCAAGCGGTGAAGGGCAGCGCAGTGACCAGCGGTCCGATACGGCCCAGACGACCGAAGACCAAGCCAACGATCAGGGTGCCTGCTGCCGAACCGATCGAGAAGTATTCACCGGACGGGGTCAGGATCGGGAGTTCACCGATCGCGATACCGAGCGCCATACCGAGACCCAGCGCGATCGGGTTCAGATCCGAAAGGCCACGAGCCGAGTCGCCGAAGAACTTCGTGATGGCTTCCATCTTGGAGGTAGGAGCAACAACGCGAACACGGTCACCCTGCTGAAGGATTAAGCCCGGCTCGGCAACCATGTCAACGTCACCGCGACGCACACGGGAGATCGTTGCGGAGAAGTGCTTCGCCATCTCTAGGTCAGCAACCGCGCGACCGGCAACCTTCGGATCGGAAACCGTCATGCGACGGAAGTCAAGGTAAGTGCGGTCTTGCATAAGGGAGTGTGAAGAAGCGTGACCCAGCTCAGTTGCTGCGCGAGCAACCAATTCACGAGGACCTATGACGGTCACCAAGTCACCCGGGTCCAGAGTGTCAGACATCGACGGGCGGGTGATCGGGCCGGTCTCACCACGACGCAGACGCGAGAATGTGACCTTCGACCCGAGCTTCTCGTAAATGTCGCCAACGAACGGGTGATCGTCGCGCTCAACGCGGATTGTGCGGTTCGCCAGCGGGGAAGGAGTATCGCGGTCGTTCTTGCCGTAGGAGAGCGCTGCGGCAGAAGCTACGAGCATACCGATCACACCGAACAGGTAGGCAATCGAGTAGCCGACAGTTGCGCGGTCCAACTGACCTGAGGCTTCGCCGGCGGCTGCAAGAGCGGGGGTGTTCGTGACCGCGCCAGCGAACGTACCCGAGATCAGTGCGATATCCATGCCGAGGGCCTTACCAACGCCAAGGCCAACGCCGGCCGCGACGACGTAGAGCACAACGACGGTCAAGATCGGGCCGACAGCGGTCTTCAAGTTATGGAAGAAGGACGCGCCGGAGTTGATACCGATAGCGAAGGTAAAGAGGGTCAGGCCGAGCGTTCCCAGTTGCGGGGTCACGCGAAGCTCGATGCCGTATGCCTGTGCCCACGCCGCCAAAATAATGGCGAAGAACAGAACGGCCGCAGCACCGAGACCGATGCCCTTGACCTTGATATGGCCAAACGCCATACCGATGCCAATGAGCAGGAAGAGGAAGAGAACTGGCTGCTCAGCCAGCAGAGCGAATACTGTTTCCACAGTTACGACTCCAATGTTGTGTTGACGGAGTAATCACGCCCATTATTGCAGGTTTGTCCGCAAAGGTAATTAGTTCATCGTCCTATCTGTGACGGATAAAGCGCCGAAAACCTATCGTTTGTGTCACGTATGCAAATGAAACGACAAAGGCGATGAGATTCAGATTCCGCAGTGTGAGATAAAAGGCGGGGCGAGGCCCTAGTGGGCATACGGTTTACCCGTGTTCAACATTCTCTCGGTTGGTATTTCCGTCCTGGTCATCGTACCCGGGCGTGCGAATCCTGCCGCGTGAAAACGGATGGATCGCACGCCTAATCCCCATCGCTATGACGCGGCTGGGGATTTTTTGTTGAGATCCACCCACACATAGAGAGGACCCAGCGGTGAAAGACACTGCTCCCACGCAGATGATGACCGGGGCGCAAGCGATTATTGCTTCCCTTGAAGCTCTCGGCGTGACCGACGTGTTCGGCATGCCCGGTGGCGCAATTCTTCCTACTTATGATCCGTTGATGAGCTCAAAGCTCAATCACATTCTTGTTCGTCACGAACAGGGTGCAGGCCACGCCGCTGAAGGCTACGCTCTTGCTACCGGCAAGGTCGGTTGTGCGATTGTCACATCCGGCCCGGGTGCAACAAACACCCTGACAGCGCTGGCCGACGCAAACATGGACTCCGTCCCCATGGTCGTGATTTCAGGTCAGGTGGGTGCCTCCCTGATTGGCACCGATGCATTCCAAGAAGCCGATATTGTTGGCGCCTCGATGCCACTGACGAAGCATGCGTTCCTTGTCACCGACGCTACAGAGATTCCATCTCGACTGGCTGAAGCCTTCGAGATTGCGTCGACTGGTCGTCCCGGCCCGGTCCTCGTTGATGTCACGAAGTCCGCGCAGACTGCCCAGATGAACTTCTCTTGGCCACCCGCCATGGACCTGCCCGGTTACAAAGAAGCTGCCAAGCCTCACAAGCGCCAAGTGCGCCAGGCTGCAGAGGCAATCCTTCAAGCGCAAGCCCCGGTGCTGTACGTCGGCGGTGGCATGATCCGTTCGGGTGCAACCGATGATCTTGCTCGACTGGTTGAGGCAACCGACGCTCCGGTCGTCACTACTTTGACCGCACGTGGTGCATTCCCAGATTCTGATTCACACACCTTGGGTATGCCTGGTATGCACGGAACCGTGGCAGCCGTCGGTGCTCTGCAACGCTCCGACCTGATCGTCACACTCGGTGCTCGCTTCGATGACCGCGTGACCGGCAACCTCGATTCTTTCGCGCCTCGTGCGAAGATCGTGCACATCGACATTGATGCCGCTGAGATCTCGAAGAACCGATTCGCGGACATTCCGATCGTCGGTAACCTCGCCGACGCGCTTCCGATGCTCGTTGACGAAATCGTCGCGATGAAGAAGAAGGACCAGGGCGATGACATCTCCGGATGGTGGCGTTACCTCAACCGTCTGAAGGACCGCTACCCGATGGGGTGGACGAAGACTGAAGACGGCATGATGGCCCCGCAGGAAGTCCTGTCGCGACTGTCCAAGATCGCAGGCCCCGATGCTATCTACGTGACCGGCGTTGGCCAGCACCAGATGTGGTCGGCTCAGTTCATCCAGTCCGACAAGCCGAGGCACTTCATATCCTCGTCTGGTCTGGGCACCATGGGCTTTAGCATCCCCGCCGCCATGGGCGCCCAGGTCGGCAAGCCGAACAACGTTGTGTGGGCAATCGACGGTGACGGTTCGTTCCAGATGACCAACCAGGAACTGGCCACCTGCACGGTGAACAACATTCCGATCAAGGTCTGCCTGATCAACAACTCCGTGCTCGGCATGGTGCGTCAGTGGCAGTCGCTGTTCTACGACAAGCGCTACTCCAATACAACGCTCAACCCCGTTGACGGAGAGCAGATCCCGAACTTTGAAATGCTCGCCACCGCCTACGGTATGGCAGCGCGCACCGTCCGTTCTATCGACGAAGTCGACGAGGCTATCGAATGGGCCATGTCCATCAACGACCGCCCTGTCCTGATCGACTTTAGAGTCTCGAAGGACTCCATGGTGTGGCCGATGGTCGCAGCAGGTGTGTCGAACGATGAAATCCGCTATGCCAAGGGTATGGCACCCGACTGGGATGTGGAGGACTGAAAATCATGGCACAAACACATACTCTGAGCGTGCTTGTTGAAAACAAGCCCGGTGTCCTGACCCGCGTCTCGGCACTGTTCGCGCGTCGCGCATTTAACATCACCTCGCTTACCGTGGGTGAAACTGAGCATCCCGAAATCTCCCGCATGACGATCATCGTCAAAGCAGAAGACCAACCCTTCGAACAGGTCACCAAGCAGTTGAACAAGCTGGTGAACGTGCTCAAGGTTGTGGAGCTTGAACCGGAAGACTCCGTGGAACGTCGCCTCCTCCTGATCAAAGTGCGCGCCGACGAAAAGCGTCGCACCGGCGTCTTGCAGGTTGTCGACCTCTTCCGTGCTCACGTCGTCGACGTGCAGACGGAAACGGTCGTCATCGAATCTATTGGCTCACTATCTAAACTCGAAGCACTTGTCCGCTCCCTTGAGCAGTACGGTGTGACAGAAATCGTCCAGTCGGGCGCTGTGGCGATCGGCCGCGGATCACGCTCGATCACGGATCAATTGAAGGAGAAATGACAATGACTGAGATCATCTACGACGACGGTGCAGATCTGTCGATCATCCAGTCCAAGAAGGTTGCCATCATTGGCTACGGCTCGCAGGGTCACGCCCATGCGCTCAACCTCAAGGATTCCGGCGTCGACGTGGTTGTTGGTCTGCGTCCGGGCTCTTCCTCATGGGACAAGGCTGAATCCGCTGGCCTGACTGTCAAGGACGTTTCCGAAGCTGTGGCCGAAGGTGACGTTGTGATGATCCTGGTTCCGGACCAGGTCCAGCGTTTCGTCTACGCAGAGCAAATCGCCAAGAACCTCAAGGACGACGCCGCACTGTTCTTCTCGCACGGCTTCAATATCCGCTACGGCTACATTGCCCCCGAAGCCGGCCACGACATCTGCATGGTCGCCCCGAAGGGCCCGGGACACACCGTTCGTCGCCAGTTCCTCGAAGGTAAGGGTGTTCCGGCCCTCGTCTGTGTCGAGCAGGACGCATCCGGCCAGGCGCTCGCACTCGCACTGTCCTACGCCAAGGCAATCGGTGGCACCCGCGCAGGCGTCATTGAGACCACCTTCACTGAAGAAACCGAAACCGACCTCTTCGGCGAGCAGGCAGTCCTCTGCGGTGGCGTTTCCAAGCTTATCCAGTACGGCTTCGAAACCCTGACCGAAGCTGGCTACAAGCCCGAAATGGCCTACTTCGAGGTCTGCCACGAACTGAAGCTCATCGTTGACCTGATCAACGAGGGTGGCCTGACCAAGCAGCGTTGGTCCTGCTCCGACACCGCAGAGTACGGCGACTACGTCTCCGGCCCACGCGTCATCGGCCCGCAGGTCAAGGAAGCCATGAAGGAGGTCCTTGCCGACATCCAAGACGGCACCTTTGCCAAGCGCTTCATCGCCGACCAGGACAACGGCGGCCTCGAATTCAAGGCGTTGCGTGCAGAAAACGAAGCGCACCCGATCGAAAAGACCGGCCAGAAGCTCCGCAAGGCCTTCGGCTGGACCTCGGCAGACTCCGACTACACCGATGGTTCCGCAGCTCGCTGATCGATTCCGCGCGAGTGATGTCGCCTTCCACTAGGGAAGCATGACGGAGGCTCGCAGAGACATTGTGGCGGCCACCCTCAAGG
>NZ_JASOOV010000007.1:0-60497 GCF_030217965.1 Pauljensenia sp. UMB1177 | reverse complement strand
GATACTTGGGAAGTTAATGGTCAGAAGGTTGCGCCTGGAACCAAGATCAAGGCTGACAAGGATACCGTTATCAAAGCCGTCTGGAAGAAGATCCCGGTGAAGGTCAGTTATGACGCTAACGGTGGTAGCGGAACCATGACTGGTAAAACCGTGGATAAGGGTAGTAAATATACCCTGCTTGATAACGCTTTCACTGCCCCGGATGACACTCAAGAGTTTGATACTTGGGAAGTTAATGGTCAGAAGGTTGCGCCGAACGCCGAGATTACGGTCACTAAAGACACCGAAGTGAAAGCTATCTGGAAGAAGATCCAGGTGAAGGTCAGTTACGACGCTAATGGTGGTAACGGCGAAATGAAACCTGCAACCGTGGATAAGGGTAGTGAGTACACGGTGTTGCCCAACTCTTTCAAAGCCCCGGATGACACTCAAGAGTTTGATACTTGGGAAGTTAATGGTGAGAGGGTTGCGCCTGGAGCCACGATCAAGGCTGACAAGGATACCGTTATCAAAGCTGTCTGGAAGAAGATTCCGGTGAAGGTTTCTTATGACGCTAACGGTGGTAAGGGCAGCATGGATGGCGCGACCGTGGATAAGGGTAGTGAGTACACGGTGTTGCCTAACGGTTTCACTGCTCCGGATGACACCCAGGAATTTAAGGCTTGGGAAGTAAATGGCCAAGAGGTTGCGCCTGGAACCAAGATCAAGGCTGACAAGGATACCGTTATCAAAGCCGTCTGGAAGAAGATCCCGGTTGACAACCCGAATGGTGGAAGCAACAACAATGGCGATGGCGCCACTAAAGCGTCTAAATCCCCTAATTCCGGGAAGCTCTCGAAAACTGGATATGCTGGGATGCCGTATCACGTTGCAGCGATGATTCTTGTGGCTGGCGGATTACTTATCGCTGGTAGTAAGAAAACCAGAAAGCACTAAAATACGAAGATAAAGTAGCCGAAACTGCCTATATGAGTCGACGACGGCGCAGATTATCAACGAGCTGGGGATCAGCGAAGCAACGTTGAATCTGTGGTAGTCAACGTATGGGTCGATGAGCACGAGTGAAGCCAAAGAGCTCCAGCGTCTTCGTGAGGAGAACGCTTGCCACAAACGGCCCCTCGCCAGGCGGAGCTGGAAAAGGCAAGCTGGAAGGAATTATCGGAAGGAAACTTCTAAGCCCCGCTCGCCATCATGATGCCGTGTGGCATCTGGTCGAGCGGGGCTACTCCCGAAGATATGCTCGCCAGATCGTTGGGCTCTCTCGTAGTGCCTATCGGTGTGCCAGAGCACGCCGGGTCGACACGCCTCTCCGGATGTCCTTTGAGCAGACCCTCGATCAAAGCGGTAATTCGTGCATCGGTCGTCATAGTCCAAGCCTTGCAGGATTGAAGCGAGCTGGGCGCAGTTCCAGTTGTTCAATTGATGAGGTCACACTGCTATGCGGTTCCTCGGCGTTGCTTTGGGTAGATAAATCGCACTAGATGAGTGGGATGGTCAAGCTGGCAACCACAAGCAGTGACCACACAATCTCACTGCGCCCAAGAACGATCACAGGAATCGGCTTTGCGCGTCGTGCCTGCCAGAGCGGAACAATCAGGGATCGGGCCAGCAGAGTAACCCACAAGACGATGGAACTCCAGCCGAGCAGATTCGCCCATACTGCACAGCAGACTCCGACCAGCGCAAGCAGATGAAGAACCCCGCCGGCAATAATCCACGGGCGCGGGTTTGTGCGTCCGCGAATCAGTGAACGCACATACGGAACGCAGGCGATGAAATAGGCGCTGAGCACGCCAAAGGAAACCCAAGCAAAACCAAGCTCAGTGTTCGTCGGATACACGTCAAGCGACAGACTGGCGGCAACAGGTGTCATCAACGTTGACGCAAGAACCGACGAGAACCTGGTCGCAATCGCACGATCATGCCCGCGCGACACCCCCCACAAGGTCAGCGCAACCAGCGGAGCAAAGAACGGAGCCCACGCCAGCAGTCGAGGCGCCACAACCAGAAGCGGAATTCCGAGCAGAGCAGTCAGCCCAGTCCACGTGATAAACGCAGGTTGAAGGGAAGAACGACGAGAAGACGGCGCCTTCATCCACTTCTCAAACACTTGGAAGAATGCGAACGCGCTAAACCATGCGGGGATAAGCAACGCAAAAAGCGGATGCCAGCCGGCAAGCCAACACCCCAAGAGGAGCGGGAGCAACGCAATTCCCCACGACCCCTTCTGACCGGGAACCCATCCCTTCGCGCCGAGCGAGCGTTTAACGCCACTCTTTGGTGTCATCTTCTTCGGTTCCATGACACAAACTCTAGGCAAAATGCCGGGCAATGGAGATGACAAAGCGTCGTCAAGAGACACGTTAAACCGGTGCCCGGGACCCCTTCCCGAAAGGAGTCCATAATGCCAGCCCGACCTCGTCAACCGCGAGACGTCGCTTACCAAAGCAGACGAAAACAGGAGTTTTTCGCCAAATCTGGGCACAATAGAGGCGTGAGTACCCCGACGATGACAGCTCCCGCGCCCCAAACTCCTGCGCCTAGCGCACAAGAAGACCGATCCGCAAAGGTCGCGGTGACCGTATTTCCCCTGATCATCCTTGGCGCACTTGTTGGTGGATTGATCTTCCCCGACGCTGCTGCGCCACTGGTTTCCGGCGTGAACTACGCGCTGATGGTCATCATGTTCGGCATGGGTCTGACACTGACATTTCCCGACTTTGCGGTTGTTGCCCGTCGCCCCTGGCCCATCATCATGGGTGTCCTGCTCCAGTTCATCGTCATGCCTCTGTCCGCACTCTTCGTCACCTGGGCATTCCACCTCGATCCGGCGCTCGCAGTTGGCGTCATCCTTGTCGGTTGTGCGCCCGGTGGAACCGCATCGAACGTCGTCGCCTACCTTGCGAAGGGTGACGTTGCCCTGTCGGTTGCGATGACCTCCGTTTCCACACTGCTTTCTCCGCTGGTCACGCCGATTTTGACCAAGTATTTGGCCGGCCAGTACATGCCCGTCGACGCGCCCGCGATGGCAAAGTCGATCATGATGATCGTCTTCATCCCCGTGGTCCTTGGCCTGATTGTTCATCGCCTGATGCCACGCTTCGTTGCCACGGTTCTTCCCGCCCTGCCCTGGATGAGTGTCCTTGGCATCTCCTATGCGGTCCTCGGGTTGGTTGGCGCCTCGTCTGAGCGCATACTGTCGGGTGGCCTGCTGGTTCTTGCCGTCGTCATCGTGCACAATGCGCTTGGCTTGGGCCTCGGCTACGGTTTTGCCCGGCTGACCGGTGTCGGTGAGCGTGCAGCTCGCACGACTGCCATCGAAGTTGGTATGCAGAACTCCGGTCTAGCAGCGGGTCTCGGTGCCCAGTACTTTACCCCCGAAGCAGCCGTCCCCGGCGCAATCTTCTCTGTCTGGCACAACGTGTCCGGCTCCGCGCTGGCGGCGTTCTTCCAGCGTCGCCCACTGGACAAGTAATCCACAGTTTCGCCAGAGTTGCTCCTTCTGTTTCTCGTTGGGGGACGAGGCACCCGCAGAACTTCTACCTTTCTTCACTTCAGCGCCTTGCGCGCATAACGAATGGGCCCACGATCCGGTGTGAAAACCAGACCGTGGGCCCATCGTGTGTGAAAGCCCCCGAGGAAGTCACCACTGTCGTTGATGCCGATAACGTCGCACCAGAAGATAGAGTTCAGGCCGTGGTGCAGGTAGGCCGGGATGAGTAGGCGCTGACAATTCGGGGGAGAAAAGCGCTGGGGGGGCTGGCGTGTGCCAGCCCCCCAACGGAGTTTCAACGAATCAGGATCGGTCAGTCGACCTGGTCAAAGTTGCGACCCCACGCGGTGCGGATCGGGTTCGCATCAGCAACCAGAATGTTGAAACGCTCGTCGGCAATGTCGATGACCTCACCGAGTGCGAAGCGTGCTTCACGCGTCTGCGAAGACTCGACGCGCTTCCATGCCGAAGCAATCAGCTGTTCGCGATCGGCAAGATTGGTCACGCAGACAACCAGCGGGCGATTAAACTTCTCGCGGTAGGCAGCCGATGCTGCCTGCAGCTCCTTGAGTTCAGCATCGTTGAATTCGCCAAGAGCGAGGGCTGCGGTGTCAGCATGCGCCTGCTCGTTGGCATCCTGGTTGGAGGCCAAGTCGGCGATGTCAACGTAGGCGCTGATCAAAGCTTCCTGTTCATCAGCAGATGCACCGAGGACCTCGTCCTCGAATGCCTTACGGAGCTCGGTTGCATCGGTGAACGGACGCTGCTCCCATGCGCGTTCGACGGGCCAGACGTCACCGTCGTACATGCTCTTGAAGGCTTCAACGAAGGTCTCGCGATCCATCGCATTGACCTGATCGAGGTCCACGGGACGACCGTCAACGATTGCAACATCCGGGCCATCCTGCTTGCCAACGTGGAAGAAGAGCAGGTTCAGAATGAAAGCTATCAGCGCACCGATGGTCACGCCGGAACCGAAGATGATCTGCAACCATGACGGCATCAGGGATGCAAGATCGGGCTTCAGGGTGACCAGCATGGCCAGACCAATGGAGGTCGAAACGATGACGGCATTGCGGTGATCGCGCATGTCGACCTTGGACAAGGTCTGGATACCGACAACGGCAACGTTCGCGAACATGGCCAGAGATGCGCCACCGATGACCGGCCCGGGAATCGAGGCAACCACTGCGCCAGCCTTCGGCAGGATGCCGAGGATGATCATAATGATGCCGGCTGCAGTGACAACCCAGCGGGACTTCACGCGGGTCAGTCGAACCAGACCGACGTTCTGGGCGAAGCAGGTGTAGGGGAACGAGTTGAAGACGCCACCGAGGAGGGTGGATAGACCATCTGCGCGAAGAGCGTTTGCAACGTGCTTCGGCGTGATGCGCTTGCCGACGACCTCGCCGGTTGCGAAAACATCGCCGGTGGTTTCAACCATGGTTACTGCCATGACGATGAGCATTGAAATGATTGCGGCGATGTTGAACTTCGGAATGCCGAAGAAGAACGGGGTGGTCACGCCAACCCATGCCGACTGACCGATATCAGAGAAGTTGGCGTCGCCAAGGGCGAATGCGATAGCGGTCATGACAACCAGGCCGACGAGGACCGAGATGGTCGACATAAAGCCTTTAAAGATGCGCTGGATGGCAACGATGATTACCAGGGTGCCGAATGCGTAGGCGAGGCCGCGCAGAGTGAGTGCGCCAGCGTCCTGCCCCTCTGCCGCGTAGGTGCCCCACGACACGATGTCGCCAGCGGAGACGGAGATGAGCGTGATACCCATGACGGTCAGAAGTGTGCCGGTGACGACGGGTGGGAAGAAGCGAAGGAGTTTCGCGAAGAAAGGTGCCACGAAGAAAGTGGCGAGGCCGGCCGCAATGATGGAGCCATACATGGTGGCAAGGCCGGTCTTCGGATCGGCACCGGCTGGAGTGGCGGCGATACCGATTGCGATAAGGGGCGAAACTGCAGTGAAGGTGACGCCCTGGATAAGGGGCAGCCTCACTCCGATCTTCGGGCCGAGGCCGGCCGACTGAATGATCGAGGCGATACCGCAGGTGAACAGGTCGGCGTTGATCAGGTGGATCAGGGTTTCGTTATCGAGGCCGAGACCGGATGCGATAACAAGAGGAACAACGACGGCGCCAGCGTAGAAAGCCAACACGTGCTGAATGCCAAGAACTGAAAGTTTGCCAAAGGATGGGACTTGGTCAACGGGATGAACGGTCTTGCCGGTTTCGGTAGCCGTTTCATTTCGTCCGAGAGCCATGGATTCTCCTGGAACTCTAAGAGGTTGTTGGGCTCTTCCAATCTTCCTCTCGCGCGCGGGTGTTTCCTGCATCGCGTGGCCTATCTCGCACCCGGTTTGGACGAGTGTTCGAGGAGGGGAAACAAGGGAGTAAGCTATCCCCTTGGTGCGCTGGACACGTGGTTGTGTGTGCGTGATGATGTGGTCTTTCGTTCATGGCTTTGAAAGACCTGTTGAGTTATTCGAACCTCGTTTGATTACTTTGTTCTATCAGCAAAGGTAACCAAAGAAATGTGACCCAAGTCAATAAAAATGGCTTTTTAGGTGGTCGCTCATGCTCTATGGGGATCCAAAATGCGAGAAATAAGCCATAAATTGCGAAAAATGCCGTAACGAACTGACAAATGGCTCAGTTTTTTCGTACTGTTTCCCCAGTGGCTGTCGCCGTGACAGCTGATAGTAACAATAGGAATGAGGTTCTCATGCCCATCAATCGCACCGAGCTCGTTGCGCAGATCGCAGAGCGCGCAAACCTGACCAAGGTCGAAGCAGATGCAGCTCTTGGCGCTTTCCAGGACGTCCTGGTTGAGTCCCTTGGTAAGGGTGAAGCCGTGAAGATCACCGGCCTGTTCTCCGTAGAGCGCGTCGAGCGTGCAGCACGCACCGGTCGCAACCCGCGCACGGGCGAAGAGATTCAGATCCCGGCTGGCTTCGGCGTGAAGCTCTCCGCTGGCTCCACCCTGAAGAAGGCTGTTGCCAAGTGATCATCTGATCAAACTCTTCGAGTGCGGGGCGGAAACCACTGGTTTCCGCCCCGCACTCGTGTGTGAAACTTCTCTGCCTTTTCCTCTTCCTTTGCCCCTAGCGCCTGTTTTGTTGCTGAATGAAGCGGTTTTCTTTCGCGTTCAGCTCACTTTCTCACCAAGAGAGACCGCGCTAGCGGTCCTACAATGGGAGGCATGCGTAACTCCCTCAATGAACCCCAAGGGCCCTCGTCGCCCTCTGCTCCCTCGACTCAATCGTCGACCGGCTTGCTTGAACGAACTGAGGTTGAACGCGAAAAGGCTCCCGGCGATGGCGATCGATTCGCGCACTTCGTGCGTAGGGATAAAGCTGATTCATCAATGATGACGGGACAGCCTGTCGTTGCCTTATGCGGCAAAGTCTGGATTCCGACGCGTGATGCTTCACGCTACCCGGTGTGTCCGACATGCAAGGAACTTCGTGACTCGATGGGGAAGAACGGACGGAACTGGCCGTTCTCAGACGGGAATGGTGGCTCGGATAAGTGAGCTCCTCCAAGGATCGTCATCTCTATCCATCCCGCATCTCACCTGCTGCCGCTCGCTCGCTGTCTCCCTCGTTTCCTGCGCGTGCCAGAAGAGGAACAGCGGGTTCACTTCGCGCATGGCAGGCAGCTGCTCTTGAGCAATACATGGCTGAGGCACCGCGTGACTTCCTTGCGGTTGCAACTCCCGGTGCGGGTAAAACGACCTTTGCTCTCCGTATTGCTGTGGAGCTGATGGGGCAGGGCATCGTCGATAAGGTCACCGTCGTCTGCCCGACTGAACATTTGAAAGGCCAGTGGGCCGATGCTGCTGCGCGAGTCGGTATTCATATTGACCCGTCGTTTACGAATGCTCAGGGCCGTGCGGGCTCGCATTTTGATGGTGTTGCCGTTACGTATGCGCAGGTCGGCGCTAATCCTGCGGTCCATGAAATGCGTACACGCGACTATCGGACCCTCGTCATCTTGGACGAGATCCACCACGCTGGTGACTCGCTGTCGTGGGGTGACGGTGTGCGCCAAGCGTTCGGCGATGCAACGCGCCGTCTTGCTCTGACAGGCACTCCTTTCCGCTCTGATACGTCGCCGATCCCGTTTGTTCGCTACGTGGAAGATGCCGATGGTATTCGTCGCTCTCACGCCGACTACAGCTACGGCTACGGCGATGCTCTGCGAGACATGGTTGTTCGCCCGGTCCTGTTCATGTCCTATTCGGGTCAGATGTCATGGCGTACCTCGACCGGCGATGAAATGAGCGCTCGCCTGGGTGAACCTCTGACGAAAGACATGATGAAGCAGGCCTGGCGCACGGCTCTTGATCCGAAGGGTGAGTGGATTCCTGCCGTTCTTCGTGCCGCCGATCTGCGTCTTGCAGAAGTGCGTCGTCAGATCCCTGATGCCGGTGGTCTGGTGATCGCCTCTAATCAGACGCAGGCGCGGGCCTATGCGCGTCATCTGTACGAGATCACGGGTAAGAAGGCGACGATCGTCCTGTCCGACGATGCTGACGCCTCGGATCGCATTGATGCGTTCCGAGAATCGGATGACCGTTGGATGGTTGCCGTCCGAATGGTGTCGGAAGGCGTGGATGTGCCTCGTCTATCGGTGGGCGTCTACGCGACAAACACGTCCACCCCGCTGTTCTTTGCCCAGGCCGTTGGACGTTTTGTCCGTGCCCGCAAACGCGGTGAGACAGCGACAGTCTTCGTTCCTTCGGTCGTTCCACTGCTGGAGCTTGCTTCACAGATGGAAGCTGAACGCGACCACGCGCTTGACCGTCCGAAGTCAGCTGATGACGAAGACGCCATGTGGAATCCTGAAGACGCCATGGTCGCCCAGGCAAATGTGAGTGAGTCAGCATCGTCGGATTTGCTCAATCAGTACGAGGCCTTGGGTGCAGACGCAGAGTTTGATGGCGTGCTCTTCGACGGTGCTGCCTGGGGGCAAGGCGCTCAGGTTGGTTCAGTCGAAGAACAGGAATACTTGGGGATTCCCGGCCTGCTTGATGCAGATCAAGTGACTACTCTTTTGAGGGCGCGCCAAGCTGAACAGGTTGCAGCTCAAAAGAAGTCGAAGATCGCAGCGAAGATGCGTGAGGCGAACGCTGGAGTCTCAGACCACCGTCTCCGCGCCGCAAAGCGTAAGGAACTCTCACACCTGGTCTCGTCCTGGTCGCGTCGTAGCGGCGAACCGCACGCGATGGTTCACGCTCAGCTGCGTCAACGCTGTGGCGGCCCAGAGATCGCCCGTGCAACCACGGAACAGATTGAAGCGCGCATTGCTTTGCTTCGTCAGTGGTTCGTTGGAAAACACTAGGCCTGACGCAGCTGAATGTGAATGATGAGCTGATACAACGTGGCGCTCCTGCACCCAAGGTGCGCGAGCGCCGTCGCGTCTCTCAGCGATTCAGAGCTTCACATAGCGTGTCGGGATCGCGACCTCGCCCTCGGACAGGCGCCAGGCCTGATAGGGAAGTTCGTTACGCGAGCGCACGTGCGTTGCTTGTGCTTTCTCTAATGCGTCGTCTCCCCAGAGGGAAGAATCGATTGTGCCGTTAGTGATCAGCGGAATTTGAAGTTCGCGTGCGCCCCGCTTGGCAAGTTCAGCCTTCGCATCGGCTTCAGAATCGGTGACAACCAGGATCTCTTCGGCTGCGTATCCGTCTTCGTCGATGACACGACCAGCGAACTTCTTGCCACCGACCGTCGACTTGGATTCCGATTTCTTCGCAACAGGTTTCGGATTGCCGTTCTCGTCTTCGCGGGACACGAGTTTGTACACGAGGGCCGCTGTGGGCACGCCCGAACCGGTGACCAGCTTCGTTCCAACCCCATAGGAGTCGATCGGCGCGGCGCCTAGGGCTGCGATAGCGTACTCATCCAGATCGTTGGTGACCGTGATCTTCGTGGTCGTTGCACCGAGAGCATCAAGCTGACCGCGAACCTTGAAGGCGGTGGCAACAAGGTCGCCAGAGTCCAAACGAACGGCGCCTAGTTCACCGCCGGCAGCGCGTGCGGCCTCAACAGCGTTGATGACGCCCTGTTCGACGTCGTAGGTGTCAACGAGCAGTGTCGTCGATGGGCCAAGCAGTGCAATCTGAGCGTCGAATGCTTCGCGTTCCGAATCGTGCAGGAGTGTGAAAGAGTGGGCTGCGGTGCCAATCGCGCGGATTCCGTAGCGCTTGGCTGCTTCCAGATCGCTGGTTCCAGCAAAGCCGCCGATGATTGCTGCGCGCGCTGCGGAAACAGCGGCTCGTTCGTGGCCTCGTCGAGCTCCCATATCCATGCACGGGCGACCGTGGGCGGCGATTGTCATACGTGACGCGGCCGACGCGATCGCGCAGTCATGGTTCAGGATCGACAGAAGAAGCGTCTCGAGCATCGTGCACTCGGCGAAGGTTCCCTCGACGGTCAGCAGAGGAGAGCCTGGGAAATAGCATTCGCCTTCGGCGTAGCCACGAATCGAACCGGTGAAGTGGAAATTCTTCAGATAATCAAGTGCGTCATCGGAGACGATTTTCTCGGCGTGAAGCCAATCGATCTGAGCGGGCTCGAATTCGAAGCGTTCGAGCGCTTCGAGAATGCGACCAATACCTGCGACAACACCGAAGCGTCGGGTTGCGGGAAGACGACGCCCGAAAACCTCGAAAGTGGATGTGCGCCATGCGGTGCCGGCTTTCAAAGCAGCATCAAACATGGTCAGTTCATACATGTCCGTCAGCAGTGACGTTGAAATTGATGAGGGCATATGACAAACCTAGCGCGATATACCACAAGTTCGCGTGTTGAAACCACACCATGGTACGAAATCGTTGCTTAGGCTTGAAACATGCCAACGACTTCATCGACGCCACTTGAACGCCCTGCCCCCACCTTAGCTGGGCTCGCGCAGTGGCGTACTGTCGTTTGGGACGACCCGGTCAATCTGATGTCGTATGTGACCAACGTGTTTGTCCGTCACTTCGGCTATTCGCACGATCGCGCTGATTCCCTGATGCGTGAGGTCCACGTGCTCGGCAAAGCAACCGTATCTACGGGACTTCGCGAACGCATGGAAGCCGATGTTGTGGCGATGCACGGGTACGGTTTGCACGCGACGTTGGAACTTGACTCGTGATTGGTCCTTTTGTATACGAGGCCGGCGCTTTCAGCGCCGAATTGCACCCCCCGTATTCGACGTTGATTGCGCAGCTGATGCGTGAGATTCTTGTTGTCCTTGATGATCCAGGGGATATGCCAGCGTTCGTTGCGGCGGCAACCTCGTTGGAGAATCATCGCGAGGCTCCAGAAGAACACTCCCTGGACTATTTACTTCCAGCGATGAGCTCTGACCCTCAGGACGCAACGGGTTTGCGTGCGCTGACGGAAGATTTTTTGCGGGCAGAAAAGTCTGCTCGACTGCGTAAAGTGTGCGCGCATATTGAGCGCGCCGAAGCCCTCGGTATTCAAGAAGTCAGTTTCGATGCTGACGAGGTCTGGGATTGGCTTGGTGCGCTTAATGATGTTCGTCTCGGACTTGCCGGTGAACTTCAGATCGCTTCCGATGATGACGTGGAGCAAATCGCGAAGATTGCAAGCGAAAAACCGAATGGGACCCGTCAGCAGTCGGCAAGCGCTATCTACATGCTCCTTACCTGGTGGCAAGACTCACTGGTGTTAGCCCTGAATTCCCAAGGCGGTAGCAACTAGGGTCAAAGCATGGATAACGCGCCTATCGGTATTTTTGATTCTGGCCTCGGTGGCCTGACCGTCGCGCGTGCCGTCATTGATAAATTGCCGGACGAGGAAATCCTCTACCTCGGCGACACCGCCCACACCCCCTACGGGCCTCGTGCAATTGCAGAAGCGCGTCGCTTCACATTGGAATGCTTGGATGAACTCGCTTTCCGTGGTGTGAAAGCGCTGGTGATCGCCTGTAATACGGCAACGGCTGCAGCCCTTTCAGATGCGCGCGAACGCTACTGGATTGACGCGCATATCCCCGTCATTGAGGTCATCACTCCGGCCGCCAAGCAGGCTGTCGCGACCACGAGGAATCGTCGTATTGGCGTGATTGGTACGCAGGCAACCATCCAGTCGGAAGCATATCGAAACGCGCTTGCGGCCGTTCCAGGTCTCCATGTCTCACAGCAGGCGTGCCCTGATTTTGTTCCCTTTGTTGAGCGTGGTGTGACAACCGGAGTTGAACTGGAAGCTGTCGCGCGCGAGTATCTTCAGCCACTCAAGGACGATGGCGTCGACACTCTTATCCTGGGATGCACGCACTACCCGTTGTTGACCGGCGTTATCGGCCGTGTCATGGGCGAAGGAGTGTCCCTTGTGACCTCGTCAGAAGCGACTGCCAACGTGACGTACAACGAACTGACCGACCGCGATCTCTTACATGAACCATGGGCGGAAGGTGACGGTCCCCATCACCAGTTCATGACAACCGACTCCGGCGATACGTTCCCACGTCTGGCCCGACGTTTTCTTGGCCCCGAAGTTGGCAACGTGCAAGAAATCTCGATTGCGTCAGGAGCCAGTGCCCAATGAAACTGACAACGATCGGGTGCACCGGTTCCATGTCCGGTCCGAAGTCTCCGGCCTCGTGCTACTTGGTTCAAGCGAACGGCGTTGATCCGAGCACCGGTGAGGATCGCGTGTGGAACGTGGTTCTCGAGATGGGCCCCGGTTCTTTCGGTGCTCTCTGGCGTTGGATTAGCCCCCGCGATATTGATGCGGTGGTCCTTTCGCACTGCCACGCTGACCATATGGCTGACATCATCTCGCTACAGGTGTACCGCAAGTGGGGCCCCGGCTCTGATTTGCCTCCGCTGATGGTTGTCGGTCCCGAAGGTCTGTTGGAACGTATCCGCCAGATCGACGGCGTCGTCGAAGAAGAGCTGTATGCGAACGAATTCAATATTCGAACCGTTGAAGATGGCCAGTCCTATCAGATTGGTCCGATGACTCTGACATCGTTCAAGGGTATCCACACAATTCCCTCGTTCGGAACGCGCATTGAGGGGCCGAGTCAGTCAGATCCGTCGACCGCGGTGTCGATGTTCTTTACCGGCGATACGGATGAAAGCCCTCGTATCGATGCTGGAGCTATGAATGTGGATCTTCTTCTGAGTGAAGTTGGTTTCACTCGTGAAGATTCAGTTCGTGGAATCCACATGGATGGGGTGCGCGCAGGTAGCTTTGCGACGCGAGCACATGTTGGTCGACTGGTTGCGACGCACATTCAACCGTGGACAGAAACTGAACAGGTGCTTGCTGAACTGCGTCAGACCTGGTCTGGTCCCGTTGATTTCGCCTGCCTTGGATCTTCGTTCGTGGTGGGTGACACGTAGCGCTCATCGCTGGGACTGCTACTGAGTGGTCTCGTATGTGTTGCCACGCCAGTCATTGTGGTGGGTTGCAACCCACTGGAAGAGGGCAGCAAGGACCTGGCCGGTTGCAGTGTTCGGTGAATCTTCTCCGTTGCGGTGACGCACCAAAATGCGCCTGAAGCCCAGTGCTGGCAGAGTTGTGACACGCATACCTCCCAGTGCAATTCCTTGGATAGCCATGTAGGGCATGATCGTTGAGCCTTTACCGGCGCGAACAAGGGCGTGCGCCGCCTCGTAGTTGATGTACGAGTAGGGCACCCAGTGGATGTGTGACGTTGCAGCTGCCACACGTTGCATGGGGAGTGCGCCGATCGTGTCCGGTGCGACCCGGAGCCATTGGACGTCGGCAAGGTCGCGTTCGGATCCCACTAGCGGGGCGTTGGAGGGGCTGACCAGTACCCAGGGTTCGTCGATAAATTGGACATCGGTGAAGCCGCGTGGCGCGTTGCCGGGGGCGGTGTCACGTTCCAGCATGAGCAGGTCGAACTTGCCTGAACGCATCTTCGTCATGCCCGGGCCTTCGCCGGATTCATCGATGTGGATTTCGACGCCGGGAAGCTCTTGTTCCAGCTGGGAGGTGAGGGGGAGGAGGACGTTACGAATAACCGTGTGAAAAGCGCCGATGTGTACGACACCGGTCAGGTGTCCGGCGATGGGGCGAAGATTTCGGGCAATGTCGTTAAGGTCATTCTCGATGCGTTCGGCGCCGTTGACAAGAATGCGCCCTGCGGGGGTAAGAAGAGCGCCGGCTGGGTTGCGATCGACGAGGTCCAGACCGACTTCTTCCTCGAGTTTTTTGATTTGTTGTGACACCGCTGATGCAGAGACCCCCAGGTAGTCTGACGCGGCGACGATTCCACCTTCTCGGTGAACTTCAAGAAGAACTTGGAGTCGTTTTGGATCGAGATGCATCGGAGCTCCTATTGCTTAAGTAAAACTTAAATTACAAAAAAGAATAGTTCAATTGAACTGTATGTGAGTGGCGTGCATACTTATATGTATCGAGTCGTGAACAGTGAGGCATACGACACAGAGTTGAATGGAGAAACGTCATGATGTCATTGGTCCGTCGTCAGCTAGACCGCTTCCGTTCCTATGTCACTCGCTATCGCAGACAGCAGCGTGATGAACTGCAGTTCTGCATGGATCGCCCGATTTACGGCAATCTGGTCGCCCGCTGAATCCGGCTTGGTGATAAACACCGCTCTCGCTAGCGTGACAACTTAATAGATAAGAGAGGCGATGCCACCGGTGGCATCGCCTCTCTTGTCATGCCTGCTTACTGAAACAAGGATGAATTGAGATCACTGGCTCTGTTGGAGCGCGTCGACAACCGCGCCAGTGAGGGCGCGGAATGCAATGCCTCGATGGCTGATCGCATTCTTCTGCTGGGGCGTCATTTCCGCTGTCGTCACGTTAAAGCCATCGGCAACGAAGATCGGGTCGTAGCCAAATCCGCCACTACCACGGCGCTCGTGAAGCAAAGTACCACGAACCTCTCCGCGCTGAACGAACTCGCGCCCGTCAGGCAGAACCAATACAGCAGCAGAGACGAATGCGGCACCTCGTAGCGCATCAGGCACATCGGCCAACTGAGCAAGGAGCAAATCGAGGTTTGCTGCATCGTCACCGTGGTGGCCACACCAGCGAGCAGAGAAAATGCCGGGCGCTCCACCCAGAATGTCAACGCACAAACCGGAATCGTCCGCGATCGCCGGCAACCCGGTCAGCTTCACCAAAGAACGAGCTTTGATCAGAGAGTTTTCTTCGAAAGAGGCACCGTCTTCTACCGGTTCGGGCGCATCAAAGTCACTCATCTTGGCAATGATCCCGGCCTCGTACCCTGCGTATGCGGGGGCCAGAATTGCTTCCAACTCCGCGATTTTGTGGGCGTTGCCGGTGGCGAAAACCAGTTTGGGGGTCGTCATCAGAGGGTGACCGTCTCAAGTTCGCCAGCGGTCAAACAACGACGTTGCAGATCGGCCAGCTGCGCGTTGCCGATCGCTGCCAGGTCAAGCAGGTCGCCCAGTTCATCACGGTTGAAGGGCGCGTGCTCGGCAGTGCCCTGAACCTCGATGAAGTTGCCGTTGCCGGTCTGAACGATGTTCATGTCAGTTTCTGCACGGACGTCTTCAACGTAGGGGAGGTCGAGCATCGGGGTGCTGTCGATAATGCCAACGGAGATCGCTGACACGGAGTCGGTCAGCACGGACGTGCCAGCCTTGGGTGTGATGAGACCTTTTTCGGTGCCCCAGCGGACAGCTTCAGCCAGCGCAACGTAGGCTCCGGTCACGGACGCGGTGCGAGTGCCACCGTCTGCACGCAGAACGTCGCAGTCGAGGACAATTGTGTTTTCGCCCAGAGCTGTCACGTCAATGATTGCGCGCAGGCTTCGACCAATGAGGCGTGAGATTTCCTGCGTGCGTCCACCGACCTTGCCCTTGATAGATTCGCGCTGTGAGCGTTCAGCGGTTGCGCGTGGCAGCATCGAGTATTCGGCGGTGACCCAACCTTCTCCGCTCCCTTTACGCCAGCGCGGAACCCCCTCTGTCAGCGAGGCGACGCAGAGGACGCGAGTATTTCCGAACTCGACAAGGACGGAGCCTTCACCGACGCCCGCCCAACCGCGGGTCATGGAAATGGGACGGAGCTGGTCGAATGAGCGCCCATCGGCGCGAGATACATCATGAGTCATGCCTCCAGCCTAGTTCACTTCGCGAAGCGAACCCCAGGAGGGTTAGCGTTGAGGTATGACACTTCACCTTCCCCTTGTCCGGCTAACTCCTCGCGCCCTGGTTTCCGTGCGTGAGAATGTCAGCCCACGCGCGCTCCTTGAACGCGGCGTAAAGGCTTTGGGTGCAGGGGTGAGTGAAGAGGATCGCGCAGGGCTGTCGTCCGTCCGCGCAGTTGTAGTAAAGCCAAATGGCGCGATCGGCGTTATTCCAGTTCGCGATGCCTGTGCAGAGATTGAGTTGGCAACGATTTCCACCCCGGTCGCCCTCTCTCTGATCGACGAGGCCGCCCCCGCCTATTTCGTCGGTGCCACTGATGATGGGGCGGGGCAGATTGTGCTCTGCCTTGACAATGACGCTGAGCTTCCGGGCGTGCAGTGGGTTCACCTGCGATGGGGCGGGCATATGTTGAGTGCTTCGGATTCTGGGGTTGCGATAGTGGGTGTGTCTCTTGCTACTTGGCATGCCTCCTACCGTTTCTGCGCTCGTTGTGGGAAGCCTGTTCGCTCGATTCTGAGTGGCTGGGCGACGGAGTGTTCCGGGTGTGGGCACGTGGAATATCCGCGACAGGACCCGGCAGTTATCGTGCGCATCCACGATGATGAGGATCGTGTGTTGCTTGCGCACAATACGGCGTGGCGCACCACAATGTGTTCTCTGATCGCCGGCTTTGTCGAGGCCGGAG
Organism: Pauljensenia sp. UMB1177; assembly: GCF_030217965.1. Lineage (NCBI taxonomy): Bacteria > Bacillati > Actinomycetota > Actinomycetes > Actinomycetales > Actinomycetaceae > Pauljensenia > Pauljensenia sp. UMB1177. The sequence goes on along the minus strand of NZ_JASOOV010000007.1, from coordinate 44,167 downwards.
AATCGCCTGAACATGCAGTTATTCGCGAAGTTAAAGAAGAAGTTGGTCTGGATGTGGCCAGCGTTGAATATCAGGCGACGCAACCCTGGCCGTTCCCTCGTTCGCAGATGATTGGGTACACCGCGCGAGTAGCTGTTGGAACACCGGTTGTGCCGATTCCCGATGGGGAAGAGATCGAATGGGCGCGGTTCTTTAGCCGGAGTGAATTGCGCGATGCTCTTCACAGCGGTGAAGTGAGTGCGCCGGGCCCAACATCCATTGCGTATGCCCTGCTTGCGGATTGGTACGGAAGCGACTTGCCTGAGAGCCCAAGCTCGCTTGACCCGCTTCGGCGCCCATGATGCACATTGGTTTCTCCATGGTCAGTGGGACAATCGTTCTATGAATTTGCCAGACCCGAATGCTCTTCTTGACGCGCTTGACCCGGATCAGCGCGCTGTTGCCCTGCAAGTGAAAGGGCCATTGGCTGTTCTTGCTGGCGCAGGGACAGGGAAAACGCGTGCGATCACCTATCGCATTGCGTACGGTGTGGCAACGGGTGCGTTCACGCCACATTCGGTTCTTGCAGTGACGTTCACGCGTCGCGCTGCTTTTGAAATGGGGCAAAGACTTACCCAGCTTGGCGTTCCCGGAGTTCCTGCTCGAACCTTCCATTCGGCTGCACTCAGTCAGCTGAAATTCTTCTGGCCAACAGCAATTGGTGGTCAGATTCCAGAGCTCATCCCCAGTAAATCATCGCTTGTTTATCCCGTGATGTCCCGCCTTGGAATAGCGCAGGGAAATGTTGAATTCCGCGATGTTGTTGCCGAAATTGAATGGGCGAAAGTGTCGATGGTTAACGCAGAGCGCTACGGCGAAGTAGTGCGCGACGGACACCCTGTTCCAGATGGCTTAAGCGCTGATGAGATGGCAACGATACTTCGCCTGTATGAGGACGCTAAGCGCGAACGTGGTGCGATCGATTTTGAAGACGTCCTTATTTTGATGGCCGCCATCATGCAGGATCGTCCTGACGTTGCTAGGCAAGTGCGTAATCAGTACCAGAACTTCGTGGTTGATGAATTCCAGGATGTGTCACGCCTGCAACAGTCGTTGTTGGATCTATGGATCGGTGATCGTCACGACGTGTGTGTCGTTGGCGATGTTGCCCAGACAATTTATTCATTTGCAGGTGCTCAATCATCATTTCTTGTCGATTTCCCAAAGAAATTCAAGGGCGCGCACGTCCTTGAACTGACCAGAGATTATCGGTCGACCCCTCAAATTGTTGATGTCGCTAACTCGGTCATGCTGGGGGCAGGAAAAACCAGTGGCGCTGTCACGCTCAGCTCTCAACGACCTTCGGGTGCGCATGTTGAATTCGCAAGCTATTCGTCAGATAGGGAAGAAGCTGAAGCCATCGCGTCGAAGATTCAAGAGCTCATACATCGTGGAACACCTGCCCACGATATCGCTGTCCTCCTTCGTATCAACGCTCAATCCGAACTCTACGAAGAAGTGTTTTCAGCGCGTCAGATCCCGATTGCTCTTCAAGACCAGACCCCATTCTTTGATAGAGAATCAGTTCGCCGTGCAGTCAGCCATCTGATCGCGGTGTCGAAGTCTGGCCAGGATTCCCCTGGCTCTCTGCGCGACCACATAGAAGAACACTTGGGAGCCATCGGCTGGACGCCTCAAGCTCCCAATGGAGCAAATGCGCTTGAACGCTGGAATAACCTCAATACGCTGATCGCATTGGCTACTGATTCATCTGCTCCGGATCTTGCTGGGTTCATTGAAGAGCTCACACACAAGCGCAAGGTAGCAGAAGAGCCAAATAAAGAGGGCGTGGAAGTCATGACTCTTCACTCGGCGAAGGGGCTGGAATGGTCAGCTGTTTTTATGCCGGGGCTCAGCGAAGGTCTGCTCCCTATTTCCTACGCTCAGACCCCCGAAGCAATCGAAGAAGAACGTCGCCTTCTCTACGTTGGTATCACTCGTGCGCGGGACATTCTTGAAGTGTCGTGGGCGCGAAGCCGGCGTGATGGGGATCGTTCGAAGCGTAAACGTAGTCGTCTGCTGAACAGCGTGTGGCCGCAGAGCCCCTCGATAAAGACGAAGAAGCCCGCTCACGCTCACGCATCATCATCGAAGCAAGCGACACGCGAGTTCCAAGCAACAGCGTCGAAAGAGACCCTCGATCTTTTCGAAGCCCTCCGCTCGTGGCGAAGTGATGTTGCAAAGCTCGCTGGTAAGCCTCCCTATACGGTTTTTTCGGATGTCACGCTTCGTGAGCTTGCGACAAGGCGTCCGAAGAACCATCGTGAGCTTCTTGGAATTTCCGGAATCGGCGAGATCAAAGCAGATGCGTTCGGATCATCCGTTTTAGCGATCCTGGACGGCGAAACAGTTGAAGTGACTAAGGACGATCTTCTTTAATACGTTCTCTTCGTACTATCGATCGGAAGTACGCTCGCTTAGACTGTTCTCCTTACACCCGCAGTTCGCTTCAGGTACAGCTTGTCGTATCGAGAAGCCACCGTGAGCATCAATATGGTGAATGCTTGATGCCATCAGGTGATCATTCCCCATAAAAGTCTGGATAAACCTGGCAATCGACCAGGCTGCGCCATGGGTGGCAAGAGGGGTGGGAGCAACCAATGGTGTCCGCATCGCTGTCTTACGGTGATCAAGAAAATCAGGATCTCTAGCGTTTTCTTGGGAGAGTAAACATGCTCCACACGCACTGAGTCCTGGGATGACAAGAGGCCCGACGTCATAGCCGTCTTCCAGTTCAGTGACCAGAAGGTGGGGGATATCTTCTTTCACGAGCATCCAGGAGTCTTCGAACGCGGGAAACCGCTGAGAGGACACAATCGTTAAAGCCTCATTTTGACCATGAGTATGAGGTACATAGCGGGGGAGTAAGTCATAGCGATTTGATAGTGACCGTTTCAGTGGCAACCCTAGAAAGCCTTCACCAATCACCCTGGCAATCCGGTCATCAACCCGACGTGGTTGCAGAGGAATGACCTCAAGATAGAAGTCATTTTTCACCAGATCCAAAACTCGCGCGGATACGTCATCGAAGACGGTGAACGTCAACGCGAGGTGTTGGGGCAGAGTGACATCTTCTAAGAATCCAGCGTGTTGCAGGCGCATCCGAAGACGAATCGGCAAAGTGCTCGGCAAAGGATCATCTTGATCGGCATCCAAAGACACAGAATGATGACTGCACGCGATCAAGGCATTGATCTGACGATCATGCAGGCCACGAAGGACCATGTGGTGACCGTGATCTGTTCCAACCTGGACCGAATGATCCCCAACCCTCAACACCGTGACACCGGGCTTCAACTTCATCGCACACCTCTTCGTGAGAACTCGATGGCGATGAGTATGCCAGCCTTCAACCCGGCTCAGCGTTTATCCACAGGCCGAGCGTGCTCGCGCGAAAAAGTTATCCACAAGCATCAGCGCGGAGGTGACGAGGGGCTTCATCGTTAGGCCTGAGTATCCCCCGAAGAAGGATCAGAATCCTTGTCTTCAGAACCGTCAGCAGAATCATTGAACTGATCCTCGGCCTGATCGTCCGGAGCAAATCCTGCCCGCGCCAACGTTTCACTCTCGGGATCACTCTCCGGAGAAAGCCCTTCAGCCCACCCCATCGTGCCGTCCAACAGGGCATTGAGAGCAGCATCGATATCCGCGTCCTGTTCACGAGCCGCCTGGCGGATCGTCAAGAAGGTGTCGGGAGAATCAAGCTCTGCCTGCGTCGGCACCATGTCAGGATGTGACCAGAGGTTGTCGCGAGCTTCCCTCCCACCATCGGCTGCGACAAGACCGAAGATCGATGCGGCGCCTCGTGCACGACGCGGACGCATCTGCAATCCGATCAACTGACCCAGCACCTGCTCGGCTGGGCCGCCGGTAGCGCGACGACGACGGATCATTTCGCGCAACTGATCGGCGTGAGGAAGATACGGGGCGGTCGCTTGAGCCGTCACAACTTCAACCCAGCCTTCGATCAGCGCAAGCATCGTTTCAAGACGCTCCAAACTACGCTTCTGCTCGGGCGAAATATTCATCGCAAACACGCCACCCGACAGGGCTTCCTCGATCGACTGCTGATCCGTCGGATCCAACGTGCGGGCAACGTCAGAAAGAGCTTCCATGTCGATCTCGATATGAGTCGCGTAGTTTTCGACGGCTCGCATCAGATCGCCCTCAAGCCACGGAACTGAAGCAAAAAGACGACGATGAGCGCACTCACGAACAGCAACGAACTGTAGAACCTCTTCGAAAGGAATATCCAGCCCGTCTGCGAAATCCTCAACGTTCGACACCACCAGACCAGTTGTCGGCTTCGTCAAGAGGGGAATACCCACGTCATTCGTGCCGAACGTTTCGCGCGCAAGCGCGGTCAGTGCCATTCCAAGCTGGGAAGAAAACATCATTGTCGCCAGCTTCGGAGTCAGGCTCTTCATTTGGCTTGCCATAGAGGCAAAGCCCTCAGAAAGAAGCGAAGGATCACCTGAGATCCCGCCCATCTGGTTTTCAATCACAGACGTGAGCGCACGAGAAACATTCAGCGCAATTGGTTCGCAGATTCGTTTCCACTGCTCAAGGGTGACCTCGGTCCACTCAATGCGACTCCACGCCGCGCGCTCGACCTGTCCGGGGGCAAAATCGGTGACAGTATCAAGCCACAAGTCAGCAACGCTCAACGCTTGACGTGCGCGCCCCGCCTGGGCTGCACTCACAGCTGGATCGCCCGCGGAGTAGATCTGTTGCCGTGCAGAATCATTCACGATTCGCCAATCAACGGGACCAGTGGACGTATTCATAAAGAACTGCATCTGCTTCAATGCGGCGTTCAAAGTGTTTGGATTCTGAACCTCCGGGGGCAACATTGAAGGATCGAACCCTTGTGCGTTCAACGCCCGCATTGCTTCTTCCGCTGCGTTGGCACCGAGCATATTGCGCAGAAAGTCTTCGAATGGATTGTCCTGGGGGAACGTTTCGTCCTCGTTCATACTGCGAGCCTACCCGCGCCACCTGTAGAATCGCGCGATGAACCATGGGCGTGCGCTGAAAGAGGAATTGGAAAACACTGAAATAGGCATCCCAGCGTGCCCTCGGGGCAAACCATGGGCGACAATGATCCGGTGAGTATTGATGAACAGCAGGATCACAGCCTCCTAACCGGCGAGCTTGAAGACGCCACGGTGCGGTCAGAAAACACGGCCGACACCCCCAGCCAGCGGGTAAAGAAATGGATGCCGAGTCGTCCCACCATCGCCGCGATCGCCGGTGGCGTGATTCTAGGAGTCACACTATTCGCTCTACCAATGCCGTATGTACTGGAATCGCCGGGACCGACGTTCAACGTCGTTGGGTCATATCGAGGCACCGACCTGATCACAATCTCCGGCACCGACCCTGATTCGGGACAGTCCGTCGCTGTTGAACCTTCGACGGAAAGTGAGGACGGTGTCGGACAGCTTCGGATGGTGACAGTGTCTCAACGAGGTGGGCCGAGCGCCCGTTTGAATCTTGCTGAGCTGATCATGGGCTACTTCGATTCAAAGTCCGTCCTTGTTCCCTACGACGAGGCATATCCCTCAGATGTCAGCCAAGAAGAGGTTGACCAAGCCCAATCAGCGATGATGTCGAATTCGCAGTCGACCGCGGAAGTTGCGGCTCTGGAATCGCTTGGCTGGGACGTGCCCGCATCAGTGCGTGTCGTCCAAGCGGTCAAAGGAACAAACGCAGAGGGTAGCGTTCAATCGGGCGACTTGCTTGTGTCACTCACTGATGCCCAAGGAGTCGTCCATCCGATTGATCGAGCCTCAACTGTTTTTGCGCTGGTCAAGACTATCCCCGCTGGCACAACACTGACATTGACCGTTGAACGCAACGGGGAACAGGTCGATATTCCGATCACGACGGTGGCCGCTCCCGAAGGACAGCAAGGCTCCCGCCTAGGCGTTTACCTGTCTGTTGAAGCCACGTTTCCGCTTGATATTCAGTTCAATCTGAAAGACGTGGGCGGTCCCAGCGCAGGCATGATGTTTGCGCTTGGAATTATCGACCGCATGACCCCTGGTGCCCTCGCAGGAACTGAGAGCATTGCCGGAACAGGGACTGTGTCCTACGACGGTGAAGTGGGTGCGATCGGTGGCATCGTGCAGAAGATGTGGGGAGCCAAGCGCGACGGGGCTTCGTGGTTCCTTGCCCCCTCTTCGAACTGCGATGAAGTTGTCGGAAACGTCCCCGAAGGCCTCAGTGTCGTCTCTGTCTCGACCCTGTCAGAAGCCAGAAGTGCCGTAGAAACAATCGCGGCCGGCCAGGGGGATACCCTGCCGACCTGCGAGTGATGTTCGGAAATGGCCGTCAGCCGACGTCCGGTTCGAGTGATGCGAGAAGAGCATCGACGAGGTTCGGAATAAGGTTTGTTCCCTGACCAACCTTGTCGTCGGAGTCGAATGCTTTCGTGCGCAGAGCACACCAGGATTCGCCGGTGCGAAGCGCGCCAACAGCAAGACGAACATCCGCGCGTGACGGGTGGTTCGAAATGAACTGGATGGCTTCTTCGGGATCTTCGGGAGCCTGATCTTCAACCTCCGGGGGTACGACAAGACGCTCAACCGTAATCGCAGCACCAGCAACCTGCTCTGGCCAGCCAAGATGTCCGAGCACCTCTTCGAGGTCGTCTTCCCGAAGATCTTCCTGAATCACGGCAGACAGGTGTTCTTCGCTCCCATCCCACCCCTTGCGGATCTGCTGAGCAATATCCTCGGGCAAGTCCGGCTGGGCAAGAAGCTGGGACGTGTGGACAAGCGCATAGAGCGAGGGGGCATGATCCCAACCGATTCGTGCAGCGCTACGTTCAATGTCGACAACAACATTCGCAAGTGCAATCTGACGCGCGCTCGGCATCTGAGGTTCTTCGATAGTCATGGAATGTATGTTCTCACGTCGAGCACGCAAAGGTGTCACCGAATTGTGAGTTCTGATGAATGCCAGTCAAGGCTAGCGTTCCAACAGGAGCCTCGTCGCGCACTCTCACGCGCACCGCGGGTAGGATGAGGGCACGATAATCAACGTAGAGGAGTGACGCTGTGAGCGCCTTTCCCATGCCCGAACCTCAGTCAATGAAGCCACAGAGGGGAGGGAACAACACTGACCGTCCGCGTTTGGGCCCAATGACTCTGACGCTGCTGATTCTGGTTGGAATTGGCGCGATCATCTATGCGGCCTCAGTCGTATGGACCGAGATCCTCTGGTTCCGCCAGATGCATTCAGTGCGTATCGTGCTGACCCAATGGATTGCTCACGCCGGCCTCTTCGTCATTGGTTTCCTTGTCGTGACCGGCCTGATTCTCTGGTCGCTCAACTATGCGTATAAGCATCGCGAAGCCTCCACGCGAGGTCAAGCGTCCGCAACTCTTCGCGAATACCAGAAGGCACTGGACCCGGTTCGTCGTATCGCGTTCTGGGTGGTCGCACTGTTCCTCGGTTTCACGAACGGTGCCAATCTCGCGAATGATTGGCAGACGGTTCTGCAATTCGTGAATCAGACGCCCTTCGGGAAGACGGATCCTCAGTTTGGTTTCGATATCGCCTTCTTCGTCTTCACAATGCCGATGCTGAAACTAGTCGTCGGATTCCTGCTGAAAATCTCGATCCTCTGCTTGATTGCAGCATTCGTTGTCTCCTACGTGTACGGCACCGTTCGCCTGCTTCCGCGTCCTCACGCGTCAAAGCCCGCTCGTCTACAGACGGGCGTCTTCGCTGCACTGGTTTCCTTCTTCATCGGAGCGAACTATTGGCTCGGCCGCTATGACCTGCTCACTCAAGACGGCGCCAATATTGATGGCGCCCTCTACTCCGATATCCACGCAACGCTTCCAGCTCATTCGATCCTGGCCGTTATCTCGTTCCTGATAGCTCTGCTTTTCCTTGTCGCAGCGTTCAGGGGCTCCTGGCGTCTGCCCACGATCGGTGTCGCCGTGACCGTGATTTCTGCTGTCATCATCGGTGGCGCGTACCCCGCGCTCATCCAGCAGTTCCGCGTCACCCCGAACGAACGAGCCCTAGAATCTGAATACATTCAGCACAACATTGATGCCACCCTCGCAGCATACGGCCTCGATGATCTGGAATACACCAACTACGACGCCGCAACCAGCGCTCAGCCCGGACAGTTGCGCGAAGACTCTGAATCAACGTCGCAGATTCGTCTGCTTGACCCGCAGGTGATCACGAAGACCGTCCAGCAACTGCAACAGTCGCGTCCCTACTATGGTTTCGATTCGGGAATGTCCGTGGACCGTTACACGGTCGGTGATGAGCGTCGAGACACGGTCATTGCAGTGCGCGAAATGAACCTCGCCGGTTTGTCTGCGGAACAACAGACCTGGGTGAATACACACACCGTATATACGCACGGCTACGGTGTTGTCGCCGCCTACGGTAATTCGCTGAACTCTGATGGCCTGCCCTCATACTGGGAGCAGTCGGTGCCCTCAGTCGGCGAAATGGGGGACTACGAAGAACGCGTTTACTTCTCCCCGAACGCCCCCTATTACTCGATCGTCGGTGCTCCGGAAGGTAGCGATCCGCAAGAACTCGACTACCCGGATGACAACGTCCAAGGCGGTCAGGTTGCCACAACCTTCACTGGCGACGGTGGCCCAAGCGTCGGCAACGTTTGGAACAAGCTCCTCTACTCGATCAAGTTTGGTTCCACCGACATCTTCTTCTCGTCTCAGACCAACTCTGCTTCGCAGATCCTCTACAACCGTGATCCGTTGGACCGCGTCGCAAAGGTCGCCCCGTTCCTGACTTTGGAACAGGAAGCCTACCCGGCTGTCGTCGACATGGATGGGGACCCGTCAACCGAGAAGCGCCTGGTGTGGATTGTTGATGCCTACACGACAACAGACTCCTACCCCTACTCGCAACACCAGTCCCTGTCCAGCTCAACCGTTGACTCCCGATCCTCGCAAGTCGGCGAATATGTACGCGCGGAGACGATTAACTACATGCGCAACTCAGTGAAGGCCGTCGTTGACGCATACGACGGGTCCGTTCACCTCTACCAGTGGGATCAGGAAGACCCGATCCTCTCGACGTGGATGAAGATCTACCCGGATCGTGTCGAACCCCTGAGTGGAATCAGCGGTGACTTGATGAGTCACATGCGCTACCCGGAGGACATGTTTAAGGTCCAGCGTGAGCTTCTTACCAGCTACCACGTCACCAATGCATCCGACTTTTACGCCGGTGGTGACCGTTGGCGCCTCGCCGAAGAAACATCAACCGCAGTGTCCGCATCCTCGAACGCATCGCAGTCGGGCGGAGTCTCGTCTGGAGTGACGGCTCAGCCTGCCTACTACCTGACAATGCAGATGCCGACCCAGGAAACCGCGGAGTTCTCACTGACCTCCGTGTTTGTTCCCGGTGGTGAATCCAAACGTGAAGCAATGGCAGGCTTCCTCGCCGTCGATTCAGAGACAGGGAACGAGGCCGGAAAGATCCGCGATGGGTACGGAAAACTCCGGTTGCTAGCCTTGCCGTCATCGACTACCGTGCCCGGCCCCGGCCAGGTGCAGAACGCATACGACTCGAATGAGACTATCGCGCGCCAGCTCAACTTGTTGAATCAAGCGGATTCGCAGGTTATTCGAGGCAACCTCTTGACTCTGCCCGTTGGTGGCGGTCTGCTTTACGTCCAGCCTGTCTACGTCCAGGGCACCGGCTCAGCGTCCTACCCGGTTCTGCGTTCAGTCCTGACTGCCTTCGGTAATCAGGTCGGTTTCGCGCCGACTCTAGAAGAATCCTTGGATCAGACCTTCGGCGGTGACTCGGCCGCGACAGTCGCGAACAACGCAGGTGGAGAAACCGCAGAAGGTGACGATACTTCAAACACCGTCACCCAAACTGCTCAACAGCGCTTGAATCAAGCACTGACCGACGCCTCAGCGGCCATGCAAGCCGGCCAAACAGCGTTGAGTAGCGGAGATTGGAGCGCGTACGGCGAATCCCAGAAGAAGCTCAATGACGCATTGGCGCGAGCCCTTGCCGCACAAGAAGAGCTTGGACAGTCCACTGGCGTCACATCCGGCTCCACCGATACGCCACAATCCGGTTCGACCCTCGGCTCTCCGGGCGCTGACGCAACGCAGTCAAACGGCTGATCCTTCCCCGCGTACTCAGCCCTATCCTTGACGAAACCCGGGCGGTGAGCTTCTACGAGACGAAGCTCACCGCCCTCCGTTTGAAGCTCTGTCGCGAGCGCGCTAGGGTAGTAACTACCGACGCGGGGTGGAGCAGTTCGGTAGCTCGCCGGGCTCATAACCCGGAGGTCGTCAGTTCAAATCTGGCCCCCGCTACCAGAAAAGCCCGGTATCTCAACGAAAAGTCGCTGAGATGCCGGGCTTTGTTTTGTCTCGATGAGGCCGATTCCCTAGGTTATTCCCTACCTTTTGGCTTATAAGCCTGATATGAGCGGGGACGGAATAGCGCACAAGAACATCATCGATTTTCTGCTCGAATGGCGCTAGACAGACAAAGGTTGCCCTCCAGTTTGGCGGGGCAGCCTTTTATTGACTAGAGCTTAACTCACGTGAGGTTCGCAAAGAACTTATCCCATGGCATTTCCAGTGGATGATCCTCTTCAACAACCGAGTAGAGGAAGCGGCAGAGCGGGAAGTCCTCTTCCTTGATCACACCACGCTTTGTCAGCGCACGCAGTGCCTTACCAACCACCGAAATGGCGGCAACGCCCTCCAGCGTCACGCCCTTCATGTGGACGCTACGCACCTCAGAGAACGGCACGCCCTGGCCGACGAAAGTGCCGGCCTTCACGTTGCGTCCGCCCATGGAGGTGACGAACATGTCGCCAACGCCACCCAGACCGATGCCTGTATTCGGATCGCCGCCCATCAGCTTGATGAAGTGGATCAGCTCCTTAGCGCCCTGGGCAAACACCGCCGAGGAGTAGTTGTACATGACGTACTTGTCGTTCTCCTTGCCTGCCGCCTCAAGCATGCCCTTGGCGAAGCCGGCAGCGAACGCGTAGATGTTCTTGGTTGCAGCGCCGGTCTCGTGGCCGACGAAATCCAGAGACGTCCACACGTGGTAGTAATCCGTACGGAACATGTCAGCCAGATAATCCAGATCGTCCTGATCGTGGCCACAGAACACGACGCAAGTGTCGTGATGAACGGCAACCTCGCCAGCAATCGACGGGCCAACAATCGCGTTCCAAGAAACCTGATCTACAAGTTCCTTGGGTAGCGCGTTCTGGATAATGGTTGGCAGCAGATGCAAGGTGCCGTCCTCGTCTGCGCGCATGCCCTTAGTCACGCAAAGCAGCTTCTGACCCGGCTTCAGCAGGGTCTTGAACTGCTCGGCGATCCACTCGATACCAAACGAGTTAACGCCACACATGACGACGTCGGCACCCTCGAATGCCTCGGCGACGTCCTCAAGCTGGTAAGCCTTGATGTTCTCGTTGACCTTCAGGCCAAGATTCGGGTGCACCCCGGTCTTCTGGATTGAATCGATGATCTCGCGGTCAAGATGCGTGCCGACAAGGCGAACCTCGTGGCCGTTCTCAGTGACCGGGAACGATAGAGCGGTGGCCATAATTCCACTACCCAAAACAACCATCGTTGCCATAACAAATCCTTCCTATTGATTGAAGCTTTAGTTCTGGCCGTAGACGTTTTGGTAGCGCTCCCAGAGCTTGTCGATGGCATCGGACTCAACCGGCACCGCCCCGCCCAAGGAATTAGCGATCGCCACGGTCTTGGCGACCTCCTCCACCATCACCGCCGCCTTCACGGCTGCGGTTGCGTCCTGGCCCACAGTGAAGGGGCCGTGGTTTGCCATCAGCACGGCTGGGGAACGCGAAGACTTGAGCGTCTCGACGATTCCCCTGCCAATCGAGTCGTCACCGATGATCGCGAACGGCCCAACAGGGATCTCACCGCCGAACTCGTCGGCGATCATGGTCAGCACGCACGAGATGGGCTTGCGCACGGCAGAAAAAGCGGTGGCGTACGGCGAGTGCGTGTGTACAACCCCGCCCACCTCGCTCATGTGGCGGTAGACATATGCGTGAGCGGCAGTGTCCGACGACGGGTTCAGACCCTTCGAGGTGTCGTCGTCGATCTTGTTGCCGTCAAGGTCGCAGACCACCATCTTGCCGGGCTCTAGCTCGTCGTAGCGGACACCCGAAGGCTTGATGACGAACAGGTCCTCGCCCTCAACGCGCTCGGAGACATTGCCCGCCGTCCATACAACCAACTGGTTTGCCGGCAGTTCGGCGTGTAGCTTTGCCACCTTCTCGCGAGTCCACTGAATGCGGTCGCGGATATCAGACGAAAAATCAGAAATGTGCATTTACTACTTCTTTTCCTTCTGCTCGCTCTGGAATGCTTTCATCCTTGCCATGATGTCGGTCTCGCCACGCCCGAAGTGATCGTGCAGTTCCTTGTAGAAGCTGAAGACCACGTCGTACTCCTTGGAGCTGGGCTCGTTCGGCTTGTACTTGTACTGCTCGGTCTGGGACATTGCCTCAGCAGCTTCGAATACCGATGGGTAGATACCGGCGGCAGTGGCAGCGAAGACGCAAGCACCCAAGGAGCCAGTCTGCGGAGCCGTCGAAATCGTGATTGGCTTGCGGGTGATGTCCGCGAGCATCTGCATGTAGAACTCGTTCTTCAGCAGACCACCTGCGGCAACAATCTCGTCGATCTTGACGCCGTACTGCTCAAAGTTTTCGATAATCACGCGCGCACCGAAGCAGGTCGATTCGAGTAGTGCTCGGTAGATCTCTTCTGGTTTTGTAACTAGGGTCAAGCCCATGATCGTGCCCGAAAGGCGCGAGTCAGAAAGAATTGAACGGTTGCCGTTATGCCAATCCAGCGCGATTAGACCGTGTTCGCCAATCTTCTGCTGCATGGCTAGTTCGCCGAGCAGCTCGTGGACGGAAACGCCCTTCTCCTTGGCGAGATCCTCGTACCTTACAGGGATGCAGTTCTCGGTGTACCACGCGAAAATGTCGCCAACTGCCGTCTGGCCTGCCTCGTAACCCCAAGCACCATCGACAGCACCGCCGTCGACAATTCCGAAGACGCCAGGAACCTCGTGTAGCTCCTTATCGTTAACTACGTAGCAGCTGGAGGTGCCCATGATGGCGGTCAACTGACCAGGCTTGACGGCGTTAGCACCAGCAACAACAACGTGCGCGTCAATATTGCCAGAAGCGACTGCAATTCCTTCAGGCAGTCCCAGAATTGCTGCAGGTTCGCTATGCAAACCACCAACTTTGGCTCCCAGCGGCAGGATCGGGCCAGACATCTTGTCCTCGAAAACAGTACCGAAGCCCTTAGAAACCGATTCCAGGTATTCCTGCGAAGGGTAATGGCCATCCTGGTACATGCGCTTGTAGCCTGAGTCGCCAGCCGCGTAAGTCAATTTTCCTGTCAGCTTCCAGGTCAGCCAGTCCATCAAGTTGACGAAGTAAGAAGCTCCGTCGTAAACATCGCGGGCCTTCTCGTAGGTCTCCAGAACCTTCGGCAGCAGCAGCTCGGAAGAAAGGACTCCACCGTAACGGGCCAGCCAAGGCTCGTTACGCTCCTTAGCAACGGCAACCAGACGGTCTGCCTGTTCCTGCGCACCGTGATGCTTCCACAGCTTGATCCAAGAATGCGGATTATTCGCATACTTGGGCTTCTTGCAAAGCGGCACGCCGTATTTATCCGTTACCAAGATGGTTGCCGACGTGCAGTCCACGCCAATTCCGACCACACGAGTGGGATCGATTCCGGCGTCCTTGACGGCTCCAATAACTACACGGCGAAGAACGTACTCATAATCGCCCGGATCCTGCAACGCGTAGCCAGGTGGCAGCGCCTGACCATCAGCACTATCCAGCGTCTCGTCCATGACGCCGTGCGGGTACTCGGCAACAGCAGTGCCAAGCATTTCACCATTGTCTGCGCGAACCACAACAGCACGCCCAGATAGTGTTCCAAAGTCAATACCGACTAGATACTTAGTTTCTGGCATCTTCGCTTTTCCGTACTCGGTTCCTCAATACGAGGAGTTTTTGCTAGTTAACAAAGCGATGACCCAGCCCCTCCTTGAACTGAATCACTGATACTTTGCAACTTTACACGAAACTGCTTTCACCATAGCTTGGTCTTCAATCTAAAAGTTAAAAGACAGATCCCCGACCCCACCCTCGCCTCGCGATTTTTCAGCGTCCGGTAGTAAATCAGTGAGCCATGCCAGGCTCTCGCGTAGTGCTCTTGTGCGCCGCGCATAAGCCCTGAGTGATTTGGGGCGGCATGAACGCCCTAGTCCTGGCTTATGTCGGACTGCCATGTGGCCGAAACCGTCGGCCACGGTGACGCTCGCCAAAATCGCGAGACTACCAACGAGTCTTTTTAGTTAAGTTCGGTCAGCCAGTTCAGCTGCTGGATTTTCGTATCCAGAAGGCGGTATTTCTTGGCCGCCTCCTCGGCCTGGGCGCGTAGCTTGGGCACGTCCACGGAAGAGGCGTAACGCACCTCGGAGCGCGAATAGACGTCTTGACGGGTGCTTGCCGCATCGGCCGTCTCGGCGAGCAGACGCAAAAGCCGCCCAGCAGGATTTGATTTCGGCTAATGCCGCCAAAGTTCAGGCTGACGAAGCAGTGCAGAGGGCAACTACGGCAAGCAAAGAAGCGGCCGAGGCCCAGGGCAAAGCAGAACAGGCAGTTAAAGAAGCTCAGGCAAAAGTTGATGCCACTTAAGGAGAGAGCGACGAGATCGTCTGGGCAGAACTCCACCACACCACCCCATGGAACTCCACCCCGAACTAACCCATCAACACAATTTGTCCTATAAGCCCGATTCCCTAGGTTATTCCCTACCTTTCACTGGGGTCGGGAGTCGTGGCGTCCGGGCCGAGGACTGCACGCAGGATGAGGGCGTTGTCGTGGTGGTGACTGAGGGTGTGGTCTCGGTAATAACCGGGACAGCGTACCCTGCATGTGTGCGCCGTACCCGAAAATCGGCTACCCGGGGCGACCTCCGTCTACTTGGAGGTCAAGATGTCTTGTTCCGTCGTTTCTGTGGTTCGTCCCCGCGCGTGGGTTGGATGTCTCGGGTGTTATAACGCTGGTCGTCTCGTGGGGCGATGGGAAGCCTCTTCAGAGAACAAATAATGGATGGTGTTGGCGAGTTGGAACGTATCGGATTCTTGGCACACTTAAGGACGAGGTGCGTGAGATCCATATTGTGCGCGCGAGTCATCGCCAGGATGTCTATAAGAATCTGCCGAAGCTATAGCAACGAAGCTATAGCAACTGTTCAATAGAGGCCGAAGGGGTCGGTGGGAATCAAATCCCACCGACCCCTTCGCTACCACGGTCGTGGCCTCGTCAATCAGAAACGAGAACCACACCCAACTGGCTGAACGTCGCTGGTGTCGACTTCTGGCCGAGCAGGTCAGAGTCTGACATCAGCGTTAGGCTCACTCGTCGGCGGCGCTCGGGTGCGTCATGTCAACCGGAACAACCCAGGCATCGAACTCAGCGTCGGTGACAAAGCCGAGCTCCAAGGCGGACTCGCGCAGCGACAGGCCCTTGTGGTGAGCATTCTTCGCAATCTTCGATGCCTTGTCGTAGCCGATGTGGCGGTTGAGAGCGGTCACCTGCATGAGGTTGATGTCCAAGTTGTGCTGGATCTTCTCGTAGTTCGGTTCGATGCCGTATGCGCAGTTCGTGTCGAAGGAAACGCACGCATCGCCGAGCAGGCGGATGGACTCCAGAACGTTCCATGCCATGACCGGCTTAAAAACGTTCAACTGGAAGTTGCCCTGCGAGCCAGCGAAACCGACGGTTGCGTCATTGCCGAAGACCTGAACGGCGACCATGGTCATGGCCTCGCACTGGGTTGGGTTGACCTTGCCGGGCATGATGGACGAACCGGGCTCGTTCTCGGGAATGATCAGTTCGCCGATGCCGTTACGCGGGCCAGAAGCGTACCAACGGACGTCATTGGCGATCTTCATCAGGGCATCAGCCAGGACACGCAGGGCACCGGAGACCAGGACCAGTGCGTCGTGTGCGCCAAGGGCTGCGAACAGGTTGTCTGCCTGCTTGAACTCAATGCCGGTTTCCTCGGAAATCTTCGTGGCGCAGAGCTTGCCGAATGCCGGGTGGGCATTCAGGCCGGTGCCGACCGCGGTGCCACCGATGGCGAGCTCGCGTGCACGTGAATCTGCGTAGCGGATGCCGTCGAGGGCGAAATCAATCTGAGCAACCCAGCCGGAAATGACCTGACCAAGGGTGATCGGGGTGGCGTCCTGCAGATGGGTGCGACCGACCATGACGATGTCTTTGAAGTCTTCAGCCTTCTTGGCCAGGGTGTCGCGTAGCTGCATGACGCGCGGGTACATGGCCTGCAATTCGCAGACGACTGCGATGTGCATGGCGGTGGGGAAGGTGTCGTTCGAGGATTGCCCACGGTTCACGTGATCGTTCGGGTGAACGGGGGTCTTGGTGCCCATCTCGCCACCGGCGAGTTCGATGGCGCGGTTGGAGATGACCTCGTTGGAGTTCATGTTCGACTGCGTACCAGAACCGGTCTGGAAAACAACCAGTGGGAAGTGATCGTCGAGCTTGCCTTCGATGACTTCGTCGCCGGCCTTGGCGATCAGGTCAGCGATCTCCTGGGGGAGTTCGCCGAGCTCAGCATTGGCTAGTGCAGCAGACTTCTTCAGGACACCCAGAGCGTGAACCATGGGACGGCCCCACACGAAAGTGTTACGGCCGATGTCGAAGTTGTGCAGGGAACGCTCGGTCTGGGCGCCCCAGTAGCGGTCGGTGGCGACCTCGACGGTGCCCATTGAGTCAGATTCAGTGCGCGTTGTTGTCATGTGGGTTGTTCTCCTTTGAAGAAACGTACTGCTTCAGGTTAGGCGAACCTAATGGGTTTGTGCTACCTGAAGACGCGGGTGGAACCACGCAAAACTGACAGAAACTGCGACGAGAGCCAGGGCTAGGACGAAAGGAACAATCGGGTGCCATCCGTAGAGTGCAGTTGCACTCACCGGAGCAAAAATCCAGGTGACGGCGCCGGTCGCGTTGATGATGCCAGCAACGCCACCCTGTTCCTCGTCACTGACCGCCAGTGAGGCACCCGCGCTAAAGCCTGGGCTTGCCAGACCGCTGGAGGCGCCGAGCGCGAAAGTTGCGATTGAGATGGTCGGTCCGTGGGACGCAAATGTCAGTGTCGCTAGCGCGATAAAGCCCAAGGTCATGCCGGTGCGTAGCAGAATAACCGGCGGAAGAGACAGCCGTGGGACGACCAAGAGCTGCATGAGCATTGCGCCGGCAGCATTCGCCAGTAGCATCAATGCCGTCACGGAGACCGCGTGCGCTGGGTCAAGATGCAGGCGATCCTGAACAATGAAGCCCATCGTGATCTGAACGACGCCACTGGCAAAGAAAATACCGAAGATGCCGGTAATCCACGGCAGGATGCGCGAGTCATTCCACTTCACGCGAGGGGGAAGCACCACGGGTTCCGGGGTCTCCTCGTCCGGGTCCTTGGTGGCAGGCGCATCCTTTGGTACTGCAACAAGCGCGATGATCAGCGCGATCGCGATGAACCACGGCGTGGCGTGCACGGGCGCGTAAATCCACCACGTGCCAAGCGCCGACGAAATCAGGGAGCCGATCATGATCGATAGGTTGATTGCTCCAGAGAACGCTGACATACCACGCACACGCGACGCTTCGTCAGGAGTGTTCTCAGCAATGAGAGCTTGTCCGGTCGGCGGAATCGCTGCGACTGCGGAGCCGAAGAAGGGGCCTCGTGCCAGCAGAATGATCGAGGCAGTCAAAACCGTGCCGGCGATACCGGCTGCGCGCAGAGCGACAACGCCGGAGAACAACGTGCCCGCAATGAATGCGAGGAAGAGGGCGGTCAGCAGAACTCGCCTGCGTCCCCACGCGATCGAGCGACGACCCCAGAACTGGCTGAGCATCGCAACCGCAACTGCTGCCAGCGATACCGCGGCGCCGACGATCCATTCCGGAATACTCATCGCCCTCGCCAGAGGCGCGATCGACACGTTGATCATGTTCTGCGCCGTGTACGTAAACAGGGCGATCGCAAGTAGCGCGCGCAGTGTCGGGTGGGCAAGCACCGACGAGGCTCTGGGTTTTTTAGTTGACGAGGCTACCACCACGTTTTCAATCTCTTCTTCTGGTTCTAGCGTCGAACGTAGGTCGTAACCTTCCAGCGGGCGTCGCCAGACTTGTCGTTCCATTCAGAATCGGAGCGCTGAGGGTCAACGGCCCACACGGTCGGGTCAATTGCTGGCGCATGAACCAGCGGAGTATCAGGATTCGAGGCCTCAATATCAAGGTCAAGGTCGGTGACAACCAGTTCATCTACCAGATCCGTCGTCTGGGCATACAGATGTGCTCCACCGGTGATCCAAATGTAGGGAGCCTCGTCTGCTTCAGCCTTGTCCTGCGCGTGCTTTAAGGCAGCCTCGATGGAATACACCAAGTCGATGCCGTCGGCCTCGTACAGGTGTGAACGCGTAATCACAATGTTGGTTCGTCCCGGCAGGGGAGCGCCCAATGCCTCGAAGGAACGACGTCCCATGATGATCGGGCATCCCAACGTGGAAGCCTTGAAATGTGCGAAGTCTGCGGGCACGTGCCACACCATTGACGTTCCAGTTCCAAGAACGCCATTCTTGTCCTGCGCCCAGATCGAAGCAACGGTTGTCACACTGCCACCGGAGCCTTAATCGTCGGATGGTGTTCGTAGCCTTCAACGATCACGTCATCGAAGGTGTAGTCGAACATTGACGGAGCCTTATTCAGCTTCAAAGTCGGGAACTCGTAAGGGGTGCGCGACAGCTGTTCAGTCACCTGTTCCACGTGGTTGGAGTAGATATGACAGTCGCCGCCGGTCCAGATGAATTCGCCCACCTCAAGGCCTGCCTGCTGAGCAAACATGTGAGTGAGAAGCGAATAGGACGCGATATTAAACGGAACACCGAGGAACATGTCGGCGCTGCGCTGGTAGAGCTGCAGGGACAGGCGACCGTCGGCAACGTAGAGCTGGAAGAATGCGTGGCAGGGTTCCAGCGCCATCTTCTCTAGTTCGCCCACGTTCCATGCGGACACGATCATGCGCCTGGAATCGGGGTTTGTCTTCAACGTTTCAAGAACCGAAGAAATCTGATCGATCGTCTGGCCCTGAGCGGTGCCCCATTTGCGCCACTGCACTCCGTAGACCGGGCCGAGATCGCCGTTCTCATCCGCCCATTCGTTCCAAATACGGATGCCGTTTTCCTGAAGCCAGTGCACGTTCGAATCGCCGGAAAGGAACCAGAGAAGCTCGCCGACAACCGACTTCAGATGAACGCGCTTCGTCGTGATCAGCGGGAATCCCCTGGACAGGTCGTAGCGAAGCTGGCCACCAAACAGGGAACGCGTGCCTGTACCGGTGCGATCCCCTTTGAGAGTTCCCTCTTCCATAATCCGCGCAAGCAGATCCTCATACTGACGATCAATAGTCACAGTCAGTTGTCTCCTTAAAGGTCATCACCATATCTTGTTGCTTCCTATTGTCTGTCTTTTAACGTGCAACGGAAAGTGCGCAGGCCAGCTGCTTGTCCTTATTATCGCGTGCGTACTGTCGCACAGGCGACGACGCTATGGGGAGATCAGCCAAAAATGATGGTGAAGTCAGTCGAGGACGCTTGCCTTATCATCCATCGGCAGTGCCAGGTGAGCGAAAGCATCAGACTTTTGTGCATCGCCATTCAATGAAACATCAATAATGCGAGTGTGCGAGAAATCAGCGGGAGGCGTTCCCAGCGCAATCTCCAGCCCCTCGATCGTCTTATTCGCCAATGCTGCGCCGGCCTTCCATCCGACGACCGCGCCGATTCCGAAGGGGACTAAACGTCCGACAGAAGACAGTGCAGCGTGTTTTGCAAGCTTACGCTTCGCCCACTTGACCATCATCTGATTGAACTGGGTCGCTGCCTGAGAACGAATGCCAACAAAGGAAGACGCGAACCACGATGCTGCCTGAATACCGACGGTTGCCGTGATTGCTTCAGCCCCTTCTTGCCCCGTAATTGCAGCCAATACCAGCGCGTTACGCTTCGCGGGATCCTTCACGTCAATCCCGTACAGGTGCGCGACGACCATGCAGTGGTGTGCGGCTTCAGTCAGGAACGTGCCGAATTGCAGACCGGAGGCACCAAGGCTGAGCGCAGTGCCAATTCCGGGCCACGCTGAGAAAGCCCCGGCAGCCCCAGACTCACGTTTCACGCGCGCTTTGAAACGCTGGTTGGCAATCTCAACCAGTTCGCTGGGGGTCGCTCCCGGGTGAGTATCGCGCAGTTTTTGCGCACTACGGGCAGTCGACGCATAGGGCACATCAAGCGCGCGCTGCCACACATCGACTGCCCGGTGACGCACAGACATGTCAGTCCTCTGAAAGGGATTCGTTCGTGAAGGTCTTTTCATAGGTGGCACCCTTGGTCACGGTGTGACCGATGGTGCAGTTACGCTCGATGGCGCCCGATGCGCGACGAATCATCTTCTCGCGCTCTTCCTCATCCACGCTTGAGAGGTCCTGGATCAGTTCCACATCAAAGTGGGTGAAGCGATCTTCGCCTTCGAGGTACTGCGCGGAGACAGCCACGACCTGCTCAAAGTCTTCGCCAAGGCGATCGGTCAGACGCTTGTCGGACGACATTGCGTTACAGCCTGCGACCGCAATTTTCAGAAGTTCACCGGGAGAGAAACGGCCGGGGCCCTCACCAACCAGAACTTGGGCGCCACGAGGATTAGTCGCCGAGTACTGGCGGATGCCTTCACGCTGCAAGTAGAGGGCGGGGGACAAAACAGGGGTCTCTTGTGTTTCACTCATGCCATTATTCTCACCGATTATTCGCATCCGTGCGCGTTGAGAAGGCGATGAAGATATCACGAGAAAAAGTGGAATAAATCCGTTTTCGTCGCGTTTTTACCTTCCCAGTTGACGGGGCAGGTCAGACTTCGCTACTTCCGCGCTGAAGCCAGGCGGAAGCGAGCTTCAGCTCTTCATCGAGAATCTCATCGACGTGCTTCAACACTTCACTTTCAATGCGAGCGCCAAAGAAGGGAATTGCCACTTTCACTTCACCTTCAACCTGGCGAAGCGTTTCGCTCGACCCAGAAAAATGCGAGGTCATAGTGACTGCGACGGGCGCGCCCTCAAATGAGAGCTGCGTCGAGGCAGTGAGCGCGGCCTCGTGAACAAACTCTTCACTCAACGCAAGGCGCAACTCTCCGCGAATCATCTGACGCACTTGAGCTGGCAGAACACCAGGATCAACACTGCCGTGAGCTCGAACGCCCGAGGCGAAGTGTTCAACCTGAAGATCCTGACAAAAATGCGCGAAACGCCCACGGACAAAATCGGGGTCAACGCTCATTGCTTGAAAGTCGGCAAGGGGCACCGGATACGTCAACGACTTTGAAAACTCCATGGGCACTCATCTCTTCACGTTTTCCAACGGCTACTATCAATCCTATGAGAAGCCTGACACAACTGGCAGAGGTAGCCTCGAGCGATGCCCTGACCGAGAAGGACATTGAGTGGCTCCACCTGCTCCTCGCAGACTGGCAAGTCCTTGCAGACTTGAGCGCAGCAGACCTTGTTCTCTGGCTTCCCACCGACGATGAACGTTTCATCGCAGTTGCCCACTCTCGACCGGCAACATCAACAACCGTTCACATCGATGACATCATCGGCCTCCACCTACCCGTAGCGCGCGAAATCGAATTCCGTCGCGCGATCGCAACCGGACAAGTCGTTAAATCCCCGGCTGCACGCTGGGCAGGCACCTACTCGATGATGGAAACCTGCATCCCCGTCCTTCACGATGGGCGCGTCATCGCAGTTGTCACCCGCGAATCCAACCTTTCTTCACCGCGATTCTCCCTAGGCTTTGACTCGTGGGCAGCCCAGGTCTCAGACAACCTCTGCCAGATGATCTCGCGCGGTGAATATCCCTATGACACGACCCCCGCGGTGACTGCTCGTGGCGTCCCGCGTGTCCTCGATGGTGTCATCCTGATCGACCCCGACGGCAAGGTCCTCGAAACAACGCCGAACGCCACCTCGTGTTTGCGACGCCTCGGTATCCGCAACGCAGTGCGAGGCAAGATCCTCGCCCAAGAGATCACCAACGTGATCGCCGACGAATCCATGATCGAAGAATCCATGGCGGTTGTCGTCATGGGACGTGCCTCGTGGCGAACCGAAATCTCAAGCCATGCTTCCACCATTACGATGCGCGCTCTCCCCCTCACGGAAGGCCGTACGCGTCTTGGAGCCGTCATTCTGACGCGCGACATTTCTGAAGTTCGACGTCGTGAACAGGAACTCATGACGAAAGATGCGACGATCCGCGAGATCCACCACCGCGTGAAGAACAATCTGCAGACCGTTTCGGCTCTGCTTCGACTGCAATCGCGTCGCTCGGAACGCCAAGATGTCAAGGATGCGCTCGCGGAGGCAGAACGTCGAGTTCAGGCAATCGCAACGGTCCACGCGGCCCTATCTCAGAACGTCGATGAAACTGTTGACTTTGACGAGGTCGCGCGCTCGGTTCTGCGTCTTGCGGGTGCGGTCGCTGTTACTGATCGAAGCGTGGAAGTTATTACCGACGGTTCCTTCGGGGTTATTGCCGCTGATCAAGCTCAAGCTCTAGCAACCGTTTTGAACGAACTGGTCACAAACTCTGTTGAACACGGTCTGGCAGAACGTGATGGAACGATTGTCGTGTCCGTTCAACGCGAGGGTGAAACGATGACGGTCAAGGTCGCTGATGACGGCGTCGGTTTTGAACCGGGAACCCCGATGAGTGGTCTGGGAACTCAAATTGTCAAGCAGATGGTGCGTGGTGACCTGAATGGTTCGATTGACTGGTCGTTGCGCCCCGAAGGTGGAACGGTTGTCACCTTGAAGATTCACTTGGATGAGGTCTGATTCCGAACGGATGTGTGCCTAGTAGGTAAGGGGCGTTAAAAGCGTGTGGGGGTCGGCTCTCAAGAGCGACCCCCACACGCTGAACGTTTAAATCAGGATGCGCGTCGTGCACGTGCTGCACGACGCTTGAGCGAACGACGTTCCTCTTCGCTCAAGCCACCCCACACACCAGAATCCTGGTTGTTTTCGATTGCCCACTGCAGACAGGTCGCTTCGACTGAGCAGCTGTGGCACACGGCTTTGGCTTCCGCGGCCTGAGCAATTGCCGGACCTGTATTTCCGATCGGGAAAAACAGTTCGGGGTCAACACTCAAGCAGGCAGCCTTACTCCGCCAGTCCATTTCACAGCTCCTTGGATTCGTTCACGCATTTTCGACTGCGCCCATTGGCGCGCCGAATTCCATTGATAAGTGTCGGTGAATAAATGTGCGGGGGCAAGAGGTGCAGGGCATAACCCATCAAAATTTGGTGTGCAAGTTGTCACGTCGGTGCTCAGAGCAACTCAATGCAACTCGATCGAAGTGTCCAGCGACACGAATAATGCCTGTGTTTTCCTTCCACCGTCGGGCAAAAAGTGAGGTTTGGAGCCGATTTGTCGAGTGTTTGAAAGATCGTATGAAATCTGGTGGCGGATCAATGATGAGAAGGTTCGTTTGCTCTTGGATAGCCAGACGAGGCCATTGAGTAGGACTCAGAGTCTCAATGTGTGGATTGTTAATGCCGAGTGAAGTGAGGTTGTGTCTCAAAATTGTCTGAATTACCTGCGACTCGTTATGCATAATTATCCAATCCGAAAGCCTCTTGTTCTGTTCAGGCTGGGTGTGCGCAGTGAATAGGTGTGTGCAGACGTAGACGTCGAAGTCCTCCCACCCGGGGCCAATCAATAGCTGAGCACTATCTGGGTGGGTGAAACCTCCGTAGCAATCTTTGGTCGGTGCAACAAGCGATGCCTCCGCTCCCCGGTTTTTCTTCGCGAGGTCTGTTGAAGGAAAAAGAGCCAGGGTTCGCTGATGATCCGCTTCAACCCACCACTGGCCAGGTTCGCACGGCTCCTCGGTCGCGGACGAGGCGCGATAGTGAGGTTCGGACGTATCGGGTCGTTCAATGAGGAGCGAAGCCAGTGAACGATCGAAGCGAGTAAGAGGGTGAGTATCGAGGCTTCCCATGATGAAGACAACGCCACGTTGGGTACATTCTTCGATTCCGTTCGTCCAGATCTCTTCGGCAACAACAAGTCCGTAGATTCGTTCAAGTTCGTGGCGAGAGGCCGCGATGTCAGTGATTGCAATGATTCGAGGAGTATGGTGTTTCGCTTGCTCGAACAGGGTGGCAATATCTTGACCTTCCCGGATCGTTAGTCCACGGGTAGTGGGCGAGGGGGGTGCCTGAGCATCAATCAGGTCGATCTCCCACGATGAGTGGGTTGAAATCCGAGTTGCTATCTGGCGAACAAGTGAGCCAGTTTCGGTTGTGTGATGTGCTGGGGCGCGGACGATGATGTTCCCGCTTTTCCATCTCACGGGTGTATGTGCTCCAGAATCGACACCATCGCCCAGCCCAAGCGGTACTCCTGCAACGTGTGGAGCTTCTTTCGAAAGGAGGTCGAGCTCTTCCCAAGTGATGGACGGAGGAAGGAATGGAGCCCACGCCAATGGTTTCCACTGTTCGTTCTGAGTCGTCGTGCGCGGTATTGATGTGTCGCAACTCTTCGGCGCACAGTGTGGATCTGCGCGTTGCGCAGCGGTCGTGCTGTTGGGGCTCCATGCGCATTGAAAAAGCCCGCGATCAGCCCAGATTGCTCTTCCGGGAATCCGTTCGAGGTGAGAGGCCCTCGCATCGCCAATCACGTCGATTGAATCTGAATCCGACAGGCAACGAAGCGCAATGCGGATATCGATGTTTGCTCGCATGGCAGAGCTGACGGCTCCGCCGGGACGTTGTGTAGCGATAATCAAATGCACGCCCAGTGAGCGTCCTTGGGCTGTAAGTCGGTTGATGATGACGCTTCCATCTTTGTGTGCGTCGACGAGGACTCTGAATTCGTCGATGACGATGATAATTCTGGGCGGTGGACAGGTGGCGGTACCGTCACGATGAGCGCGGGCCCAGGTTGCATAGTCGGGGAAACCAAGGTGCGAGAACTCTTGTTCGCGTCGCAGAAGTAGCGATGTTAATCCTCTGAGAGCCCTTCGCGTCTGGGCGGGATCGAGGTCAGTGAACACTCGGTCGACGTGTGGAGCCGACTCGAAGCGGTGAAAGGTTGCTCCTCCCTTGTAATCAATCAGGATCATGCGTATTTCTGCTGGCGTGTATGTGCTGATTAAGGCTTGAATCCAGGTGATGAGGGCTTCTGACTTCCCCGATCCCGTTGTGCCTGCCAGCAACGCGTGCGGTCCATCATTGACGAGGTCAATGGTGAGGGTGCCGGCGTCATTGACTCCGATGGGGATGCTTAAATGTGTTCCATCGTGGCTGGAATTGCCGGTGGTGTGTGCAAGCAATGAACACAAATCGACGCTGGTGGGCAAGGATGAGCCGGTGGATACGGGTTCAAACTGCTCCCACCAGCGTGGAGCGCATGACATTCGTTTTTCAACGTTGAGGGTGCACCAGGGCGGAACATCTTCTAATCCCATGCCAATGGCAACGTGCCAAGGATTGTCATCGCGTTCCCGATCGCTCAGAGAGGCGGGCGCAGTATCCAAGGACGCCATGCAGTGGGGACACTGGTGGCCACGCATGATGTGGATTGTTGGTCCGCCGTTGCCAAACGCGTATTCCTCTGAGGAGTCTGTGATGACGTATCCGCCACGAGATACTGCGATGATGTTGCCAGCAATCCACGATGCGGTGGCGCGTGCGTCGTCTCCGATACACGCGATTGCACAGGGCGAATCGAGCCGGAGCGTGAGTCGACGGAGGGAGCCGGGGAAAGAAACGCGCACTCTTTGATTGATTGGATATGTATCTTGAGGTGTCCTGTTCGTTCTGCGTTGCCAGCGATCAGGATGCGAGCGTTGCCTAGCGGTGTGTCCGCCACGTGCAGATTGTCCTTGCGCTTGAAGAAAAGCCAGCATGATGGCAAGCCCAGCTGGGTCGAGTCGAACGTGCTGTTTCTTTCGTCGCAGACGAATTCCCAGCGTCACCAGGACGAGTCCGACGGCCAAAGCTCCTAGTCCGTATGTAACGTAACGGAAAGATCCCAGCCGGACGCCTAAGAATAGCGCCATTGTGATGAAGGGGAAGAAAGCAAGGAAAGTGCGCATGGACACTTTTCGGCTTTCCTGCCATGTGTATTTTCGAGGCCTGCCACGCAGGACGAATGTATCGCGTCCTAAATGCAGGACCATCCGTCGCCGGAACTTTCGAGGCTTCCCTTGTACCCGACGACGCAGTAGTCCCAAGGTCAACAGGGTTCCATTTGTTGAGCCCGTATCGTAAAGACGAAACCCTTTCTTTGCCCGAATGATGTTCGCGTGATCGCGCGATATCTGCTGGTCGACGATGAAATGATCGCGGCCTCGTCCCACGGAAGACGGAAGAGGGAAAACGAGACCAGCGTCCACTCCGCGCACACAGGCTAAATGCATGGGAGATGCCATGGCTTGTAGCGCGATGTCACTCATCATTCCTCCTTCAGTGTCAGTGTGGCGAGGGAAGAAGCAGGGAAACAAACGCAAAAGAGACGAATTGTGGATAACTTGAAAAGTATCCACAGGCATGCCTGCAAAGACATTCCTCCATGGCTAATGGAACAATGAATCCATGAGTGAAACAGAGTCTCTAAAGAAACGTCACGACGGCCTTGTCCGGGTCATCCAACGGGCGAATGCCGCCTACTACGACTCTGACTCACCCGAAATGTCAGATGCTGACTACGACATTATTTTCCGCGAGCTCGAGGAACTCGAACGCGACCACCCCGAACTTGTCACCCCGGATTCTCCCGCCGCGAGTGTTGGCGGCACCGCCGACCAGACAACAACCACGATCCGTCACCTGGCTCAGATGACGTCCATTAACGACGTCTTTTCTTTCGAAGAACTCGGCGAATGGGAAGCTCGGATGCGGGCAGATTCTGGGCTCGATGAAGTTCAGATGACAACCGAGGTCAAGATTGACGGTCTTGCCATCAACCTGACATACGTAGACGGCAAACTCGTCAGCGCGGCCACCAGGGGCGACGGGTTCGTCGGTGAAGACGTGCGCTCAAACGCTGACAAGATCGCGACTATTCCGCAGTCAATGCAGGGGAAAAATATTCCGCACCGCATTGAAATCCGCGGAGAGGTCTACATCCCGATCGCTGATTTTGAAAAACTGAATGCTGATATCGAAGCCGAAAATGCCTGGCGTATCGCCGAGAACGGTCGCCGTGAAGTCGCCAACGCAACCCTGGATGCGGATAACGCGCAGATCGCCCGAAAGAACAGAGAGATTCGCGCGCAGAACAAGGATGCCCTTGGCGGGTTTCAGACTCCGCTACTTGAAAAGAAGAAGCGTCAGCGTCCCTTGCCGATGCTTTCCACGTTCGTGAATCCGCGTAACGCGGCGGCTGGCACCCTTCGTTTGAAAGAAACATCCGCCGACGAGGTCACACAGGGCCCCGACTACGAGATTCAGCTACGCGCACGCGCGTTGCAAGACCAACGTGTTTCATCGTTGTCCATGCTTGCGCACGGTATCGGATTCGTTGAAGAGGGGGATAGTTTCTCGGCGCCTACCACTCAGTGGGAACGATACCTTCAGCTCAAAGAATGGGGTTTCACGGTTCCAGATCAGACGCGTCTGCTGACGGGGCTCGATCAGATTGTTGCCCGTATCGGCGAGTTAGGGAAGCAACGCTCTCAGATGGACTACGGCATCGACGGTGTCGTCATGAAAGTGAACGATGTTGCCCTTCAAGAAAGCATGGGGTTCACGTCGCGCGCACCCAGGTGGGCGGTCGCGTACAAGTTCCCGCCCGAAGAGGTCCACACTAGGCTCCTCGATATCCGTGTCCAGGTTGGGCGCACCGGCAGGGTGACTCCGTTTGGCGTCATGGAAACAGTACTGGTTGACGGTTCCAATGTTTCGCGAGCAACGCTCCACAACGCCGAGGAAGTTCAACGTAAGGGCGTTCTGATCGGCGATATCGTTGTCCTGCGTAAAGCGGGGGATATCATTCCGGAAATCTTAGGCCCGGTGTTGGCTGCGCGAACAGGGGAAGAACGCGCTTTCGTCATGCCGACCGCGTGCCCTTCGTGCGGTAGCCCGCTTTTAGCTGAGAAGGACGGGGATGTGGACCTTCGATGTCTGAATAAGGCACACTGTCCTGCTCAGCTGACCGAACGAGTTGCCCACTTGGGTGCTCGTTCCGCGTTGGATATTGAAGGTTTGGGTGGGGAAGTTGCGATGGCTCTGACCCAACCTGAAAACCTCAGAGAAGATGTTGCTTCCGCACTTGTAGCGGGCCACGATGTGTTCTTAGAAGATGGAACGCGACTGCGTCTTGATAATGCTGACGATCTTTCTCCGGCGGATCAACTGGCCAGCGCGGAAGCTCTTCTGCCAGCCCCGCAGACTCCGGTGCTCCACGGCGAAGCGCAAATCTTTGACCTCAAGGCCGAAGACCTTCGTGACGTGTTCGTATGGAGGGCTGTTAAAGACGATGACTCCGATGTGTCACACTACAAGCAGGTTCGCTTCTTCTGGACAAAAGCATTCATTGCCAAAAAGGACAAGGACGGGGACACAACGTATGTACCTCGTGAAACGGAAGCCTCGAAGGGAACTCTTGCCCTTCTTGACGAGCTAGAAAAAGCAAAGTCCGCTCCGCTGATGCGAGTTCTTGTTGCCCTGTCGATTCGCCACGTCGGTCCGACGGCTGCCCGTGCAATTGCAGATCATTTCGGTTCGATGGATGCCGTTCGCAACGCCTCACTTGATGAACTATCAGGAATCGAGGGCGTCGGACCGGTCATCGGCGGGGCCCTGATTGATTGGTTTAGTGTCGATTGGCATCAGGAACTCGTTGAGCAATGGAGTCACGCTGGTGTGAAGATGGCTGATCAGCCACCGCAGCAGGTGTCGCAGGTTCTTGCCGGGCTCACGATTGTTGTCTCGGGAACGATGCCCGGTTATGACCGTGAAGGCGCGAAGGAGGCAATCGTGGCGCGCGGTGGTAAGGCAGCCGGTTCTGTTTCGAAGAAGACATCGTTGGTCGTCGCAGGTCCGGGCGCAGGGTCAAAGGCTACAAAGGCCGAGGCTCTGGGGGTGCCCGTGATCGATGAGACACGCTTTAATGACCTGCTGAACGGTGGGCTTGAAGCCTTGAATCTCGGATGAAAACGTGTCTGAGCGTTGCCGGCCGGTAGCTCAGATGGGTTTTAGACCATGAATTCAAAGGGATGCAGAAGATACTCGGTGATACGAGTGAGCATATTCCGGCCTTCCCATTCGCCGATCGTGTATTGACGAGCGGTGGTGAGGTCGTTGTCGAAGATTTCTTCCATGTGCTGGGCAAGCTCGCGCGAATGGAATTGCATATTGACTTCGTGGTTGCCTCGCATGGAGAGGCGGTCGATGTTGGCAGTACCGATCGTTGACCACATGCCGTCGATGCTCATCGTCTTGGAGTGAACCATGGCGTGCTGGTAGAGCCAGATCTCGATGCCTTCGCGAAGCAGGGAGCCGTAGTAGGGGCGTGCTACCCAGTCAGCCATGATGTGGTTGGAGTATTCGGGGATCAGAACCTTGACCTTCACTCCGCGTTTTGCTGCTGCGATCAGGGCTTGAAGAATCTCTTTATCGGGGATGAAGTAGGCGGTGGTAATCAGAATGTGGCTGGTCGCGCGCTCGATCGCGTCGATGTACATTCCACGAATCGGGTAGAGGATTCGCTGGGGTGCATTGAATGCGGCGGTGACTTCTGCATGCCACTTCTTCGCTCCGGTGTCGGGCAACTGGGGCGCACGATGGGGTTTGAAGTGATTCCAGAAATCGACGAACCCGTTTTCTAGCTCCCACACGGCATCGCCAGTCACGCGAACGTGGGTATCGCGCCATTCGTTGGCGAAGGGGTTGCCAATGTTGTAGCCACCGACGAATCCAACGGTGGAATCAACAACGAGGATCTTGCGATGGTCCTGGCCCGTGTTCCGCAGATTCAAAGTCAAGAGACCAGAACGAATCGCGGGGAAGCGACGAACCCATAGGTGTGGAATATCGGGGAAGAAATAGAAGCGTGGATCTTGATTGAGAACTCCAAAACCGTCGTACACGCAGTAGACGTTGACTCCACGTCGGGCTGCTGCGATGAGCGCGTCTTTAAAACGCTGGCCCCATTCGTCTGCGCGCCAAATGAATGATTCAAAGTAAATATGGTCTGTCGCGTTCTGGATTGCGTGGAGCATATCCGCGTATAGGGAATGCCCCTCCGTATAGGTTCGCACCATGCCACGTGGGATTTGTATGTCAGCTGGTTCGAGGGTCGGGAATCCGTGTCGGCCACCGGGGACACGTTGCTTACGCATATGGTCGACGGCGTGGACGGTGACGATGGCGGTTGCCTGTGCGATGGTGATGCCGATCGCCGTCTTCTTCATCAGTCCTAAGGTTTCGGCGCTGATGAGTCTTTTACGCGGGAATCTCATGAAGCTGATTCTACGGCCTCGTGTGGATTACGGCGTGGGCGCGAATCCCGCTTATTAGTGCTAGGCGCTAAGATTGCAACTATGTCACGAATCAGTACTGACGAGGTCGCCCGCGTCGCGGAGCTGGCCCGAATCGCATTGACTCCAGGCGAAATTGAACGTATTGCTGGGGAGCTCGACGTTATCGCTACTTCAGTTGCTAAGGTGTCCGAGGTCGCGACCCCGGATGTTCCCGCAACCTCTCACCCGATTCCGCTGACGAATGTCTGGCGTGAAGATGTGGTCACAGAAACTCTTGACCGTGATGAAGTTCTTTCGCAGGCGCCTGCAAGCGAAGATGGGATGTTCCTTGTTCCGCAGATCCTGGGGGAGGAATGATGAACGAACTGCTGAAGAAGTCCGCGCTTGAGCTGGCTGACATGCTGGCCGCAGGTCAGATCACGTCGGTTGAACTGACAACTGCGTGCTTGGACCGTATTGAGGCACTGAATCCTAAGATCAATGCTTTCCTTTTCATCGACCGCGAGGGCGCTCTGAAGACCGCGGCCGAGGTTGATGCGAAGCGCCAGGCCGGCGAGGAACTGCACCGCCTTGCGGGTATTCCGATTGCTTTGAAGGACAACATGGTGACCCGTGGAATCCCGACGACGTGTGCGTCGAAGATTCTGGGCGATTGGCGTCCTCCGTATGACGCAACGATCGTGAAGAAGATCCACGAAGCTGGTCTGCCGGTCGTTGGTAAGACGAATATGGATGAGTTCGCAATGGGCTCGTCGACCGAGCACTCCGCGTTCGGTCCGACCCTGAACCCGTGGGATATCGAGCGTATTCCCGGTGGTTCTGGTGGCGGTTCCGCTGCTGCGGTTGCTGCTTACATGGTTCCGCTGGCGCTGGGCTCTGACACCGGTGGTTCGATCCGCCAGCCGGGTGCAGTGACGGGCACGGTTGGTGCGAAGCCGACCTATGGTGCTGTTTCGCGTTACGGCCTGATTGCCATGGCCTCGTCGCTTGATCAGATTGGTCCGGTTACCCGCACCGTCGCTGACGCTGCAGTTCTGACCGAGCTTGTGGGTGGCTATGATCCGCTCGATTCCACGTCTCTCAACGAGCCTGTTGGGAACCTCGTCGACGGCGTTGAAACTGTCGCAGGCACCAAGTCCATGGCTGGCCTGAAGGTAGGCGTGGTGAAGGAACTGTCGGGCGAAGGCTACGAAGCCGACGTTCTTAAAGCCTTCAACGCGACCGTGAAGAAGCTTGAAGAATCTGGCGCAGAGGTGAAAGAGGTGTCGTGCCCGAGCTTCGACTATGCGCTCGCGGCCTACTACCTGATCATGCCGGCTGAGGTTTCTTCGAACCTTGCTCGCTTCGATGGTATGCGTTACGGCATTCGCGTTGAGCCCTCCGAGGGGCCCGTGACTGCTGAGCGCGTGATGGCTGCAACCCGTGAAGCTGGCTTCGGCGACGAGGTCAAGCGTCGTATCATCCTCGGCACGCACGTCCTGTCGGCCGGCTACTACGACGCCTACTACGGCAGCGCTCAGAAGGTTCGTACCCTGATCCAGCGCGACTTTGCGCGTGTTTTCGAAGAGGTCGACGTTCTTGTTTCGCCGACCGCTCCGACGACGGCGTTCAAGTTCGGCGACAAGATTGACGACCCGATGGCGATGTACCTCAATGACATTGCGACGATCCCGGCGAACCTCGCCGGTGTCCCCGCGATGAGTGTTCCGAATGCGCTTTCGTCCGAAGGACTGCCGATCGGCTTCCAGATTATTGCGCCTGCGCACCACGATCTGAAGATGTACCAAGCTGCTGCTTTGGTTGAAGCGCTCAGTGATGATGTGGCGGGCGCTTGCCCGGCGAGCTCTTGGGAGGAAAACTGATGAGTGAACTCATGGATTACGCGGATGTGACCGCGAACTTTGATCCGGTTCTTGGCATCGAGGTTCACGTTGAGCTCGGTACGAAGACGAAGATGTTCGATGCGGCGCCGAATGCCTTTGGTGGAGACCCGAACACCTAC
Organism: Pauljensenia sp. UMB1177; assembly: GCF_030217965.1. Taxonomy (NCBI): domain Bacteria; kingdom Bacillati; phylum Actinomycetota; class Actinomycetes; order Actinomycetales; family Actinomycetaceae; genus Pauljensenia; species Pauljensenia sp. UMB1177. Next base: position 11,447 of record NZ_JASOOV010000007.1, on the reverse strand, counting down.
GTTACTCCGGTTTCGCTGGGTCTTCCCGGGTGTCTTCCGGTTGTGAACCACACTGCAGTTGAATACGCGATCAAGATCGGTCTTGCGCTGAACTGTGAAATCGCAGAGTACTGCCGTTTTGCGCGTAAGAACTACTTCTACCCGGACTTGACGAAGGCATTCCAGACGTCGCAGTTTGATGAGCCGATTGCTCACGATGGTTACGTGGATGTCGAGCTTGAAGACGGTAGTCTGTTCCGCGTTCAGATTGAGCGCGCACACATGGAAGAAGACGCAGGTAAGAACACGCATGTCGGTGGTGCTGAGGGTCGTATTCACGGAGCCGATCACTCGCTGGTTGACTACAACCGTGCGGGCGTTCCGCTGGTGGAGATCGTGACCCGCCCGATCGAAGGTGCAGGGGAGCGTGCTCCTGAGGTGGCTGCTGCCTACGTTCAGACTCTGCGTGATATTTTCCGTGCGCTCGGTGTGTCCGAGGCTCGTATGGAGCGCGGTAATGTTCGAGCAGATATCAACGTTTCTCTTCGCGATACTCCGGAATCTCCTCTGGGTGTTCGTACGGAAACGAAGAATGTGAACTCGTTCCGCGGTATCGCTAGCGCTGTTCGCTACGAGATGCAGCGTCAGGGTGCGATCCTTTCTGCCGGTGGGTCGGTGAACCAGGAAACCCGTCACTTCCACGAGGAAGACGGTTCCACCTCGCAGGGCCGCGATAAGTCGGATGCTGAAGACTACCGTTACTTCCCCGAGCCGGACCTGGTTCCTGTTGCTCCTTCGCGCCAGTGGGTTGAGGAACTGCGTGCCTCGCTTCCTGAGCTTCCTGTTGCGAAGCGTCGTCGCTTGCGCGAAGAGTGGGGCTATGCCGATATGGAGATGCGCGATGTCATCAACGCTGGTGCGTTGGAGATTATCGAGGCCACCGTTGAGGCTGGTGTCGATCCTGCGTCCGCTCGTAAGTGGTGGATGGGCGAACTCAGCCGTCGCGCGAAGGAACGCGAACTGTCGCTCGAAGATATGCCTGTCACGCCCGCTCAGATTGCTGAGTTGCAGGGCTTGATCGATTCTGGTCGCATCAATGACAAGCTTGCTCGTCAGGCGCTGGAAGGCGTTTTGGCTGGTGAAGGCTCGCCGACCGAGGTTGTCGAGGCTCGCGGTCTTGAGGTTGTTTCTGACGACGGTGCGCTTTCGAAGGCTGTTCAGGATGCGCTGGATGCCAATCCTGATGTGGTCGAGAAGATCAAGGGTGGCAAGGTCGCAGCTGCTGGCGCACTTGTGGGGGCTGTCATGAAGGCGACACGTGGTCAGGCGGACGCAGCTCGCGTGCGTGAACTCATCATGGAGATGGTGGGAGCCTGAAGCGTCGCGCTTGATTGAAGTGTCGCTGGGCGGTGGATGATAATCCACCGCCCAGCTTTCTATTCCCTCAGGCCCGTGAGTGGCCTCGTTGATGGCGAAAACTGAGCGTATGGCGCACGAATGACATGGCTGTAATTTGGTGAAAACCCTGGATTTCTGCGGGAGATAGATATCGTGCAGTCATTGAGTTTATGTCGTGAATTCAATATAACGGTTTAGTTACAGTTCGTGTAGATAAGGCTTTTTCGCCCTCCGCACAGTGCACACTATGAGTCATGGAAATGCGCCAACGGTGGTGACTTTCCATCACACAACTATCTGTCAACAGTTCAGCGGAGAACCAATGACCAACACACGTCGTGAGCGCATCGTCCTGGAGATGCGCAACATCACGAAGGTCTTCCCGGGTGTCGTCGCACTTGATGACGTCAACCTCCAGGTACGCAACGCTGAGATCCACGCGATCTGTGGCGAGAATGGTGCTGGCAAGTCGACCCTGATGAAAGTGCTGTCGGGCGTGCACCCGCACGGCACTTACACGGGCGACATTTTCTACGAAGGCAACGAAGTTCGATTCTCGAACATTCGCGACTCTGAAAAAGCCGGCATCGTCATCATTCACCAGGAACTTGCTCTTATCCCGCAGCTCAGCGTCGCTGAGAACATGTTCATGGGCAACGAGGTCAAGAAACACGGCGTCATCGATTGGAACGAAACCAAGCAACGCGCCCTTACGTACATGGCCGAAGTTGGATTGGATGAAAACCCAGACACTCTGATTAAAGACATGGGTGTCGGTAAGCAGCAGCTTGTTGAAATTGCCAAGGCACTTGCAAAGGACGTCAAGCTCCTGATCCTCGACGAGCCCACTTCGGCACTCAACGAGGAAGAATCAGCCCACCTTCTCGACCTGATGCGCAAGCAGCGCGAACGCGGCGTCGCGATGATCATGATCTCGCACAAGCTCGACGAAGTTGCTGCCGTCTCTGATGCCATCACGGTTATTCGTGACGGCAAGACGGTCGGCTGGATGGACGCCGACAAGGAAAAGATCGACCAGGACGAGATCATTCGCCTGATGGTCGGTCGTTCCCTTGAAAACCGCTACCCGGACAAGAAGTCGCATCCGGGCGAAGTGAAGTTCGAGGTCAAGGACTGGTGGGTACGCCATCCGCTGAACTCCGAGCGTTTCGTCTGCAAGGGCTCGTCCATCAACGTCCGTGCCGGTGAAGTGGTCGGCCTTGCGGGTCTGATGGGTGCCGGTCGTACAGAGCTGGCTCGTTCCGTCTTCGGTCATTCCTACGGTATCCACGAGGGCGGCGAAGTCTTTATCGACGGCAAGAAGGTGAAAGCGAACTCCGTCCCTGAAGCTATCGACGCTGGCATTGCTTACCTTTCTGAAGACCGCAAGATGCTGGGTCTCAACCTTCTGGAACTGATCCACCAGTCGGTTGTTTCAGCCAAGCTTTCGAAGATCCGCCACCACGGCGCGTTGAACATCGAAGAGGGCAAGAAATTCGCTGAAGAATCCCGTCAGAACCTGCGTATTAAAGCGCCCTCAGTGATGACGGGCGTGGGAACGCTTTCCGGAGGTAACCAGCAGAAAGTCGTCCTTGCAAAGTGGATGTTCACTGACCCCGAGGTTCTCATCTTGGATGAGCCAACCCGCGGCATTGACGTCGGTGCGAAGTACGAGATCTACACGTTCATCCAGGAGCTTGCCGCTCAAGGAAAGGCTGTTCTGGTGATCTCGTCCGAACTCCCTGAGCTTCTGGGCATCACAGACCGCATCTACACCATTTTCGAAGGCGAAGTGACGGGGTGCGTGCCCACCGAGCAGGCAGATCAGGAAAGCCTGATGCACCTGATGACGTCCACCTCATCCACTCCCACTGGCAGCAACGAAAACTGAAAGCTAAAGGCACTTCAATGAAGAAGAATCTCACAGCACTATTCGGAGGAGACTTCCGACAAATCGGAATGATCGCTGCTCTGGCGGCGATTGCCCTGTTCTTCCAGTTCAAGACGGACGGCAAGGTCTTCCAAGCACAGAACTTGATGAACCTGGTCATGGGTAATACCTACGTCCTCGTTCTCGCCATCGGCATGGTTCTGGTCATCATTGCCGGCCACATTGACCTGTCAGTCGGTTCTGTCGCAGCAACCGTCGGCATCGTCGTTGCCGTTGCTATGCGTGATTGGGCCCTCAGCCCCGTCTTGGCCATCGTTTTGGGTATCGGCGTCGGTCTGCTCATCGGCATCTGGCAAGGCTTCTGGGTTGCAAAGTGGGGAATCCCCGCCTTCATCGTGACCCTGGGTGGCATGCTCCTCTTCCGCGGTACTAACCAGCTGATCGGCAAGTCTTTGACGGTCCCGGTTCCCGAACTGTTCCAGACCCTCGGCGCTGGCTACCTGCCCGATATCGCTCCGGATGTTATTCCCTTCAACCTGCCGACCATGATCCTGGCTGTCATCGCAGTCCTAGCGATCGTCTGGAAGGAAATCTCCGGCGTGAAGGCTCGTCAGCAGTTCGAAGCTGAGCCGGCCCCGATGTGGGTTCCGATTGTTCGCATGGTTGTCCTCGGTGGCGCAATCCTGATCGTCGCCTGGATCTTTGCAACGGGTCGCCCCGGCACCTCGTTCCCAATCCCCGGTGTTATCGTCGTCATCCTGGCTCTGATCTACTCGTTCATCGCTGACCGCACGGTCCTCGGTCGCTCGATTTACGCCATCGGTGGCAACAAGGCTGCTGCAGAACTGACCGGTGTGAAGGTCATCAAAACGAACTTCTTCGTCATCTGCAACTCCGCATTCCTCGCCGCAGTTGCGGGAATGCTGTTCATCGGCCGTTCGACGGCCTCGGGTCCTGCTGACGGTAATGCATGGGAACTCGACGCCATTGCCGCCGTGTTCATCGGCGGTGCCGCCGTTTCCGGTGGTGTTGGCACGATCATGGGCACCATGGTTGGCGCACTTGTCATGGCCTTCCTGAACAATGGCCTTCAGCTGATGGGCGTGGGCTCCGACTGGACGCAGATCATTAAGGGCCTCGTCCTCTTGATCGCAGTCGCCGTTGACGTCTACTCGAAGCGCCAGGGCAAGCGTTCCATCATTGGCACCTTCCAAAATGCCTTGAGTAATCAAAAGGCAGTTCGGCAAAGCGAAACAAAGACTCCCTCCAAGTGATGATCGGGCGGTAAGGAGAAACCGTATCGCCATGTCAACAACGGGCTCAACAAACGTTGAGTCATCCACAAAGCGTAGATATTCCCAAGCAAGCCAGCTGGGGAACATCGAATGAATCATCAAGAATCACCAAACAAACACACGAAAGAAGAGACAATGAAGACTCTGAAGAGTGCGGTTGCCATCAGCGCAGCGGCAGCGATGGCATTCTCTATGGCAGCTTGTGGTGCCCGTGATACGGGTAGCTCATCGGGCGATCAGTCCGGCGCAGCGGCCTCGGCTGACAAGATGTCGGTCGGCATCGCAATGCCACAGAAGACCTCGCAGAACTGGGTTGAGGCTGAAGACATGTTCAAGGCCAGCTGCGAAGAGCAGGGCATTGAATGCACCATTCAGTTCGCAAACGGTGGCGTTGCTGAGCAGCAGAACCAGGTTGCAGCCATGATCGAAAATGGCGTGCAGGTTCTGGTGATCGGCGCAATCGACGGTTCGCAGCTGGGTACCCAGCTGAAGGCAGCCAAGGATGCCGGCATCAAGGTCATCGCATACGATCGTCTGCTGACGAACACGACCGACCTTGACTACTACATCGCCTACGACAACTTCGGTGTTGGTCAGCTTCAGGGCAAGGCATTGCTTGAAGGTCTCGAAGCCAACGCTGGCGAGAGCCCGTGGGATATCGAGCTCTTCGGTGGCTCCCCGGATGACTCGAACTCCTTGAAGTTCTTCGGTGGCGCAATGGACGTCCTCCAACCGAAGATTGATGATGGCACGCTGGTTGTGAAGTCCGGGCAGACCGAATTCACGCAGGTCGCCACCCAGGGCTGGTTGCCGAAGAATGCTCAGGACCGCATGGCAGCACTGCTGACCTCGACCTACCAGGGCGACGCGGTTCCGGATGGCGTTCTTTCCCCGAACGACACCCTTGGCCGCGCAATCATCACCGCTGTTGAGCAGGCCGGCAAGCCGGTTCCGGTTGTGACTGGTCAGGACTCCGAAGACGAGTCGGTCACCTGGGTCACCCAGGGCAAGCAGTACTCCACCATCTTCAAGGACACTCGTCCGCTGGTGAAGGCAACTGTTGATCTTGCTATCCAGCTCGCCAAGGGCGAGGCAGCCCCGAAGGTCGACGGCGCAACCCTCGACGATTCCCAGTACGAGTCGATGGAAGGCAACCCGGTCAAGTCCTTCCTGCTGACCCCGAAGATTGTCACCAAGGACAACGCTGCAGACGTCTACAAGGATGACTCGCACCGCATGGAGCTCGTCAACGCTGCCAAGTGATTGACCCGCTAGGTATCGCCTAGTTTTCTCACCTTTGGTTTCGCCCTCGTCGGTTTTTCGGCGGGGGCGAAACTCGTGTATGCCAAGGCGCTCAAGCGTCGTTCGCGCAAACACGTTGCGCGCCGTGACAGGGGTATAACGGCCAGTTGGTCGCCGAAAAGAAGTGACGAGGCCGGGAGCGTTTACAGCGCGATATGTGAAGCGCCAGTGATAGCGGCTATGAGTTCGTCGGTTGAGGTATCACGCGAGTTGAAGGAACCGTTGTTGTGTCCGTGACGGAGAACTTCGACCCTGTCGGCACTAGCTTGAACGTCGGTCAGATTATGGGAAATGTAGATGACCCCCATTCCCATATCGCGCAGGTGCTCAATCAGGATGAGTACTTCCGCAGTTTGTGCCACGGACATAGAGGCCGTGGGCTCGTCGAGGATCACCAGACGCGGGTGAGTCACCAGGGTGCGCGCGATTGCAACGCATTGACGCTGTCCGGCGGTGAGCTGGAAAAGGGGGACTCGCACGTCGGGGATATGCGAACCCAACTGATCAAGATATTGGCGTGCTTTGAGTTCCATGCCCTCGTCATCAAGGGCGCGGTGCGAGAACACTTCACGCCCAAGGAAAATATTCGATACAACGTCCAAGTTGTCGCAGAGCGCAGTTTCTTGGAAGACGGTGGCAATACCGAGTTTCAATGCGTGCTGCGGGGAATCGATGCTGATTTCTTCCCCGTCGAGCGCGATCGTTCCCTCATCCGGAGGAAAAACTCCTGAGAGCATGCGGGCGAGCGTTGACTTCCCTGCCGCATTGTCGCCGACAAGGGCAACGACTTCGTGACGGTTCACGATGAAATCAACGTTAACGAGTGCTTCAACACCGCCGAACGTTTTTGTAAGTCCCCGTACTTCAAGAAGGGGAGCGCCTTGGATCGTCATTGGTCCTCCTGGCGGTGAGTTGAATAGCTGGGAACAAAAGCGTCTTGTGCAAGGATCATCGCGCCGATGGCTTCGGCATCAGCGCCGAGCTTCGACGGATAGGCCGTGATTCCTTCGTCGCGCAGGTAGGGGCGTTCGAAGAGAGCGTTTTGAATAGGGGACAAGAATGTGTCTCCCGCATTCATCAGCTCACCACCGACAGCGACGGCTTCGAGATCGAATACCGTGACAAGGTCAGAGATGACTCGTCCGATTGCGCTTCCTGCGTCAGAAAGAACCTGCTGGCATCCGGGGTCACCTTCATTCGCGTGTGACAGTAGGTCACGCAGTGTCATGGGACCTCGTGACAGGCGAAGAAGGTCAACAAGGTAGTCCGCCCCAACAACCGTGTTCAGACAGCCACGAGCACCGCACGTGCAGATAGGACCGTGAGGATCAACGATAACGTGCCCGATTTCCCCGGCAATACCGGTGGCACCGGAATAGGCTTTTCCGTCGACCAAAATTCCCGCGCCGGTTTGATACGAGGCTCGGATATAGGCGCACGATGAGAACCCGCGTAGCGAACCAAATCGGTTTTCAGCGGCAACAGCAGCGTTCGCGTCGTTCATCACGATCGTGTCGCGTCCAAGTCTGCGTTGGAAGACCTCAGCAATGTTGATGTCTTCCCAGCCTCGCATGATTCCCTTTCGGGTCAGAGTGCCCGTTTTCGGGTTAATAGGGGCAGGTAAAGCAACACCGATACCAGCAAGATCATCCAGCGATTGCCCTGCCTGTTCAAGAAGGTCAAGAACCAGAAGCGTTGCTCGGTCGAGCGTCGTATCAGCCTTATGGTCGACCGGTAGTGGCAGAACTTTCGTGAATTCGCTGGTGCGGGACTCGTCGGAGATGTAAATATCCAGTGCTCTGCGTCCGATTGAGATACCCGCGGTAAGAGTTGACGATTGTGTGAGCGAAACCAGTTGAGCGCGCCTGCCCGAACGAATCGTTGACGTGAGTTCAACGCTTCCTTGTGCCGAGAGCTGTTTAATGATGTTCGAAATGGTTGCGGGAGCAAGACCTGTTGCTGCCGATAGCTCGACCTGGGTGATACGCCCGTACTTTCGGATCGCGTCAAGAACGCGCGCGGAATTTGCCTCGCGGAGCGAGGATTGAGATCCGGATCGGGCGTTCAAACGTGGCACGTTTCTAGGATAGTCAGTGAAGTGGGCTGATGCGTGGATGCCCGCTGGGCGAATCGGTTCAAAAATGTGCGTTGAACTGTCAAGATGGTGCACTATAGGAAAACAACACGAGCCTTTGTGCGTTCATATTCCACTCAACGAGGAGAGCGAAGTGAGCCGACTACCCTTTGACGCTTCACGCTTAGGTCAAGCGGGAATCATGGGAATCCTCGTTCTTGCCCTGATGATCTTCTTCCAGTTCATCACGGGATCGCACATGCTGGCGTCTGCGAACTTGCAGAATATCGTCACCGGTAACGCTCATATCTTTGTCCTCGCTATCGGCATGGTCCTGGTGGTGACGATCGGTCAGCTGGATTTGTCAGTTGGCTCCGTCGCGGCGTTCTCATCAATGTCCATGGCGATCATCATTGCCAATCTTGGCTTGCCCTGGTGGGTTGGCCTTCTTCTTGGCATGCTGATCGGAACTTTTATTGGCTTGATTCAAGGCCTGTTTGTTGCGAAGGTCGGTTTGCCTGCTTTTATTGTCACCGTTGGTGGAATGATCATTCTGCGCGGTGGAGTCCAGTGGGAATCTCAGGCATTGTCGGTGCCACTTCCTCACAGATTTCAAACGCTAGGTTCGGGTTATCTGCCTTCTTGGGGGAGCATATTCGGCATCGATACGGCAACGGTGATCGTGGGTGTCATTACTGCCGTGGTAGCGGTTACCTCGATTGTTCGTACCTATTTTCGCCGGCGCGCTCGGCTAGGACTGCGGGGAGTTGATTATCGACCCTGGGTGAAGTCCGCGATTGTCGTCGTGCTGGTGGGGGTCTTCACCTGGCTGTTTGGTACGGGACGTGAAGGAACATCTTTCCCCGTTCCGGGTGTGGTGGTTCTTGTTCTGATTTTCATCTACCACTTCATGTTGACGAGGACCCAATTTGGTCGCCATCTTCAAGCTGTCGGCGGAAACATTCAGGCGGCATCCCTTTCCGGTGTGCGCGTGACGAAGATTCAATGCCTTGTCATGGTGAATATGGGGATGCTGTCGGCGCTCGCGGGCATGATGTTCGCAGGCCGGGCGACGGCTGTGGGGCCTCAAGATGGTCTCTTATGGGAGCTTGAAGCTATCGCTGCCGTGTTCATCGGCGGAGCGGCAGTTGCCGGTGGTCGCGGGTCGGTTTTCGGTGCTGTCCTTGGTGCCACGCTGATGGCGGTTCTTTCGAACGGGCTGTTGCTTGTTGGACTCGGCTCTGATCGTGCTCAGGTAGTGAAGGGCATCGTTCTTCTTGCTGCTGTGACCCTTGATGTCTACGGGAAGAAACAGTCTCCGCTCCACGAGCTTTCGCGAACGCAATTCAGCTTCTAGAGCCTGTTCGTTTATGCCTCTGTCACCTTCTCGCCTGCTATCTCTGCCAAGAGCAACGATGAACGGGCACGTGTCGGTGTCATCGATTCGTTGGTGTGCCCGGCCTCGTGAATCGAGAGTTGTGCGTGCGGAACAGTGGGAACTCCTTAGCGCCCAACTAAAACGGGACGATCGCGAAGGTAGGAAATCACGCTGGCGTTACGTAGCTAATTGTTGACAATTGTCCACCTGGTGATGCGCACTATCCGTTCTGTCGGCACGTACGTACTATGGGAACAACGATTGATCTACGGCCAGCGCCGATCGAAAAGAGAGAGCACCATGCGAACTTCTCCGTCATACACCGCCTCATACCGCGTTGAAATCGACGAAGCGAAACTATCTATTGGATCGCTTGTCGAAGCGGTATCAAAAACCGGTGCTCAGGTGAGAGGCCTCGACGTCGCCGATTCCAACCGAGGCCGAATGGTTCTCGACCTCACCTGCGACCTGCGCGATTCGGAGCACCGTCGCGAGGTTCGCAATCTGCTGAAGGGGCTGGTAGGTGTCACACTGTCGTCTACTGCAGACCAGACTTTCCTTGCTCACGTCGGTGGCAAGATCGAAATCAACTCGAAGGTTCCGCTCCGTAATCGCGACGACCTGTCTCGTGCGTACACGCCCGGCGTGGCCCGCGTCTGCACCGCAATCCATGACGTTCCTCAGAAGGCTCACCTTCTGACGATCAAGGCGAATACGGTTGCTGTCGTTTCTGATGGCACTGCGGTCCTCGGCTTAGGAGATATTGGCCCGGAAGCGGCTCTTCCTGTCATGGAAGGTAAGGCGGCTCTGTTTAAGGAATTCGGCGGTGTGGACGCATGGCCGGTCGTTCTTGACACGAAGGACACTGAAGAAATCATTTCGATTGTTAAGGCGATTGCCCCCGCATACGGTGGTATCAACCTTGAAGACATCTCCGCGCCTCGTTGCTTTGAAATCGAAGAACGCCTGCGTGCAGAACTCGATATCCCGGTCTTCCACGATGACCAGCATGGCACCGCTATCGTCGTGCTTTCCGCACTGATCAACGCGCTGAAGATTGTCAATAAGAAGATTGAAGACGTTCGCATCGTGGTGTCCGGCGTGGGTGCTGCAGGCAATGCGATTATTCGTCTACTTCTGGCGCAGGGGGCTAAAGACATCGTCGGTTACGGTCGCACGGGTGCACTTGCCGCCGACGATACTGAGGGCATGCACCCCTCGCGCAAGGCTCTTGCCGAGGCAACGAATCCGCGCCTCGTTCACGGAAATCTGAAGGAAGGTCTGAAGGATGCCGATGTCTTCATCGGTGTCTCGCACGGCGACATTTTGGATCCCGGCGATATTGCCACGATGGCTGACGGGGCAATCGTGTTCGCCCTAGCCAACCCGACGCCCGAAGTTGACCCGATTGGTGCGGGGGAGTACGCGGCGGTTGTTGCGACGGGCCGCTCCGATTACCCGAACCAGATCAACAACGTGCTGGCATTCCCAGGTTTATTCCGAGGCCTGCTGGATGCAAAGGTCAAGGAAATTACCACCGAGGTTTTGCGCGTCGCAGCAGTTGCTATCGCTGACGTCATCGAGGAAGAAGAGCTGTCATCCAGCTACATCATCCCCGGCGTTTTCGATGGACGTGTTGCTCCAGCGGTTTCGCGCGCGGTCCGCACCGCGGTTCGTGATCTGCCGACGCTGAATATTCCCGTCCAAGAGGACATAGATGCTTGAGGGCCTGCACCCTGTCGGCTGAACGTGCCTACAGCAAGGCGCTGCAACGTGGGTGTGCGTGTCACGTAGTGCGCGGCGCGTTCGCTGAATAATTGACGAGGTCCGGGTGGGCGCAGACATAAAGGCTGCGCCCACCCGGATTGTTTTCGTCTATAAACCTGCTCTGACGTGCGCAGATTACCGGATAATCTGGCGAGACCTGCGTCGCTTTTTGTCCGAATTCTTGTGTGTTGCGAAACAAACGCAGGTCACATTTTAGTGTTTTGATGCTGGTGCTGGCCTGTATTCGTTGAAATTTAGGGATTTTTTGCGGTGTGGTGTCGCTCGGATTGAAGCTTGCGCTGATTTGACGGTGTGGTGGGGGGTGGGTATTGTTTCTGTTGTTGCGCCGAGTGGTTGCAAGCT
>NZ_JASOOV010000067.1:0-228 GCF_030217965.1 Pauljensenia sp. UMB1177 | reverse complement strand
TATCCCCATCATAGGAGATAATAATTGGTCCTTCTGTCACATGAATTCGTCCTTCTTTGGCTTCATAGTGCCCCTCCCCTAAGAGATTGGCATATTTACCTTCAGGAATCCCTAGTTCAACTTCAATCTCATCATTCGTATCCCCTCTCAATTTAAAGAGGCCAAAAACGTGCTGGTTATAAAAGTGATAGCTCACCAAGAGCCAGTCATCACTCGCTGCCTGGTGGA
>NZ_JASOOV010000066.1:0-228 GCF_030217965.1 Pauljensenia sp. UMB1177 | reverse complement strand
ATAGATATTCAATTTTCAATGAACAATTTGAACCTTTCGATTCAATGGAGCCTAGCGGGATCGAACCGCTGACCTCCTGCGTGCAAAGCAGGCGCTCTCCCAGCTGAGCTAAGGCCCCACAAGACCTCTCAAAACTAAACAAGACAAACTCAATGGCTTCCGTTTTTTCCTTAGAAAGGAGGTGATCCAGCCGCACCTTCCGATACGGCTACCTTGTTACGACTTCAC
>NZ_JASOOV010000065.1:0-229 GCF_030217965.1 Pauljensenia sp. UMB1177 | reverse complement strand
ACCCTCCTTTTTAGATCACATGACGCATCCCATTGCCTTTGTATTGGCGCAATTTTTCCTTACTTTGCCAGCGATTTGGGTTGGTCGCGGTTTTTATGTACGTGGTTTTCGGAATTTGGTAAAACGGCATCCAAACATGGATAGTTTGATTGCTGTAGGAACGAGTTCAGCCTTTCTGTATAGTTTGTACTCGGTCGTTCAAGTTTTACTGGGGCATCATACTTTTGTA
>NZ_JASOOV010000006.1:0-113576 GCF_030217965.1 Pauljensenia sp. UMB1177 | reverse complement strand
GAACACCTTGCACAGTTCAAGAATCTACCTGAGCAGATCTGGGCCGCGCACGAGCGCATAGAGCAGGCGTTTAACGCTTAATTGGCCTCCTGGTTTTGCACTAGCGACGGGTGGATTTTCTCTAGGCGGGTTAATTCCAACGGGCACCTACAATTCCTGTTGGGATTAACCCGCCACTTTGGGTATTAACCCCGATCTTGTTGCTTCTATCAACCTAGTGGTGGCAGATTGCGTGAAGGGTATCTCCCAGGTTAGCGCGGTAATAGCCCGTAGGCCGGAAATGAAATAAGAAGAGAGCCTAGCAGCGCTTGCGTCCGCTAGACCCCCTCTAAGACATGATGGGAGACCTTGTTCCCACCTTCTGCACCCCCTGTCTTATCACAATGAGTAGAAGATTTAAGATCCCAATACCTATTGCACGGTTACGTCACGAATAACCCCGTATTGTTTCTAAAGGTTCGAGCCGGGCGAGTTTTGCCCGGACGAATTCGTGCCTCCCGGGGTGTTGGAGCGGGTTTTCTTGCGGGAGCTGAACAGCTTCCAGATGCCCAGGCCAATGGCCGCAAGAATCGCGATTAGCACGACCGTCCGCAGTAGTGTTTCCGCGGGGTTCGCGCTACTTCCGCTGGTGTTGTTGCCAGTTGCCTCGTCTGTGCTTTCAGAGTCTTTCGTATCGATTTTCTTCCAGTGATCGGGGTCGTCGCCGGTTCCTAGCCAGCCTTCATCTTTAGCTTTTTGGGGGAGCCATTCCACGTAGTTCGGATCAATGCTGGAAGGAGCGTGGTGGCTGCAAGCGCGGTGAGGGCAACGCTTGCTAACAATTTGGAGCGGCCATGCTCGCCGCGTTCCGTCTGCGCAGGCCTAGTGGATTTTAAGCGCTTGAGGTGTTTGAGGTTAACGCTGGTTCCCCTCGTTTGGTTTCCTGTGAGTGATTGTGTGCGAAGCGCGCAAGGCTCGCATATTTGCGCAAGCTTTTGAGACCTGCTTGGCACGTGACAAATCTGGGTATAGTGCTTTCAAATGCTGGAGTTGTTTGGTTATCTAGCGTCGTAGAGGTGGAACAAGATGGATCGCAATTCTCAAAGTGCTTCGCGCACGCCTTTGGATGAGCTTGAAACGATGTCGGTTGCCAAGATTGATGCGGGCGCGAATGAGGTGCTCTCTGAACTCAAATACGCGCGTTTTCCAGTGGGAGAAATGGATTCCATCTCAGCTCTTATCCCGCATAACCGGCGAGGAATTTACGTGCTCGAGTTTTCTAACGGCGAGTTCTATGTTGGCCAGGCAAAGAATGTGGTGACGCGTTTTGCTCAGCATCGACACGGAAACACAAATCATGTGGATCCGTGGACAGACGTGGAGAAGCTTTGGTTTATGCCGGTGCCTGCGGTGATGAGTTTGGACTCGATTGAGTATCAAGAGATCCAACGCTTCCGCGCAGATGGTAAACGCTTGCGCAACCGTCTGGGGAATGTCGGGCATGACCAGCCCTCCAGCCTGGATCTGGAGATTCCGGTTGAAGATCAGCAGGCATGGGCCCTAGGTGATGGTCCTTATGATTTACGAGGGGCGCGGCAACGTTTGGAAGGCTTCGGGAGTGAACCCACGAAATTCGCCAGGCTAGTTCCTAACGAGTATCAGGAGCCAATTTTGCGTGATATTGCTTTTGCCTTGAAGGAGCTAGTTCCAAGCGCTGTTGAGCTTGAGGGGAAGTACTGGACTCTAACGGATTGTCCAAGCACAAGTGGGGGCCGTTGGGCCACGTTGAGTACGGGCTTTATTGAGCTCTTGTTCTTCCCTCGCACTTGTGAGATTCCAGACCAGAAGGCGACAAAGCTGGAATCCGTTGAGGGTGTCGGTTGGTTGAATACGATTCCAGGAACTGTTTTGCCAGGCAGAACAGAGGACTATTGGGGATTTGAGTATGAATCTTCGTATGGAGGGTTCTTGGATGCTTGGGCGTTCACCGCTACGTATCCGTCAGCAGATTCGGATGCGATTAACTACGCGGTGGGAGACCTCGAACAGTTTTGTAATCAATATCCCGAGGTTCTTGACGGAGGCAGAAAGTTCGCGTTGCAAGCTATGCGGCAAAATACTTCAGGAATGTTCAAGCGCTGGCATTCTAAGCCGCTGGTTCGCGATGTTTACCACTACGCGATTAATCAACAAAGTGGGGGATTCAAGGGACAGCTGTAAGCGTAGCGCTACTTATCTGTAGATGTTTCATGGGGCGAGCTCGCGCTGAACTGGTCGTCTGAGAACTTGCTGGCCTAGACCGGGATTAGTGCTACTTTCACACCGATGCGGTCACGGAGGGCGTCGTAGGCTGAATACACGTCGCTGAGTGCAAACTCGTGGGTCACAATCGCGTCAACGTTGAGCCCGTTTCTTGGCCAAAGGTGCGGGCCTGATCAGCGTCCCAAAGTCGAGCTTTCCAAACCCTCATCAGGTCGGGCGTTTTGATTTACAGTCGGGTGGTCGGTCAAGACGTTCTCAATCGGCTGGGTGAACCCAGCCGTTATCTGCGGTCCAAGCTCATCAAGTTACTGGCTGCACTTGGTGCGATAGTTTGCTTTGTTTTGGTGGGGTTTTGTTGCGTGGGGTGTAGGCGGTGACGCTCACCACCTGGTCGCTTCCTTATCGACGAGGCCGCCTCCACCGCAATCCGCTTAACCGCATCTGATGGCGGACCGGAACAGCTAATCGTCCGGTAAAAACACACGGGGTGGGGGCGTCTCGCAGAGACGCCCCCACCCCGTATACAGCTTCAAAGCCGAAGAAGCGAGCCCTACAAGTTCGAATCTTTCACAGACTGCGTGAGCTTTTGATCGCCCTGGGCATACACAACGCACGCAATATGACGATCTCCGTCCTTCCAAGACTGTTCAGTCGGAACAAGCCACGATACATCCAACGATGACGTCACATAGTTTGACCCAACATAGTCGGTAAAAGAGGAAACGCACGCCTCTTCAGCCTGCGAGTTCAGTTTGGAAGCGCCAGGGAACGCATCATCAGCACCGTTTGGGTTTGTCTTAACAACGGCTGAAACCTCGCCCCGATGTTCCTCGGAACAGGACGTGCGATCGATCGTCACCGCCGTCTCTGTGTTCGGCAGCTGAATACAATCACCGACCTTCAAATCAAGGACAGACGAATTCGAACACCCTGCTATTAGCGCGACGGCTGAAACAGCGAACGCGCCCGCGCCGGTGGCGTGGGCCGTTCGGCCTCGTAAATTGGCGAACACTATCGTCACAGTCCAACAACCGCGTGAACGATGAAGTACACGATCGCCGCAACCGCCGCAGCAGCCGGAAGCGTCAAGAACCAACCGACCACGATGTTGCCAGCAACCCCCCAGCGGACAGCCGAGAAACGCTTCGTTGCACCCACACCAAGGATCGCCGACGTAATCGTGTGCGTCGTGGAGATCGGAGCATGAAGAACGAATGCGGACAGGTAGAGAACGATGGCGGAAACACCCTCGGCGACGAAGCCACGAGCCGGATCTAGATCGATGATCTTACGGCCGAGCGTACGCATGATGCGCCAGCCACCGGCATACGTGCCCAGCGAAATTGCACCTGCGGCAGCAAGTTTGACCCACAGCGGAATCATGATGTCACCCGTCACCGGGTCAATCACGTTGTGCGTCTCGCCGTAGCCACCGGCGATCAGCGCCATCACAATGACGCCCATCGTTTTCTGAGCGTCCTGCAGGCCGTGGCCAAGGGCCATTGCTGCAGCTGACAGAGTCTGAAGAATACGGAAGCGACGCATCGTGCGGTGATAGGGCAGATTTTGCAACAGTCTCATCAGGCCCTTCATGAGGAAGAAGCCCAGAAGGAAGCCGATCACCGGGGACGCGAACATCGGGATGACGACGTGCTGAAGAATTCCAATCCACTTCACCTGGGTCGCTGAAGCAAGGCCAGCGCCCACCAAACCACCAATCAAGGCGTGTGATGAGGACGATGGAAGCCCAAACCACCATGTGATCAGATTCCACACAACCGCACCGACCAGAGCGCCCAGCACAATCGCCAAGCCCTCTCTCTGTTGAAGAACGTCGGACGAATTCGTGTAGTGCGAGATATCGATGATGCCCTCACCGATAGTCTTTGCGACCTCCGTGCCCAAAAGTGCACCAATAATGTTCATGACAGCAGCCATGAGGAGAGCGGCTCGCGGGGTCAGTGCCCTGGTGGACACGGAAGTTGCGATTGCATTCGCCGCATCGTGGAAGCCGTTGGTGTAGTCAAAACCAAGAGCAATGATCACGACCAGCGAGACCAGGACCAGATTAAGATCCACGGGTCAGGACTCCTTCACCGCAATCGTTTCAACGCAGTTTGCGAGGTCTTCGAATGCGTCGGATGCCGATTCTAGGACCTCAACAAGGTCCTTCAGCTTGATGATCGTCACCGGATCAAGGCCGGAATCGAAGATCGAAGTGAGAGCACGACGGTAGGTCGTGTCACCTTCGTTCTCAAGGCGGTTCAGCTCAACCCAGAAGTCGCGCATGTCCAGTGGGGACTTGAGGCCGGGGATCTGCTCTGCCGTCAGCGCTGCGCAACGAGTCAAGATATCGACCTGCTCGTGTAGAAGCGAGTGTACGTAGTCCGGTAGGTCGTTCAGACCGTACATGACGTAGAGGTCGCCGGCCTCGTCGATGAGGTCCATGCAGTCGTCGAGGCACGAGGCCAAGGCGCCAAGGTCTTCACGATCGAAGGGGGTGATGAAAGTCTGGTTGATGAGGTTCAAAATGTGGTGATTAATTTCATCACCGGAGTGTTCGACCTCGTGCAGTTGATCGCGCATTGCGACCTGTTCCTGCGGTGAGGAGTCAAGGATTGACGAAAGAATCGTCGTGCCGGAAACAAGGTTCGCGGCCTGCTGTGAATACAGGTCGAAGAAGGACGGGCCGTCAGCGGCCTTACGAAGTCCCACGATTTTTCCTCCTGAGGATTGGGGATGCGTTCCAAAACGCACTTACAGATTAAGGCACTCGAGGCGTTCAGATGAATGAAGGAAGACGAACGGATACCGACGCGCCACGTTTGTGAAGTGTTGCACACATGCTCACGGGACTTATCGCCCGCGCATTTTCCTCCACTATCTGGGATTATGGAACACGTAGAACAGGGGCGCACCCGTCGCCCTGGAATACCGAAAGCCTCAGGAGGCAAAATGTCCGTGACCGAACAGGATGTGCGAGCAGCAGCTCCGTCCAACGCTCCAGAAGACGTTCTCGCATGGGTTGCTAAGATCGCCGCGCTGACGACGCCTGACGCCATCGAGTTTGCCGATGGTTCGCAGGAAGAGTGGGATCGCCTGACCTCTCTCATGGTTGAGACTGGCATGTTCACCAAGCTCAACGAAGAGAAGCGTCCGAACTCCTTCCTTGCTCGCTCCAAGCCCTCTGACGTTGCACGTGTCGAGTCCCGTACGTTCATCTGCTCCGAAAAGGAAGAGGACGCCGGCCCGACCAACCACTGGGCAGACCCGACCGAAATGAAGGCCATCCTCAAGGAGAAGTTCACCGGCTCCATGAAGGGCCGCACGATGTACGTGATCCCCTTCTCCATGGGCCCGCTGGGCGGTCCGATCTCGCAGCTCGGCATCGAGATCACCGACTCCCCCTACGTTGTCTGCAACATGCGCATCATGACCCGCATGGGCACGGCTGCAATGGACCTCATCGCTGAAGGTGCAACCTGGGTTCCCGCCGTTCACTCCGTGGGCGTTCCGCTCGAAGAGGGCCAGGTTGATGACAACTGGCCGTGCAATGACGAAAAGTACATCACCCACTTCCCCGAGACCAACGAAATCTGGTCCTTCGGCTCCGGCTATGGTGGCAACGCCTTGCTCGGCAAGAAGTGCTTTGCTCTCCGTATCGCTTCGACCATGGCTCGCCGCGATGGCTGGATGGCAGAACACATGCTCATCCTGCGCCTGACCCGCACCGAGACCGGCCAGCAGTTCCACGTCACAGCTGCGTTCCCGTCAGCATGTGGCAAGACCAACCTCGCTATGCTCCAGCCGACCATCCCGGGTTACACCGTTGAGACCGTCGGTGACGACATCGCCTGGATGCGCCCGGGTCCGGATGGTCGCCTGTACGCAATCAACCCGGAAGCCGGCTTCTTCGGTGTTGCACCGGGCACCTCGTACGACACCAACCCGATGGCTATGGACACCATGCGCGCCAACTCCATCTTCACCAACGTCGCACTGACCGACGATGGCGATGTGTGGTGGGAAGGCATCGACGGCGAGGTCCCGGCACACCTGATCGACTGGCACGGCAACGACTGGACCCCCGAGTCCGGCGAGAAGGCTGCTCACCCGAACAGCCGCTTCACTGTCCCGGCATCGCAGTGCCCGATCATCTGCTCCGACTGGGAAGCACCTCAGGGTGTTGCCATTGACGCCATCCTCTTCGGTGGCCGTCGCGCCACCAACGTCCCGCTCGTTGCAGAACAGTACGAAGCAGCACACGGCGTCTTCATCGGCGCATCCGTTGCTTCCGAGGTCACCGCAGCAGCAACCGACGTCAAGGCCGGCTCGCTCCGTCACGACCCGTTCGCAATGCTCCCCTTCTGTGGCTACCACATGGCTGACTACTGGGGTCACTGGCTCGAGATGCAGGCAGAGCTTGGCGACAAGTTCCCGAAGGTCTACCAGGTGAACTGGTTCCGCAAGGACGAGAACGGCAAGTTCATGTGGCCGGGCTACGGTGACAATTCGCGCGTCCTCGACTGGATCGTCCGTCGTGCCGCTGGCGAGGTTGAGGCAATCGACGGTGTCACCGGTCGTTACCCGAAGTTCGAGGACTTCAACCTTGATGGTCTCGACATTGACGAGTCCGTGTGGGCCAAGCTCTTCGCGATCGATCTCGACGCATGGACCGCTGAGATGGACGACACCGAGGAATACTTCAAGAAGTTCGGTGACAAGCTCCCCAAGGAGATCACCGAGCAGCTCGCGAAGTTCCGTGAGCGCATCGCAGCAGCTCGCGCCTGATTTCAGGTAGCGCTCTAGCGCACGCGATCTATACCGGTGGTCGCACCCGATGGGTCCGACCACCGGGCTTTTATATGCAAACCGTGTTCTCGGTGGCCTGCGATAAAATTTGGGCATTAG
This sequence comes from Pauljensenia sp. UMB1177, assembly GCF_030217965.1. Classification (NCBI taxonomy): domain Bacteria; kingdom Bacillati; phylum Actinomycetota; class Actinomycetes; order Actinomycetales; family Actinomycetaceae; genus Pauljensenia; species Pauljensenia sp. UMB1177. Next base: position 106,424 of record NZ_JASOOV010000006.1, on the reverse strand, counting down.
CCCTAAGAAATACACACAATCGAGTGGGGAGGCCAACGGTGGCACCAACTATTTCCGCTGAAGAACTTGAAAAGGCTGGGGAGCTTTTAGGGCGAGTCTCCGACATTTTCTCTTCGAAAGTTGTCGGCCAGCACGACCTCAAGCGTGCACTGATGGTGGGTCTGCTGACTCGTGGTCACATCCTGATCGAGTCCGTCCCCGGCCTGGCGAAAACGACTGCCGCCCAAACGCTTGCCTCCGCTGTCTCCGGTTCGTTCCGTCGAATCCAGTGCACACCTGACCTGATGCCTAACGACATCGTCGGTATGCAGATCTGGAACCAGGCAACCGCAGAAATGACCACTCAGCTTGGTCCTGTCCACGCAAACTTCGTGTTGATGGACGAAATCAACCGTTCCAGCGCGAAAACCCAGTCCGCGATGCTTGAAGCAATGGCGGAATATCAGACAACGATTGGTGGCGTGAACTATCCGCTTCCCCAGCCGTTCATGGTGATGGCCACCCAGAACCCGATCGAGGAAGAAGGCACGTACGTTCTTCCCGAGGCTCAGATGGACCGCTTCCTTTTGAAGCAGGTTATTACATACCCCCAGCCACGCGAAGAACTTGAGATCCTGTCTCGCATTGAGTCTGGCCAGATGGCGCAACCCGCTACGGGTGAGCCGATTTCGATTGAGGAGCTGGTGGGTCTGCAGGACACCGTTCAGAAGGTGTTTGTCCACGACACGTTGAAGGGCTACATCGTAGACTTGATGAACACGACCCGCGGTTCCGGGCCCGTTCCGTTGCCAGCGTGGGCAAATCATGTGCGGGTGGGTGCGTCTCCGCGCGGTGGTATTGCGTTGATGCGTGCCGCTCAGGCCATTGCGCTCCTTGAAGGTCGTCATTTTGTTGTTCCCGACGATGTGAAGGCCATGCGTTATTCGGTGCTCCGCCACCGCATTATCCGCACGTTCGATGCGTTGGCTGACGATGTGTCGGTTGAAGGCCTGATTGATGCTGTCTTCAACGCTGTCCCTGTTCCGTGAGCCCCGCTTCATGTTATTTCGGTCGAATTCTAGGAAGCTGATACGCTGTCATGCCCGTTCGTAGTCGCGAGATCCACGCGTTGTCGTCGCGTGCGCGCTTGCCGATCATGCGCAAACTGCTGTCCATCATGGATGGGCAGCATTCCGGTGCGCGTCCGGGCCGTGGCTGGGATTTTCTTGATCTTGCCGAATATCATGCGGGCGATGACGTCCAGGATATTGATTGGGCTGCGACCGCTCGTACAGGGCAGGCGATTATTCGTCGCTATGAGTCGACGGCTAACCTGCAGGTTGTCCTGCTGGTCGACACGGGGCGTTCGATGGGGGCGCTTGCTCCATCGGGCGAGCCGAAGATTGATGTTGTCGCCAGTGCCTGTGAGGCGATCGCATGGTTGGCGGTAGCGCGTGGCGATCAGTTGGGTGCGATTTCAGGGGATAGTCAGAAGATCACGATTTCCCCGGCGCGTTCAGGTAATGCCTACGCGGAGATGCTTCTGCGACGGCTCAGCCCGACGATCACGCTTGAAACACCCGCGTCGAATGTGACGGCGCTTCTTGAGCGAGCGTGTGTTGCGATTCGTCGTAGGTCCCTGATTGTTCTGGCAACGGATTCGCTCCAGCCTGAGCCAGGTTCGCAAGCGGATGCAGTCTTAGCGAAGCTGACGCGCAAACATGCGGTGATCGTGGTGTCTGTGAATGATATGAATCCGATGGACTTGCCGAAGGGAACTCGCATTGTCGATGTCGATCAGGGGCCGTTGCCGGATTTCCTGTTGGGTGACACGCAGTTGGCTGACCAGGCGAAGTTGATCGTGTCGGCTAGGCGTCAAGAGGTCGCGTCCCTACTGGATCATCGCGGTGTGATCCGAGTGTCGGTTTCGGGCTCGAAGGACGTGCCGCGTGCTCTGATGAGCGCCCTCGAAAGGGGGATTCGTGTCAGGTAACATTCTGGACGGTGTTCGCGAGCCGGTCGTGTATCCCGAGTGGATGTGGGTTGCCGGTCTCATTCTGTTCCTCGTCATCGTCGCGTGGATTGTGGCGTGCCTTGTCCGCTGGTGGAAGTCGGATGCGAATCGTCCGCGGGGCCTGCGTGATCTGAGCGCTGAGCAACGTCGTGCATACCGTGACAATCTTGTGCAGATCGAAGCGAATTTCTTCGCCGGAGAATGGAACGAATCCGAGGTTCACTTGGCGGTTGCGGGCTTGATGCGCGCGCTGGGGACCGAGCGGACGGGGCGCAATCTTGAGTCCGCGACGGTCGCTGAGATTCGCGCGCTCGTGCCGATGTGGCCGGCGTACGTGCATCTGATGGAGCGCTGCGTCGAACCCTCGTTCTCCGGCCAACCGACGCGCAAGTGGGTGTCGACGCTTCTTGAGTCAGCGTTGAAGGTGATCGATCAGTGAAGTTCACCTTTTTCGTTGTTCTCGTTATCGGAGCCGCCCTGGTCGCGTTGGTCGTTGGGTGGAGGCGTGCGGCCTCGTCCTCTATCGCGAATGATTCACGAGGCTGGGTGGCGCATTCCGGCTATATCTCAACGTTGCCCGGCTTTAAACGCCTGGTCAGGCGTAGTCGCATCATGCTTGCGGGCGCGATTGTCTTTTTGAGCTTGGGCATTGTCGGCGTGGCATTCAGTGCCGGGGCACCCATTGATCGCGTGATCCAGGATGAGAAGACGGCGTCACGTGACATTGTTTTGTGCCTGGATACGTCGGGGTCGATGATCCCCTACGACGGGAATATCGGCGATGCTTTTTCGCGGATTGTTCAGCATTTTGCAGGCGAAAGAATCAGCTTGAACCTGTGGAATTCTCGCACGTTGGTGAAGTTCCCGCTGACGAACGACTACGACCTTGCGGTGTCTGAGCTCGACGAGATGAGCCGAATCATGAAGGAAGGCTACCTGGGTGAAAGCGCCGACGGCGTGTATGTCACGCAGGAGCTGATTGACTACACGGCGGCGACCCTTGACGACGAAGAAGAAGCCGCGTCGCTTGCAGGCGACGGCTTGGCGTCGTGTGTGCTGAGTTTTGACCACTCCGGCGAAGACCGTTCACGTCTGATTCTTTTTGCCACGGATAACGAGATCAACGGTCCGCAGATTTACACGCTTGCTCAGGCGTTTGATTTTGCTCATCAGCAGAACGTTCAGGTGACCACCCTGTATCCCGGGGATGGTGACCTGCTGACCACCGAGGGTGAAGAACTGAAAGAGCTGACCGAAGACAACGGCGGTGTCTTCTATGATGCCTCCGACGCTGCGAGCGTCCAAGGGATCATCCAAGAAATCGAATCTCTACAGCGCATCGAATTGTCCGAGCATGCGAAGGTTCTTGAGATCGATAAGCCGGCTGGCTTCCTCAGTCTTGCCGCTGTTGGCATTATCGGGTTCCTCGGTCTGCTTGCGATCGGGAGGCTCTGACATGTTCTTCCGTCCCGTGTTTTCTTTAACAGCGTTCATTCTTGTGGCGCTTGTTGGATTCGCGCTGGTCCTGCTTGGGCTGAAGCGAGGTACGCGCACATCGAAACGTGAAGCCGCCAGACGTGCCACGATCGTTGCTCTGTTGGTCTTTATGATGGCGGGCCCCTCCATTCCTGGCAAGGCAAGTGACGTTGGCTCGGCGGCCGAAGCGTGGATTGTCATCGACCGGACAGGATCGATGGCGGGTGAAGACTGGGATGGCGATCGGCCTCGAATCGAGGGCGTCAAACAGGACGTTCAGACCATCCTTGATGCAATGCCGGGTGCTCGCATCACGATCATGGTCTGGGATTCGAATGTCAGCACGGTTCTCCCTCTGACGACGGATCGGGATGCTGCCGACAGCTATCTGACGAACCTGCGTCAGGAGCTTTCTGACTCGTCCCACGGGTCGACACCGAATCGTCCGGCTTCAGCTCTTTTCAGTGCGCTGTCTGACGCTGAAGAACAAGATCCGGACGCAATCCGTGGGCTTTTCGTCTTCTCTGACGGGGAAAGCTCGAATGAAGACGTCTGGAGTCCCATCGACGACATGAGTACGTCTTCGTGGGGGTTGATGAGCCGATACGTCGACGGTGGTGCGATCATCGGGTACGGCACGAAAGAGGGTGGGCCGATGAAGGTGCGTCGCCTGACGGGTGACGCGCAGGAGCGCGGATACACCGAAGACTCTCAGTCGGGCGATCAAGCAGGTGAAGTGGTCGAAGACGAGTACATTCGCGATGGTTCCGAGCCGGATTCTCCGATCGCGATTACGCGCATTGACGAGGACGCCTTGAAAGACATTGCCGAGCAAACGGGGCTGACGTACATCCACTCGCCGGCAACTGCCGAGGTCAAACAGGCTGCGTCGACTCTGGATGAAAATTCGCAGGTAGTGGCCACTCAGCGAGCCCAAGTGAAGGCAGCACGCTACCTGATTTGGCCGTTTGCCCTGTTCTTGGGCGGAATGCTTCAGTGGGAAACCGCGATCGTTGCAGGTAAAGCCCGAAACATGAGGAGGGCTCGTGCCATCTAAGAAGAACACCCGTAAGGCGAATAAGTACGAGGTCGCGCTTCCCTTCGGTGGGCGTACTGCTGGTGATCCTGAACGCCAGCCTGTTCCGGCAAAGCGGGAGCGAACAAAGGAAGATCTGCGCAGACTCCTGAGGTCTACGCCCCTCATTGTCGTTGCTAGCCTGATTGCGTCGTTCCTTGTGGGGCTTCCCGTCTGGTCTCATCACACGCGAGACCAGTGGCGGGCGGGCGAGTACACCCAGGCAACGGGCGAGTATTCAACGCAACGTACGTTGACGACCTACGGGCCAGAGTCATGGGTGGCGCATTACAACGTGGGCACGTCTCTTTTGAAAGAGGGCAAAGCAGGTCAGGCACTCAGCGAATTGCAGATTGCTCTTGAAGGCGTCCCGAAGGCTACACAGGACGAAGAGGGGCACATTCAAGCCTTCTCTTACGAGTGTCAGGTGCGTATTAACACTGCTCTTGCGCTCGAGGTATTGGGCGACCAGGCGACAGAATCCGGCAAGGGTGATGAAGCGGATCAGAATTACCAGCAGGCGGATGAAATGCTTGTTGCGTGCACTCTTGATTCCCGGCCGCAAGACCCGTCGGATCCGCAGGATCAGTCCTCCGGTGGCCGAGGGGGCCAAGGTGGCGATCAAGGTCAGTCTGGCGATTCCGACCAATCGAGTTCGTCGCAGTCCGGTTCGTCTTCGGATAACGAGGCCGACCGGCAGGGCGGAGACTCTCAGCCTGACCAGGGGTCGGGTGACGGATCTGCTGATCAGGAAGAATCTTCCCAATCTGAGCAGGCAAGTAGGGCTCGCGAGCGCTTGAAGAATAAGCGTCAGCGCGCACAAGGTAAGCCGGATAAGTCGAATAATTCGCAGAGCAGCGACTCTTCGGGCCAGAGTTCTTCCGGTGGCGGTCAAGAACAGAGTCAGCAGGGTGATTCGTTGGACCAGGAGGGCGATGAAGAATCGAAGCCATTGACCCCAGAAGAGCAACGTCGTCAAGAAATTGAACGTCGATTGCGTCGTAGCACTGACGTTGATGAAGATTCGTCTGCGACCACTCGGACCGGCGATTCGAATGGCGCATGGTAGGTCGGATCCGGCCTCGTCAATCACGAAACTGGGCGGCGCGGAAGGTGGATTCGTGGCACGTCCCACGTCGGGAGGAATTGGACGAGTGTCGCGCCAGCTCGCAAACATCGATAGGCTGAAGCCATGAAGGTCCTCTTAGTGGGAAATGGGGGGCGCGAGGTCGCCCTCGCCCGAAACCTCGTACGTACTGCATCTTCATCTGATCCGGTTGAACTGATTGTTCAGGCGGGTAACCCGGGGCTTGAGCCACTGGGGCAATCACTTGTATTTAACCCGCTGAATCCGGATGATGTCGCTGTGCGCGCGAAGGGTCGCGGAGTGGACCTGGTTGTTGTTGGCCCTGAGGCTCCTCTTGTCGCCGGCGTCGCTGACGCTGTGCGCGCTGAAGGTATCCCGGTTTTTGGCCCGTCGAAGGTTGCTGCTCAACTTGAGGCGTCCAAGGCATTCGCTAAAGAGGTCATGGAAGCAGCTGGTGTTCCGACCGCTCGCGCTTTCACCTGCCGTACGACCGAAGAGGTCGAGGCTGCGTTCAACGCATTCGGCGCTCCCTACGTGGTGAAGGATGATGCGCTTGCCGCTGGCAAGGGTGTTGTGGTGACTGATGATCGCAATGTGGCGCTTGCTCACGCAACCACCTGCCTGAACCGTGAAGATGGCGTTGTCTTGGTTGAGGAATACTTGGATGGCCCCGAGGTCTCTCTGTTCTGCGTCAGCGATGGCACGACTGTTGTTCCGCTAGTTCCCGCTCAAGACTTCAAGCGTGTTGGCGACGGAAACTCCGGTCCGAATACGGGTGGCATGGGTGCGTACACGCCGCTTCCGTGGCTGGATGACTCGGTTGTCGACGAGGTCGTGAAGACCGTTGCTCAGCCGACCGTTGACGAGATGGCTCGTCGCGGAACCCCGTTCGTGGGGCTGCTTTACTGCGGTCTGGCAATGACGTCGAAAGGTATTCGCGTCGTCGAATTCAATGTTCGCTTCGGTGATCCTGAGACGCAGGTTGTTCTTGAACGCCTCGATTCGTCACTTGCTGACCTGCTCTACGCCGCGGCGACTGGAACGCTTGCTCATTTGCCTGCTCCCATCTGGTCCCCGGATGCGGTGGTCACGGTTGTGATGGCATCGGGTGGCTACCCGGACACACCCGATACCGGACATGAAATCACAGGCATTGAGGACGCGGAAGCTATCGACGGCGTGCATGTTATTCACGCGGGTACTCGTTTTGAGATCACATCTTCGGCGGAGGAGGTTGCACTGGGGTGTTGCGGGTTCGAACCCGACGAAATGCTGGTGAATTCCGGTGGGCGTGTGCTGGACGTCGTGGGACGCGGCGCAACCGTTGAAGAAGCCAGAGCCAAGGCCTACGAGGGCGTCGATTGGATCAGCTTCGCTGGTGAGCATCACCGTAAAGACATTGCAACCTGGCCGGCCGAGCTAGACGCTAAGAACTGAACTGAATAGAGACGGAGGACGCGTAATGGCTGCTATGGAACTTCCAGGATGGAAACATGTGTCCTCCGGCAAGGTGCGTGACATCTACGCGCCCGCCGATCAGGAAACACCTGACCGTCTTCTTCTGGTGACCTCGGACCGCATCAGCGCTTACGACTACATTCTGCCGTCGGAAATCCCCGGAAAGGGCAAGGTGCTGAACCAGCTTGCTCTCTGGTGGATGGAACAGCTACGCGACGTGATTGAAAACCATGTCATCACTGCTGAAACTGATGCCACAGATCCTTTGAGCGTTCCGGCTCCCCTCGTCGGTCGATCAGTGGTTGCCAAGGCTCTGAATATGATTCCGATCGAGTGCGTCGTTCGCGGATACCTGACGGGTTCCGGCTTGGTCGAATACAAAGAGTCGGGCACCGTTTGCGATATCGCTCTTCCCGAGGGTCTGGTTGAAGCCTCGCGCCTCGAAACCCCGATCTTTACTCCCGCTGCCAAGGCGGAACTGGGCGATCACGACGAGAACATTTCCTTCGGACGCGCAGCTGAAATGGTCGGCGAAGAACTTGCGTCTCGCCTGCGCGACGTTTCTATCGCCCTGTATGAAGGTGCTCGCGAAATCGCTGCCGAGCGCGGTGTCATCATCGCCGACACCAAGTTTGAATTCGGGCTGGATCCCGCAACAGGCAACCTGGTCCTGGGCGACGAAATCCTGACCCCTGATTCCTCGCGATTCTGGCCCGCCGACCAGTGGCAGCCCGGCCAGATCACCCCGAGCTTCGATAAACAGTACGTTCGCGACTGGCTGACCAGCGCCGAATCCGGATGGGACAAGAAGTCGGGAGAAAATCCGCCCGTCCTTCCAGAATCCGTTGTGACCGCAACTCGCGACCGTTACATCGAAGCGTTTGTTCGCCTGACCGGCGAAGAACCGACACTATAACCATCACCACCAATTAAGCGGGTCAAGCCCGTCACCCAACACGCGGAAATTCCGCACGCACAATAGGAGGACGCCGTGGGGCGAATCATCGTGGAAGTGATGCCGAAGCCGGAAATCCTGGATCCCCAGGGTAAGGCAGTGGGATCTGCACTTCCGAGGCTTGGAATCACAAGCTTTGCTTCTGTTCGCCAGGGCAAGTGCTTCCACCTGACGGTTGACGGCCCGGTCACCGAGGAACTTCTCGCGGATGCCCGCAAGGCAGCTGAAGAGGTTCTGTCGAACCCGATCATCGAAGATGTCGTCCGCGTCGAGGCGCTGGATGAAGGCGAGGCCACCAAGTGACCCGCATTGGTGTTGTTACCTTCCCGGGCACCTTGGATGACCGGGATGCTGCGCGCGCCGTCCGCCTTGCCGGTGGCGAGCCCGTCGCTCTCTGGCATAAGGATGCCGACCTGCACAGCGTTGACGCGGTCGTCATCCCCGGTGGTTTCTCCTACGGCGACTACCTGCGGTGTGGCGCAATTGCTGCGACTGCTCCCGTGATGGGTGAAATTGTCGAGGCAGCCGGTAAGGGTATGCCCGTTCTTGGCATCTGCAATGGCTTCCAGGTTCTCTGCGAAGCGCACCTGCTTCCCGGCGCTCTGATCCGTAACGATCATCAGAAGTTCTTCTGCCGCGACCAGGAACTGCGCGTCGAAAACGCCGATACCGCGTGGACACGTGCGTTTAGCGCTGGCGAGCACTTCACGGTTCCGCTGAAGAACGGTGAAGGCAACTTCCAAGCCTCCCCGGCTGAGCTGGAGCGTCTCGAAGGTGAAGGCCACATCGTCTTCCGCTACATCGGCCTGAACCCGAATGGTTCCGCGGACGATATTGCTGGCGTGACAAATGCTGCGGGCAATGTCGTTGGTCTGATGCCACACCCCGAACACGCGACCGAAGCGGGCTTTGGTCCGCTGGCCACGAAGGATGGCGTGCACTCCGGACACGGTGGTACCGAAGGCCTGAAGATCTTCCAGTCCGCCCTGATGGGATTAGTGGGGTAATCCGACGTGTGGCCTCGTGAATAGATACGAGGCCGCGCCCGCTGAATTTTTCACGAAACGTTCATAGACGCGAACCGAAACGTGCGTAACGAATGGAGCAGGTATGACCGCGAAGGTCAAAGCAGAGAATCCTCGGGAATTGCCGGATACGACAGAAGATGCGGCCGCAACCCCCACGAAAGATATGCCCTGGAAAGAACTGGGCCTGAAGGAAGACGAATACGCCAAGATCTGCGAGATATTAGGTCGTCGCCCCACGAACGCTGAGCTGGCGATGTACTCCGTCATGTGGTCAGAGCACTGCAGCTACAAGTCATCGAAGAAGCACCTCGCTGAGCAGTTCGGCGAGCGCACCACCGAAGAAATGAAGCGCCACCTGTTGGTCGGCATGGGGCAGAACGCTGGCGTCGTCGACATCGGTAACGGGTGGGCGGTTACCTTTAAGGTTGAGTCGCACAACCATCCGTCGTTCGTTGAGCCCTACCAGGGTGCTGCAACCGGCGTCGGCGGTATTGTCCGCGACATTATCTCCATGGGCGCGCGCCCGGTCGCCGTCATGGATCAGCTACGTTTCGGCGCGGTTGACCACCCGGATACCCCGCGCGTCGTTCACGGTGTGGTTTCCGGCGTGGGTGGCTACGGCAACTGCCTCGGCCTGCCGAATATCGGTGGTGAAACTGAATTTGACCCGTCCTACCAGGGCAACCCGCTGGTCAATGCACTCTGCGTCGGTACCCTGCGTCACGACGACATTCACCTGGCAAACGCAACCGGTGAAGGCAACCTGGTTGTCCTCTTCGGCGCGCGCACCGGCGGTGACGGCATCGGTGGCGCATCGATTCTGGCGTCCGAAACCTTCGAAGACGGCATGCCCGCCAAGCGTCCCTCCGTGCAGGTCGGTGACCCCTTCATGGAGAAGGTCCTCATCGAATGTTGCCTCGACCTGTTCAAAGCGGACGTCGTTCAGGGTATCCAGGACCTCGGCGCCGCAGGTATTTCCTGCGCCACCTCCGAGCTGGCCTCTAACGGCGATTCTGGTATGCACGTCGACCTTGAGAACGTGCTGTTGCGTGACCCGACCCTGACCGCAGGCGAAATCCTGATGTCCGAGTCGCAGGAACGCATGATGGCGATCGTGACCCCCGAAGATAAGGAACGTTTCTTCGAGATCATCAACAAGTGGGACGTCGAGGCGTCGATCATTGGCACGCTGACCGGTGACGGTCGCCTGACCATCGACCACTTCGGACACCGCATCGTCGACGTTGACCCGAAGACCGTTGCCCATGACGGCCCGGTCTACGACCGTCCCTACGCCCGCCCAGCATGGCAGGACGAACTGCAGGCGAACACGTCCGCATCCCTGAAGCGTCCCGAAACTGGTGGAGAACTGCTCGCGGATATCAACGCGGTGATCTCCAACGTTAACCAAGCCTCTAAGGCTTGGGTCACCGACCAGTATGACCGCTACGTGCAGGGCAACACCGCTCTTGCTCAGCCCGATGATGCCGGCGTTATCCGCGTCGACGAAGAAACCGGTCTCGGCGTTGCCCTGGCCACCGACGCAAACGGCTGGTATACGAAGCTCGATCCTCGTGAAGGTGCGCTACAAGCACTCGCGGAATCCTACCGAAACGTCGCCATCGTTGGTGCCGAACCGGTCGCGATTACCGACTGCCTCAATTTCGGTAACCCCGAAGACACCGACGCCATGTGGCAGCTGGTTACTGCAATGACGGGTCTGGCCGACGGCTGCATCGAATTGGGCGTGCCCGTCACCGGCGGTAACGTGTCACTCTACAACTCATCCGGTACCGAGAAGAACCTTCCGACCTCGTCGATTAACCCGACGCCGGTTGTGGGTATGCTCGGCATCATGAAGGACGTGACGCGCGCGAACCCGTCCGGCTTCACCGAGGAAGGCCTGGCAGTCATTCTGCTCGGCCAGACTCAAGAGGAACTCGACGGTTCCGCGTGGGCACGTATCTGCCACGATCACCTGGGCGGTCGCCCGCCGAAGGTGGATCTGAAGGCTGAAGTTGCCCTCGGCAACGTGGTCCGTGCCCTGTCCGAGGCCGATGGTCCGGATGGTCGCCCGCTGATCCGCTCGGCACACGACCTGTCGAACGGTGGCTTGGCACAGGCTCTCGTTGATTCGGTGCTCCGCTTCGGAATTGGCGGTGCCTTCGACCTGACCGGTGCACAGGGTCAGAACGGTCTGAGCGACTTCGACATGCTCTTCTCCGAGTCGCAGGCACGAGCGATCATCGCCGTTCCTGAAGGTGCACTTGACGCGGTCTACGCTGCCTGCCAGGCAGAAGGCATTGACTTTGCTCGCATCGGTACGACCGGTGGTGACATGCTGGTTCTTCACGGCTCTGATCTGCTCGCTGACTCGGGAGAGTCTGTTGGTTGGATCGCCGACCTGGACGACCTTCGCGCTCAGTCAGAAGCTGCCCTGCGAGACCGATTCTGAAATACGACTGAACTCATACGGCCCGGGGTGGGTGCACAAACCGCACCCACCCCGGGTCTGTGTTGTATTGGTATACCGTTAATGCGATGGTGCCCGGACTAACACCGACAGTGAGCATCGCGAGGAATGAATGAGAAAAGAGACGAGAGTCTCGCCTTGCTTATGATTCGTTTTGGGGGTAGCCCTGATTCTTCCCTGAACACCGGCGTGATCGCTACACTTTGTCGACGTGAAGGGTGAAACTGGTTCCAGTTCATCCCAAAAACGACTGACTGGAGCATGACGTGACCACTGGTATGACGAATACGGCGGAGAATTCCGATCACAATGATTCTTCATTACCTGCCCCAACTCCCACAACAGGCGAATGTGGACCCGCTGGTATTAAACGAGTTATCGCAGCTTGGGCAGTTCATGGTCTGACCATGTCGGGCCTTGTCTTTGCCTGCCTCGCGGCCGTCGCGCTTGTTGAAGGTCAGATCAAACTGATGTGGCTATGGCTGGGCATCTCCATGATCGTCGACGGCGTGGATGGCACGTGTGCACGTAAAGCCTGCGTACGCCAAGTGATCCCGTGGTTCGACGGGTCGGTTCTGGATAACATCATCGACTACATCACGTGGACGTTCCTGCCGGCAGTATTCATGTACCTTTACCTGCCGTTTGGTCCGAAGTGGGTTGCGATGCTGATGGCGATCGTCGCAACCGTGTCCTCGGTGTTCTGCTACGCCAACGATGGGGAAAAGTCGAGCGACAACTACTTCGTCGGCTTCCCCGCAGCCTGGAACATCGTTGCCGTGACGATGTACATTACCCAGTCGCCGGCGTGGATGAACGTCGTGACAACGCTGATGCTGGCGGTATTGACCTTGGTTCCCCTCTATTTCACGCATCCGATGCGAGTAGAGAAGAACCGCACCTCGAACATCATCGTCACAGTCATCTGGATTGCCGTCACCTGTTTCATGGTCGCAGTCTTCCCCACTATCCCGATGTGGGCGAACATCATCTTCTGGATTTCATCCGCGTGGTTCCTCTTCACCGGGTTCGTGCGCACCTATCAGGGGCCCGCCGTTTCTGCGAAGTGACTTCAGGGCAGTGAGATCAGCCGAGTGACGCTTTAACTCACCGAATTCACAAGCGTGCGTTTCACGACGCGGTCGCGCCACCAGCGGAATCCTTCTAACGCGATGGCGCCAATAATCATCGCGGCGACGAACACGATCACCATTGGTGGATAGTGACGCCCGTGCATCCAGAAATACACGTAGGGGGACACGAAGGTCACGATAGTGACAATCAACCCCATGACGCGTTTAAAGAACGTGCGACCAGCAACCATCGCCAGAACGCCCCATGTGTAGGGAATAGCGGTGATCATGTCGATCGACCAGAGAACCCAGACTTTCCCGTGGAACCCCGGAACAAAAGCAACCGGTAGTGCCCGCAGTGACGAGTAGACGAACACAACCAGGTACGCCAAGAACGTCGGATTGACCATCATTCGAATAGCGAATGAGCGGTCACGGAAAGCCACGCCAGCCTCCCGCAAGGCATGGATGGCGGTTCTCGTCGCGCGGAGAGAATCCGCGCCCGTAAGAACACGCTGCAGATACCGGCGAGTGACCTCAGACGTCTTCCACTGATTGATCAGAGCAATCGGGTTGATAGCAACCGGCAAAGATCCGTCGTCCAACGGAACGCCCGCAACTCGAACAAGCGCGGGGTCGCCAGCAAAAGTACGGAGCTTCTCTAACAGGTGCGCGGGCAAGATTCCCAGCCACAACGTCTGACGCCGTTCGACAGCTTCACGCAGTCGGTGACCGAACGCATGTCCCCAGGAGTCAAGGGAAAAGAACGAGTCTGTTACCTCATCGGCTAAATCGCCAAGGTCATCGAAGAACTGCGTACGACGTGCGCTGATTTCACCAATACGATCAGCGCCTGACAGTTCCAGCAGAACGTCGGCATCCCAGCAGTAGCGCGAGGCCTCGGGAATATCGGCGACACTTGCGGGGATGAAGAGTCTATCGACAGCTGAAGGAGTGTACGAGGCGCATGGAGGCATAGTGCCTGCTGGCTTTTCAGCGTCGCTTGGGCGCTCAACAGAGCCTGCCTGGTTCATGCATCTCCTTAATAAATGAGGAGCGAAGCTTTAGCCCCGCATCATCGATGGGCACTCTATGAGCGACTTTACGTGTCTAGCCTGTCTGAGAGTAGCGAATAAAGATATAGGGGTCTACCCGCATTCAGCCCCGAAAATGCCGGGCGACTACGATTGCACTATGGCTAACCGGAAGATTCCAACCGATCAGGGCATGAATGCTCTGCGCACGTGGATGCGTGAGCGGGATGAAACGAAACGTGCCATTCTTTTAACAGCGGTGCGTTTCACTCTTGAGGAACTCGCAGTTTTACACCCCGGCCGTTCGGTCGAGGTGCGTGTCCCACCTGCGGGCGCGGTTCAGATTATTACGGGTACAACGCATCGTCGTGGGACGCCACCCGCAGTCGTCGAAACGACTATGCAGGTGTGGTTACAACTGGCCACAGGCATCATTACCTGGGACGAAGCAACAGGGGATGGGCGCGTTCAGGCGACCGGTGAGCGCACTGACCTGACCACGTTCTTCCCCGTTATTCCGGGGTTGAAAGCTGATCGCGACTCCGCGCTGTAGCAATCACGGCTGAGTCAAAGGGGACATCAAGTCCAGAGCCACGCCCGAGTGATCACGCCGAAGCGCTCAGATTCAGCGTCTGAAAAAGAGCTGTCAGTCCTCAATCTGAGGAGCGCGCGGACCGTACCACTTCTTGGCGCCTCGCAGAGCATAACGCTGAGCAACCGCTACGATCGCCGCCGACGTAGCGGCGAAGAGAACCAGCGACACCATCGCGGCCTCGTCATCGTCTTCACGCGGAATATCGTGTCCCGTCACCAGCTTCCAGCCGAGCTCAGTGACCTTTCCTGCGGCAAGAGCAGAAAGAGCCATCGCTCCAGCGCTTGCAATCTTCCAGCCGAAATCCTCCATGGGACACTCCAATTCTGTCGACAACACACCACGTGCGGTAAATTCCTGCTTCAATCATGCCCCACGACACGTGAAGAGTGCACCCGAGTGCCACGATTCCACACGCGAGCCGTAGACTTGGGGTGTTGGGATCCAGATCCGAGGAGCTTAAAGTGAACCTGCGTCGCGTAATGCCCACATCCGTCGCAATTGTCGTGATGTGCATGGCGCTGAGCGCATGCTCTTCGTCCATCGGCTCAGGAACCGACCCGTTCTCGCGACCGATCGGCTCATCTCCACACTCGTCCGACTCCACATCCGGCCAGCAGTCCGAGAACGCCTCCACCCTTGGCGCCCCCGAACCGTCCAAAGGAACAGGCACTATCACCATCGGTGTCACTCAGGCAGAAAAACTTCCCGACTCAGTTATTGAGGCGTTCCACCAAGCAACCGGCTACGACGTCGCGCAACAGGTGATTGATTCCGCCTTCGCTCTCGATGGCCAGCACATCGATGCAGTGCTCGGAATCGACAGGCCGAGCCTCGTGAATTCTTCAGCACAACTGGCGACGGACGCACTCTTCTCTCTGACGCCAACCCCGGGCACCGAAGTAGCCGCAACCGCCTCGGCGTTGGCGTACGGGCGCAACGACGTGTGCGTCCTCATCGACAAAGCCTGGATGAGCGTCAACGGATATGCCCTCCCAAGTGGACTCGAAACGCTACGCAATCCCGGTGATGCGGCCTCGCTGATTGTCCCCGACCCCGTGTCATCCGACATCGGGCGAGCGTTCATCGACGGCGTCGCCACCTCCTACGGCGAAGGATTCGGCCAGTGGGTGGGCGCGCTCAAAGCCGCTTCGGTGATGATCGAAAACGACGAGGCCGCCTTAGCCACATGGACAGGAACCTCGCTCACGGGCGGAGTTGAAGCACAAAAAGACGCCACAGAACTCAGTGGAGCCCAAACGGTCGTCGCACCCGCGAAACGACTGCCCTACATGGTCGGCTCCATGCGCGAACTTGCTCGCACAACGTCGAACACCGGCATCGAATCCCAGGGCGTCGCAATGGGAAGCAGCTGTGTCACCCGATACCTGTACATTGCGCCCACCGCGCAGACCACCCAGCTTGACGGTGTCCGCTCCCTAGCCGCGTGGCTCTTGAGCTGGGACGGGCAACACGCGCTAGCGCAGGACGGAGTCGTCTACCCGCTGGAAGAAAGCGCCGGCGAAAACACTCCGGCCAGCTGGTTTATGACCCCTCAAGACGATGCCATCACCGTCAACGAGCCGTCCTCCAATGCCGCGACGTGGGCGCTCGACCAGTGGAGTAGCGCGCTCGCGGGCTGAACGTCAGTCAGCCAGCATCTGCGGGTCCACGCGACATTCCGCGCCGATCTTCATCGGAGCGATCGCGCCTGCTCCACGCATTTCCTCCAGGCGCGGGACCAAGCGGTCGACCACGTGCCACGGGTCAAGCGTGTTGAGGTAAATGCGTGTGCCACCCTCGAAACCTGCCAGCGTCGAAATGCGCCACTTGAGCAGGATCCTCCACCGCATCGGCGTGCGAACCGTGGGCGGACGATGGTACCACTCTTCGTTGCAGGGAACATCGGCACCGGTCGCAGCGTGGACCGCGTGCAACAGGTCGGAAACGGCACGAAGTTGCTCTTCGGAAGCTTCCCACGGATTGCGCGGGGAATGCAGGGGCCAAATAGCGACGCCTGGGAAACGATGTCCGAAGCCCGCCATCGCGATCGCATGGTCGTTCTGCGCAATCAGCAGTTTGCGCGTGGCGGCGACGGTCAGAATATCGTCGTAAATATCCGGCTGGGAGCGCAGGCGGTTCAGTTCGGCTTCCGTCTGCACCGAGAAGTCGTCGATTGCCACCAACTGCTTGTGCAGGTGGTCGAACGAGGCTCCCGCGGGCTTCAACCAATTCTGAAATGCAGCGACGTAGCGAACATTCGGGTCAAGGGTGTACAGGTCCGCCATCGTGCGCGTTGTGAACGCCGTGTACTGGAAGTGCTCTTCGGGAGTCATTGTGCCTGAAGCAGCAAGCTGCGTTGTGTCTTTCGCGCCATCGATGTAGTGGCGTCGGGCAACGATCAGGTCGTGACCGCCGGAGAAGAAGCCATTCGCCTGTTGTAGCTTGTCAGAATCCGACATTGCGTCGATTTCGCCATCGCTGACACCTGATGCCGACAGGCGAGCGTGCACCACGCGCATCACATGGTCGTAGCCCTCGGAGGATGCCAAGTATTCCGCCATGCGACGGTGTTCAGCTTCGCTGGGAACGTGGCCGTGGTTCAGATGCCAGTAGTTGTAGGACACGATCTCGAACAGGTTCGGGATGCGACGGAACTCAGCTGTCGTCGTGGAAAGCTGGTCAGCGGGAAGTCCGGTCAGTTCACTCCAGTTTCCGGCCTGGTCACGTACCAAACGGGACTTTTCCGGCGGAGTCTCAAGATAACGCCGATCGCAGAAGGCGCAGTGGCATCCATCCTGATCGTGATCGATGGGCATTGGGTGAGCCGGGGGAACCGATAGCGGGCGGTGACCGCGTCCAGGAACGGTCCACACCTCGGTTCCGGTGAGAAGGTTCTGCTGCTTTACCGTGCCATCGGCTAAACGCACGATGGCACGGTCGGTTCGAGAGAGCTCCTTTGCCATGAGGTTAATTCTACCTGCCAAATGCACGTTCTCCCAGAGTCGGTGAACGATTCTTTGCATTCGATACAGACAGGGGTGCGATCATGCCCAACACGCGCAATGGGGTCTGACCAGCGCAAGTACTGGTGTCGGGCCGCTGAACGGGCGGGGCCGGTGGTGAACAAGCGCGGTTGTATGGGTGGGTAGGGCCGGCTGGCAAAACGCAATCGGCGAGAACCTCGAAAGGTTCTCGCCGACATTAAATGGCGCACATGCTACGTGAACGTCAGGCGTTCGGTAGCCATCCGCGAGCGTTCTTACCCAGATCAGCGATCAGAGCGGCAGCTTCCTGCGCACGATCTGCCTGGACGAAGAAATGGTCGTGACGAGCGCAGGCGATCGGGTTCGCTGCAATCGAACGAGCCGATAGGATCTGTGCGATTGTCGCGGTAATACCGATCGAATCAAGGTCAGCCTGCAGGCCGAGGAAGATGTGAGCGTAGCGCTTTTCGGTCGGAAGACCGGCCTCTTCGGCTTCGTCAACGGGAAGAACAGCGGTCAGCTTGTCCTCATCACGAATGACGGCGAAGGGGTGGGTGCCTGCTGGGACCTCGTCAACGATGGCGAAAACGTATTCGCCGGCGTTTGTCGGATCCAGCGTGGCAAGAATTTGGTCGAGAGCATGGGTTTCAGTCATGACGTAGATGCTATCGCTCAGCACGTGTGAGTAAAAGGCGTCGTCTTATGCTGGACATCCTTGAGCGTTTCATGGGCCGTTTCGCGCTCGCTTCCCTCTTCTATGTGCGCGCGATCGCCCGTGCTGACGGTGAACAAGCGCGGTGGGGGCTGAAGAAGAAGAGCCGGTAAAAGTGCTAGTCAGAGCCTATTCATCGTATTCGGGTTCGAACCGGTGCGCCCTGCCTCGCCCTCGTCTAGGGCGTCGATGGCTGTCATGTCCTCGTCCGACAACGTGAAGGAAAAGACATCGAGGTTCTGCGCCTGACGCGATGGTGTCACCGACTTCGGGAAGATCACGTCTCCGCGTTGCAACGCCCACCGCAGAGCTACCTGAGCGGCGCTGACCCCGATCCGCGCACCAATCATGGCCAAGGTTTCGTCAAAGGGGGCGCGGCCTCGTGCCAACGGAGACCAGGCTTCCACCACCATGGAGTGATCGCGCGCGAACTGGCGCAACTCGTTGTTGGGGAGGAAGGGGTGAGCCTCCACCTGCAGGACATGAGGAGCCACCGTCGCCACGTCGAGAACCGCCTGGATATGCGCGATTTCGTAGTTCGACAGGCCAATCGCACGCGCGCGACCATCAGCGTAGAACTCTTCCAGCGCACTCCACGGCAGGGCAACATTTCCGTCGTACAGCGTGGGTAAAGGCCAGTGGATGAGGAACAAATCCACGTAGTCAGTACGCAGATCCTCCAAAGTCTGAGCGAAAGTTGCGCGCGCAACGTCAGGCTCATGGTTTGTGTTGTTCAACTTCGACGTGATGAACAGTTCCTCGCGCGGGATCTTAGAATCTGCGATCGCGCGCCCGACCTCTGGCTCATTGCCGTACATCTGAGCCGTATCAATGTGCCGATACCCCAGCTCCAGCGCGTTTGACACCGCTTCATAGACGCCCTCAGTCACTTTGTACGTGCCAAAACCGAACTGCGGAATAGGCGCTCCGGTTGGCAGCGTGAGCGTTGGGATGGTTGGGGTGGGCATGGTTCCTCGCTTCGTCGGGTACTTTCATCTTCCCACGTTCTGCCACGTAGATGTCGCCACGCGAGTGTGAAGAGTATGCGTCACTACTTCCAATAGAATTTCAGGTGCCTGAAAAGCCTGTATTTTACGTGTCGTAGGCGCTCTATCTCAATGGGGCAGTGGGTGGCAGTTCACAGTGGCGTGCGTCCTGTTTAAAGTGAGGGGTATGGCTGAAGAAACCCCGAAAGTACACAAACGTACCGCCGCATTTACTGAAGAGCAGATTGAAGCTGGTCTTTGGCTTCTGCTGGCATTGAACTCGCGGTCCAGCCTCGGTGATGAGATCCCGGGGAAAGATTCGGCTCTTCGTGATCTTTTGGCTCCCGTCGCGCGCAAGGTCCCGCTCAGCGATGAGCAAGTGGATGAAGCGGTCTTGCTGATCGAGGCTGCCAAATGGGCGATGGAGCGCCATGAACTGCGTCCACTGTCCGTGTCGCAGTGCAATCGTGAACGCGATGCGCTGCTGAAGCGCTGGAATTTAGCGTCCACGAAAGGCGCGTTGCTCTGGCCGCCGTCGTCGCAGACAATTTCAGCTCGCCTTGGGGGAGGATCGTGGAGTCGGGCTACCGCTCGTCTTGGGTTCCGCGCGAATTCGCGAGGCCGGGCCCGCGGATCTGGCAGGTTTACTTCCGAATCAATGGCCGTTGTTCTGCGCGAATTCATTGCCGAATGTGAGCGTAATCAGATCGAACCGACACTTCAGGGGTACAGGAAATGGTCGAAGCGACAACGTGCGACGGGCAGGGACGATGTTGCTTCTGTTGCCACTTTGCGACAGAGGTATGGGACTTGGAGTGTGATCCTCGCTTCTGTTGAACCATGAACCTATGAATAATTGCATTTCGTAAAAGCAATGAAGTGTTGATTAAACTAGACTCCTCAGTTATAAACTTAGTCCTTTGTAAGAGTGGATAGACGTAGGTAGTCGGAAAGTCTGGAGTCGTCAATGTCAGTACGCAAAGCGCTCCTCGCGCTCGTCTCTCAGCGGCCTGCTGGTGTGTACCGCCTCAAGCAGATGTTTGAGGATCAGACTTGCGAAGCTTGGCCGTTGAATATCGGTCAGGCTTATCAGACGATGCAACGCCTTGAACGCGATGGTTCTGTCTCTTCGCGCCAGGAAACAAACGCTGGGCGTGACTCTGAAGTCTTCGAGGTCACCGAAAAGGGTCGCGAGATCCTCAACGACTGGTGGAAGACCCCGGTTTCGCGTCAGAGCCCGGAACGCGATGAGCTCGTCATGAAGCTTGCCGTCGCAGCAACTGACCCCAGTGTTGATGTCACGGCACTCATTCAGACCCAGCGTCGTTCCTCACTGAGGGCACTGCGTGATGTTACGCGTCTGAAGTCGCTTGCCTCGGATGAAGAACTCGCATGGAAGCTGATTCTTGAGCGTCATATCTTCGACCTCGAAGCGGAACTGAACTGGCTGGATCACATTGAGTCCGGCGCCGTTTCCGAGGTCGCTCGTCGCGCAGCATTCGCTCGCTTCAAACGTCAGGAACGTCAGAAGTCTTCGAAGAACGTTGCTGCCGGCGTGCGATGAGTTTGAACTCCCATCCGGTTGCTCTTGTCGATATCTTTCACGAATACGGTACCGGCAATACGAAGGTTCAGGTGCTCGCTGGGATCAACCTACAGGTTGAGCCTGGCGAGCTTCTTGCCATCATGGGACCTTCGGGCTCTGGTAAATCCACACTGCTTGCCATCGCTGGAGGACTAGAGCGCCCAACGTCGGGCAAGGTTTACATTCACGGCGAGTCCTTTGCAGATATGTCGTCTGTGGAATGTGCGATGGTTCGCCGTAAGTCGATCGGATACGTGTTCCGCGATTCAAATCTACTTCCCACCCTGACTGCGGTGGAAAACGTTGAAATGCCACTTGAACTGGATGGTTTTTCTTCCTCGAAAGCACGCGATGCTGCACTTTTTGCCCTCGAGGAAGTGGGAGCTCTTGACCTTGCTGAAAAGTTCCCGGATGGCCTGAATGGTCGTGAGCAACAACAGGTTGCAATTGCCCGCGCTCTGGTTGGTCGTCGCTCGATTATCATGGCTGACGAGCCCACCGGTTCCCTCGATTCTCACTCGGGTGAACAGATTATGCTTGCTTTGCGTCAACAGATTGATGCGGGCGCTGCAGGAATCCTGGCGACTCACGAGGCCCGTTTTGCCGCGTGGGCTGACCGTACAGTTTTCCTTCGTGATGGGAAGATGACTGATACCTCTTCGTCAGATCGGATTGAGGATCTTCTATGAGCGAAGGCGGATCCGGATTGAGCCACGGAATTCGCGCACGTGCTAATACTTGGAAGATTGTATTGCGGATATCGAGGCGCGCAACGATCCGTGATCGATGGCGTACCCTGACGTCGTTACTGATCGTTTCGCTACCGATCGTGCTGGTTATTTCGTCGATCACTCTCTGGTCGATGATGTCATCATCACGCTATTTGGCGATACAGAACTTAGGGCCGAATGATTCGACTCAAGCGCGAATTACACGCGTCAGCTTTAATCCGATCGAACAGGATTATTTGGGTGAACCAGCGGGTGATGTGACTTCTGCGTCCGTGGATTCATCGTCTGTCGATGAGTTTCAACTGAATCGGTGGCTCCCCAGCGATGCTGTGATGGTCACAACGCTATCTTTCCCGTCGGTCAATGTGTCAACTGAAGACGGTTTACGCTCTGCATTAGTTACGACAGCCACAGAGACTTCGTCGTTGGATATTTTTGCTGAGAAGGATGAACAGACTCCGAGGCTTGAAAATGGGCATGCTGTTCTTGCTTTAGACGTTGCTACAGAACTGAACGTGGGCGTGGGGGACACGATTCATGTTTCAGTATCAAGCACGAGCATGAAGCCATCAATTACTGCGACGGTCATGATTGACCAAGTGGCGGATCAGGAACGAAGCATTGTTGTAGGTCTTGGAACTTTTGCATCGAGATCGCCGAGTGAACTTCAAGGAACCTCTGCTCACTACTACATCTTGAGTGAATCCCCTGTGACGTGGGACGACGTGCAGTTGCTCAATCATTCAGGCTTCGCTGTTATCTCTCGTGCTGTTCTGGCACATCCCCCTCAGAACGCTCCGCCTCCGCAATCCACGGAATTTTCATCGGCTCAGGCATGGCTTCCATTCATCATTGTTATCGGTGTTCTTCTGGTTTTCATCGAGCTGATCCTGTTCGTCTCACCGCTATTCGCGGTCGCTCAAACGAACGGTATCCCCAGCGCGATTACGATGCTTGCCGTTGGCGCGACACGTTTTCACCTGATTCGTCTGATGATGTCGCTGGGACTGGTACTGGGTGTCCTGTCGGCATTCCTGTCCCTTGCAGGGGTGGGGATCGTCCTTGGTACCTTCGTCCAGATTCAAGGTTTAAGTCTGTCGATGATTCCTTGGGAAGCTCTAGTCTTCTCCTTCATTTCACCGATTGTGGTGTGTCTGATCGCCTGTTATGCGCCGGCTCGTGACCTTGCGGACACGGATGTGACCACGCTGTTCTCTGGGCATACTCGTGCGCCGTCGCGTCTTGTTCGGAAGATCCCGTTCTACCCGCTTCTTCTTGTCCTTGCTATCCCGCTTTTGATGTGGGCAGCGATGGCGGGGGCTCTGGGGATTCTTGCTTTCGGTCTAGCCCTGCTGATCAGTGGAATTATCGGAACCGCTCCTTACTTTGTTGCATATGACTGGCGTGGCCGACTTCATCCTTCGCTGGGTTTGCGTCTTGCGGTTCGTGACGCGGTCAGGAACGGCCAGCGGACGCTTCCAGCAATGGCCTCGTTGATGACCACCGCACTGCTGGCCACAGCGCTTCTGATCACTCTGACAAGCGCGAACGAAGCCGCGTGGAATGCACACGCGCACCTGGGGCCGAAAGGAAGCGTCTTCGTGTCGGACGCCGATGTCACGGATAGGGTTTCTCAGGCGCGAGTGATTCACGATTCTGCCGCTGCAGCTGTGACGGATCGTCGCTCGGTATCGAGCGCCACCACGCTGTCAGGTTTGAAATGGGAATCCACTGATTGTGGCCCCTCCATCGTGATCGAAACGATCTCCCCTAACGAGGCATCCACAGAGTCAATGAACGACCATGTTCCCTCGCTCGCGGAATTGGATTTGGCGTACATCGTGGACGATGGCACTTTCCTCTCCGCCTCCAACCTGCTTTCCGGCGACGAGATGGTGAAGGCCGTAACGACCCTGAACTCCGGTGGTGCGATTATGCCGAGGGGCTCGTACATTTCTGAATCGGGCCAAGCGACACTTCGTGCTCTAGATATGAGCGACACGGTTGAGGCAGCTACGCAAGGCTTGAACACGGTTCCTGACCCCACCACGGTGTCCGAGGCCCAGATTCAAGCAATCACCTGGTCGAAGCTGAACGTGATCGTCTTGTCTCCCAAAGCTGCTGAAGTGTTGAAGGTTCCCGTCCTTCCACTGGGACAGCTTTTGATTGTTGATAAGCCCGTGTCTGTTTGGGCGATGTCGGGATTTATTTCAGCAATTGAGTCGAGCGCCCCCGGTTCATCGGTGACGGTCATTCAACCTCCGTTGTCGACCATCATCATGCCCTACATCGCTACGCTGATCGCATTGCTTTCCGCCACCGGAACGATCGCTTTGATTGTCGTTCTTTCGGCTAACGCTATGCGTCCCGACTTCGAGACGCTGGAAGCGATTGGTGCGTCTAGGACTCTCCGTTCGCGCGTTACCGCCTACCAGGGCATGGGACTCGCATTGGTCTGCTTGCCTATTTCCGTGCTGTCCGGCTTGATTGCAGGGGTGCTGACGGTCATGACGATCGCTCGTTCAGGTGTATTCCCTGAGCTTGCAAACCTTCATCCTGTGATCCCGTGGTTTCAGGTGATCGTGATGTTCTTCGGTTCTCCGATTTTGGCGACTGTCGTTGCGGGCGTTGTTGCTTCGCGCCAGCAGAAGCCGGGCTCCCTGATTTCGGTGAGCTAGGCCGCCTACTGACTGCGGTGCTCGAACTGAGCCGGACAGTCAGCGCCCCGGCGTAATCCCCCCCAGTGACGCCTCGTCAATCCCAATCGAAATCGGAAAGATGATGGTCGAGACGCGCATGTTCATGAGAGTCACGCCCGCGTAGGCGATCCAACTCTCGGCGCTCTTTCTTCGACGGGCGACCAGTTCCACGTTCACGCTGAGCAACCGGGATGAACAATCTGGGACGAGGGGGAGTGAGGTCCTCGTAGCAGACGCGCGCTTGAGGGGCACCAACGCGTTTGACCAGCAGTTTCGTTACCGTCAGTATCTGGTCGAAACCGTCGACTCGTAGGCGGACCTCGTCGCCCACCTTCACTTTTTGAGCGGCTTTTGCGCTGTCACCGTTGACTTTCACATGTCCGGCGCGAGCCGCAGAGGTTGCTTGCGACCGCGACTTGACCTTGCGGATAGCCCAGAGCCACGTATCGACGCGAACCGAGTCTCCGGGTGCCAAAGCGCCTCGGGGAATCTCGACGGCCTTCTGCTCGCTGGTAGAGGTCGACGGGGATTCGCCCGAGGTGCCCGGTGTACTAGTCATACGGCAATCGTAGACGGTTGCCGAGGGAGCTAGGCGAGGCGTGCTCGCAGTTCGCTCACGGAGGTTTGGCGACGCTTCGCAACAGCACCGATCGAAACGATGAAAGCAAGAAGCGACCATGCGATCAACAGACCTACGGTGTGCCCAAGGTTCGTCGCACCGACTCCCAAAACAAGCGCTCGTAGCGTTCCTTCAACCGCAGGAAGGATCATCGCGCCTCGCAAGCCACCAATGAATCCGCTGGTCGGCTGGCCGGCGAAAATGCCGACGAGCAACACTGCTTGGAAGGCGAATAAAACAACGGAGATTGCCAGTCCTACGCGCTGACCAAACGCTGCGATCAGTGCTTGCTGAACGATTGCGAGCGTCAGCGCACTTACCACAAGAATGACGAATGTTGCGACGGGGCGAGTTGTCATGGCTCCGGCAATACGCAGTGCGCCACCAAGGATAGCTGCGGAAACACCGGACACGATCAGGTTCGGCCAAAGGGCATTGAACGCGAGTGCAGCGGGGGTGGCCGCCGAATCAACGCGCTTGGAATTGAGCGCGCCGAACGCGAGTGCCCCCACCATTGTCGCCAGCCACAGGGCAAGAACCGCTGCGGTGGGAGACCACGATGTCGTCGTATCCTGCTTACCAGAAGTGGAGGTGACGTCGATCGGAGTGGCCAGTGCCTTCGCGGACGAGGCCGCTTCTGCCTTCGAGTGTGTGGGGATCTGATCGGTGGCTAACTGGAGTCCGTCGGCGAGCGTGGTGGAACCGTCGCTCAGCTGATTCAGGCCGTCAACCAACTGGTTGGCACCGGAGTTCAGCGTTTGGGCTCCGCTGACCAATTCGCCGGTCTTCGACGCCAGAGTGGAGGCTCCGGAGGATAGTTGGGAGGCGCCACTATTCGCCTCTAATGCACCGTCGGCGAGCGTTGAAGCTCCGGAAGATAGAGCAGATGATCCGCTATGGGCCTGGGCAAGGGAACTCGACAGTGTTGATGATCCGCTAGCTACCTGATGGGCTCCCGTGCTCAGCTGGCTGACACCGTGGTCGAGCTTCGTCGCCCCGGCTGCCACCTGCGAAGCAGCGGAGTTCAGGTCGGAAGAGTTTTTCCCAGCCAGCTGGCCCATGTTTGCCACGACGGTGTCAATACCGCCGGAGACCCTGGTGGCGCCTGCGCTCAGCGTGCTCACTCCGGCTTTCAATGCCTGGAGCTGTGTGCCCGTGGAGTCCACCGAGTTTTGCGCCACGGTTGCTCCTTGGCTGAGTTGAGTTGCCAGCTGTTCGGCACCGGCAGAAATGCCTTGCGCGTATTGGGTTGCCCCCGTGCATGCTACAGCGCTTCCTGCCTGGCAGGCGCTAATGAGTGCGGGTAGCGCGTCTGCGTTGGTCTTGATGGTGCTTGCTCCGTTGCTTGCTGCACTCAGCTGACCGGGCAGAGCGTTGAGAGCAGTAGTGTCGAGGGTGCCCAACTGCTGATCCAGCTGGGTAAGGCCGGCTGCGACCTGTTGTGCGCCCGTCTGCAATGATGGCGAGGTCCCATCAAGAGACTGAGTCATGCCGGCGTAGAGTTGGGCGGCTCCGCCTGTGTACTTCGCGACTGCTCCTGCCAAAGAGGAGGCGCCGTCGCTCAGGGAAGTTGAGCCGCTCTTAAGAGAATCGATGCCCATGGCCAAGGAGGAGGCTCCGGAAGCGAGCGTGGTTGAGCCGTCGTTGAGAGCGCTCAACCCGTTGTCCAACGTGCGCGCTCCGTCTGCCAGGGATGAGCTCCCCGAGGTGAGCTGAGCAACTCCGGAACTGAGCGTAGAAGCCCCATTTGCTAGAGAGCGTGTCCCGTCGGCAAGCTGGCCACTTCCACTTGCCAGTGTCGATGTGCCGTCAGCCAGCTGACGCGCTCCGTTAGTCGCGCTGACTTGTCCGTCAGCAACTTGGCGCGCTCCGTCGGCGGCCTGGCCGATCTTATCGGCAATTGTCCCCGTGGCTTCAAGGGATTGCGTCAGGTATTTGACAGTGAGCGTCGTACCGAATTCCGATGCGGCACTGTGAGCAAGCGCATTCGACAAGGTGCCAAAAGCATCGCTTGAACCGTCCGCAACTTCGAGGTTCAGTTGTGGAACATCGCCAGAATTGTTCACCAAAATGTCGACCAGAGACTGTGAGAAGTCCTTGGGGATCGTGACGACAGCATCGTAGGTGCCGTCATGAAGACCAGAGGCTGCGGTCTCTTCGGTAACAACCGACCAGTTCAGTGATTGCTCGCCGTTGACGTCATCCTTGGTCAGGGCCGCAATGATTTGTCGGCCACCGGGCACCTGTGTCCCATCATCCAGCGTCGCAATTTCGTCGTTGTTCACGATGGCAGCACTGATCTGGCTGGCGTTTGCCGTGCCCGCATTGACGCCGAGTAGGGTGGTCAGTCCCAGCAGAGTGGGGAGCAGAAGGATCAGAGTCAGAAGCATCCAGTGGCGTTTCATCGAACATTCTCCTTTGAGGTGGTGGTGCTCGCACCCAGTTCAACGTCGGCTGCTGGGGTGAGATTTTCAGGGACGACGAGGCCGCGCTTGCCGGTGACAACCACGGTCTTACCTGCGGCGATCAATTCGTCGATACGTTTCCACCGCCTGGTTCCCGGATCGTCAACGATCACGATCCTGGTGTGTGTAGGAACAGCGTCATCGTGGTTATGCAGTGAAAGGGTTTGACGTTGGACGAATGCGGTCCCGTCTGGGAGGACGCGATCGCCGACGACGATGATTCCCCGTGTTGGACGAAGACGTGCGCTGATGATGGTTGCGAGCGCGTGACGCGCTAGGGTGTCGTCGCTTCTGACGATGCCGAGTTCTCCGGGTTTCAAAACAAGGGTGAATCCGCTGAATACGACGTCGCTTCCTTCTTGGACGCGAACTCCTTCCATCCTGAGGGAGGATTCGCCGTGTGCTTTTACCCAGTCGGCGTGTTCGAGCGAGCGGGCAAGCCCCTCGCCTTCGACGTCGACAACGGGGAGCATGCGGTCAAGCCATGCGGGCATCCACCATGCGCGCTTGCCGAGGAGCGCCATGAGTGCGGGGATCAGGGTCATGCGTACGACGAAAGCGTCTGTTGCGATGCCGGCGGTCAGGGCGACAGCGATGGGCTTGATGTAGACGTTCCCGTGTGGGATGAACGCCGCGAAGACGCCGGTCATGATGACGGCCGCTGCTGTGACGACCGTGGATGATCCGATGAAGCCGCGTCGAACAGCTCGCTTGGCGTCGCGGGAGTGGATCCATTCTTCACGCATACGCGAGACAAGGAAAACCTCGTAGTCCATTGCTAAGCCGAAGAGGACACCCATGACGATCACGGGGAGGAACGAGATGACGACGCCCACTTTGGTCACGTGGATGAAGTCAGCGAAGTAGCCCCATCCGAAGACAAGGCCGACTGCGCCGAATGCTGTGCCGAGGCTCAGCAGATAGCCGAGAGTTGCTGTCAGTGGGACAGCGATTGAGCGGAAGACAATCATCAGCAGAATGATCGAGAGCCCGACAACAACAATGCCGAAGGGAACAAGCGCGGCATTGAGTTGGCTGGCAATGTCGATGGCGACTGCGGTTTGGCCCGTCACCATGATGTCACGGATCCCAAGGTCGGTTTCAATCTGGGATGCGTCATCGCGAATGGTTCGAACAAGCGCGTGAGTTTTCGGATCGGTCTGGCCCTTTTCCGGAAGGATCTGGACGAATGCGATCGTTGCATCCTGGTTCGGTGTTGCCAGTGCGATTCGGTCGACGCCGTCTAGGGACGAGAGGCGATCGGCGAGAGCGTCCGTCACTTCGAGTGGCTGAGCCGTTTGGGAAATATCCGCGATGACAACAATGGGGGAGTTGTATCCGTCACCGTAGGCTTGTGTGATCGCATCGTAGGTCTGACGCAACTGCGTATCTTTGGCTTCGTATCCGTTGTCAGTGAGCCCTAAGCGCATACCGGTTGCTGGAATCGTTGCGATACCAAGAATCGTAATGACGACAAGGACCGTCAAAGCGGGAATCTTCGTGATTGTGTCGATCCAACGTGCAGCAAAGGAACGGTGCTTCTTTGCGGGCTTACTATTGTTCGCTACGGCCTTACGGGTGCGCTTCTTTGGAGTTGCGCGCTGGCCAAGAAGAGCAAGCAGAGCCGGAACAGCGGTCAAAGCAACCAGAACCGCAATGCCAACAACAATCGCTGAGGAGACGCCCATCACCGTCAAGAACGGGATACCAGCAACACCCAAGCCAGTAAGTGCAACGATCACCGTGCCACCAGCGAACACCACTGCCGACCCCGCGGTCGCGTTTGCGCGAGCCGCGGCCTCGTGAGCCTCGATCCCTTTGGCGAGATACTCGCGAGCGCGCGAAATGATGAATAGCGCGTAGTCAATGCCCACAGCCAAACCGATCATGACCGCGAGGACCGGGGTCACCGAATTGATCTGAATAAACGTTGCGCCAACAAGAAGCGAGGCCATGCCGACACCCACACCGATGAACGCTGAAAGGATCGGTGCGCCCGCGGTCAGTAGTGACCCGAAGGTGACGAGCAGGACGATCGCTGCGATCAAAACGCCGACCAGTTCGGTCGCGGATAAGGCAATATCGACCGTCTTGCCGATATTGCCTCCCAGCTGGACCGTAAGCGCGGAATCGGAATCGTGGACGGATGATGCTAATTCATCAAGGGCGGCTGAAACGTCGTGAGCCTTCGCATTTTCACCGCCCGCGAGCGACCCCACCGACGTGTCTGCTTGAATCTGAACAAGCGCGTTCTTCCCGTTGTCGGTGATCGTGGAACGCTCAGAATCAAACGGGTCGGAGACCAGCGCGACACCGTCGATATCGCCGGCCTTGTCGACGAACTCATCGATTGCTTTCTTGTGAGCGGTGATATTCGAGTCCGACGCGGTGAAAAGTACCTGTTCGGATGTGCCCGCAGCCTGGGGGAGTCGCTCGGCCAGGATCTCCAAGCCGGTCATCGACTCAGCTTCGGCGATCTTGAAAGCGCCCGACAGATTAATGCCGAGTAATCCAACGGCAATAGCGAGCACAGTAAGAAGAGCTGCCCAGATGGCAAGCGTCCGCTTCGCATGGTCTGCGCACCAGCGGCCTACGCGGTGAAGAAGGGAGGACACGTTTGGTCCTTTCGATGAATCGCATCAATGTTTCGATACAAAAGCGTATCCGATTCACAAATGTATTGAAACTTCGATTAGGGTGATCCTATAGATATTTTCAGTCCTCGAAGGAGGGGCAGTGAGCAGCAAAACCCGCGACGTACGCAATCGCGTCAACACCCGCGCCCGCCTTCTCGACGCTGCCGCAGACGTCTTCGTAGAAAAAGGATTCTCCGGCGTAAAAATTGATGACGTCGTCAAAGCAGCGGGTTTTACCCGAGGCGCCTTCTATTCCAACTACTCGTCAATGGATGAAGTATTGAAGGATGTCCTCGTCCAACGCGCCCACACAATCGTCGATGAAATCGAAGCGGCGCTCGCGGGTATCGAAGGCGAACCCGACGTTGGCACCATCATGGCAGTCCTTGACAGTTTTTCGGCGCAGGGGCGAACAATGTACGTTCTGACCTGCGAATACAACCTCTACATGATGCGTCATCCCGAACTTATCGCTAGCGATGATGCATTCCCCGTCACTGAACGTGAACAGCTCGAAGCAGCAGTCGGAAGAATCGTCCGCGGCGTGCTCGCCCGAATGGGACGCCAATCGATTTTCGAGCCAGGAGTGATCTCGCGAATCCTGACCACCTTCTATCTGGAGTCGTTTGCGCCCTCAATGGGCGGTGGTACGAATAAGCGGATGCTCGCCCAAATGATCGAGGGGCTTATTTTCGCCTCGTCGCGACTGATTTCCTCCCAGGGTGATAATTGGGACGCAACTAACGCCGGGCTCACCCCAACGTGGGCAGTTCCACGCACAGAAGATGGAACTGAAAATGGAGCCTGACTAGGGTTGAAGCATGGCCTCCCTGCTGATTGCGAACCACCTTCTTACCCTCTTCCTGGTTGTTGGAGTGGGTGCTGCGCTCGGCGCAATCCGCTTCGGTCCACTTCGTTTCGGCGCAGCCGGGGCACTCTTCGTCGGCCTCGCAGCCTCCGCGTGGAACCCCGAAGTCGGCGAAGGCATGGAAATCGTCCAACAGATCGGCCTAGCATTCTTCGTCTATACGGTCGGCATCTCGTCGGGCGCAGTGTTCTTTAAAGACATTCGAAAACAGACGGCGCTTCTTGGAAGCTGTGCCGTAGTCTGCGTCATCGGCGCAATTACCGCGTTCATCGGCGGCGGTCTGCTTCAGCTTCCCAAGGGGCTGACACTCGGTCTATTCACCGGTGCTCTGACCGCTGCTCCTGCCCTAGACGCGGCCACTCGCGTCACCGGCGACCCGCAAGCCGCAGTCGGTTACGCCTTCGGATACCCGATCGGCGTCATCATCGGGATCATCGTTGTTACCATGACCGTCACCCGCAAATGGGTGGGCGAAAAAGACACCCCCTCACTGGCCGGTCAGTCCTTGGAAACGATGACTGTTCGCGTTGCCAAACGCATCAACACCCGTCACGTAACCTTGTGGCGTGACCAGCAGGTTCGCATGTCCTACCTTCGTCGCAAAGGCGAAACCCGCGTTGTCGTTCCCGGTGAGGACCTGTACGAGGGGGATCTCGTGCTGGTTGTGGGCGACCCGGCAAAGATTGAAGAAGCCGCGTATCAAATCGGCGAACCCGTCGAGCACCACCTTGAAGATGACCGCTCGGACGTCGCATTTGAGCGCATCCTTGTCTCGAACCCCGAAGTTGCCGGCCAGCCGATTTCTGCGCTCAATGTAGCCACACGTTTCGGCGCTGTTGTCACGCGCGTCCGCCGAGGCGACCTTGACTTGCTTGCCCGAGACGACCTAGATCTGCAACTCGGCGATCACGTCGCCGTCGTTGTCCCGACAGATGAGCTTGATGAAATCCAGTCCTTCTTCGGAGACTCCGAAAAGCGCGTTGCGGAAGTCGACGCAATGGCGTTCGGTATCGGTCTGGTGCTGGGCATGTTGCTCGGCGCGATTCCGTTCCCGATGCCATCGGGGGCCTCGTTCACTCTTGGCTCTGCTGCCGGCCCGCTGATCGTTGGCATGTTGCTGGGTGCCCTGCGTCGCACCGGGCCGCTGGTATGGACACTTCCCACCTCGGCGAATATTACGATCCGTCAGATCGGCTTGCTTCTTTTCCTTGCTGGTCTCGGCTTGAATGCAGGGCCAGAACTCGCTTCGCTTCTGACCAGCCCCGATGGTCCGAAGGCGGCGCTGCTCGCTGTGATATTGGTAGTGGTCTGCTGCGTGGCTCAGGCTCTTGCCGGTCGATTTGCCGGTCTGTCCGCGCCTCGTAGCGCCGGTGGAGTCGCAGGTTTCCTGGGGCAACCGGCAGTCTTGCAGGCCGCGGACGCCCGCGTTCCCGATGAACGCATCGAGGCCGCCTACGCGAGCCTGTTTGCTTTCTCCATCGTCGTGAAGATCCTGTTGGTTCCGTTCATCTGGTCGATCTAACACCGACGTGCTCCACCGCCACCGCCATTGGTGGCCATTGCATGAGCTGAACGGATGTTGGGTGTGCGGTATGAGTACCCCACACGGTGCGAGATTCAGCGTGCGAGACTCCAATTCCCGTCGTCAGATGGACTCATGAACACACCACACGCAATTGCATACACCGTTTCTTCTTCCAACACCGGTGTCCTTGGTGGTCAGGCCGTTCCGCCGTTGTTTCCTTCGAGGACTGAGCTCACCAGCTTCTGATCGTGAGAACCTTTGCCTAGGGGGATTATGCAGAACTACGCATTGGTGCCCCGCGGATCGTCCGCGGGGCACCAATGAGTCTGAGTACGTCAGGCGCCCAGCCAGTAGGCCTCGAGCGCCTTCGACATACCAATCAGGTCGTTGACGTGGCTCATTTCGCGAGCCGAGTGCATCGACAGGAGGCCGACGCCCACATCCACCGTCAGAATGCCCAGGCGAGTCGCCGTGATCGGGCCAATCGTGGATCCGCACGGCATCGCGTTATTCGACACGAAGTCCTGAGATGGCACGCCCGCAGCAGCGCACGCGCGGTGCCACAGGGCAATACCTTCTCCGTCGGTCGCATAGCGCTGGTTGGCGTTGATCTTCAAGACCGGGCCTCGTCCCATCACCGGATGAGTTGCCGGGTCGTGATACTCCGCGTAGTTGGGGTGTACTGAGTGGGCGGCGTCCGCGCTGATGCACGACGAAGCGGCAAACATGCGCGCAACCCCGTCGGCGTCGCGATTCAGAGCGTAGGCGGTACGCTCCAGAACGGTCTGCAAAATCGGGCCGGCAGCACCTTCGCGGGTTGCGGAACCAATTTCCTCGTGGTTGAAGCACATAAAAATTCGAACGTCACCATCGGTGGGAGTCCCAGCCTTCGTCAGGCGCTCAAATGCAGTCAGAGCGGCGTGAACGGAGGAAAGATTGTCCTGCTGACCCGCAGCGAAGAACTGGCCGGACTCGCCAAAAGTGGCAGGGCCTTGCTGAGGAATCAGGATCAAATCATGTGACACGATGTCCTTGACATTCACGCCGGCGTACTTCGCGACCTCAGCCATGAAGTTCGCTTCCGGGTTATCGACGGTCCACACTGGGTGCAGGTGCTTCTGCGGATCGAGCTTCAGCCCTTCCGGGTTCACGCCACGATCCAAGTGAATTGCCAGCTGTGGGATACGTGCCAGTGCGCCGGTGCGCACCAGAACTTGGCGACCGTCCTTCATCATCAATCGGCCGGCAACAGCAAGCTCGCGGTCAAGCCACGAATTCCACATCATGCCACCGTAGACCTCGACGTCAATCTGACCCCAACCATCTGCGGTCGACGACGTCAGCGACGGCTTCACGTGGAAAACAGGGGAATCGGTGTGCGCACCAACAATACGGAAGCCGGTCTGCTCAGTGACAGAAGTCGGAACGACCCACGCTGCGACGGCGCCACCGCGAACCATGACGTGTCCGCCGGGACTCGCGTTCCACGGCTCAGTTTCGTCCTGGCGAGTGAAACCTGCATCCACCAGGCGTTGCGCCACCAAGTCGGCGGCGTGATATGGGGAAGGGGAGTCAAGCAGGAAGTGCTGATAGTCGATCGTGTGTACGTCAGTCTCAGAGTAATCGAAGTAGCCCATGGGTTAATCGTAAGCCCGACTATGCTGAGGGTATGTCTGCAATGAAGCATTTAGACACCTACGCCCTGAACGACGGCACCACAATTCCCCTGATCGGCTTGGGCACGTACAATTTGCGTGGTCACGCCGGCATCGAATCAATGGTGAACGCGATTCATGCCGGATATCGTCTGCTGGACTCTGCGTTCAACTACGAAAACGAGGGGGCTCTGGGCCAAGCGGTCCGCACTTGTGGCGTTCCACGCGAGGACCTGCGCCTAGTCTCAAAGCTTCCTGGTCGCCATCACCGCTACGAACAAGCCGTTGACACGGTTGAAGAATCCCTGTTCAGTGCCGGTTTGGACTACTGGGATCTCTACCTGATTCACTGGCCGAACCCGCGTCAGGGTCTCTATGTTGAAGCCTTCCAAGCGCTTGTTGACCTGCAGAAGAAGGGTTTGATTCGATCGGTTGGCGTTTCGAACTTTCTGCCCGAACACATTGAGCGCCTGCGCGACGAAGTCGGGGTTGTTCCCGCTGTCAATCAGATCGAGCTTCATCCGTATTTCCCGCAGGCCGAAAGCCTTGAAGCCCACCGCAATCTTGGTGTTCAGACAATGTCGTGGAGTCCGCTGGCTCGAAAACTGCACGTTGTCGATGAGCCTGTTCTCACTCAGATCGGTCACGAGACTGGTAAGTCTCCCGCGCAGGTTGTCATTCGCTGGCACCTCCAGCGTGGTACTCTTCCGATTCCGAAGTCAGCAAGTAAAGAACGTCAGGCGGAAAATCTCGACGTATTCGACTTCGAGCTTAGCGAAGACCAGATGGCGCGTATTGCCACTCTTGCACGCCCCGATGGTCGCAGTGCGAACCAAGACCCTGCTTTCTACGAAGAGTTCTAAGCCGACGCTTACAAGCGCATATGAAAAGGATGAACTATGGCACGCAACCCCGATGATCTTCGTCGGAGCTCGAACGTTAACTTTTTTGTCGCAGCTTTTTCCGCGTACTTGGTCTATGCCGTGGATTTCTGGCCTCGCTGGATTTTCCTTGCCGCTGCCATTGGTTTCGTTCTCTATGGCTTGAAACTGCGTAAGGATGCCGACCGAATGGGAGACGGGCGGTGCGCCAAAGGTCGTTGACTCCACGGTTTCGGACTTGGTCGATAACAGCTAGTTTTCACTCGCTCGCCGTGTGATTGATTCACGAGGTCGCTCACCGCTTCTCGCCCCTCTCTTGCATCAAGGGCGGAGTGAATACACGGTGTGTCTAGCGGATCCTCGCTCGCAATTCGGGCAACAAAAAGGACGAGGCTAGGTCAGCAGACCCAGCCTCGTACCCAAGAAAAAGGCGCCAACTGGCGACGTAGCGCTTACTTGTCCAGTGGAACGCGGTACACGTTCGTCTCACGCAACTCGAAACCGGCGCGCTGGTAGAGGCGGTTCGCTGCCTCGCGTGACGGACGGCTGGTCAGATCGACCGTGCGTGCGCCAACTTCCTGAGCATGGCGAATCGCGGCCTCAACGAGCGCCTGACCGGCACCCTGGCCACGAGCAGCTGAATCAACAACGACATCCTCGACCCAGGCGCGCACGCCGGTCGGGATCTCGAAGGTTGCCAGCGAGAGCATGCCGAGGATCGGGAAAGCGCCGGACTCGTCAGCCTTGTCGGAGCGGAAAACGAACAGGTGAACGCCGGGCTGAGAAATGAAACGCTCGCACCCAGCCGCGTCCAGTGGGGCAGCTGAACGGGACAGCTGAGGAATCAGGCGCTCCATCGCCTCGACGATTTCGGGGGACGATTCGGTGATGATCTCGATGGTCATAAGGGTCCTTTCACTTCGCGTCTTCACGCAATCCTGTCGCAATCTTGTCGCAATTCTACGGGCGAAGGCCACCCAAGGAAACGACCGTGATCGCCCTTCGAATGTCACGTCGCCTTATGCGTCCCAAACCGCGAGGTCAGACGAATAAACAGTTCGTGCTCTTTCGGCTGATCCGCATGGACCTAGCCGGCTTGCCCCGCGGTCGCGAGCAGTGAAATTGGAGCGGAAGGCCAGGGAGCGAAACCTGTCCGGCCTCGTACATGGGCGTTTCATATTTGGCGAAAACCCAACGTTTCTGCACGCGCTAGGACACACAGTAGAGCGAAATGTCGACGATCAACTTCGCAATCCAGAGCGGGATTCCGACGTGAGTCAGAAGTCAAAGGCCCACGTACGACGTGCCAACGAGTGTGACAGCGAGGGAAGCGTACCGGAGACCAGTTGAGACAAGAGTGCCAGGGCGAGCATGGAAAACCTTCCTATTAAGAGCAAAATTGCCGTTCGCGGAAACAATGCGAGCAATGATGACGGGTAGGGCCAGGCTGCCGATCACTGTGCGCAAGCCGAGGACTGTGACACGGTCGATGACCGCGCCGTTTTCCGCTGCTGAAACGTTTTCCATCTGCACCTCCCAAGAAAACTGTCGAACTTCCAATAGTTATCTTGGTCGGCACCTTAGTTGGTATCTTGGTCGGTTGTGTGAGGTCTGTTGTGCTAGTCAGGTCAGATTTGCTGGACGTGTTGTCGTAACGTAGCCATCGACACATACGACGGTTCGTGCGTCATACCGGACAGAACACATTCTGATGACACCTGTCAGAAAAGCGCTGTGAACCACCCGTTAAACTCGGACTATGCGCCACAGTGATGCTCCGGCCCTCGTACTTGCCAACCTTGGAACTCCGAAAACTCCGACGACTGCGGATGTCCGCACGTATTTGCGTGAGTTCCTCAGTGATCCGCGAGTCATTGAAATGCCGAAAGCTGTCTGGCGCCCGATCCTTGAGGGAGTGATCCTGCGCGTTCGACCAGCCCAATCCGCCGCGAAATATCGGACCGTGTGGCTGGATGAAGGATCCCCGCTACTGCACTACACGACACGTCAGGCGGAACTTCTGAGCGAACAGCTTGGAATGAAAGTCGTGCCCGCAATGCGCTACGGCCAGCCAAGCCTCGGAAGCGTCCTTGATGATCTGATGACGCAGGGCTATCGAAAGATCGCGATCCTGTCGGCCTACCCGCAGTATTCGGCGACCACGATTGCGTCCGTGAATGACGCGGCCGCCAAGTGGCTACTGTCGAGGCGCGAGCACCCTGAAATCCGGCTATCCCGTTCGTTTCCGACTGCGTCCACCTATATTGACGCGCTTGAAAGTCCAATCCGTGAGTCGTGGGAGCTCAACGGCACTCCGGACTTTGCCGGTGGTGACCGTCTGATCCTCTCGTTCCATTCAATTCCGGTTGCCATGTCGAAGAAGGGTGATCCCTACATTGACGAATGCAAGGAAACGGCTGCGCTTCTGCGTGAGCGACTGGGACTGAATGAAGAGTCCTGCATCGCTACTTTCCAGTCTGTTTTCGGTCCTGCCGAGTGGAATGGTCCGGCGACGATCGACACGGTTGGTGAACTCGGCAAGCAGGGGACGAGGCGCGTCGATATCATCTGCCCCGGCTTCGTTGCCGACTGTCTGGAGACCCTTGAAGAGATTGACCAGCTGAACCGTACAGCATTCACTGATGCGGGCGGATCAGAGTTCCACTACATTCCATGGGCCAATGAAGCGCAGCCTGCAATTGACGCATTGGCTGAGCAGGCGCGAAACCTGCTTGCCGGCTGGGGTGATTGAGGCCAAGCTGCGGCGTGCCGCAATTCCTGTTAGCCGTGGGGTGTACCACGTGGAAATGGGGCATATTCATGGCCGAGAACTGGACGTTAGCGTCATTCTTGGCGGGAGTCGGAGGGATCGACCTCGGATTCGAAGAAACCGGCAAAGTAAAGACGATTTACGCCAATGAGTTCGATCCATATGCCGTTGAAACGTACGAACAGAACTTTGACCTCAAAGTAGGTGGGCGCGATATTCACGAGGTTCTGCCCGAAGAAGTACCCGATGCCGATATCTTCGTCGGTGGTTTCCCCTGTCAGGCTTTTTCAGTGGCGGGATATCGTCAAATATGGGCGAAGGAGGACACAACGTTCAAACTGGGGGCATGCGCCCAATTTCTGAGCTTGTCTCAGTGCTCAGCCAAGCCTGAGGCGATTGTAGTCAGCAACGCTCCAAGGCAATTGCAACCTCGGCGTGGCTTGATTGCTCCAGATGGATGTCAAATGGCCATTTTTGCCGATTTTTCGGTATCGCTCGTTCTCGGAAACAGGGTGATGTGGTTGTTCCTACTATATATAAGCGGACGCACAGATTTTCCAATCGTCTCTACTCATCGCTCTGAGGGAATATGTCCGAAAACCTGTTATTTCCCATCCACTCAACTCTACTGCTGCCGGAAGCGATACTTGCCTTTTCCGTGTCCGGTCACCGGCTCAGTGACTCCATGTTCCACCATTTCTTTCAGAAGATCAGAGGCTCTGGATGCTTTAAGATCAATCGCCTTCATGACATCTGACCGCCCAAAGATCGTCTGCCCCGGAAATGCTTCACGCAGCTTCAAAATATGGCTTGCCGTTTTCGGTTGAAAAACAGCTTCAATGTCCGATTTTAGATCGTCAATGTCTGGTTTTGCAGTTTCAATGTCCGGTTTTTCTGTTTCCTTAAAGGTGCCGCTGATGTGCAATGTCCGATTATGCAGCGGATGGTTCTCGTTCAACAGGAGATTGCGAAGGAACGCCTCAAGGAACTCCATCGTTTCGTGAATGCCGTTTTTCAGGTCATTGTAATTTTCCCTGACCAGTGAATTCCGAAAATACCAAGCGTTCTCAGCAAAAATATCGTTTGTCACATCAAAGCCCAACGTGCGCAGATACTTGATAAAGAATACCGCCGTCGTTCTGGTGTTGCCCTCACCGAAAACATGGATCTGCCACAGTCTGGAAACAAAAAGTGCAAGGTGGTGGATGATCTCATCCATCGAGAGATTCTTATAAGAGAACTTCTTCTCTTCCGAGAAA
This sequence comes from Pauljensenia sp. UMB1177, assembly GCF_030217965.1. Lineage (NCBI taxonomy): Bacteria > Bacillati > Actinomycetota > Actinomycetes > Actinomycetales > Actinomycetaceae > Pauljensenia > Pauljensenia sp. UMB1177. Next base: position 67,802 of record NZ_JASOOV010000006.1, on the reverse strand, counting down.
TCATAATCCAATGTCGCCCGCAGCTCTGTAGCGCTGCCATAGAGGGGCTCTTCGTACTTGAGCGTGGGTCATAGGTTGAGTCCTCCGCCGACGAGGAGCATGCGGAGGCGGTAGTTTTCGGGGTTGCGGAAGCCGAAAAGTGCCTGAAATCAAGGGCTTTCGAGCCTATTTTCCTTCGACCCTTGACATCAATACTGCCGTCTCCACATGATCCGTGTGCGGGAACATGTCGAATACACGCGCTTCGAGGCCCCGATAGTTCGGCATTTCTGTCAAGTCGCGTGCGAGCGATTTCGGGTTGCACGACGAGTAGATGACTCGCGGGATTCCAGATTCGCTAATCCACGAGGCCAATTCTGAGCCGATCCCTCGACGTGGCGGGTTAATAACCAGCACGTCCGGTCGGCTTTCTTCGGGCTGGCGAGCAGCCCAAGCCGTCGCGTCCTTAGCGATGAACTGCGCGTCCGCGCGCCCCAGCTTCAACTGGCGAGCACCTTGAATTGCCGAAGCTATCGCCTGATCCGATACTTCCACGCCCGTTACGGGAGTAATGCCGGCCGCTGCCAAGTGAAGAGCGAAACCTCCGACCCCGCAGTAAAGATCCCAGGCTGAGCGAGGGTGGTCGGCCTCGTTATCCGAAACTGCCCATTCGGTGACCTGGCGGTACAACTTTCCGGCCACCTCCGTATTCGTCTGCGTGAATGAACGAGGCCCGAGCGCCAGCTGAACATCACCGACCGCCATCTTCAGTGTGCGACGCGTGGTCAGAATGATCTCGTCGGGACCTTCGACGATCGCTTCGTGTGTGGGGTGAATGTTTGCGGTGACGACCTCAATATGGGGCGCCAAGTCAAACAAGTAGGGGAGTGCCTTGCGAATATCTGAGACGCGGTCGCGTGTGCGAAGCACGAAGCGACACATCAGAGCATTATCCACGCCGACGGTGAGTAGCACATACTTCAACTCGCCGCTCTTTGTGGGCACGTCATACGGCGTCAGGTTCAGCTGGCGAATAAAGCGCTTCAACCCCGGCGTCGCACGGTTAATTGCAGGATGCTGAATCGGACAATCCGGCAGGTCAACACCCCTGCGATCGCGTCCCAAAATGCCAAGAGTCGGCCGGCGCCTCGTGCCACCGACGACCAACTTTGCGTTCGTGCGAAAGCCGGTCGGCGACGAGGCAACAGGGGGAAGCCATGCGATATCGGTGGCTCCAGCAACGTCGGCTAACTGGTCGCGAACACGCGTTGTCTTCGTGGCAAGCTGGTCGCCGTAAGGAACCTCAATATTCGTGCACGAGTGGCAACGACCTGCATTCCAGTGCTGACAGAGAATGTCGCTTATGGAACGCGGGGAAAGCCTGAGCTGGATCGAAGACACAAGGTCCGCCTATTCGCTGTAAGAGGGAGGGTCGGATACGTCTCAGTATTCTCTCACTCCTTGGCAGGTAAGACGGAAGTGAGTGTTCGCTACCTTAAAGACAACGTCGCAGACTGTCATCTGATCGGTGATCGCGTTGGGGAAGTCGCCCGGAGTGGCTTGCTTTCGTGGTGATGTAACGCCGGTTGAGACCAAGAGCCTCGTAGTCAGCCTCTTCCATGATTCCAGTGGGGTTATCGTCGACGGGATCGTTGAAAACACCGGTAAGCGCTCGGTAATGTGTGAAGTCAAATACTGTCTTGACCTGCATAAACGTGTGAACATTGAGTTTTGGTGACTCAACTTTTCGTTTTCCTCTTGCGTGATGAAGTTCGGGTGTATAAAGTTGAGCCTGTCGGACTCAAGTAGGCGCCTCGCGCATACGGCAGTCCAAGAAATCTTCACATGCAGTCACCGGCGAAGCTGGGTGGCTGAACGAAAGGAACACATACATGGCACGTGCAGTAGGCATTGACCTCGGTACCACCAACTCCGCAATCGCTGTCCTCGAAGGCGGCGAACCCACAATCATCGCGAACGCAGAAGGCATGCGCACCACGCCTTCCGTTGTCGCATTCTCCAAGTCTGGCGAGGTCCTCGTCGGTGAAATCGCAAAGCGTCAGGCTGTGACCAACGTTGACCGTACGATCTCCTCGGTCAAGCGTCACATGGGCACCGACTGGAGCATCGAAATTGACGATAAGAAGTACACCGCTCAGGAAATCTCCGCGCGCATCCTCTCCAAGCTGAAGGCTGACGCGGAAGCATTCCTCGGCGAACCCGTCACCGATGCCGTCATCACTGTCCCCGCCTACTTCAACGACGCTGAGCGTCAGGCAACGAAGGACGCAGGCCAGATCGCAGGCCTCAACGTCCAGCGCATCGTTAACGAGCCCACCGCAGCGGCGCTTGCATACGGCCTCGAAAAGGGCAAGGAAGATGAACTCATCCTGGTTTTCGACCTCGGTGGTGGAACCTTTGACGTCTCCCTGCTCGAAATTGGCAAGGATGACGACGGTTTCTCGACCATTCAGGTTCGCGCAACCTCCGGCGACAACCGCCTCGGTGGCGACGACTGGGATCAGCGCATCGTCAACTGGCTGATTGATCAGGTCAAGGCAAAGACTGGCGCGGACCTGTCCAAGGACACCGTCGCGCTGCAGCGTCTGAAGGAAACCGCTGAGCAGGCCAAGAAGGAACTCTCCAGCGCAACCTCGACTAACATCTCCCTGCAGTACCTGTCGATGACCGCAGACGGCCCGATCCACCTGGACGAGTCCCTGACCCGCGCAAAGTTCGAGGAGATGACCTCGGACCTGCTGGATCGCACCAAGAAGCCGTTCCACGACGTCATTGCCGAAGCCGGAATCTCCGTCAACGACATTGACCACGTGGTTCTGGTCGGTGGCTCCACCCGTATGCCTGCCGTTTCCGACGTGGTCAAGCAGCTGACCGGCGGCCGTGAACCGAACAAGGGTGTGAACCCCGATGAGGTTGTCGCCGTTGGCGCGGCCCTCCAGGCCGGCGTCATCCAGGGTGACCGCAAGGACGTCCTGTTGATCGACGTGACCCCGCTGAGCCTCGGTATCGAGACCAAGGGTGGCATCATGACCAAGTTGATCGATCGCAACACCGCGATCCCGACCAAGGCGTCCGAGGTCTTCTCGACCGCCGAAGACGGTCAGCCGTCCGTGCTCATTCAGGTCTACCAGGGTGAGCGTGAGTTCGCCCGGGACAACAAGCTGCTCGGCACCTTCGAGCTGTCCGGTATTGCGCCGGCTCCACGTGGCATCCCGCAGATTGAGGTCACCTTCGACATCGACGCCAACGGTATCGTCCACGTTTCCGCGAAGGACCGTGGCACCGGCAAGGAACAGTCCGTCACCATCACCGGTGGCTCCGCTCTTCCAAAGGAAGACATCGACCGCATGGTGAAGGAAGCTGAAGAGCACGCAGCCGAGGACAAGAAGCGCCGTGAAGACGCCGACACTCGTAACCAGGCTGAGCAGGTCGTTTACTCGATTGAGAAGCTCCTCAAGGACAATGGCGAAACCGTCACCGAGGCGACCCGCACCGCGGTTCAGGCTGACGTTGACGCCGTCAAGGAAGCGCTCAAGGGTGAAGACACCGAGGCCGTGAAGTCAGCTCTCGAGAAGCTCAACGCTTCCGCGATGAAGATCGGCGAAGAGGTCTATGCCTCCCAGCAGGCGGCTGAAGCAGCAGGCACCGAGACTCCGGCTGGCGACGCCCCCGCAGCTGATGAAGACGTCATCGATGCTGAAATCGTGGATGAGGACGACACCAAGTGAGCGAAACTGAGAACCAGGGCTTCCAGTCCGGTCCCCAGGATCACAGCGATGCCAAGGCCAACGACCAGGCATCGCAGGCGCAGGTCGCACCGAGCTCGGACGAACAGTTCGCAGCCGGCGCGGCCGCGTCCGCATCAACCGGGGAAACTGCAGGAGAAGCCACCGCGCAGTTAGCTGACGAGGCACTGACTGACATGAGCGCCTTCGAGGAACAAGTTGAAGACTCGGACCTCGCAAACGCACTCGAGAAAATCGCTGACCTCGAAGACCAGCTGGCACGTGCGCACGCTGACCTGTACAACCTGAATCAGGAGTACTCGAACTATGTGCGCAGGGCGAAGGAAGCTGCTTCAGGCCACCGTGAATCCGGCCAGAGCGAAGTCATTGAAGCGCTCATCAGCGTTCTCGATGACATCGATGCGGCCCGCGCTCACGGGGAGCTCGAAGATGGCCCCTTTGCTGCGATTGCAACGAAGCTGGAAAGCGTTCTGGCCTCGCGCTTCAACCTGGAACGCTACGGCGCTGTAGGTGAAGAATTCGATCCCACTCAGCATGAGGCCCTGCTTGCCAACGTGAACCCAGAGGTTCAGGTAGCAACCATCGCCCAGATCCTCCAGCCCGGCTATCGTCGCGATGAAAAGATTCTACGTGCTGCGAAGGTCATGGTGGACAACCCTGAATAAACCACATACCCGTATCCGCCCAAACTCAAAGAATGATGGAGGTGAGTGAAAGTGAGCGGACAAGATTGGCTTGAAAAAGACTTCTATAAGACGCTGGGCGTAGCAAAAGATGCCGACCAAACAGCGATTAAGAAGGCCTACCGCAAGCTTGCTCGCCAGTATCACCCCGACCAGAATCCGGGTGATGAAAAGGCGGAAACCAAGTTCAAGGAAATCGGCGAAGCCTACGCGGTGCTGTCTGACGAGGAACAGCGTAAGCAATACGACGCGATCCGTGCCATGGGTGGAGGAGCTCGCTTCTCCGCCGGTGGCCCGGGTAGTGCCGGCTTCACAGATGCGTTCTCGTCGATGTTCGGTGGTCAAGGCACTAGCTTCAACTTCTCAACTTCCGGTTCGGGAGTCAATATCGAGGATCTCTTCGGAATGTTCGGTGGAGCGGCCGGTGGCTTCAACGCCGGCGGCCCTCAGCCGAACTACGGGGCTGGTACCCGCTTTGGTCACACCCCGCCACGTCCCAGGAAAGGCGCCGACCGAATCGCGTCGACGTCGATCACTTTCCGTGAGTCGCTCAAGGGAGCAACGCTCACCATGAAAGTCGACGGGAAGAAGAACACCGTTCGTATCCCCGCAGGCATTAAAGAAGGTCAGAAGGTTCGTCTTCGTGGCAAAGGAATGCCCGGGGAAAACGGTGGCCAGTCCGGCGACCTTCAGGTGACGATCCACGTTGAGCCCCATCCGGTATTCACCCGGGATGGCGACAATCTGCGCGTGAGAGTTCCCGTGACGTTCGCCGAAGCGGCCTTGGGTACGAAGATCGACGTTCCACTGATCGATGGGAATACCGTGACTGTGAAGGTGCCTGCTGGAACTCAATCAGGCGCGGTTCTACGCGTGCGCAAACGCGGTGTTGAAACCGCGAAGCACACGGGTGACCTGCTGATCGAGATCATGGTTGCCGTTCCAGACCACCTGACCAAGGAACAGAAAGATGCCGTGAAGGCACTTGCTGACTCTTTTGATCACCAGGACGTGCGAGCCACCCTGATGGAGAAGGCGAAGGAGTGACCGATGGTCAGGCGGCGTTCTTCCGATTCTGATGACGCACTGACGTTCGTTATTTCAGTGGCGGCTGAGCTTGCAGGCATGCACCCGCAGACTCTTCGTCAATACGATCGCCTCGGTTTGGTGACGCCCGCGCGCACAAAGGGCAGAGGACGTCGCTACTCGCAACGCGACGTTCAACGTCTGCGCGAGGTACAGAGGATGAGCCAGGATGAAGGCATCAATCTTGCTGGAATCCAGCGGATCCTTGAACTTGAACGCCGAGTGGAAAGCCTCGAAGCTGAGCGCGTCGCGCTGTGCCAGCGGATCGAAGAACTTGAAGCTCGTCAAGATCGAGTCTTCGCCGCGTCCGCAAACGGCGTGGTGTCGCCGATGCGTCGCGGTGAGCGCCCGTGGGTTAATCCTTCTGCCCGCGATGGGCAAGGGAGGGAAATCTCTATCTGGCGTCCAATCCGTACTGCAAGCCCGTACCCGGAACGCACAATCCGGGCTGTTATCGAAGCAGGACCTTCGGGTGTCAGGGTGATCGACGGGACGATTTCCGTCGTCGACTAATCGCCATAACCTCTGCATCTTCGGGGCGAGCGTTGACAATAGTCACGCTCGCCCCGAAGTGTATTTGCGCAGATAGTTCTACACTCGCGTTAGGGTTACCCCATGAGTTCTCACGATTCGTCGGCGCACCGACTGCCGATGCGCGCCCAACTTGCACTCGGTGCGGGCACACTTGCCCGCACGGCCTCGCGAATTCTGGGACGAGGATCAGGCGGAATGATCGGCGGTGAAGTCGCCAGCCGTATCTACCCGAATATTCTGTCGGAACTTGCAGTCCCGATGGACTCCGTGATCGTGTCAGGGACGAACGGCAAGTCAACGACCAACCGATTCGTTCGCGCGGCCCTTGAAACAGCAGGTCAGGTTGCCTCGAACGTGAATGGCGACAACATGGGCTCGGGTATTATCACCGCGCTGATGAGCACGCCGACCGCGCCACACGCGGCCCTCGAAGTTGATGAGATGCACGTGCCCGCCGTTGCAGCGCACGTTTCGCCCAAAGTTTTTGTCTTCCTCAATCTGTCTCGCGATCAGCTGGATCGCGTCGGTGAAATTGGTTCGGTTGAACGCCGTCTGCGTCAGGCAGTTGAAGAAAACCCTGATTCCCTTGTTGTTGCGAACTGTGATGATCCGCTGATCGTGTCGGCAGCCTGCGAAGCGCGAAACGTTGTCTGGGTTGCCGCGGGCGCCGGATGGGGAGACGACTCCGTGGCCTATCCGCGCGGTGGCAGGGTTGTTCGTGACTCCGATTCGTGGCATCTCATTGAAGCTTTCCTCGGCGAAGAACTCCCCGAACTTCGCCAGCGTCCCACGCCAGACTGGACAATCGGCAACATCGATTTGATGCCGGAAGGAGCAAGCGGGCCCTCGGCAATTCTGTACGGACCAAACGACGTTCGCGTTCCTTTGCACCTGCAGCTCCCGGGGCGCGCAAACCTTGGCAACGCTGCCCAGGCGGTAGCGGCCGCGGTCGCGTTGGGGATTGATCCGCAGGTGGCCGCCAACGCGATCGGTCAAGTGCGTCAGGTTGCCGGACGGTATTCCATTCATGACGTTGATGGGCGTCGCGCTCGCATCATGTTGGCGAAGAATCCGGCAGGCTGGCAAGAAGCGATGACGATGGTTGACCCGCGTGTCAAACAGGTCGTGATTGCAGTCAACGGCCAGGTTCCGGACGGGCAGGATCTCTCGTGGCTCTGGGATGTCGACTTCTCCGTGTTGTCCGCGTCCGACGATCGTCGCATTGTCGCGTGCGGTGAACGAGGCGCCGACTTGGCCGTCCGCCTTGAATACGCGGGAATTCACTGCGATCTTGCGCCACTACCCATGGACGCCTTGAAGCTCCTTGAGCCCGGCAAGGTTGAAATGTTGCTGAACTACACGGCTCTTCGAGACTTTAAAGTAATCCTTGATGCTCGCCAGAAATCAGCAACTGGACGATAGGAGGGTGGACGATGAGTGAATCAACCCTGCGAATCGGGGTCTTGTTTCCCGACGTGCTGGGCACCTACGGAGATACGGGCAATGCTCTGATTCTGGCAGAGCGCGCCCGCCGTCGAGGTATCGATGCGGAACTAGTGACAGTGTCTTTGAACGAAGACATCCCAGCAGAACTGGATCTTTACACTCTCGGCGGTGGCGAAGACACTGCGCAGTCACTGGCGGCTCAGAAATTTCGCGACGACTCGGGCTTGCTTCACGCCTTGGACGCCGGCAAGCCACTTCTTGCCATCTGCGCCTCATTGCAGGTTTTGGGGCACTGGTATCGCGATGCGCGCGACGAGCGAGTCGAAGGCCTCGGCGTTCTTGATGTCACCACGGATCCGCAGGGGCATCGTGCAATTGGCGAGCTTGTCTGTGAACCCCTTCTTGAAGGACTGACCCAGCCAATGAGCGGTTTTGAAAACCACGGTGGTGGGACGGTTCTTGGGCCCAACGCGCGTCCGCTTGGTCGCGTCATTGCGGGCGTTGGCAACGGAACTCCCGAAGGGATGACACCGGAGCCTATTGCCTACGATGGTGTCGTTCAAGGATCCGTTATTGCTACCTATATGCATGGACCCGTTTTAGCTCGAAATCCTGAGCTTGCCGACTTGCTTCTTACTCGCGCTACAGGGCTTGAACTGGCGCCACTTGATGTTCCAGGCGTCGAAGCTCTGCGCGCTGAACGTTTGGATTTTGCGTGCCGCTGATCAGCGTGCTTTGCGCTGTTGTCTACGGAAAATCAGGGTTTGATCGGGGTTGCTCCCCAAAGACAGGGCGCTTCTTCACCGATACGATGGATAAGAATTGACTATCGATCTGGAGGATTGATGACCCCTGAAATGAACACCGATCCGACTGGTAGCCAGCCGAATGGTGGTTTCGCGACCGGTTTCAACGGACAAGCCCCTCAGGCTTCATCCCAAACACCGTGGCCTCAGTACGGCGAGGTCTCCGGTTCATCGAATCCAACCTACGGTTCTTACGCGGGTGGGACGTTCAATGATGGTGGCGCGGGCTACCCGCAGGGTGCGCAAGCGCAGTGGAATTCTGATGCACCTCAGTACCCGGGTCAGCCGATGAATCAGCCGATGGGACAGCCCTATGGCGGCCAACAGGCTGGTGGCCCCAACGTTGCTGGAATGCCGATGCCGGGTGTGCCTCAGAAGCTTCCTAGCCGTGCCGGTTCGATCATCATGATGGTCGTTGGCTTGCTGATGATGTTTATCGTTGCCCCGATTTCCCTGTTGGTGGGCGCTCTGGCTGGTCTCGATCTTGACGGTGTTATTGCTGGAACGAATGAGATCCGCTCTGGCGACACAATCACCATCGGTGACGGCGGATCGCTGATGGTGACGGCCTCACGTTCGGATCCTTCGGCTTACGCGGGCACCCTCTACTCGTGTAAGGTCACCTCGGTTGAAACGGACACCGAATATAAGATGACGACGAGTGCGACGGACACTTTCTACATTGATGGTCTGGCGCCCGGAAATTACGTCGTTGAATGTGAGGGTGAAACCACTAGATTGATGGCAATTTCTGGTGTTACCGCCGACGATTTGGTGGGGGCTGGAATGTCGGGAGTTGCTTGGGCGACGGGAATCGGAATTCTTGGTCTGATCCTACTGATTGCCGGCATCATCTGGCTGGTGGTGACGAATCGTAAGCGTTCGCAAATCCGCGCCACTCAGATAGGTTCGCCGTATCAGTGGCAGTGATGTCCTGACAGTTTCTTTCGCGTGAGGGCGAGGCTGGTAGTGATACCGCCTCGCCCTCACGTCCACCCTGGGTGTTTTCCTCGGCGTCGACGAGGTTCTTCTTGGTTCGCTTCTTCCAGAGTGACAGGGAAGATCCTCTTCACTGAAAAACTGCGAGGGCGTTCGTGTTTCTTTTCCGGGACTGTCAGTCGCCGAGCGTTTGGAAGAGGGATGCCCACGAGGGTGCATGGCGCTGTTTGGGCTTTAAATGAAGAAGACGCCAGCATTCATATCAAGATTCTGACATGGACCATGTACACACCAGATTGACGCTAAATGCAAAATGATTTCTACATGGTCTCTTCTAGACTGGGAACAATGGTGGGTCGGCAACGATGCCATGGCACGTGATTGCCTGGGATGACTGCTCATCCCTGAATGGAGAACGGTTCAGCGCAGGTATCGACATCGTGAAACAATGCGTTTCTTAGCGTTATTGGTAGAGATAAACGGTAATTTCGTTAAAAAGGGGAAGGAAAGCATGGGTTACATCGAGTCAAACAGCGCAGATCGATTGAAGATTCCTACCCCGGTAACTCAAGACCGCCTGAAGGATCTTTTCAATCAACGTAGCTGGACGTGGTTCGTTGATAATGAAGGCGATTTGGGTGGTCGCTGGAATGGCTACACCTTTTATTTTTTGTTGACTGGAACGAAGCAAGAGATTCTCCATATCCTGGGTGGCTGGGGTAACCCCATCAATCCGGACCGTCTACCAGAGGCACGTGCTTTTATTGCTGACTGGCATAGGAAGCACCTCTGGCCGAAAGTCTGCTCGACCCTTAACGATCAGGGAGTCGTCAATATTCGAGTAGAGAACACTGTTGACTGGGAGTCTGGAGCAACGGACGAACAGCTCTACCAGCAGATCGATTGTGCGCTTGGCACGGGGATGCAATTCTTTGAAGCACTGAACGAGGAGCTGTCGTTATGAGCGGAATCTTTGATCGAATTAGGAAGATCTTGAATGCCCAAGTAGCAGATGAAGTGCAAAAGGATGCTTCTGCCAAAGACGGCCTCGTCCTAGATGTAGACGCAGACCTGCAAGAACTCCAGTCCCTTCAGGTTCCCAGTGAAGATGACAACGGGGAAGACCAAGGTAGGGGAGCTTCTTCGGCAGATGATGTGCAGGATCGTTCGGACCAGCCCGATCAGCTGGATCTGACTCGTCCAGTCACCCTTGAACGTGTCGGGTTCTTTTTTGACTCACAGGGTTGGAATTGGGAGATCGACGACGAGGGTGACTTTGTGACAGGTTTCGATTCGAATCAGTACGTGTTCCGGATCACCGGCAAGAAGAATGAAATCTTCACAATTATTGCCTTTCGAAGCACCCCCGTTGATGCTCAGCTGAGGTCAGAAGTCGAGCTACTGATTGAAGATTGGCATGCGACTCACCTGTGGCCGATGGCTTCGTTTACTGAAAAGAACGGAGAGATTCGAATTCTGGCAGAAGTGAACTTGGACTGTGAGTGGGGGCTTTCTGACGCGCAGCTTGTTACTCAGTGCAAATGCGGAATCGGCACAATTTCCGCCTTCTTTGAGGAAGTAGATCAGAAATTTGGCCCAGCTCCATCGGAATCTGACATGAACGGCGACTACAGCGAATAGTGCGCTGTTCGCGACACTAGCGTAGGAACTCTGCCGATCATGTGGCAGACACAGTCATTTATTAAAGGGGGGATGTGATGGACACTCCGCTCACATCGCGGGCTACAGCTTATCCCCTGCTGAATGAGCGCGGTGAAACGACGCGTTCTCACATCCTCGACGCTGTCCGAGCTGAGATTGTTGAGCGTGGGGCTACAGCGATGACGGTTTCTTCAATCTCGAAGCGAGCGAACCTCACGCGCTCCCTGTTCTACCACTACTTTGCGACCAAAGATGAAGCCGCCTCGGCGGTCCTCGACAGTGTGATTGATGACTTTCTCGCTCAGGTTCGTCAGTGGAACGAGGGGCGAGAACTCGGAAACGTTGATAAAGCTCTTGATGACGCAGTGCATCTTATGTGTTCGATCATCGATCAAGACAGTCCATTCAGCATGAGCTTGGCGGGGACTGGGAACGGGCAACTGTATCTGCAGTTCATTGACCGCGCGGCCGACCGTATCGCGCACTTCATTGTGGATAACACCGTAGAAGATTTCCGCCGACACCATGAGATCAAAATTGGTGACCTTTACGAGACCTTCTACATGCTTATCGTCGGTCTGATCTCCCTGATGAGAACGCGCCCGGATATCAGCGAAGCGGCGGTTAAACGAATCGTCGCCCACACCCTCCAGATTGACGATCTCGTTCAACTCGATTGATGAAGGATTTCTTCATTGAGGGAATGCGCGGAGCTCAAACAGTGATTGACAGGGTGTAAATGTTGGCCCTAGACTGTGTGAGTCAGTTCATATCTGTAGTGGCGCGCGCTTTGAATCTGGATCTTGACCCCGAAGGGTGGACCTTCATTTCTTGAGTCCGTGTCACGACTCAGCGTCCTGTGAGTGCAAGGAAGGCAAGAACAATGTTGTTCGAGGTCTACGGCGAACATGCCGCATATCAGTGGATTGGATGGGTGCTAGTTTTCGCTGCGCTCATCGGAGCGAATGAGATCGCGCGTCGTACAAAGGCGGGAGGCATCTTCTGTTTCCTTGTACTGCCGGCTATTTTGACGGTCTATTTCATTGCGATCTACGTAGGTGCTGGACAGGGTGCCGAGTGGGCGCTCAATAACCCGACCTACGTGCACATGAATAGCTGGTTCCACTATGCGAAGCTCTATGCGGCAACTGCTGGCTGTATTGGCTTCATGATGCTGAAGTATGGCTGGGGAAAAATCGGTCGTTCACATGCATTCAAGTGCTTCCCGTTCGTTATTGTTGCGATCAACATTCTGATTGCCGTTGTCTCTGATTTTGAGTCGGCGTTCCGCGCATTCGGCACGACCTGGGTTTCCTCCGAAGGTGTCACGCTGATGGGCGGTTGGCACAATGTCTTCAATGGCATCGCGGGTCTGATCAATATCTTCCTGATGACCGGCTGGTTTGGTATCTACGCTTCTCGAAAGAAGCAGGACATGCTCTGGCCAGACATGACGTGGGTGTTCATTGTCGCCTACGACCTCTGGAACTTCTGCTACACCTACAACTGTTTGCCGACTCACGCCTGGTACTGCGGTGTTGCCCTGCTTCTTGCACCGACGGTTGCCAACGCCTTCTGGAATAAGGGTGGTTGGATCCAGAATCGTGCAAATACGTTGGCTCTCTGGTGTATGTTCGCGCAGGTTGTTCCCGCGTTCCAGGACTACTCGAATTTCTCGGTTCAGTCCGTGAATAATCCGAATGTAAACCTGTTTGTTTCGATTCTCGCTCTGGCTGCCAACATTCTGGCTCTCGGCTACGTGATCTACCGTTCGCGCAAGCTTGGCCGTAACCCGTACACGAATGAAATCTTCGTGGGGACGAAGGATTTCGAGGCTGCAATGGCGCGCCGTGAGGATGTGGCTACCGCCTGATCCAGTTTGTATGGACGAGGCCCCGCCCGGCATGTGTCGGGCGGGGTTTTCGCTTGTCAGATCACCTTTGTCAGCTAAGGGTGAGTAGCTGGCCTCGTGAATGGGGAAGCGGAAGGGGTGGAAGTTGAGTTTTCGGCGAGAAAAATAAAGTTGAGTGGAATAGACTCAACTTTGGAGCGTTGATATATGCAGACGCACGTGGGATCGCCACGTGCCCATATCTCGACGCAATGCGTCACTGGAGGAAATATGACCAACGAATTCACGACGAAAGCGCAGGAAGCTATTGGCTCTGCGCTCGAGTCAGCCAGGGCAGCTGGCAACCCGGGAGTTACGCCCCTGCATCTTTTGAATGCTCTGCTGACTCAGAACGAAGGAATTGCGACGGCGCTTCTCGATGCTGTCGGTGCCGACCGTAAGACGATCGGCGCGAGAGCGCGTAACGCTCTGCTCGCATTGCCAAGTATTCAAGGCTCGACCGCCCAAAACGCTCAGGCAGACCAGGCTCTGATGGGAGTCATCAACGACGCTCAGAAGCGTGCAGAAAAGGCTGGCGACGCTTATGTGTCGACTGAACACCTGATGATTGCGCTTGCCGCGTCAAAGAGTGAGGCCGGCACCATTCTTTCTCACAACGCGGCACCGCCCACCGCTTTGGAGGAAGCTCTGAAGACGCTCCGTCCGAATCCGATTACATCACCTGACCCGGAGGGGAGCTTCGAAGCTCTCAAGAAGTACGGGCGAGACCTGACCGAGGTTGCTCGCGAAGGCAAGCTCGACCCGGTGATCGGTCGTGACGCGGAGATTCGTCGCGTTGTGCAGGTACTGTCGCGTCGTACGAAGAACAACCCTGTCCTCATCGGTGAGCCCGGTGTGGGTAAGACTGCGGTTGTCGAAGGGTTGGCTCAGCGTATTGTCGCGGGCGATGTTCCGGCATCCCTGAAGGATAAGACGCTTATTGCTCTCGACCTGGCATTGATGGTGGCAGGCGCGAAATACCGCGGTGAATTTGAGGAGCGTCTGAAGGCTGTCCTCGAAGAAATCCAGCGCTCTGACGGGCAGGTCATCACCTTTATCGACGAGCTTCACACGGTCGTCGGTGCCGGTGGTGGGTCTGAAGGTGCGATGGATGCTGGCAATATGCTCAAGCCGATGCTTGCGCGTGGCGAACTGCGCATGGTTGGCGCGACCACGCTGGACGAGTATCGCGAGAACATTGAAAAGGACCCGGCTCTGGAACGTCGTTTCCAGCAGGTTTTCGTCGGCGAACCGTCCGTTGAGGATACGGTTGCGATCTTGCGCGGTATTGCGCCGAAGTACGAGGCCCACCATAAGGTGACAATCTCCGATGGTGCGCTCGTTGCGGCGGCAACCTTGTCGGATCGCTACATCACGGGGCGTCAACTGCCGGATAAGGCGATCGACTTGATTGATGAGGCTGCGTCTCGTCTGCGGATGGAACTTGATTCTTCCCCGATCGAGATCGATGAGTTGCGTCGCCAGGTGGATCGTCTGCGAATGGAAGAATCCTATCTGACCGAATCTGATTCGGATAAGACGGATGAAGCGACCCAGATTCGCCTAGAGAAGCTTCGTGCGGACCTCGCTGATAAGCAGGAAGAGCTGACTGCATTAACTGGACGCTGGGAGGCAGAGAAGGCCGGGCATAACAAGGTCGGTGATCTGCGCGTTCAGCTGGATGAACTGCGTACTCAGTTGGAACTTGCTATCCGTGAGAATCGTTGGGAAGAAGCCGGAAGGCTTCAGAACGGTGAAATCCCCGCGGTCGAACGCCAGATTGGCGAAGCCGAGGCGAACGCTGAAGCGGAAGATGAAGCAGCCGGCGAGCCGATGATCGCAGAGAAGGTTGGGCCGGCTGAGATTGCGGAAGTCGTGGAGTCCTGGACGGGTATCCCGACCGGTAAGCTCCTACAGACGGAAACCGAGAAGCTTCTGACCATGGAAGATGCGATCGGGCATCGACTGATTGGTCAGAAGATGGCCGTCGCGGCGGTGTCCGATGCGGTTCGGCGTTCCCGTGCGGGGATTGCGGATCCGAATCGTCCGACCGGTTCGTTCCTGTTCCTCGGTCCGACGGGTGTCGGTAAGACGGAGCTGGCGAAGTCGCTGGCGGAGTTCCTCTTCGATGATGAGCGAGCGATGATTCGCATCGACATGTCGGAGTACTCCGAGAAGCATTCGGTCGCGCGCCTCGTCGGTGCCCCTCCGGGATACGTTGGATACGAGCAGGGTGGTCAGCTGACCGAAGCTGTTCGCCGTCGTCCGTATTCGGTGATCCTTTTGGATGAGGTCGAAAAGGCTGATCCGGAAATCTTCGACATTCTGCTTCAGGTTCTCGACGATGGTCGCTTGACTGACGGTCAGGGCCGCACGGTTGATTTCAGGAATACGATCTTGATTTTGACATCGAACCTTGGCTCGCAGTTCCTATCCGATCAGTCTTTGACGCAAGAGATGAAGACTGATGCGGTGATGGAGACGGTGCGTCATGCATTCAAGCCGGAGTTCTTAAACCGTCTGGATGAGACGGTCATGTTCGACCCGCTGTCGGCGGATGACTTGGCTGGCATTGTTGACCTGATGGTCGGCCAGCTCGCGAAGCGTCTTGAGAGCCGTCGCATCACGCTCGATGTGTCCGAGCCTGCCCGCGGTCTGCTGACCCGGATTGGCTACGACCCGGCTTACGGTGCTCGTCCGCTACGTCGCCTGATCCAGAAGGAAATCGGTGACAAGCTGGCGAAGATGCTTCTAGCCGGCGAGGTTGGCGATGGTTCGACCGTTCGCGTCGATGTTTCCGAAGACTTGGAGACTCTGTCGATGCAGGTAGTCGCAGAAGGTGAAGAGCCGGACATCTTCTCCTGCTGATTGATTCACGAGGCCGTGTGGGGCGCGGGTTTTCAACGCGCGCCCCACACGTGCACTTGTCACCAGAACTCGTGGCCGATAAGGGCGCGTTTAGAATAGGGGGGCACACCGATAACAGCACGGCCCGAACAATCGAGCGAGCGTCACAACGCAGAAGGGGACACGCATGGCAGTGATCACGAGCGAACTGATGGATATTCCTTTTGCTCATGCGTATGCGTTGAATGCTGGGGGACAGACCCTGGTCAAGGTTGGTGACACGTCGACCGTCTATCCGCTGGCGTCTGTCACGAAGCTTCTGATGGCATGGTCAACGTTGGTTGCAGTCCAGCGAGGCTTTATCAGTTTGGGCGATCCGGCTGGTCCCGAAGGGTCCACGATTCGCCACCTTCTGGCTCACGCCTCGGGCTTGCCCGCAGAATCTCGCGATGCACAGTTCGGCGTCGAAAAACGACGTGTTTACTCCAACGCTGGTTTCGAGATCCTTGGTGATGCGGTTGCCGAAGCAACGGGAACAGACATCGGTCGATGGATTGAAGAATCCGTGATTGAGCCTCTGGGCATGACAACGGCGGACGTTCCCGGTTCAGTCGCGCGCTCTGGGCGAGCAAGTATTGATGACCTGCTGATCCTCGGCCAGGAGCTCCTGCATCCAACTTTGATCAGCGATGCGCTATCGACTGAAGCGGTAACCCCGCAGTTCCCCAACCTCGCGGGCGTTGTCCCCGGATACGGTCGGCATAACCCGTGCCCGTGGGGACTCGGCCTTGAAATCCGGGGAACGAAGAACCCGCACTGGACCGCCCCAGATGCCCCGGCCACAACATTCGGCCACTTCGGAGTCTCAGGCTCGTTCCTCTGGGTTGACCGTGAACACGACGCGACCGCAGCGTTCCTTGGTTCACAAGAATTCGGCCCCTGGCATAAGGAACAATGGTCGCAGCTCAACGCCCAATTGCAGGGCCTCGTGAATGCCTAACTGTCAGGCGCGAAGGCGGTTCTGATCCCAAGTGGTCAGTCGGCAATGTCGATGATGACTGGCACATGATCCGACGCGCCCTTGCCCTTACGCTCATCCCGATCGATCTGAGCCTCAACCACACGCGACGCCAACGCGGGGGAGGCGTACACAAAGTCAATGCGCATGCCCTCATTCTTCGGGAAGCGTAGCTTCTGGTAATCCCAGTAGGTGTAGTTGGTGACGCGGTCGCGGGTGATTTCGTCCCACCCATCATCGGCGAAAGCAAAGAATGCGTCGCGCTCGGGCTGTGAGACGTGGGTGGCGTCGGCAAATGCGGTCATGTCCCACACGTCCTCATCAAAGGGGGCGACATTCCAGTCACCGACCATGGCGATCTGCGCCTTCGGGTCCTCAGACAGCCACTTCACACCGTTTTCCTTCAAGACGCGTAGCCACTCGAGCTTGTAGACGTAATGAGGGTCGGTCAGCTCACGACCGTTCGGGATATACAGGCTCCAGATCGTGAATGGTGAGCTATCGGGCGATTCGACAGTAACGCCGAGTGCGCGAGCCTCCACAACCGGAGGATTCCCAAATGCGGGTTGGCCCGCGAAATGATCCTCGACCTTAAGAATCGGTAGGCGCGAGGCTACCGCAACACCATTCCACTGATTCAGGCCGTGAATCCGAACCTCGTACCCCGCTTCGGTGAACTGGTCGACGGGGAACTGGTCGGGTTTGCACTTAATTTCCTGCATCGCCAGTACGTCTGTGCTCGAGCGTTCAAGGAAAGCGATGACGCGATCGACGCGGGTGCGGATGGAGTTGACGTTCCAGGTAGCAAATCTCATGGGATAAACCCTAGCCGGCAGGCTCCGACCTTGCTTGTTCGGGGTTTGACTTCGCTTGTTCACGGATTGAGTCCGCGCTTGTTCGCCAAAGACCTGTTTGTCAGTCTCTTTCGCTCCTGCGGTAGTTGAGGGTGAAGGTCCCTGACGCTGGCGTGTTTTGCCTCGTAGGCTTATCTCATGGGAACTGCACTTGTTACCGGCGCGACGTCGGGCATTGGCGAAGAGTTTTGTTGGCAACTGGCTGCAGGTGGCCATGACCTGGTCCTGGTGGCACGGAGTGAAGCGACATTGCATCAGCTTGCGGAGCGACTTCACGCCTACGCGGGGATTAACGCAGAGGTGATCGTCGCTGACTTGGCGAATCCTGACCAGCTGGCTCGCGTCGCTGAGCGTCTGGATGTGGGTGGTGCTGAAGTGGGCGCTTCGGCTCTGAAGCCCATCGATCTGCTGGTGAATAATGCCGGATTCGGGCTAGGTACGTCCTTCCCTGACAACGACCTTGATGCTGAGCTCTATGGCTTGGATGTCATGGTTCGTGCGGTGATGGTGTTGTCGCATCATGCAGCTCGGTCGATGCGCGTGCGTCACCGAGGTGCCATCATCAACACGGCGTCGGTAGCGTCGCGAACAGGGGCGGGCACCTACTCCGCGCATAAAGCGTGGGTCGTTGCGTTCACCGAGGGCCTGTCGGAGGAATTACGAGGCTCGGGAGTGACTGCTACCGCTGTTATGCCGGGGCCGGTTCGTACTGAATTCTTTACAAAGGCTGGTGTCGATATGGAAGAGATGCCGGGTGCGTTCTTGGCGACCCCTGAGGAAGTTGTGACTGCTGGCCTTGACGCGGTGCGTCGCGGGAAAGTGTTGGTCACGCCGACTGTTCCTGCGAAGGTCGGGATGGCGTTGATGAAGTTTGCTCCGCGTTCTTTGACGCGTCGTGTGATGCGGGCTGTTCCGCATATGTGAGTGCATACCAGCACTTAATGGGGCTACTGTTACTAATGTGATTGGTGATAATAATGTGGTTTAGCTCTTGCTCCCTCATTTTGTTCACCGATACTCTGTAATGACATGTCTGCTCGACGTGTGTCTGTTGACTCCCATCAACGATCAGTCGATTGAAGGAAGAACTCGCCAATGAAACTGCGTATGACGAAGCGAACGGCTCTGCTTGGCCTCGTAGCTGCCGCGCTCATCATTCCCGGAGTAAAAGCGACAAGCGCCGACTCCGCGCAGAGTGCAACAGGGGTAAGTATTCCGCAAGCAGCTCAGATGGACCTGCAGTCGGGCGTAAATCCTTTCTCCCCTTCAACGGTGACAACCTCCACCACTCCCTACGCCCCGTCCGGAGGAAACTGGCAGAACATTGGTGGCGATTGGCGTTGGGCTGCCAATGGCACGGGTCTCCAGATTGCGTCAACCTGGGCAAAAATCAATGGGCACATCTATCACTTTGAATCAACAGGCTGGATGAATACCGGTTGGTACAAAGAGGATGGCACTTGGTACTATTTCCAGCCTTCAGGAGGCTATGCGGGAGCCCTACACACCGCCGGCTGGCTCAAGCTCGGCGAAACCTGGTACTACCTTGATCCGACGACCGGCAAGATGATCGCAGACACGGAGAAGATCATCAACGGAAAGCTATACCTCTTCGACATTGACGGCAAGATGAAGACCGGCTGGGTCTCCATGTCGCAAGGTTGGCGCTACATCGACGCATTAGGTGACCGCGTCTTCGGCTGGCTCAAGCTGAACGGCACCTGGTACTACCTTGATCCGTCCACGGGAATCATGCAGACCGGCCGACGCGCGATCAATGGAACCACCTACGTGTTCAACGCTTCGGGTGCAATGTCTACCGGCTGGACCAAGTTGAAGGAAGGCTGGCGCTATTCCGATTCCAACGGCGTCGAGTACCTCGGCTGGCTGGGTCTGAATGGGGTGTGGTATTATCTCGATCCATCAAATGGCGTCATGGTTGAAAATGCTTCCAAGTCAATTGGTGGCAGGACCTACACTTTCGACGCCAATGGCAAGATGAAGACCGGCTGGGTATCAAACTCTGACGGTTGGCGTTACCTCAACGCATCCGGGTACGAAACCTACGGCTGGTTGAATGATCGAGGAACGTGGTACTACCTTGATCCGTCCACGGGAATCATGAAGACCGGACGCCACACGATCAATGAAACCACCTACGTGTTCAACGCTTCGGGTGCAATGTCTACCGGCTGGGCACGTCTGAGCGATGGTTGGCACTACTCCTCAACCAGTGGTGCCGAGGCTGTTGGCTGGGCAATCGTGAACGGCTACTGGTACTACATGGATCCCTCAACGGGCATCATGGTCGCAAACACCTCGAAGAATATTGGTGGAAAAACCTACTCCTTCGACGCTTCTGGAGTATGGCGTTCCTGAACGTCTGGTCGTCCTCGTAAAATCCGCGCAACCCCGAACGTGAAATTGTTCGATGTGCTGGATAGTCCGGAAGTCGACGTGCTCATTTCGTCGTGATTCGCTGCTGTACAGTAACGTGCGCCATTCGATAAGGTGATTCCTGAGTAGTATTTACTAGTAATCCAATGTGGCTGATCTTGGTGCCATCTACGGAATTGCAATACAAGGGGAACAATGAGAGTTTCACACCAAGTCCCGTGGCGTACATTGGCAAGCGCGTGTGTTATCTCTGGGCTTGTCCTGTCGACGAACGTCGCCACGTTTGCTGACGAAAACGGTGAAAGCGCACCTTTGACCGTCGCAACCCAGAGCGATCCCCAAGAAAACCCGCAGAATCAGGAGGGTACTTCACCTCTAGGAGCTGAAACCGTAGCTCCTGTCGCTACCCCGAAAAAGACGACTGCCCACGAACCTTTGC
Source organism: Pauljensenia sp. UMB1177 (assembly GCF_030217965.1). Lineage (NCBI taxonomy): Bacteria > Bacillati > Actinomycetota > Actinomycetes > Actinomycetales > Actinomycetaceae > Pauljensenia > Pauljensenia sp. UMB1177. The sequence goes on along the minus strand of NZ_JASOOV010000006.1, from coordinate 47,454 downwards.
AATCCCCTGAAGGTTCATGGATCTACTCCGGCGTCTGGCAGTGGAAGCAACCCGATGGGACGCTCCTGAAAGACTCGTGGGCGCGTATTAACGGCTCCACCTACTACTTCGATGCGAACGGGACCATGGCAAGTAACTGGTTCCGCAACTCTGATTCGTGGTTCTACGCATCCGCGTCTGGTGCTCTTACCACAGGTTGGTTGAATGATCGAGGTACGTGGTACTACCTCGATTCTGAAACGGGACAGATGGTCACCGGCCAGAAGCAAGTGGGAAACGAAACCTACTTCTTCAATGCCTCCGGCGCGATGTTGACCGGTTGGGTTGAGATGCCCGATGGGTGGCATTACGCGACTACGTTCGGCGTTGAAGTTCATGGTTGGTTGAATGATCGAGGTACGTGGTACTACCTTGATCCGTCCACGGGAATCATGCAGACCGGACGCCAAACGATCAATGGAACCACCTACGTGTTCAACGCTTCGGGTGCAATGTCTACCGGCTGGACCAAGCTGAAGGAAGGCTGGCGCTATTCCGATTCCAACGGCGTCGAGTACCTCGGCTGGCTGGGTCTGAATGGGGTGTGGTATTATCTCGATCCATCAAATGGCGTCATGGTTGAAAATGCTTCCAAGTCAATTGGTGGCAGGACCTACACTTTCGATGCCAATGGCAAGATGAAGACCGGCTGGGTTGAGATGTCCGATGGGTGGCATTACGCGACTACGCTCGGCGATGAAGTTCATGGTTGGTTGAATGATCGAGGTACGTGGTACTACCTTGATCCCGTTACAGGCATTATGGCGACAGGCGAGCGAACTATCGGCGGGAACTCCTATGAGTTCGCATCTAACGGCGCGATGTTGACCGGATGGTACAAGCGCGCAGATGGCTGGCATTATCGCAAGCCTTCAGGTGAAGTCGGTCTTGGATGGCAACGGGTTGGTTTAGATTGGTACTACCTTGATCCCGTTACAGGCATCATGGTGACAGGCGAGCGAACTATCGGCGGGAACTCCTATGAGTTCGCATCTAACGGCGCGATGTTGACCGGATGGTACAAGCGCGCAGATGGCTGGCATTACCGCAAGCCTTCAGGTGAAGTCGGTCTTGGATGGCAACGGGTTGGTTTAGATTGGTACTACCTGGAACCGTCTACAGGCATCATGGCGAATGCTGGTCGCACGATCGATGGGAAATGGTACAACTTCCTCTCATCGGGTCAATGGGTCAACTACCAAGCTCCTGCCGGCTATCTACAACCGACAATGTCAATTCAGTCCCTTGGATGGGCTACCAATACTCTGACCTACGGCATGAACGGCGTGAAAGTCAGAATCGTTCAACAGCGCCTAGGTATCTGGCACACGATGAAGCTGGCGTCCGTTGACAGTAGTTTTATGTCGGCAGTGCGTAACTTCCAGCGTCGAGCGGGCCTGCCACAAACGGGCGTCGTCGACGAGCGCACATGGAACGCGATGGGAACCGGGTATTCCTGGTATGTCGACCAGTATCAAGTTGCGCCGACCGTTTCGGTTAGCGCAAGCCGCTCCGAACACATTGAAGCAATGATTTCCTACGCCTTAGCGCAGGTGGGATCGCCCTATACTTGGGGTGGAGCTGGCCCGTACAACTTGGGCTTTGACTGTTCGGGTTTGGTGCTTCAAGCACTACACGCAGGTGGCCTTGATCCACAACCGATTAACGTGCTCAAGCATGCGTGGCCTGACTATCGCACCTCGCAGGAGCTCTACAACTACTCCGGATTCCAATATCTTCCGCTGTCGCAAAGGCAACGTGGTGACTTGATCTTCTACACGTCGGGTGGCGTAGTGACGCATGTGTCGCTCTACTTGGGTAATGAGCGGGTTGTCCACACCGACTGGATGGGGAATCCGGCTCGTGTTGATTCCGTGTGGACCAGCTACGGATACTCCAACACCGCACCGTGGGTTATTCGCCCGTTCCCGTAAAGAGAATCGTGATCTAGCAGGTCGGTAGTTTTCCAGTTTGCCGGCACGTAACGAGGCCCCTCAGGAAACTGAGGGGCCTCGTTCGTCAGTATAGGGAAGCGAGAGTCTTTACTGGTCTTGAGATTTTCCTTGGAGATCTGCCTTGGAACTCTGTCTTAGAACACGATTGGCCAGTGCGGAAGACAGTCGGTCAAGGTGATGTGCGCGGAGTTGAAGAGCTCCACAGTTGATGCATATTCGGGGTTCAACTCGGGCATCTTCCCGGTCTTAATTGCTTCTTCTGCAGCCCGATCATCAACGTATTCGTTTAAGGAGCCATCAGACAGGCGCGCACTTGCATCCGCGTACGCTTTGAACGCCTCCGCTGCATGAGTACCAGTGGAATCCACCGATCCTGCTTGCACCAGAGCATCAGTTTGCGCCGAGGCAAAAGCTTTGACGAAAGAAGCCCACGCGGTAGTTGCAGTGGTGGAATTGCCCGAGACTGTTGCTTCAGTAAAGGCTTGTCCTTCAGGCAAGGACTCGAGTGCCTGGACGAGAATGTCATCCATCGCTTGGCAGCCCGCTGAAGGAGCGCTCATCTCGGGAAGCGCTTGGGTTGATTGAGGATCGGCATAGATCCCCGCTCCAGCCTCAGATCCGATTGACTGCGCTGTGGGGGCAGATTGTGGGCTTGCCTTGGGCGATGGTGAGCATGCGCCAAGAGTAAGCGTGAGACCTGCAACCGCGCTCAAACACACTGAGCAACGTCCCGGAAAGAGTTGATTTCGCATCAGATTCCTACCGCGAAATCAGGCCAGATCGAGGTCTTCAAGACCGAGCGCATAGAAGTAGGGGAATCCCTCAGCCTCGATGCGTTCCTTAGCGCCAGTTGCGCGGTCAACGATGACTCCAACAGCAACGACCTCGGCTCCTGCTTCACGCAGAGCAGTGGCAGCTTCCAGAGGTGAACCGCCAGTGGTCGAGGTGTCTTCGAGGACAACCACGCGCTTGCCGACCACGTCCGGCCCCTCAATGCGACGCTTCATGCCGTGATCCTTGGCAGCCTTGCGCACAACGAAAGCATCAAGGTCGAGGCCACGCGAAGAAGCGGCATGCATCATTGCGGCTGCAACGGGGTCTGCTCCCATGGTCAGGCCACCAACTGCAACATAGTCTTCGCCCGGAGCGAAACCGGATTCTTCCAAAAGATCGAGCATGACGTGGCCGATCAGGGGCGCAGCTTCGTGATGAAGCGTTGCGCGACGCATATCAACGTAGAAATCAGATTCGCGACCGGAAGCCAGAGTCACCTTTTCGTGGATGACGGCAAGTTCCTTGACGAGTTCGGACAGGCGGGCTTTTTGAGAGTCATTCGTCATGCTTCACAGTCTAGACGGTAGGTGGGCATAGAGGATGAGGTGACGGTAGGTGGGCATAGAGGATGAGGTGACGGTAGGTGGGCATAGAGGATGGGACGCTTTCGCCACATCTCTCGCTCCGTAGACGGCCGTATACGAAAGTGCCCCCAACCTTTGAACTGTCCCCCGGAAGTTGGGCTGATTTATTCAGTTTTCTTCCGGAGGGCAGTTCACTTCAGGCTGGGGGCAGTATCGTCAAGAGCTCGAGCATTCAGCCCGAGAAGGGAAAACAGGCGGTCAGCCGGCGATTGCCTCGACCAGCTCAATCAGCTCACCAATACCCTCGTGAATTCCGAATGGGCGGTATGGATACTGTTCGACCTGTTCGATTGACGTTGAGCCGGATAGCACAAGGTGCGTGCGCAGACCGGCTTCAACACCCGCCTGAATATCCGTGTCCATGCGGTCGCCGACCATTGCAGCGTGCTCAGAGTGAGCACCGATCTTGTTCAGACCTGCGCGAATCATCACGGGGTTCGGTTTGCCGACGAAGTAGGGGCGCTTACCGGTGGCTGCGGTGATCATTGCTGCGATCGAACCGGTGGCGGGCAGTGTGCCTTCATCCGAGGGGCCCGTGACGTCCGGGTTGGTGGCGATGAACTTTGCGCCACTTTCGATCAGTCGGATTGCTCGGGTAATCGCGTTGAAGTCGTAGTTACGTGTCTCGCCGAGCACCACGTACTCAGGATCCTGATCGGTCATGATGTAGCCGGCGCCGTGGAGCGCGGTCGTCAGTCCGGCCTCGCCAATCACGAATGCGGACGAGTTGGGTGACTGCTGCGATAGGAATGCTGCGGTCGCGTTTGCCGAAGTCCAAATATGCTCCTCGGCAACATCCAAACCGGACCGTTCAAGTCGAGCAGACAGGTCGCGGTTGGTGAAGATTGAGTTGTTCGTCAGAACCAAGAATGGCATGTTCTTGGCGCGCAGTGCCTCAAGGAACTGCTGAGCTCCGGGAAGCGCGCGGTTTTCCTTGACCAGAACACCGTCCATGTCGGAAAGCCATGCGGAAACAGGTGGCATGTCAGTGAGCGCCTTGGGCGCGATTTCGTTATCAGTCATGTCTTCATCCTATGTGGAATATCGGGGAAAGACATGGATAAGGGTCTATTCGGGATCTGCGTCGATTGCGCCGTGAATGTCGTTGAACAGCAGGTTCGAGATTTCAACTTGAACGTATTCGACGCGCGGAACATCGTGCAGGACAAGCGGGTCGTCTGCGCTGGTCTGCAGAGTCAGAGTGCCACACCCGAACAGGCGGTCGATAAAGTCGCGGTCCATTGCTACGTCGGAAATGCGCGTGATAGGCAGGTCGTGACCCTTCTTGTTGATGATGCCGTGGCGCGTGATGATGCGCTTCGTGGTCAGCGTGAAGGTCGTGGTGAACCAGCGGATGAACGGCATGATGAAGATCGGGAATGTCGCGACGATGACGATTGCCCAGACGATCTCGTGGCTGTAGGGCGCCCACTCAGTCGGTAGGTAGACCGACGCGAAGACGCCGACAATGATCAGAACCAGCTCAGCCAGCGTATTGCCCAGGATGGCTTTGAAGTGCGTGCGCATACGGCGGACAATGTGTTCGTCTTGGGACAAGAGTGCATGACGTGGAGACATGTCTTAATCGTGCCATTATTTCCCCCGCTTGTGCTTGCTATGTAATGCAAGACGCTATTGTTATGCCCGTGAGTAATGATTATCAGGATGTCGTCAGCGCCAGTGAGCGCGGTGCGCAGGTGCTAGACCGTGCGCTCTCCGGTGGTGCAATGGGGGACGAGGCCACGCCTGCTTCTGAAAGCAGGCCCGGTGTTGGTCCGTGGGTTGGCGAGCTTCCGACCGATGAAAAGTACGATCCTGAACTACTGAAGAACGGCGATCATCGTAACGTTGAAGACCAGTATCGCTACTGGACGATGGACGCGATCCGCGAAGACATCGCAGCCCACGCGCTCCCGTTCGAGGTTGCAATCGAGAACCTCGGTCATGACTTCAATATCGGGTCTATCGTGCGCACTGCGAATGCGCTGGGAGCTAGCCGAGTCCACATCGTCGGGCGTCGTCGTTGGAATCGTCGCGGGGCAATGGTGACTGACCGCTACCTGCAGATCGATCACTGCCAGACTCCCGAAGACCTTGCCCGATCGTGCGCAGAGCGCGGAATGAGCCTCGTCGGCGTCGATAACGTGGAGGGCTCCAAGCCACTGGAATCCACTGAACTGCCGAAGCGTGCGTGCCTGATTTTCGGCGAGGAATCCTCCGGTTTGAGCCAGGAAATGAGCGACCTTGCCGAGGTGATCGTCCACATTACCCAGCGAGGATCGACGCGCTCAATGAATGTTGGCCACGCGGCGGCAATCGCGATGTGGGCGCACGCGTCCAGTTTGGCCTGACGCTTCAGTGATGTGCGCGGCCTCGTTCCTCATCGGCGAGGCCGGGATGGCGAAGCTAAAACTACGCTGTTTTTTTGTTGCCTGCACGGGCAAAAGTCCACCTTAGAGGCACTTATGTGCAGGAAATAGGGACTTCCTACCTCACATGAAACTTGCGATGTGTGGAACAATAGCCAGTGACAAATCTGTCGTTCGAATAGGAGGCTCCTGTGCCTGTCGCAACCCCTGAGGTCTACGCCGAGATGCTGAACCGCGCGAAGGAAGGCAAGTTTGCCTACCCCGCGATCAACGTGACCTCTTCCCAGACCGTTACCGCTGCTATCCAGGGCTTCGCCGAGGCAGAATCTGACGGTATCGTTCAGATTTCCGTCGGTGGCGCTGAATACGCTTCCGGTTCGACGATCAAGAACCGCGTCACCGGTTCGCTCGCCCTCGCTGCATACGCAACCGAGGTCGCCAAGAACTACGGCGTGACCATCGCTCTGCACACCGACCACTGCGCAAAGCAGAATATTGATTCCTGGATCCGCCCGCTCATGGAGATTGAAGCAACCCAGGATCTGCCGACCTTCCAGTCGCACATGTGGGACGGCTCCGCTGTTCCGCTCGCCGAGAACCTGGAGATCGCCAAGGAACTCCTCGCCCTCTCCCAGAAGGCAAACACCATCCTCGAAATCGAAATCGGCGTTGTCGGTGGCGAAGAAGACGGTGTTGTCGGCGAAATCAACGAGAAGCTCTACACAACCACCGAAGATGCACTCAAGACCGTTGAGGCCCTCGGTCTTGGCGAGAACGGCCGTTACCTGACCGCTCTGACCTTCGGTAATGTCCACGGTGTTTACAAGCCGGGTCACGTCAAGCTTCGTCCCGAAATTCTGGGCACCATCCAGGAAGAGGTTGCAGCAAAGGTTGGTTGGAAGAACAACCGTCCGTTCGACCTGGTCATGCACGGTGGCTCCGGTTCGACCGCAGAGGAAATTGCCCTCGCAGTCGAAAACGGCGTCATCAAGATGAACGTCGACACCGACACCCAGTACGCCTTCACCCGTCCGGTCGTGGAGCACATGTTCCGCAACTACGACGGTGTCCTGAAGATCGACGGTGAGGTCGGCAACAAGAAGCAGTACGACCCGCGTTCGTGGGGCAAGTCTGCTGAAGCAGGCATGGCTGCTCGCGTCGTCGAGGCTTGCCAGCGTCTTGGTTCCGTCGGAACCAAGATGGCCTGATCTTTTACCTGATCAACGGACGGGGTCCGCAGCTACGGCTGCGGGCCCTTTCCGCGTTTAGCCCTGTTTCGCATGCGTGAGGGCGCACTTTTGTCCGGCCACACTGGAAGTTTTGCGCGCTTTCGCTGAAAGAGTGTCTCAGATAGCGACAACGCGGGTGAAACGTGATGAGATTAGAACAGTTCGACGTAAGAAGGGTGGTCGCTATGGGCCAGGTGTGGACTTCAGTTGAAGGCATGATCATCGGCGCGGGTCTTGATCCCAAGGCCGTTATCAATGAGTTGCATGAGCGCGCCATCCTAGCGAAAGTCGAGTGGTATCCGTCTGCCCCGCACTTTGTGGGCGTTGACTTCGCTGTTTCTGACGGTCGTCTTGGCATTGTTCGTGACAATACGATTTCTGAAGGTCCCACAATCGAGGATCTTGCCGAAGAGCTTGCATCCCGTTTTGAGGGCGAAGTCCGTATTTCGACCGTGGTCGTGGACCATACTCCCGAAGGGGTCAGTCCGCTTGCTGACGTGTGGGATGACGACTTGGATGACGATGAGCCGGCAGAATCCTCGCGAATCGTTGAGATTGGTAATACACCTGCGTCGTCGGTGCCGTTGCTTGCAGCGCTTGAGGGTATCGATCTTGCCGATCTTGAGGGCAATGGTGGCCAGCGCCTGCTTCTTGCTGAGCTTCCGGCTGAAAAAGCTGGTTGGAACTTCGGTGAACTGCCACTGATAACCCTGTCGAAGCAGGATGATGAGTTCCAAATTTTCCTGGTCACGGATGACCACTTGGAACACGTTGTTATTCACAACTGGGCGATGGACTCAAAGATCATTCCGGGCGCGCACAATGTGCCGACAGAGGTTGACGACGAGATCCTGGATCTCGTCGGCGAACGTCCGAATTTGAAGAAGATTGCGGACGCGGTGAACGGGTCGAACGTTGACGATCTGTACAAGTCGACGTCCCTGTTCGGTGATGACGCTGTTGTCGCTGCGGTGAAGGCGCTTGGTCTGCCCGAGTCCGTTGCGGGCTTCCTGCTAGGGCACATTGATGCCGATGAGGTTGAAGGCGCGAAGCTCCACATGGCTCGCGGTATTTCAAACGCGATCGGTCGTAGCGTGGACATCATGCTGAAGGAACCGGATTCACCGGCTCAGCCTCTATGGGAGTCCTACCATTCAATCGCCGTCGATCGTCCGCATCTGGTGAAGTATTTTGCCGGTGCCGAGGCTATCGTCGGCACGATGTTGCTGACCCTCGCGGCGCGCGCGCAGGCTCCGCGTCGTGGTTGGATGAAGTTCGGTGGTGTGCTCGGCGCTATTCTGCTGTTTGATTCGGTGGCAGAGTTGTCGCTGTCGCGTTACCTGCGTGCGAAAGAGGACCGCTAGTATCGCTTGCGATTGATGCGTCCTCGTGTGATGATCGCGCCAACTGCTTATTGACGAGGCCGGGGTCGGCAGTTCATTCGAACTACCGACCCCGGTGCGTTACGTCAGGAATGTGGCACTTTAAAACGCACGTTTTAGAGCGCGTGTGCTTCAGCGGGGAAGTCCTGTGGGCGATCGGTGAAGATACCGGTGACGCCCCATGATGCGAGCTCCTGAGCTTGATCCACATCGTTGACTGTCCAGACGTTGACGTCGAAGCCTGCGTCGCGCATTTCCTTGACCTCTTCAGGGGTGAGGCCGTTGACATCGGGGTGAATTGCGGTGCATCTCAGCAGATCAGCTCCCTGTTGCCAGGTGGGGCCGGGTTGGTTTTCGCGGTCGAACAGCCAACCGAGCTTAATGTTCGGTCGCATAGCGTGGAAGCGTGCGAGGGCCTCGTGGTCGAAGGAAGAAACGATGAAGCGCTCGGTGTTCGCGACCGAATCAACTGCAACGGCGAGGTTCTCGATCAGCTTTTCGCGAAGTTCGGTGCCACCATAGCAGGGCTTGATCTCGAGGTTCATGCCCATGTTTGCCGAATTGGCGAATGAGATGACGTCAGCTACTTCTGGGATTCGTTCGAACCGGTAGGTGTCAGAGAACCACTTTCCGGCGTCAAGTGTGCGAATGTCGGAGAAGCTGAGGTTGTAGTAGCCGCCCTTGCCGGTCGTTGTGCGTTGAAGCTTATCGTCGTGGATGACGATCAAAGATCCGTCGCCGATGACGTCGACGTCGAATTCGAACCAGCGGGCACCGACCTCCGCTGCTTTCGCGAAGGAGGCGATCGTGTTTTCAGGCGCCAATGATGAGGCTCCGCGGTGCGCGAAAATCCTGGGGAATGCCATGCGTGTTCCTTTTGGGTGTTCTCGTTCAGTTGTCTGCCTGCAACGTTAGTCGCTTGGGGGCTAGACCGCTTGTTCTTACCAGAGGTCAGGGTTTGATGCGGCGGTGGTTTCTTCTTCTGTCTGGTTGATGAAGCGTTCTTCGTCGCGTTTGGCGGCAAGAATCTTTTCAACGTACGAGTCGATCGCTTCTTCGAGGGGAACGTCGTGGCCGGCTTGTTCGCCCAGGTACCAGCGGTGTTCAAGGAACTCGTGGTAGATCTGAGCCGGTTCGAGCTTGGTTTTCAGCTCGGCTGGAACTTCTCGCATGACGGGTTCGAAGGCGTTGTTCAACCACTGGTGTGCGGCCAATTCGAGTGGCATGTTCGGGGTGCCCGCGGTGGCTTGGTAGGTGGCGATGTCGTTCAACAAGCGTTGTGCTTGGTGCTCGCCAACATCCATGCCGGTGAGTCGCATGAGCTTGCGATGATGATGTCCGGCGTCAACGACCTTCGGCTGGATCATCAGTTCGGTTGATCCGGCAACCGATGTCATCTTCAATTCAGCAACGTCGAACCCCAGGTCATTGAGGCGTTCGATTCGCTGAGCAACCTTCCACTTCTGGGAAGAATCAATGAGTTCTGTTCCGGTCAGCTCATTCCACAATTCGTCGTAGCGGCTTCGAATACGGTCGCCAACTTCAATGGGATCCGCGTCTTCGGGGAAGTACTCTCCAGCCTGAAGATCCATGAGTTCGCCGATGATGTTAGTTCGTGCCAAATCAACGTCGTACTCGCGCTGGCCAGAGGTGAGTTTCGGGTGGAGCTCGCCGGTTTCTGCGTCCACCAGGTAGGCACTAAATGCTCCGGCGTCTCGACGGAACAAAGTATTCGACAGTGAAACGTCGCCCCAGTAGAAACCAAGAAGGTGCAGGCGAACAAGCAGTACCGCTAGGGCATCAATCAAACGTGTTGCCGTGTCAGCGCGCATGTGTTGGCTGAACAGAGCACGGTAGGGCAGGGAAAACTGCAGGTGTTCGGTGACCAGGACGGCATTGAGCTCCTCGCCGTCAACACTGTGCCTACCGGTGACCACTGCGGTAGGGAGCACGGAAGGGGCACCAAGACGTGAGAGGTCACGAAGCATCTCGTACTCGTGATGTGCGACGGTCGGGCCAATTTCCTTTACGGCGATCACACGGTCAGAGAGGTTCACGAATCGCACGATGTGGCGAGAAATGCCACGGGGGAGAGCCGCGAGGATCTCGTCGGGCCATTCTTCCAGCGGAATTTCCCAAGGAAGATCAAGAAGCGAGGGATCAACGGTCGCGGCCATGATCTCTAGTGATTCGGACATAGTTCTATTCTCTCATTGCTTAAAGGGACGCAATTATTGAGGAGAAAGCGCCAACCCACCAAAAGTGGGGCACTGGTCAGGCGTCAGGGATATGAGTTGGCCCCGCCTCGTCACTATCAACGAGAACGGGGCCAACTGTGGATGAATCACTCAGGCAGACGCATACCGGTTGCAGCAGAGAAGTTATGCTGCTGGCCGGGGCGGATGCGAGCGTGGATCACGCCGCCGCGAGCCGGAGCAGTGCGCGGAGGAACGCGAACGATGATCTGCTTCGTTGAGCCTTCGTCGGTGGATCCGAGGCCCTCGGTAGAGCCTGCAAGACGACCGTAAACGTAGGCGTCCGAGCCGAGTTCCTCAACGAATTCAACTTCGATCGGAATCGTGTTTTCTTCGGTTTCGGAAACAACTTCGAGGCCTTCAGGGCGGAAACCGATGGTGATCTTGCCACCGTCTGCCGGAGTGAGGGCGTCGAGGGTTGCCTGCGAGAGCGGAACGCGTGCCGGGCCGAGGATAGCGTTGGTGCCGTCGACGGTGAACGAGCCGAGGTTCATAGCCGGGGAGCCGATGAAGCCTGCGACGAAGTCGTTTGCCGGGCGCTCGTACATTTCCTGCGGGGTGCCGACCTGCTGGAGGAGGCCGTTGTTGAGGACGGCGATGCGATCGCCCATGGTCAGAGCTTCGGTCTGGTCGTGGGTGACGTACACGGTGGTGACGCCGAGCTCACGCTGCAGAGAAGCGATCTGGGTACGGGTCTGAACGCGGAGCTTCGCGTCGAGGTTCGATAGGGGTTCGTCCATGAGGAAGACCTGAGGCTTACGAACGATTGCGCGCCCCATGGCGACGCGCTGACGCTGACCACCGGAGAGTGCCTTCGGCTTGCGCTCAAGGTAGGGCTCAAGGTCGAGGATGCGTGCGGCTTCATCAACGCGCCTGTTGATTTCGTCCTTCGGGGTGCCGGCGATCTTGAGGGCGAAGCCCATGTTTTCACGGACGGTCATGTGCGGGTAGAGCGCGTAGTTCTGGAAGACCATTGCGATGTCGCGGTTCTTTGGCGGAACGTTGGTGACGTCCTTATCGCCGATCAGGATGCGACCGCCGTTGACCTCTTCGAGGCCGGCGAGCATACGCAGGGAGGTGGACTTCCCGCAACCGGACGGGCCGACGAGGACCAGGAATTCGCCGTCCTCGATCTTGAGGTCCAGCTGGTCGACCGAGGGCTTGTCGTTACCCGGGTAGATACGGGTTGCCTTGTCAAAGGTAACAGTTGCCATTATTCATTTTCCTTCCCACCGGCAGGTACGTGCCGGACGATCCGAGTGGGTCGATGTTCACCAGCGTCATCACTGGCGGGTTCCTCGTGCGAGCAACCTTTCTCAACCTAGCACACGGCGTGGTTATGCAACAGGTTTCAGTGTGTCGTGCGCATTACCCACCGCGCTTGTTCACCGCGTGGCGTGTTGTTGAGACTGCGCTTGTTCACCGTCGCACGGAGTTTGTTCAATCGATCTGCCCATGGCTCCTTGTAATCTGAACGGGTGAATGAAGGCGATCAGATCGGTGGCTACACGCTCGTATCCCAGCTGGGTACGGGTGGCGCGGGTACCGTGTGGCTTGCAGAGGACGAGGGCGGCGATCGAGTTGCCCTCAAGCTTGTGCACCCTGCTTTGGCCGCCGACGAAGAATCTCGCCGTCGCCTGCAACGTGAAGCTGCGACCGTGAATTCGGTTCGCTCCGCCAGGGTTGCCCACGTCGTTGACATTGAAACCGATGCCTCGCAGCCCTTCATTGCGACTGAATATGTAGAGGGCCCGACGTTGGCCTCGTTGATGAATGGCCAGCCGCTTGCGCCGGAGTTGATCGCGGCGATTGCAGCCAGTCTCGCGCGCACATTGATGGCTGTCCATGACGCGCGGATCGTTCACCGCGATATCAAGCCATCGAATGTTATTTGTTCTCCGCACGGCCCGATTCTGATTGACTTCGGGATCGCAATGAGTGAAGCGGATGAGCATTTCACTCGCACCGGTCTGGTTTCAGGTACTGCCGGTTACACGGCTCCAGAGCTGTTGCGTGCTCGCCCGGCCGACGATGATTCAGACTGGTGGGCGTGGTCGGCGACCCTGCTCTCGCTTGCGACCGGGCGTCCTCCGTACGGCACGGGCGATGTTCAGGCGATTATTGCTCGTGTTCTGACGGGCGAGCCGGACACTGAGGGACTTCCGCTCTCATTTGCGCAGATCATTCACCAGGCTCTGTCTCCGGACGTGAATTCTCGCCCCGAACCCGACGAGGTCGTCGCAACGTTAGTCGAACTTTACGGTTTTCCCGGCGACGTCATGTCGATCAACCAGCTTGACTGGAGCGCTGCCTTCGCGAACCCCTACGTTTCCGCTGTCCGCCCCGTTGTCGCAGATGAGCCCCGCGTTGTCGCCTCCTCGTCAGGGATGCTGGCGTGGTCCAATAACGACGAAACTGTTCAGTTTGGGGATTCTCCGCTTCACCCATCGACGAGGCTCCTTCCGCGCCCTGAAACTGATGAGTGGAATGTGGGGAGCGCGGCCTCGTCAATTCCCCAACTGGGAATGGGGCAAACGGTCAGCAACACCGCGGACTTTCAACCGCTGACCTACCCGAATGGCGCACCTGCTGGCATGTATGGGCAGGCCGTCGGCGGATACGTAGATCCTCATGCGGTGGCGGTTCCGGGTCAGTGGACGGCTCCGGGGTCGGATGAATTCGATGTCGATGACCCGTATGAGGATCTGGGATATGAAGCTGACCTTCCCAGAATCGTGTGGATCTTCGGGTGCATCATTGCGATGCCACTTGCTCTTATCCCCATGTTCGCAGGAGTGATGGGGACTGCTACGGTCATCGTGCTCATGTTTTTCATGGCGTTTGGTGGCGCGTTCCATCGACATAGAGAAAACCGCCGTGTTCGGGCTGGCATTGCGCGATCCAGTGATACCGCTGCGACCGTGGCCTCGTCGCCACTGCTCCTTATTCGCGCTCTGGTGCAGGTGGTGTTTGGGATGACTATCGGTGGAATCGTCCCGTATCTTGCCTGGAATCTCTACACGGTTGCTCACGGCGGAAGCGGACAGTGGATGCGTCTACTGGACATTGTTCTGGCATCCGATCCGAATGCGACGCTCGACCCGTTAGTGACCGAACCGATTGGCTCGATCGGCGTGTGGATCGTTGTCCTGGCGACCATCGTTTCAGCGTGGTTGATGCCAACCTCTTCCGATCTGAGAGTTGGAACCAGCATTGCGGTCAGGCGACTGCTGGGCCCAGTGTGGGTGCGTGCGATTGCTGGCCTCCTTGCTGTTGGCGTGGTAGGTGCCACATGGTTCCTCGTCACCGGAGGCGCGCTCTGAACTGCATACGTGCCTAGCGCTAGGTAGGGTTGCCTTAAAGATGTGACCTGTGAAAGGAAAACCATGGCAGGCAAGAAGGTAACGGATACCTCCGTGCGCGCGAAAGCTCAGCAGATGCGCGAAGCGCAGGAAAAGGCTGAGCGTCGCACACGTTCGATCATCATCGCAGTCGTTACAGTCATCGTTATCGCAGTGATTGCGACCGTTGGTGTGATTATTTCTCAGCAGCTTTCTGCAAAGAATGAAGCGCAGAGCGCGAACCCCAGTGATTACTTGGGTGACTACGCGTCGGGTCAGCCGATTCGTTACTCGCATCTTGGTGTCGGCCAGGTTGATGACTCTCTTCCGACCGTTACCGAATACTTCGACTACTCGTGCCACCACTGCGCGAATCTTGAGGTTCTGATTGGCGAAGACTTGATCGCAGGCGCTGACAATGGCGAATACAACATTGAGTTCCAGCCCGTGAGGACGGTCGGCATGGAATACGCGAATGCCGCTACCTCTGCTTCGCTGATTGTTGCTCAGCGGGATCCTGAGCACTGGGGGGCTCTTCACCAGGGGCTGATGGCGTACTTTGCTGGCCAGTTCAAGGCTGGTAACGGTACGGTGATTCAGGATGCGACGAAGTCCTGGGAACAGGTGAAGACGATCGCTTCTCAGGTGGGTGTTTCCTCTGACGTGGTTTCGTCCCTGCCCGTGAACGCGGTCACCGACTATCTGACAACCGCCACCGACACGTGGAGCAACGCGAATTTCACGAACCGTGAGTCGAAAGGCACACCGGAGTTCATTAAGGATCATACGGACCTGCTGACGTTGTCGGGCTCTGATTCTGCTTCGATCATGGCGTCCTTGCGTTCAGGACTTGGCCTGAGATGAGTTCGAAGAACTGACAAACGTGAAGTGCGGGGTCGCGGCCGATTGGTCGGGACCCCGTTCTTCATGGCACACTATGTGATGACGATTCGTTGAATTGTCGAAGCCGCCTTAGCTCAGTTGGTAGAGCAGCTGTCTTGTAAACAGCAGGTCATCGGTTCGAGTCCGATAGGCGGCTCTCGTTACACCCTTTTGTCTTAAGGTTTTATGAGCACTCAATCTGCTCGTGGACCAGGTGTTCGGCAGTCTCAAGCTGGAATGTGGAGTGTTTAATTTCAACGGGGAAGTGCTTGGCGACGCAGTTTTGTAGGCGGTCAAGAATCTGCTCGCTTCTGCCGGCCTGGAAAGCCTCTTCGCTGATGATGATGTGTGCTGTCAGGACGGGCATAGCCGACGCGACGGTCCACGCGTGCAGGTCGTGGATTGCTTCGACGCCTTCGATGCGGAGCATGTGATCGCGCACCTCGGCAAGGTCGAGGTTCTCGGGAGTAAATCCCATCAGAACCATGCCGGCGCTACGAAGCAGAAGTGCTGCCCTTGGGAAGATGAGTACGACGATCAACAGGGAAGCGAGGGCGTCCGCTCGGGTCCAGTTGGTGTAATGGATAACCGCGGCAGCGACGATAACGCCGATCGACCCTAGGGCGTCGTTCGTCACCTCCAAGAAAGCGGCGCGCATATTGAGGTTCGCTTCACGACCACCCATGAGAACCAGCAGGGATGCGACGTTCGCGACCAAACCAATAACGCCCATGATGAGCATTCCGCCAGATTCGATCTGGGGCGGGTTGACGAGGTTTATCGTGGCGCGAACGGCAACGATGATGCCGATAACGGCGAGCCCGCCAGCCTGGATAGCCGCGCCGATAATCTCGGCGCGACGCAACCCCCACGTTGAGCGGTCGGTCGCAGGTTTATGAGCCAGGTGGGCGACAACAAGTGCCAATACGAGGCCCGCAGAATCCGCTGTCATGTGACCGGCATCGGCAAGAAGAGCCAGTGAATCGGTCAGGATTGCGACGACAACTTCGCTCACCAGAATGAATGCGGTGATGCCAAGTGCGATCGCAAGGCGTGTGCGTGACGCATTCGCCCCGTGACTATGTGTGTGACCGTGAGTGTCATCGTGGTGATGAGCGTGCTCGTTCTCGTGCTGCATGACCATCCTGTCGTCGAATTAATCGAGCACGCCCTCGTGAATCCATCATCTGTACCAGCGCATAAGGTACGGAAAAGTCGAACGGAGCCAAGAGGTGTGCATCTAACTAAGTCATACCTTAGTTGCTTTGTTCTTTCTTGGGAAAAAGGTCGCTTGTGTGTGAGTGAGAGGCTCTCGTAGACGGTTTTAATGAAAATATGACCGTGATGTGACCACTGCGTTTTCGGTTGAGTGAGTCCATGTGTCTCAAGCGTGGAATCGAGCCTGCCGAAGACTAGTGGGTGGTACCTGGCCGTAGGATAGAGGCAGTAATTGATAAGGGAGCTTTAATGGCAATGACGACGCTGAAAGAACTGACGACCTTCCACGTTGGGGGTCCGGTCGCTACCTATATTCTTGCCGATTCACGTTCCGATCTGATTGCAGCCTTTGACAGCGCAGACAAGGGTGAGTTCCCGATTCTGATGATCGGGGGTGGCTCAAACACTCTTGCCTCCGATGCCCCATTCGAAGGCATTGTCGTTAAAGATGGGCGTCAGCAGATCACTCGTTATGAGAGCTCAGATGACACCGTTCTCGTCACGGCGACTGCTGGCACCGTCTGGGACGAATTCGTCCAGTGGACCCTTGCCGAAGGCCTCTCGGGCATCGAAGCCCTGTCCGGCATCCCCGGAACCGTCGGAGCTGCGCCTGTTCAAAACGTTGGAGCCTACGGTCACGAGATCTCTGACACGCTTGCCTACGTTGACGTCTGGGATCGCGGTGAACAGTGCGAGAAGCGCTTGAATGCATCTGAACTGGATCTCGTCTACCGTGAGTCGATTATTAAGCGCTCAGTCCGCGAAGGTGACGACCAGGGACGTATATGGGGTCCGACCGGGCGTTGGGTTGTCCTCGAAGCCACGTTCCGCCTCACAATCTCCGATCAGTCCGCGCCCGTCCTGTACCGCGAACTCGCGAATCGCTTGAGCATTGAACAAGGGCAGAGCGCGAATGCTCAGCGTGTGCGTGATACTGTCCTTGAGTTGCGCACGTCAAAGGGTATGGTGCTCGACCCCAACGATCACGATTCGTGGAGTGCTGGCTCCTTCTTCACGAACCCCATCGTCGATGCCGAAACCGTTGCCACGCTCCCACCCGAGGCCCCACGCTTTGACGCCGGAAATGGCATGATGAAAACGTCAGCTGCATGGTTGATCGACCACGCGGGCTTCACGAAAGGCTGGGCAGTGGATGGAGCGCGCGAAAACGGCGCCTCGCTGTCAACGAAACACGTTCTTGCCCTGACCAACCGCGGGGATGCCACCAGCGATGAGGTCGTCGAGCTTGCGCTCGCGGTTCGCGCCGGCGTTCAAGAAAAATTCGGCATCACCTTGGTTCCCGAGCCCGTCACGGTTGGGATCAGCTGGTAGCGTCCGCTTCTGCCTTTCCCGACGGCTTGCGAGGCTCCCGCTTAGTCGTTGTGACCGTCGTATGGGGGTGTGTTGAGCCACGCCTGAATGTGGGCGTGCCATTGGTTCTTCGAAGCGCTTGATGCCAGGGAAGCGTTGATTGACTGAGAAGCCAAGTCTGCGATCTGTTGATCGGACAGACTAAAGGTGTCGCGTGCTCGTGCGTACTGTTGGATCAGTCGCGAACGGAATAACAGCGGGTCATCTGCGCCCAGTGCCACCGTTGCCCCGTATTTCATAAAAACGGGCAGGGGAACGTGTGAAAAGTCCTGGTAGACCCCCAAATGGACGTTTGAGGTCGGGCAGACTTCGAAAGCAACGCCTTCGTCAATGAGCCTGCGAAGCAGGTCTGGATCTTCCGTCGTACGCACGCCGTGGCCGAGTCGTGCCGGGTTGAGCGCGGTGACAACATTGCGTACCGACTCGGGTCCTAGCAGTTCACCACCGTGGGGAAGAGAAGCCAGTCCTGCGCGCCGTGCGATGCCGAAGGCCGCGCCAAACTCGCTGGTTGTGCCCACGCGTTCATCATTCGATAAGCCGAAACCGACGACCGTGCCCGGACCCTCGCCAGCATATTGCGCGGCTAATCGTGCCAGAATTCGGGCATCAAGAGGATGTCGGATACGCGATGCGGCAACGATAATTCCCACTTCCACGCCCGTATCGCGCCACGCCTGTCGGGCCTCGTCAAGGATGATTTCGAGGGCCGGAGTGATGCCACCAACCCACGGGGCGTAAGAGGTCGGATCCACCTGCATTTCAAGGCGAACCGAGCCCTCTTTCGCGTCGTCTTCTACAGCTTCGCGGACGATGCGTCGCATGGCGGATTCTGAGCGCACCAGATGACGCGCAGAATCGTAGGAACGTTGGAAGCGGAACCAGCCTCGTCCGTCGGCGGGGACTTTTAACGGGTCGATGGCCAGAAGGTGGCTGGGCAAGCGAACGCCCTGCTCATTGGCCAGGTCAATCAGAGTCTGCGGGCGCATTGCTCCAGTGAAATGCAGGTGCAGATGCGCTTTCGGTAGGCGCGATAAATCGCGTCGACCAGATGTTTGGTGCGCCGGGGCAGTCAGATTCGGTTGGGTTGGGCGTGCGCGTTTGGCCTGGTCAGTGAATCGGTGGATAGGCGACGAGGCGACGAACTGGGACATCAGTGCCTGTCCAGCCAGGCGACGATGTCTTTAATCAGGCCTGGACCCTCGGGTTCGTTGAGGACCTCATGGTACGCGCCATCAATGATTCGTAGGTGAATATCAGCATCAGGGTGTGATGCCAGTGCGTTCTGAACGAAAGTCTTTGAAGCGTTCAACGATGCCAACTTATCTGCGTTTCCGTGAAGGATCAGCATAGGAGTCCTGGCGCGGTGAGCATTCTTCAGGACAAGGTCGCCCTGAGTGATCATTGTTGCCCCCGTGATCAGAGGAACGCCACCCGTGTAGTTGAGTGGATCAGCATCGAACGCTTCTTGGACTCTGGGGTCGCGAGAGAGGACGGAAGGGTCATCTGCTGAGCGAGGCTTCTGCGCCGTCAAAGCGGGGAAAACGCGCGCAAGCGGAAGCAGTAAGCGAGCCACGCCAGCCGGCAACGGAGGAAGCGGGCGGAATGCTGGGCCCGTCAAGATCGCACCGTTCACGTTCGAGGGGTTCAGAAGAAGCGATGCGGCGGTAACCAAACCACCCATGGAATGACCAAAGAGGAAGAGGTCTGATGTGCGTGCGTGCGCCAGCACAATGCGTCGAGCGTCTAGATGGTCTTTGATCAGGCGTCCAACATCAACCTGCGAACGTGGGCCTGGGGATGTGCCGTGAGCATAGTGATCGTAGAACGCGATGTCGTATCCAGCTTCAATAAGTTCGTCTTGCAGGGGAAGAAAACGGCCCGAGTGCTCGGCATATCCGTGGCAGAGCAAGACGGTGCCCTTCGGGGCGAGCGTTGACGCGGAACGATACTGGATATTCATGCACTCTATTGTGGCAGGTGGAAGGCAGTGTGTGCAGAATACGGGACGGCTCTGAGAACCTGTGCGGTTCTCAGAGCCGTCCGTTCGTCCAGACATGCCAAGCGTGAACAGAATACAGACACTGTGTGGGTTCGAGATCCTGGGCGCGAGGTCCTGTCCTGGGGAGGTGCTAGTAAGGCCTGGCCTCAGTGCGCTTGCGCCAGAAGCTCCTGAATGCGGCCGACACCTTCAACAAGGTCGCCGTCAGACAGGGCGTAGGAGAGACGAATGAAGCCAGATGGGCCGAACGCTTCGCCGGGCACCACAGCAACCTCGACCTCTTCGAGGATCAGGTCGGCAAGCTCAGCCGACGTTGTGGGGACCTTGCCACGGATTTCGCGACCCAGAATGCCCTCGACGTTCGGGTAGGCGTAGAACGCGCCCTTCGGGGTCGGAACATCGAGGCCGTCGATTTGGGAAAGCATCGAGATCATGGTCTTGCGCCTGCGGTCGAATGCCTCACGCATGGAATGAACAGCGTCGAGAGGGCCAGTGACAGCTTCCAAGGCTGCACGCTGAGCCATATTCGATACGTTCGAGGTCAAATGTGATTGGAACGAGGTTGCAGCCTTCACAATGTCAGTCGGAGCGATCATCCAACCAACACGCCAGCCGGTCATTGCGTAGGTCTTCGCCACACCGTTCAACACGATGGTCTGATTGGCAAGCTCTGGAAGAAGCTTCACCATATGAGCCGGCTCGGCATCTTCATAGAGCAAGTGCTCGTAGATTTCGTCGGTGATAATCCAAATGCCGTGTTCAAGAGCCCATTCGCCAATCGCGCGAGCTTCTGCAGGAGTGTAAACAGCGCCGGTCGGATTCGAGGGTGAGCAGTGCAATAGAAGCTTCGTCTTTTCCGTACGAGCAGCTTCGAGCTGTTCGACGGTTACCTTGTAATTCTGATCGGCACCAGCGAAAACGGGAACCGTGACACCGCCGGCAAGCTTGATGACTTCCGGATAGGTCGTCCAGTAGGGGGTCGGAAGAAGAGCCTCGTCCCCCGGATCCAAAATGGAAGCGAAAGCCTGGAATACGGCCTGCTTACCGCCATTGGTGACCAGCACCTGCAACGGATCAACTTCGTAGCCGGAATCGCGCAGAGTCTTTGCGGCAATTGCTTCGCGCAAAGCTGGAAGGCCGGCCGCCGGAGTGTAGCGGTGCATCGCCGGCTCGCGCGCTGCGCGGACGGCGGCCTCGACAATATTGTCAGGGGTGGGGAAGTCCGGCTCACCTGCGCCGAAGCCGATGACGGGACGACCCGCAGCCTTCAGGGCTTTCGCTTTCGCGTCAACCGCGAGAGTGGCTGAAGGGGTGATAGCGGAAAAGCGTGCGCTGACGCGCGATCGAGGTGTTGTGCTCATAGGACTATCGTCGCATTAAATGGGGCTGTTCGGTAGTCTAATTCCGAATATCAAGCAGTTTGCGACACTCCCCAGTTGGACAGTTGAAGAGATTTTCCATAAACTCGTTCCCGCACGTTCTACGGCGTGCAGTAGGGCAGTGGCGCAATTGGTAGCGCACCGGTCTCCAAAACCGGCGGTTGTGGGTTCGAGTCCCGCCTGCCCTGCCACTATATTCTGGGCACGAATTCAGGAGGGGTTCCGTGGCTGACGCAACGGCATCACACATGCCAGCGAAAACAGATCGCACGAAGTCTGGCGCTACGCCGTCCCGTGACTCCCACGAAAAAGAGGCTCAGAAGAAGCCGAATATTTTCGTGAGGATGTGGACTTTCTTCCTTCAAGTGATTGAAGAAATGAAGAAGGTCGTCTACCCGAGTGGTTCTGAAACGTGGACCTACTTCGTTGTCGTGGTCGTTTTTGTGGCCGTAATCATGGCTTTCACTGGTCTTTTGGATCTTGGATTCGGTAAACTGAACGCACTGATATTCAGCTGAAGCTGATGCGAACCCGCCCGCAGATACTGCAGGCGGGTTTCTTCTAGCCTTCGGCACTCAATTTTCTGCTAGGAAACTAGCACCCAGGAGGAACGCGTGAGTGAAGAGAATCTGCCTGTCGAAATCGACGAGGCCGCCCAGGCTGAACTGACCGAAAACCCCGCTGAAGCGGCGGAAGAAGAAGCCGGAAGCGTTGAGCAGCCGGTTGAAGCTGAAGAAGCTGAATCTGGCGAAGAATCTGGCGACATTGATCCCCTCGAAAAGTTCCGCAACGAGATCATGATGATCCCCGGTGACTGGTACGTCTTGCACACCTACTCCGGTCACGAGCGCAAGGTGAAGGCGAACCTTGAACAACGCGTTCAAAGCCAGAACATGACCGATAAGGTCTTCCGCGTCGAGGTTCCGGATGAGTACATCACCGAGTTCCGTGGTTCGGTGAAGAAGCGTGTTCGCCACGTTCGTATTCCTGGCTATGTCGTCGTCTGCATGGACTTTGATGAAGAGTCGTACCGCATGGTCAAGGACACCCCGGCTATTACCGGCTTCGTTGGAGACCAGCACAACCCGGTTCCGCTCAGCATCGATGAGGTCGTTGATCTGCTGAAGTACAACATCCTTGAAGAAGCTGGCCCGCAGGTCCCTGCCGTGGCTCAGGTCAAGGAAGAGATCCGCGTGGCCTTCGAGGTTGGCGAGATCGTCACCGTCATCGATGGTCCGTTCGAGTCGCTGGAAGCGACTATTTCCGAGATCTCGCCCGAGACCGAGAAGCTCAAGGTTCTCGTCATGATCTTCGAACGCGAGACTCCGCTTGAACTTGGTTTCGACCAGGTTGCCAAGCGCGAAGACTGACCAAAGAGTGAAGTCGCGCACCCGAACTTGGGAACATGGGCGGGTGCGCGATAGCATTGCACTTCGTGTGTAGTGGGTTCAGTGCGCCTTCAGCGCCCTGCCTCTACATGCAACCAGAAGGAATTCCGTTCTTCTGGTAATTGAACAAGAAAGACCCGAAATATGGCACCGAAGAAGAAGGTCACCGGCCTGATCAAGCTTCAGATCGCAGCCGGCGCCGCAACCCCTGCACCTCCGGTTGGTCCTGCACTGGGCCAGCACGGTGTGAACATCGTTGAGTTCACGAAGGCCTACAACGCTGCAACTGAGTCGCAGCGTGGTTCGATCGTTCCGGTTGAAATCACCGTTTATGAAGACCGTACGTTCACCTTCGTTCTGAAGACTCCGCCGGCTTCCGAAATGATCAAGAAGGCCGCTGGCCTCCAGAAGGGCTCCGGCACCCCGAACACTGTGAAGGTTGGCTCCATCACTATGGACCAGGCTCGCGAAATTGGACAGGCAAAGATGGTCGACCTCAACGCGAACGACATCGAAGCTGCAGCCAAGATCATCGCCGGCACCGCCCGCTCCATGGGCATCGTCGTCGAAGGCTGACCCCAAACTATTTCCCGTGGTAGGGCATGCGCTGCCCGGAACCCACAACTGCAAGGAGAAGAAGCAGAATGACTAAGCGCTCCAAGAGCTACCGCGCCGCGGCTGAAAAGATTCACGCGGACATTCTCTACACCCCTCTCGAGGCCATGAAGCTGGCCAAGGAGACCACCGTCACCAAGTTCGATTCGACCGTCGAGGTCGTCTTCCGACTGGGTGTTGATCCTCGCAAGGCTGACCAGATGGTGCGTGGCACCGTCTCGCTGCCTCACGGCACCGGCAAGACCTCCCGGGTCTTGGTCTTCGCTGTTGGTGAGCGTGCGCAGGATGCAATCGACGCTGGTGCTGACGAGGTCGGTGGCGACGAGCTCATCGAAAAGGTTGCTAAGGGCTACACCGACTTTGATGTCGCCGTTGCAACCCCGGACCTCATGGGCAAGGTTGGTCGCCTCGGTCGCGTCCTCGGCCCGCGTGGTTTGATGCCGAACCCGAAGACCGGCACGGTCACCATGGACGTCGCGAAGGCGATCAAGGAGATCAAGGGTGGTCGTATTGAGTTCCGCGTCGACAAGCACTCGAACCTTGCGTTCATTGTTGGCAAGTCCTCCTTCACCGCAGAACAGCTCGCCGAGAACTACGGCGCTGTCCTGGACGAAATCCTTCGTCTGAAGCCGGCTTCCGCCAAGGGGCGCTACATCTCGAAGGCAACCGTCTCCACCACGATGGGCCCGGGCATCCCGCTCGATGCCACGAAGACGAAGAACGTCGCAACTGCTGACGCTTCCTGATGTTGAACTCCCTGTAGGGGAATGAAACATTGACGTATGAGTGGGCTTGATTGGCTTAAACACCAATCAAGCCCACTCACGTTTTATGTTCATGGGTTGTGTGAGTGAGTATTGAGGTCTGCGTGCCCTACTGCACATCGTCGCGACTGGATTTGCTTCACCCCATCCTGCTAGTCTGGTCACTGCCGAAGACCGTCGGTTTCTCAGGAAACTGAGATGAAATGCGAAAGCTGTCGACGTAGGTGAGTGACTAGTCAGCAATGACTACACCGGATATTTATGCCCGACACGAACCTACGTGTCGGGCTTTTTCATTACTCGGTGGTCACTTATCTGGAAGGAGGACCATGGCGAGGTCTGACAAGGTAGCAGCAGTTGCCGAACTCGTGGAACGTTTCCGCGCGTCTGACGCTGTCCTGCTCACTGAGTATCGCGGCCTGACCGTTGGCCAGCTCAAGCAGCTGCGTCGCGGACTGGGCGAAAACGCGAGCTACGCCGTGGTGAAGAACACGCTGGCAAGGCTGGCGGCACAGGAAGTCGGCCTCGGCTTCCTCGCTGAGGACCTGAAGGGTCCGACCGCTATTGCTTTCGTCACCGGTGAGCCTGTTGAGGCTGCCAAGACGCTGCGTGATTTTGCCAAGGAAAACCCCCAGCTCGTCCTGAAGTCGGGCGCAATGGATGGCGTAGCGCTGTCCGTTGAGGGTGTTAAGAAGCTTGCTGATCTGGAATCCCGCGAGGTTCTGCTGGCCAAGACTGCCGGCGCCCTCAAGGCGAAGATTTCGCAGGCGGCGTACGCATTCAACGCGCTCCCGTCCAAGACGGTGCGCACCATCGATGCTCTGCGTGCACAGCAGGGCGAAGCGGCCTGAAGCGACAGGCCCCGCGCGTTCGATTCGTAACCGCGTGGAACTCACCAACAATCTGCTCGCAAGGCAGGCCAATTAGGAAGGATGCCAATCATGGCAAAGCTCTCCAACGATGAGCTCATCGAAGCTTTCAAGGAAATGTCCCTCATCGAGCTCTCTGACTTCGTCAAGCTCTTCGAAGAGACCTTCGACGTCACCGCTGCTGCTCCGGCTGCTGTCGCCGTTGCTGCTGCTCCGGCTGCTGCTGAAGCTGCTGAAGAAAAGGACGAGTTCGAGGTTGTCCTCGAGTCCGCAGGTGATAAGAAGATCGCAGTTGTCAAGGCTGTCAAGAACCTCACCGGTCTCGGCCTGAAGGAAGCCAAGGATCTTGTTGACGGCGCACCGTCGACCATCTTCGAAGCTGCCAAGAAGGACGACGCTGAGAAGGCAAAGGCTGAAATCGAAGAAGCAGGCGGCAAGGTCACCCTTAAGTGATTTCGTCTTCTTACCTGACGTGTCTTTGTGCGCATAGAAGGTGAGAAACGCTTCAGCGATTCATTCGCTTGAAACTGTCCCCTGGGAGTGATTCCCGGGGGACAGTTTTTGCCTGATGAGGTCCTGTTTATGCTGTGTTTCAAAATGAGGCGCGCACCACGCAGAGTCAATTTGCAATCAGCGGTTGAACTTCGGCATAATTAACAGGTCGCAATCCCGCGTAGCTCAACGGCAGAGCATCCGACTGTTAATCGGACGGTTACTGGTTCGAATCCAGTCGCGGGAGCCACATAACTGGGGCTTCAGTGAGTTACTCACTGAAGCCCCAGTTTCTTGGGACTAATGCCCATTTTTGTGTCTTAATTTTGGTGTTTTGGCCAGGGTGCTTTGTGATGAGGGGTTTAGTTAGCTTTTTGGGCTTGTTTTCTAAGGGGTGTTGACTTTCGGGCATTATCCCCAGTTTCATGCCTCTATAGCTCGTGCCTTCGGGCACTGTGGGGGAGTCGCTATTTGATGTGCCCGGCCTCGTCGTTGACTAGCGGAGGGGCGAACGCAACTCGCTCCCTCGCGTTCGTGTGTAGTGAATCGTCCCCACCGGAATCTGCTGTTTGTTGACAGATTTTTGCAGGTTGGAGATGCAAATATGCCCAATTGAAATGGTCGTTAGGTCAGTGCGTGAAAGCTCTCGGGGCGCTTTTGTTGATATCTCGCGAGTCCTTTTCGTTAGCGGTAACGATTTAATAACGGAGCGTCATTTTCGATTTCAAAGGCGCTCTCAGTTGTCGTAGGCTTATCACACGCCAATGAGGGCGATTCCTGGGGCTTGTTTCGGTAGCGCTAACGAGTTTCAGATAACAAACTCCGGCCACACTGTAGTGATCGGTACCCAAGGGGTGAGAAGTGACAAAGTTACTTGAGTTAAAGGGGATCTCAAAGACATTCCCTGGCGTCAAGGCGTTGTCCAACGTGGACCTTGACCTTAACGCTGGCGAGATCTTGGGTCTCTGTGGTGAGAACGGCGCCGGTAAGTCGACGCTGATGAAGGTTCTCACTGGTATCCATAAGGCGGATCCGGGCGGTGAGATTTGGCTCCAGGGGCAGAAGGTTGATGTCAAGAACGCCAACCATGCTCGTGATCTGGGTTTGAGCATCATTCACCAAGAGCTCAACATTATTCCAGACCTCACGGTTGCGCAGAACCTGTACATCGGTCGTGCTGGCTCCCACAAAGGCTCGGTCATCAACGACCGCAAGCTCAACAAGGATGCTAAGGAGCTGTTCGAGCGCCTGAACATGGACCTGAACCCGGCGGACACCTGCCGTGACCTCACGGTTGCCCGTCTGCAGATGCTTGAAATTGCCCGTGCACTTTCCTACGAGTCAACGAAGATCCTGGTCATGGACGAGCCCACAGCTCCTCTGACCACGACTGAGACCGAATCCCTGTTCGAGCTCGTTCGCAACTTCATTACTCCGGAAACCGGCCTGATCTTCATCACGCACCGTATGCCTGAGCTCAAGGAGCTCACTGACCGCATCTCTGTTCTGCGTGATGGTGAGTACGTCGGCACCGTCGATACCAAGGCCACCGAACTCTCCGAGGTTATTCGCCTCATGGTTGGTCGCGAGGTTCCGGCTGATGCTCGCCCCACCACTAAGCCTCTGTCTGACGAAGCAGTTCTGAAGGTTGAGCACCTGTCCACGAAGAAGGCCGTCCACGATGTGTCCTTCGAGGTTAAGAAGGGCGAAATCTTCGGCTTCGCAGGTCTCGTTGGCGCAGGTCGTACCGAAGTTGCTCGCGCTCTCTCCGGTGCTGACCCCCACACTTCCGGCGATGTCTACATCAACGGTAAGAAGGTCTCGATCCGCAACGCAGCTGACGGCGTTAAGGTTGGCATCGGCTACCTCTCCGAAGACCGTAAGCAGTTCGGTCTTCTTCTCGACAAGACCATCGCAGACAACACTGCAATGGCTACGATGAGCGAATTCACCAGTGCCGGCGTCATCAACTCCAAGAAGATCGACGCAGTAGCTCAGGAATACGTCGCGAAGCTCCGTACTCGTACCCCTTCGATTCACACTGAAGTTCGTTCCCTCTCTGGTGGTAACCAGCAGAAGGTCGTTATCGCCAAGTGGCTTGTCCGCGACTCCGACGTGCTGATCTTCGACGAACCGACCCGAGGCATCGATGTTGGCGCGAAGGATGAAATCTACACACTTCTGGAGGCTCTTGCCAAGCAGGGCAAGGCGATCATCGTGATCTCCTCCGAACTGCCTGAGGTTCTGCGCCTGGCAAACCGCATCGCAGTTATGGCCCACGGCCGCATCATCGGCACACTCGACAACGAGGTCGCCACCCAGGAAAACATCATGGAACTGGCCACCGTTGGTCAGGAAGAAGCGAATGGAGTTCTCGCGTGAGCACCGCAGCTACTAAGGCGGAAAAGTCCACCAGCCCGGTGGCAGCCTTCTTCAAATCGAACATGCAGCTAGTCATGGTGATCATCGCACTGGTCATCATCTACGCATACTTCATGTTCGCAGCCCCGAACTTTGCGCAGCCGAAGATCTTTACCGATATTCTTCTGCAGGCCGCCTACACCGGCGTGATGGCTCTCGGCGCAACGTTCGTTATCGCAACATCCGGCATTGACCTCTCGGTCGGTACGGGCATGACCCTCGTCGCCGTTATGGCCGGTGTCTTCCTGTCGGCTGACTGGCTGAACCTGCCCCTGGGGGTCGGTCTTATCCTCGTTCTCCTGTTCGGTGCTTTCGTTGGTCTGATCAACGGCCTGAACATCTCGATTCTCGGTCTTCCGCCGTTCATTGCAACACTGGCAATGATGATGGTGGCTCGTGGTCTGGCACTGATCATCTCCGATAAGTCCACGATCTCGATCGCAAACCCTGGCTACATCGCACTGTCCACCGGTTCGATCATCCCGGGTATCTCGAACGCAGCAATCATCTTCATCCTCTTGACGATTCTTGCAGCGTTCCTGCTGAACAAGACCCTCCTTGGTCGTTACGCTCTGGCCATTGGATCGAACGAGGAAGCAACCCGCCTCTCCGGTGTGAACGTCCGCCTCTGGAAGGTCATCATCTACATCACCGCTGGTGTCTTCATGGCAATCGGCGCAATCCTCTACTCGGCACGTTTCGGCTTCGTCCAGCCCGCTGAAGGCGTCGGCTTCGAACTCAACGTCATCGCAGCAACCGTTATCGGTGGCACGTCACTCTCCGGTGGCCGTGCATCGATCCCAGGTGCATTCGTTGGTGCACTCATCATGGAAACCCTGAAGAAGGGCCTGACGATGATGGGTGTTGCTTCTGAATGGCAGCTGGTTGTTACCGGTATCGTTGTTCTCCTCGCAGTCTTCATTGACAACATCCGCCGCGCTCGCGAGAACGCAGCCTGATAAAACCAATTGAATCCGTGAATCTTACATAGGCGTTTGATTCACACCCTCAAGAAGGCAAACGTCTTCTTGGCCCCACGAAAGGAAAAACACATGCGCCCCATCGGCCGTATCGTTGCAGTCGCAGCAGCCGGAACCATGGCCTTCGGCCTGGCAGCTTGCTCCACCTCGAACACCTCCGAGTCGGGTTCCGACGCAGCGGCATCGGGCTCCGATTCCGCAACAAAGGAAGAGGTCACCGAGCAGTCTAACGAAGTTCCTGCTGGCGATGGCACCAAGACCATCTACCTCGTCTCCAAGGGCTTCCAGCACCGCTTCTGGCAGGCAGTGAAGGAAGGCGCCGAGGACGCCGGCAAGGAGTTCAACTACAAGATCCAATTCGTCGGCCCCGACGACGAGACCAAGGTGACCCAGCAACTCGACCAGCTCCAGGCAGCACTCGACACCTCCCCGGCAGCTATCGGCCTTGCAGCTCTCGACTCGGGCGCAGCAACCCCGCTACTCACCCAGATTGAGTCCGCAGGCATCCCGCTGGTCGCATTCGACTCCGGTGTTGACTCCGACCTCCCGCTGACCACGGTTTCGACCGATAACAAGGCAGCAGCAGCTGAGGCCGCAAAGCACATGATCGAACTGCTCGATGGCAAGACCGGCTCCGTCGGCGTGATCTGCCACGACGCAACCTCCACCACCGGCAAGCAGCGTTGCGATGGCTTCAAGGAATACTTCAAGGCCAACGCACCCGAGGGCCTGAAGCTCCTCGAAGAGCAGATTGCAGGCGAGGTCGGCAAGGCAGCTGACACCTCCAAGGCCATCATCCAGGCAAACGACGACATCGTCGGCATGTACGGCTCCAACGAAGCAGCAGCTTCCGGCGCCATCCAGGGTGCTAACGAGTCCGGCAAGACCCTGACCGTTGTCGGCTTTGACTCCGGCAAGACCCAGATCGCTGCAATCAAGGACGGCTCGCAGGCCGGCGCCATCACCCAGGCGCCGAAGCTCATGGGCTACAAGACCGTCACTGCAGCCATCCAGGCAATCAACGGCATCGCACTCCCGAAGACGATTGACTCCGGCTTCTACTGGTACGACGCATCCAACATCGACTCTGACGAGGTCGCTCCGAACCTCTACGAGTGATGTTGACTGAGTTGGGGTGGGCTCATTCACTCGGGCCCGCCCCAACTCACACGTAGGATCCGAGGGGTGTGAATCGCCCCCCACTCAACAATGAAGTTTTGATCAAGGAATGAGGGAACAAATGACTGATCACCCCCGCATCGGTATCCGCCCGGCAATCGATGGTCGCCGTCGCGGTGTCCGCGAAAGCCTCGAAGAGCAGACCATGGGCATGGCTGAGGCCGTTGCCAAGCTCTTCTCCGAAAACCTCCGTTACACCGACGGCACCCCCGTCGAGTGCGTCATTGCTGACACCACCATTGGTCGTGTCCACGAAGCAATGGCTTGCGCTGACAAGTTCCGCGTCAACAATGTCGGCTTGACCCTGACCGTTACCCCCTGCTGGTGCTACGGCACTGAAACCACGGACATGGATGCCACCATGCCGCACGCAATTTGGGGCTTCAACGGCACCGAGCGCCCCGGCGCTGTCTACCTGGCAGCAGCTCTTGCTGGGCACGCGCAGATCGGTATCCCCGCATTCGGCATCTACGGCAAGGATGTCCAGGATGGCGATGACAATTCCATTCCGGAAGATGTTCGTGAGCGTCTTCTGAGCTACGCTACCGCTGGTCTTGCAGTTGCCCAGATGCGTGGCAAGGCATACCTGTCCATGGGCTCGGTTGCCATGGGTATTGCTGGTTCTGTCGTCAACCCTGACTTCTTCGGTGCTTACCTTGGAATGCGCAACGAATACATCGACATGTCCGAGTTCACCCGCCGCATTGAAGAAGGCATCTACGATCCGGAAGAGTACGAGAAGGCTTACACCTGGATCCGCGAGAACTTCAAGCAGGGCAAGGACTGGAACCCCGAAGATTGGCAGTTCCCGGAGAAGCATGAGGACTGGTGGAAGTTCGTCACTAAGATGACCTTGATCGGTCGCGACCTGATGAACGGCAACCCACGTCTTGCAGAGCTCGGTTTTGAAGAAGAAGCTGGTGGCCACGGTGCTATCGCCGCAGGCTTCCAAGGACAGCGCCAGTGGACCGACCACTTCCCGAATGGTGACGTTATGGAAACCATTCTGAACACGAACTTCGACTGGACCGGTCCGCGTCAGCCCAACGTTCTTGCAACCGAGAACGATTCGCTCAACGGTGCTTCGATGCTGTTTGGCTACCTGTTGACCAATACGCCCCAGATCTTCTCCGATGTTCGCACCTACTGGAGCCCCGAGTCCGTCGAGCGCGTCACCGGCTGGAAGCCGGAAGGACGCGCGGCACAGGGCTTCCTTGACCTGCGCAACTCCGGTTCCACCACCCTTGACGGTGCTGGCAAGGCAACCCGTGACGGTAAGCCCGTCATCAAGCCGTTCTGGGAGGTCACCGAAGAAGACCAGAAGGCAACCCTTGAGGCAACCACCTTCCACCCGGCATCGACAGGTTACTTCCGCGGTGGTGGTTTCTCGACTCACTTCCGCACTGAAGGTGAAATGCCTGTCACCATGATTCGCATTAACCTGGTTGCCGGCAAGCCAGTCATGCAGATCTGCGAAGGCTGGACCGTCGAGCTTCCTGACGAAGTTGCTTTCAAGATCGAAGAGCGCACGGATATCGCATGGCCGACTACCTGGTTCGTTCCGAACCTCACCGGTGAAGGTGCCTTCAAGACGACCTACGATGTCATGAACAACTGGGGCGCAAACCACGGCGCGATTTCCTACGGTCACAACGGTGCCCTGTTCATCACGCTTGCCTCGATGCTCCGTATCCCGGTGAACATGCACAACGTTCCGGAAGAAAAGATCTTCCGCCCGAAGGCATGGTCGCTGTTCGGTACCGCTGATCTCGAAGGCGCGGACTACCGTGCATGCGAGACCTTCGGTCCGATGTACCGCTGATTGTTTAGTCGCAGTTAGCTGACGAAAGTCAAAGCGGTGGGTGAGCCCATTAGGGCTTACCCACCGCACCGACTCTCAATGTTGAGAGTCACCCAAGCGTTCAATGATGACGCTGACCATAAAGCTATAAAACACTCAAAGTCGCCCCTTCGCATTGACGTGAAGTGAGCATCCCGCCTGCCGTACCAGGAAGGACCCGTTTAATGACCACCGCACTTGCTGTTGACCTCGGTTCCGCTTCGGGTCGAGTTCTAGCTGGAACTATTGTTGATGGCCGTCTTGAGATCACTGACGTTCACCGTTTCAAGCATCAGGCAATCCGTGACGAAACGGGTTCGTTGACTTGGGACGTTGACACGATGTGGGAACAGACCGTTATCGGTTTGAAAAAGGCAGTGGAACAATTCCCGGACTCGGTGTCTGTTTCCGTGGATACGTGGGGTGTTGACTTCGTTCCCCTCGATGCAAATAACGAGCGAGTTGGCAAGGTTCGTGCCTACCGCGACGAGCGCACCGAGCGCACACACGAAGAATTCCGCTCGCGCGTTGATGATCGCACATTCTTTGAAATGTCGGGTATCGCCCCGGCAACGATCAACACAGCAAACCAGCTTCTGGCTTTTACGTTGGAAGATCCAGAACTTGCTGCCAAGACCGACTCGATTCTTTTCCTTCCTGACTACTTCGCCTGGAAGCTTTCCGGAGTGAAGGGCTGGTCGCGCACCATCGCCTCTACCTCGGGTCTATGTGAACCGGGCTCACCACGATTCAACGATGCCATGTTCGAACGCCTCGGCTTGGATCGCTCGTGGGTTGGTGAATTGAATGACGACCTCACCGCTGTTGGGCAGTGCACCGTCGAAGGCCTCGAGCAACTGACCGTCGTCCGCGGTGGTGCACACGACTCCGCATGCGCAGTTCACGGTCTACCCATTGATGAAGGCGTCCGCGCGTACTTCCTCTCGTGTGGTTCTTGGTCAGTTCTTGGTGCTCTTGAGGATCACCCGCTGATCTCGGATGCTGCATACGAACGTGGTTTGACGAACGAGTCTCGCACTGACGGGGGAGTTCGCCCGCTCTTCAACATCACGGGTATGTGGATTCTTCAGGAAATCCAGCGTCAGTGGGAGCGTGAAGGAACTCCGACTGATACGGATGAGCTTGTCGCGCAGGCCCGTGAATGTGCACCGTGCACCGTGTTCTTCAACCCGGATGACCCGCGCTTTGCTGAGCCTGGTGAGATGCAACAGAAGATTGATGTTGCCCTCGATGAACAGTGTGCTCCGCATCCGACCTCGATGCCCGAGTACGTTCGCCTGATTATCGAATCCTTCGCTCGTCGCTATGCGCGTGCGATTGATGAGCTGACTCAGATTTCAGGAGAGCGACCCGATCAGCTGAACCTTGTGGGTGGAGGCGCCCGCAACCACCTGCTGTGCGATCTCACGGCAGAAGCGGCGCAGGTTCGTGTTGTTGCCGGCCCGATTGAAGCTTCAACTCTCGGTTCGCTTCTTGCTCAACTCGAACTTCTTGGACACCTTGATCCCGCGGATCGCCCCGCGATGATTGCGGCAACAGCAAAGACCCATGTCCACACGCCGTCCAACAGGTAAGAAGGTCTCGCTAGCAGACGTTGCGCGTTTAGCGGGCGTCTCATCGAATACCGTTTCACGCGTTGTTCGCGGTGATCCTGAGGTTGCGGATGCGACGCGTGCGCGTATTTCCTTGATCCTTACTGAAGTTGGGTATCGACCGAATTACGCGGCGCGCGCGCTTGCGTCGAATCGGACGGGCGTTCTGCACGTTTTGCTGGCTGCCCCGATGTTTCACGGGCATGCGAGGGTTTTGCTTTCGGTTTTGAATGCAGGTTCTGAAGCCGGCTATCACGTGTCGCTTTCAAACGCATATGTGCCAAATGGTGAACTGCATAACGACGTGGCGCCATTCGATGTTGATGGGGTTGTGATCCTTGCTGGACAGGACCCGAGCGTTGACCTTGCCATTCAGATTGGCAAGCGGGTTCCGACGGTTTTGGTGCTGACTAGCGAACACGATTTGGATGGAATTTCGACAGTGTCCATTAATAATGTTCGAGGCGCAGAGCTAGCGACTGATCATCTGCTGAGCCAAGGTATTACCGACATCGTTCATGTTGCGGGCCCGTCGGGTTGGTCTGATGCTTCCATGCGCTTGCAGGGCTTTAAACTCTCGTGCGAAGAACACGGAGTCGAAGGCAAAGTGATCGAGTCATATTCGTGGGATTCGCAAGATGGATATGACGCTATGCGCTCGCTGGCAAAGCTTCCCCAGGGAATTCAAGCAGCGAATGATCAGTTGGCGCTTGGTGCCATGCGATTGATTCACGAACGGGGAGCGAAGATTCCGACAGACGTTAAGGTCGTTGGATTCGATGATATTGATGGCGCTGATTGCTATGCCCCTCCGCTGACGACTGTTCGTCAGCCTTTTGACCGCCTTGGTCGTGCTGCTGTTCGTATCGTGTGTTCGATGATGCGCGGCGGTAAGAGCGAGGATGTGACGATTGACCCTGAGCTGATTATCCGGTCCAGCTCGATTGAATAGAAAGGACAGATCTTCATGATCTATGGAGCAATGACGCACCCGCAGTTTCTGCGTGCACTGGCCGCGGCTGGCCACGGTTCGAAGATTCTGCTTGCTGATGCGAACTACCCGCACACCACCGGTGTGTCTGAGCGTTGCGAGCTTATCTCGCTGAACTTCGCTCCTGGCATGCTGGACGTTCTTCAGATTCTGGAAGTTCTGAAGCAGGTCTGCCCGATCGAGAAGGCAGAGATCATGGTTCCGGCTCCCGATCAGCCGGCCGTTGAGATCCCGATCCATGATGAGTTCAAGGCCCAGTTGCCCGATACCGAGTTCGGTGAGCTGTCGCGTTTCGACTTCTACGATGCAGCGCGTAGCGAAGATGTGGGCATCATTGTGGCGACTGGCGAACAGCGCCTGTACGGCAATCTTTTGCTGACTGTGGGCGTTCGTCAGCCCGGAGAATGAGTCTTTCGTAGAACTTTCATACGAAACTGCACTGTTGTTCAAGCGCGTTGAGTGTTTGAGCGACAGTGCAGTTCGTTATTTGGCGATTTTTCAGTGAAAATTGCGTATATTTTCGTGAGTTTTTCAGTGAATTGTCGCTATTATTTCTTGTGAGGCAGGTCTTGTTGATTTTCGTTTTAGTTGCTAGACTGTAAAAACCGAAACGAAAGTGACAATCTAATCGATGCTCACGAAGAGGGGATGGGTGTGGGGCGCGCACAACGAACCAGTTACATCCTTGATCGCCTTGCCGTTGAAGGCGAGGTGAATGTTAACGTCCTGGCTGAAGAACTCGACGTTTCGCCTGTCACGATTAGAACCACTTTGAAGGACCTCGAAGATGAGGGTCATCTTGTTCGCACCCACGGTGGTGCTCGTCCGACTGCCTACCGCAATATTCGACTGCGTCAGTCTGACCGAATCGAGGACAAAGAGCGCATTGCCCGCGCGGCCGCCGAAATGGTGCGCGACGATGATCGCATCATGATCGAAGCTGGCACGACGTGCGCTCTTGTCGTCAAGCACCTGACCGGACGTCGTGGCGTTCAGGTCGTTACTAATTCTCTTCTTGTTTTCCAGAATGCTCGTCCGAACCCGCATATTCGGGTCACGCTGACCGGCGGTAGCTTCCATGCTGAAACCGAATCTTTGGTCGGCCCTGTTACAGAGCGTTCCATTAATGACTTCAACGCGCGCCTAGTATTTCTTGGCACTGACGGATTCAGTGTCGAACGAGGTCTGACAACCCAGCTCGCTGAAGGTGGGCATGTTGGCAGTCTCATGCGAGGGCGCACGGAGGAAACCTGGTTGCTTTCAGACTCTTCGAAGTTTGGGCGAGCAGGCTTCGTTAGCTTCATGGGAATTGAGGACGTCACCGGCATCATTACCGATGGCGACCTTCCTGAAGAATCCATCAAGGAATTGACCGAGCGTACGCAGCTACGCATCGTCTAGGAGGAAACACATGGCCACCATCGTGGTGATGCCCCAGCTGGGCAACTCTGTGGAGTCGTGCATTATCGTCGAATGGCAGGTTTCGGTTGGCGATACCGTCGCTGTTGACCAGACTCTCTGCTCGATTGAGACCGACAAATCCACAATGGAGGTGCCGAGCACTGACGCCGGTACCGTCCTGAAGATCCTGTGGGAAGAGGGCGACGAGGTTCCGGTTAAGGATCCGCTCATCATCGTCGGCGAGCCCGGCGAAGATATTTCCGCTCTTGTTCCCGCTGACGATTCGGCGGACGAGGCCGGCGCTGCTGAAGCAGCGGCGGAAAGCGCTCCGGCTCAAGAAGCAGCTCCCGCGCCGTCCTTTGCTACGACCGCTGCGACCGGTGCAGTCTCCCCGCGCGCTCGTGCTCTTGCCGGTTCTAAGGGTATTGACACCGCTGCGATTGCTGAGGGCTCCGGTCCTCACGGTCGCGTGATTGAACGTGATGTTCAGGCCGCTATTGCAGCAGGCCCCGCGTACACTTCAGCGGCGCAGGCGCAAGGAGGTGTGGCTACTGGCGAAGGCACCGGTATTGGTGGTCGCGTGACGACTGCTGATCTGGCAAACCCGACTGCTCCGGCTCCCGTCGTGGCGACTGCAGTTGCAATTCCTGCTGCAGAGTTCCCGGGTGCTTCCACCTCCGAGAAGCTCAAGGGTGTCCGCAAGGTTGTTGCTTCGCGCATGATGGCATCCCTGCAGGAGTCGGCACAGCTGACCCTCAACACGACGGCCAACGCAGCCGGCATTCTTGCGATGCGCAAGAAGGTCAAGAACTCGGACGAAGCTCTGGGCCTCAACAAGATCACCCTGAACGACCTCGTCTGCTTCGCAGTGTCCCGCACGCTCCCGAAGTACCCGGTTTTCAACGCTCACCTCGAGGATGGCACCCTGACCAAGTTCGAGCAGGTTCACCTCGGCTTCGCAGCCGATACTCCGCGCGGTCTTTTGGTTCCCGTGATCCGCTCCGCTCAGGCCCTGTCGCTCAAGCAGTTCTCTGCTCAGGCAAAGAGCCTCGCAGCTGACGCCATCGCCGGAACGATCAGCCCCGACCTTCTTGGTGGTGGCACTTTCACGGTGTCCAACATCGGTTCCTTCGGCATCGAAACCTTCACCCCGGTCATTAACCGCCCGCAGACCGCAATCCTCGGCGTTGGCACCATCACGCCGCGTCCGGTTGTCAAAGCTGACGGCGAGATCGGTGTTGAACAACGTATCAACCTGTCGCTTACGATCGACCACCAGGTCATTGATGGCGCCGACGGCGCACGCTTCCTGAAGGACCTCGTTGTCGCTATCGAAAACATCGACGTCACTGTTCTGGCTTGAGTAATTAGGAGTACACATAATGACTGAAACTCACTACGACGTAATTGTCCTCGGCGCAGGCCCTGGTGGCTACCTTGCTGCCGAGCGTCTGGGGCACGCCGGCAAAAAGGTTCTTCTCATTGAAGAGCAGTACCTTGGTGGCACCTGCCTTAACGTTGGGTGCATCCCGACCAAGACCCTCCTTGCTGGTGCAAAGAACTACCTGCACGCCAAGGAAGCTGGCCAGTTCGGTGTTGACGCAACCGGCGTGACCCTCGACTGGGGTCGCCTGCAGGACTGGAAGGAAAAGGTTGTTAAGGGCCTCGTTTCCGGTGTTGCAGCAACCGAAAAGCGAGCAGGCGTCACCGTTGTGTCCGCACGTGGTCACTTCGACGGTCCCGGCAAGGTCACCGCTGACGGTATCACCTACACTTCCGAGCACGTCATCATCGCAACCGGTTCGGTTCCCGCTGTTCCGCCGTTGCCGGGTGTCAAGGACAACCCGCACCTGGTCGATTCGACCGGTATCCTCTCTCTGCCTGAGGTCCCCAAGCGTCTCGCCGTTATCGGTGGTGGCGTTATCGGCGTCGAGTTTGCTTCACTGTACTCGACCCTCGGCTCGGAGGTCACGATTATCGAAATGACCCCGGAAATCCTGCCATTCATGGATGATGACATGGCTGCCAAGATGCGCGCAGCGATGAAGGGCATCACCTTCGAACTCGGTTGCCGCGTTGAGTCTCTCGACGGCGCAACGGTCCACTACTCGAAGGGTGACGAAAAGAAGGTCCTCGAAGCTGACGTCGTGCTCATGGCTGTTGGTCGTCGCTCGGCAACCGCTGGCTGGGGCGCCGAAGAAGCGGGTCTCGAAATCAACCGAGGCATCGTTGTCGATGACTGCATGCGTACCAATCTGCCGAACGTGTGGGCAATTGGTGACGTCACCGGCCGTTCACTGCTAGCACACGCCGCATACCGCATGGCAGAAATTGCTTCCGCGAACATCATCAACCCCGATGCATGCAAGGTTGGCGAGGTTATGCGCTGGAACACTGTTCCGTGGGCAGTCTTCTCCATTCCCGAGGCTGCAGGCGTTGGCCTCACCGAATCTGCTGCAAAGCGCGAAGGCCGCGACGTCCTAGTTGCAAAGGTCCCCGCTCAGATGTCTGGTCGCTTCATTGCGGAGAACGGCTTCAAGGCTCCTGGTGAAGCCAAGATCCTCGTTGATCCGAAGACCCAGCAGGTCCTCGGCATCCATGTGCTCGGCGCATACGCAGCAGAAATGATCTGGGGCGCACAGGCCGTCCTCGAAATGGAACTGACCGTCGAAGACCTCCGTCAGGTTGTCTTCCCCCACCCGACTGTCTCCGAAGTTATTCGCGAGGCTGCCTGGGCCGTCAAGCTCTGAACCTCCACAGACGAAGAAAGAAGTAAGACACAATGACGAAGTCTCTGATCATCGACCCGTCGCAGGTCCGCGCGACAGGTCATATCCAGTTCCCGGACATCCCGGTGAACCAGTACACGTTTGATCTCGATACCGAACTTGGTCGCTATGGCAAGGACGGCATGGTGAACATGCTCCACGACATGATCGTGGTCCGTACCTTCGAATCCATGCTTGACTCCATCAAAAAGACCGGCGAGTGGCAGGGCATTGCCTACAACCACAGGGGTCCGGCTCACCTTGGTATCGGTCAGGAATCGGCATACGTTGGCCAGGCATCAGTCCTGACCCCGGATGACCAGGTTTTTGGTTCGCACCGTTCGCACGGTGAAATTCTTGCCAAGTGCTACTCGGCAATGCGCCAGATCGAAAACGGTGAGCTTGAAAACATCATGAAGACCTTCCTCGACGGCGAGACCCTCTCGTTCGCAGAGAAGATCGACTACAAGGACACAAAGGACCTCACCGAGAACTTCATCCTCTTCGGTGCCCTCGCGGAAATCTTCGCCCGCAAGTCCGGCTTCAACCGTGGCCTCGGCGGCTCGATGCACACCTTCTTCCTGCCGTTTGGCTCCTATCCGAACAACGCAATCGTTGGTGGCTCTGCTCCAGTCGCAAACGGTGCAGCACTCTTTAAGCGCATCAACCGCAAGCCCGGCATCGTTGTCTCCAACGTCGGCGACGCAGCCCTTGCATGTGGTCCGGTCTGGGAAGCAATGAACTTCGCTTCCATGGATCAGTTCCGCACGCTGTGGCGTGAAGAGGACGGTGGCAACCCGCCGATTCTGTTCAACTTCTTCAACAACTTCTACGGCATGGGCGGTCAGACCTTCGGTGAGACCATGGGGTACGACATCCTCGCCCGTGTCGGTGCAGCCCTCAACCCCGAGGCTATGCACGCAGAGCGCGTCGACGGTATTAACCCGCTGGCTGTTGCCGACGCCGTCTCCCGCAAGAAGAAGATCCTCGAAGAGGGACGTGGCCCGGTCCTCATGGATACCATCACGTACCGCTTCTCTGGTCACTCCCCGTCGGATGCCTCCTCGTACCGCACCAAGGACGAGGTCGAGCTCTGGGAGAAGGTCGACTGCATCAAGACCTACTCGGATTTGTTGATCTCCAACGGTCTGACCACGCAGTCCGATATTGAGGACTACACCGCTACCCTCACCGAAAAGCTCGTTAAGGTCCTCAAGCTTGCCATCGACGAAGACACCTGCCCGCGCGTTGCCGACGGCTACATCGACACGGTTATGTTCTCGAACACGCCGACCGAGAAGATGGAAGAAGGCGAAGCGGAGATTGATCTCGAAAACAACCCGCGCGTCGCCGCGATCTCGCGCAAGATCCGCACCGCTAAGGACGAGAACGGCAAGCCCGTTTCCAAGATGAAGATGTACCAGTTCCGTGATGGTCTCTTCGAAGCTATGCTCCATCGTTTCAAGGAAGATCCGACGATGGCCGCATGGGGCGAAGAAAACCGTGACTGGGGTGGCGCATTCGCTGTCTACCGTGGCCTGACCGAAGCGCTTCCGTACCGTCGTCTGTTCAACTCGCCGATCGCTGAAGCGTCAATCGTCGGCGCAGGCGTTGGCTACGCAATGGCCGGTGGCCGTGCAGTTGTCGAACTCATGTACTGCGACTTCCTCGGCCGAAGCGGCGACGAGGTCTTCAACCAGATGGCAAAGTGGCAGTCCATGTCCGCTGGCCTGCTGAAGATGCCTCTCGTCCTCCGTGTCTCCGTTGGTAACAAGTACGGTGCACAGCACTCGCAGGATTGGTCGGCATTGACCGCCCACATCCCGGGCCTCAAGGTCTACTTCCCGACCACGCCGACCGATGCAAAGGGCATGCTCAACCTTGCTCTTCGTGGCACCGACCCGGTTGTCTTCTTCGAATCCCAGCTCCTGTACGACAAGGGCGAAGAATTCGAGCCCGGTGGTGTTCCGGAAGGCTACTACGAGACCCCCGAAGGTGAACCGGCAATCCGTCGCGAAGGCACCGACATCACGATCGCCGGCTACGGCGCAACGATCTACCGTGCACTTGAGGCTGCTGATGTCCTTCAGGAGAAGTACGGCATGAGCGCCGAGGTCATCGACCTCCGCTTCGTCGCACCGCTCAACTACGACAAGCTCATCGAATCCGTGAAGAAGACAGGTCGCCTGCTTCTCACCTCCGATGCTGTCGAGCGTGGCAACTTCCTCAACACCGTTGCAGCGAACGTCCAGACTCTCGCATTTGACGCTCTCGACGCGCCGATCGCGGTTGTCGGCTCGCGCAACGGCATCACCCCCGGCCCCGAGTTGGAGTCCTACTTCTTCCCGCAGGTCGAGTGGATCATCGACACAATCCACGAGCGCATTGTTCCGCTCCCGGGCCATGTGCCCTCGTCGAACCAGACTGAAGGCGAGATTGCTCGTCGCAACCGTCTCGGTCTCTGATGATTGACCCGGTGGGGCGGGCTTCGGCTCGCCCCACCGGTGCCATCAGGCATTTAACGCTTTAATTTTTTTCTACATTTCGATACGAGGATCCGATGGACGCCACCAACGACGTTAGCCT
The DNA here is from genome assembly GCF_030217965.1 of Pauljensenia sp. UMB1177. Lineage (NCBI taxonomy): Bacteria > Bacillati > Actinomycetota > Actinomycetes > Actinomycetales > Actinomycetaceae > Pauljensenia > Pauljensenia sp. UMB1177. The sequence continues at coordinate 6,710 of NZ_JASOOV010000006.1, read as the reverse complement.
GAGCCAGGAGGACCGCCTCGCCGCTCTTGCCGCAGTTCTGAATGATGAAGAGTTCCCCGCGTGGGTTCCTGAATCGAACAACCACATTCATACGTGCTACTCCTTCAGCCCCTACACGCCGACCGCTGCAGCATTGAATGCTCGTCGCGCAGGCCTGCGTGTTGTTGGCTCCGTCGATCATGACTCGATCGCAGCTGCGCCCGAAATGACCGGCGCATGTCGTCTGCTGGGAATGGGCTCAGTCACCGGCTTTGAAATCCGCGCTTTCTTTGATCCCGACGGTCCGTTTGCTACTCGTAAGCTGAACAATCCGGACTCCGAAGGCATCGCCTACATGACGGTTCAGGGTGTTCCGGCTCCTGCTCGCGAAAAGGTTACCGAGTGGTTGGCGCCCAAGCGCGCTGCCCGTCTCGAGCGCACCCTGAAGATGGCTGAGGCCGCGAACAAGATCCTCGTTGGTCTTGGCCTGGAGCCTTTCGATCCTCAAACTGACATGGTCGGCATCTCTCAGTATGCCAACGGTGGCGGTATCACAGAGCGCCACCTGCTTGCCGCGATGGCATCGGCTCTCATTAAGGGATTCGGTCGCGGTCAGAGCCTCGTCGATGGCCTGAAGAGCATGGGTGTCAACATTCCGCCAGCCCTCGAAGGCGCACTCGGTGACGCTGAGAATCCGCACCTCGTCTACGATCTTCTGGGTGTACTGAAGTCGGAATACTTGGGTCGCATCTACATTCAGCCCACTGACGAGTTGCCGACTGCGAAGGAAGTTGTTCAGTTCGCAGATTCCATCGGTGCCATTGCCACCTACGCCTACCTCGGTGATGTTTCCGCTTCGCCGACCGGCGACAAGAAGGCTGAAAAGTTCGAAGATGAATTCCTTGACGAGCTCTTCGAAGCTCTCGAAGAAAAGGGCCTGCGCGCTGTTACCTATATGCCTCCGCGTAACACTCCGGAACAGCTCAAGCGAATCCATGAACTCGCAGTCAAGCACGGCATGCTCGAGATCTCCGGCGTCGACATTAACCAGCCACGCCAGCTCTTCAACTGCCCCGAACTGCGTCGCCCCGAGTTCGAAGATCTCAACGAGGCCACGTGGGCACTTGTCGCGCACGAGGCCCTGACCAGCTTCGATCCGAAGTACAACATCCTGGGTAGCGAGCGACTCACTCCTGAGCACCTTGCCGTCCGTATTGCTTCCTACGCTCCGCTTGGACGCGCTATTGCTGATGGCGCAGATCCGGCTGAAGTCGCAGCAAATATTCCTACCGTCTGAGAACTATCCGAAGGATTAAACATGACTCATGCACCGTTGCTTCGAGGCCTGTTCCTGAGCGCGCTTGCTCGACCGGTCATCGTTCGCCCAACCGATAAGGCTGCGACCCTGACCCTCGATGCCAACCTTGAAACGGTTGACGCTTCGACTCTTTCCGAAACCGAACTTCCCGTCGTCGTCACCGTCGGCGAAGAAACCTACGAGATCACCGCGACCCCGCGCAACGACCGTGAAATCTCCGGTCGTGTCGCGCTGGTTACCGGTGGCGCACAGGGCTTCGGTGCCGAGATCGCCAAAGGCCTCGTCGGCCAGGGTTGCTTCGTCTACATCGCTGACCTGAACGGCGAAGGCGCTGCTGCCAAGTGCAAGGAACTCGGCGAAGACACCACGTACCCGATTACCGTCAACGTTGCGGATGAAGAATCCGTGACCGCGATGACCGAGGAAATCGAAAAGGTCACCGGTGGTATCGACCTGATCGTCTCTAACGCAGGCATCGTTCGTGCGGGATCTGTCCTTGAACAAGACGCATCTGCTTTCCGCCTGTCGACCGACATCAACTACGTCGCATTCTTCCTGGTTACCAAGCACCTTGGTGGTCTGCTTGCTCGTCAGCATGCAACATCTGGTGCATGGCTGACCGACATTATCCAGATCAACTCCAAGTCCGGTCTGGTGGGCTCGAACAAGAACGCCGCATACGCAGGCTCCAAGTTCGGTGGCATCGGCCTGGTCCAGTCCTTCGCCCTCGAGATGGTCGAGCATGGTGTCAAGGTCAACGCAATCTGCCCCGGTAATTTCTACGACGGCCCGCTCTGGTCTGACCCCGACCGTGGCCTGTTCGTTCAGTACCTGAACTCGGGCAAGGTCCCCGGCGCGAAGACTGTCGCGGACGTCAAGGAGTTCTACGAAGCAAAGGTTCCGATGCGTCGTGGTGCCCAAGGCATCGACGTTCTGCGCGCGATCTTCTACATCGTCGAGCAGGCATACGAAACCGGCCAGGCCGTCCCGGTTACGGGTGGCCAAGTCATGATGAACTGAGCGCAAGCTTGATCCGGAAAATAAGGAGAATCCAATGACTGAGTACCCCGAATCGCAGTATGCGATCCAGATCGTCGGCGCCGAAGAATTCGTCGTCAACAAGGAGAAGGGCATCGACAAGGTCGGCCCTCACCAGATGATGCTCAAGGTTGAGGCATGTGGCATCTGCTTCTCTGACACGAAGCTGTTGCACCAGTTCGACAAGCACCCGCGTAAGTCCGAAGTCATCGCGGGAATCACCCCCGAAGCACTTGCCGAGATCCCGAACTACCGTCCCGGCTCCCAGCCGACGGTTCCGGGTCACGAGCCCGTTGTCCGCGTCGTCGAGGTAGGCGAGAAGGTCACCCACTTCAAGGTTGGCGATCGTCTGCTGGTCCAGGCTGACTGGAAGCATCTGCGCACTGCGAAGTCCAATGGCGCATTCGGTTACAACTTCGACGGTGCCCTTCAGGAATACACGGTCGTCGATGAGCGTTGTGTCGTCTCCCCCGAAGGTGAAGAGTTCCTGATCCACGTGACCGAGGGTCCGTCGGCAGCGGCCGTTGGCCTGATCGAGCCGTGGGCAACCGTTGAAGGCTCCTACGCGTGGGCAGAGCGCAACCACGTTGCAGACGGTGGTCGCCTGCTGGTTGTCGGCGAAGGCTCTGTCGAAGAGCTGACCGCTGATCACAAGCCTGCGCAGATCGTTACCGTTGACGTTGCCGGTATTGATGGTCTTGAAGGACAGACCTTCGATGACATCGTCTTCTTCGGAGCGGACGCGGACGGCATTGAAAAGGCGTCTCTGCTGCTCGGTACCCGTGCGGTCATGTGTGTTGTCCTCGGCGGAGAAACCATCTCCCGCAAGGTCAGCCTTGACATCGGTCGTGTTCACTACGACTTTATCCGCTTCTGTGGCACCGTCGGCACGGACCCGCGCGAAGGCTATGCATGGATCCCCGCTAACGGCGACCTGCGTCCGAACGATAAATGCGCGTTCATCGGTGCCGCCGGCCCGATGGGTGTGATGCACACGATGCGTGCGGTCACCTCCGGTGTTGAGGGCATCTCCGTTGTCGGCACCGACCTTTCTGACGATCGCCTGGCAGGTCTGAAGAAGACCGTTGGCCCGACCGCCGAAAAGAACGGTGTTCCGCTGGAGATCATCAACACCTCCACCACTCCGCTTGAGTACGGCTACACCTACATCACCTGCCTGGTGCCGGTGCCGGCGCTGGTTTCTCAGGCTGTCGATATGTGTGCAGATGGTGCGATCCTCAATGCGTTCGCTGGTATTCCGGCGGGCACCTTTGGTGACTTTGATCTGCAGGGCATCATCGAGCGCAAGATTTTCATGCTGGGCACGTCAGGCTCTGATGTTTCCGATATGCGTACCGTTCTGCGCAAGATCGAAGCCGGCATCATTGATACGTCGATCTCCCTGTACGCAGTGACCGGTATGGCAGGCTTCGGCGACGCCATCAACGCGGTGATCAACCGTACGTCGGGGGGTAAGATCATGGTCTTCCCGACCCTGCATGACCTTGGTTTGACGCCGCTGACGGAACTTGGTGACAAGTACCCTGAGGTTGCTGCCAAGCTGGTGGATGGTCTGTGGACGAAGGAAGCTGAAGAAGTTCTTCTCGAAGTAGCCAAATGACGTTTCTGGGTGGTTTTTGAAGGGGAAAGCTACCTAGCAACTCAGCGGTAAGCCTCATCGTGGCGCAAGCCTTTGTTCCTTTCGTGCTCGTGCCAGTTGGTGAATAATTGCCGAGGCCTGGGCCGGATCTGCATTGCAGGTCCGGCCCAGGTGTGTTTGTCCCTGATTGAGGTTGGTTAAGAGCCTTGGGCTGTGACTGGGTTATGCGCGTCTGTGGGCCTTGTGCGTGTGCGCTGGTGTACGAGGTCCGGTGTGGCAGGTTTTGTCGTCTGAGATGTTGTTTTACCAGCTGGGAGCCTGATTTCGTTGCCTCGTATGCCTGAGCTGGAAAAACTGACTGGTGGGATGATTCGCGAAACGGAAAGCGTGTACCCGCCTGATGAATGCCGATACGGGGCTGCCTTCTCGAAATTAATCCTGAAAAAGGTAAAAGTGTGGCCCTCGCTCATTTCTGAACGAGGGCCACACGTCACGGATGTGAGGTCAGAACTAGTTGAGCGTGATTATCACTTCCAGTAGTCGAGTTCTTCGGTGATACCGATGGAAGTCGCCTTGAATTCGGGGTTCTTTCCAGCCTTGCGCTGCGCCTGGTAGTCGTTCGCAGCCTTAATGGCCTTGTTGCCCAAGATGATGATGACCGGCAGGTTGATCAGAGCCATTAGACCCATCAATAGGTCACCAAGGTTCCATGCAACTGAGAAGTCCAGAAGAGCACCCGAGAACACAAGAATCACTGCGATGCCACGGAAAATCTGCAGACCCCAGATCGGAACGCGTCCACCAGCGAGGAAGCGCAGGTTGACCTCGGCGTAGTAGAAGTTACCGATGATCGTCGTGAATGCGAAGAGCAGCAACGCGGTGGTCGTGAACGGCAGAGCGACGCCACCGAGAACGGTCTGCATCGAAGCTGTAACCAGCGGAGCGCCTTTCAGATCGTCACCACCCTGGACGCCAGAGGAGAGGATCAGGAACGCGGTCAGAGTACAAATGATCATCGTGTCGATGAAGACGGAAAGCATCTGGACCAAGCCCTGCTTCACGGGGTGTGAAACAGATGCGGACGCAGCCGCGTTCGGAGCAGAGCCGACACCGGCTTCGTTCGAGTAAAGACCGCGCTTAATACCGAGCATCATTGCCGAGCCGGCGAAACCGCCGAAGATTGCCTCAAAATCGAAGGCGCCTTGGAAGATCGCGGCGAGCATTGTGGGGATGTTCTGGTAGTTGAAGATGATGACGATCGCAGCAACGGTCAGGTAAATGAGGGCCATGATCGGAACCAAGACGCCGGTAACCGAAGTCAGGCGCCGTGTGCCCCCAAAGATTGATAGTGCCATCGCGATGGCAAGGATTGCGCCGATGATGTACGGGGTCGAGCCTTCGTGGTACCAGGAGTACGAGGTGAATGCGTCAGCGACGTTGAACGAGGCCAGCAGGTTGAAGCCACCCATGTAGGTGAGGATCAATGCGATTGCGAAGATCACTGCAAGCCAACGCTGCTTGAGCGCGATCTGGATGTAGTACGCGGGGCCGCCGATGGAATGGTCGTCAGCTGAGTGGCCACGCTTCTTGTAGATCTGGGCAAGTGTGGATTCGATGAATGCTGACGCGGCGCCGAGTGTTGCGATGACCCACATCCAGAAGACGGAGCCTGCGCCACCAAGAGCGACTGCGGTACCGACTCCGGCGATGTTGCCGACGCCCACGCGCGATGCGGTGGAGACCATCAGTGCGCGGAAGGATGAAAGCTCGCCTTTCTTCTCTGGGGGCTCGGTGACCACGCGGATTGATTCGCGGAACATACGCACAGGCAAGCCTTTGGTGCGAATGAAGAAGTAGAGGCCGCCACCGATAAGCAGTGCGATCAGGATGTATGAGTACAGCCAGGTGTTGAGAACGTCGAGGACTGTGTTAATCGAGTCGACAATCGATGAAGAAGCAGGAAGCATGCTCGTTACCTTGTCGGAAGATGGGACGCTACATGGCGTAGCGATTGACAAGGTGATTGTACGGGAAAGGCAAAGGACTAGTCACGTTTGGGCTAATGTTTGGAAAATCTAGGAAAGGGAAAGGAAAAGCTTCTCCAATTCAGCAATGCTTGTCTCCTGGTTTTCGTCGTTGGATACGCATTCGCGCAGGGTGAATGCTGATGCCCTGAAGCGTGGGCTCATTGCCATCAGGAACTATTGGACTACTGAGACATGACGGTGAAGCAATCGTCGATTGCTTCGAAGACCCTAAAGGAAGAGGAATGAACAATGTGTCGACCGGTGAAGTGTGACATCTGCGGAAAGACGACGTGGGCTGGCTGTGGGTAGCATATTGACGCTGTCAAGGCATCGGTTCCTGCAAGCGACTGGTGCCCTGGTCACTGTGAGGAGAGTGGCAATCGTCAGAAGAAGAAATTTGTGTTTAGCTCGTCAAAGTGGCTGAATTTGAGGAGAAAATGAGCCTTCGCGCCGAGTGTGGTGACGCTCACGTCAAAATGATTTGACGAGTTGCCACGAAGGTGTGTAAATTATTTTCCTGTCGCCGAGAGCGAGAAAAGCTCGAATCGACTGCCTCCCTCACTGAGGTAACCAACGAAAGTTGAGTGCTTTTGGTGAGTGTGTGGGTGTTGTTTGTGAACTCGATAGTGTGTTTGTTTTTATGCCTGTTTTTTGTTTTTGAGTTTGTTTTTTTGTTGGGATTGGCTGGCCGCGTTTTGGTGGTTGGTTTTTTCTGGATATGTTTTTGTTCGGAGAGTTTGATCCTGGC
>NZ_JASOOV010000064.1:0-229 GCF_030217965.1 Pauljensenia sp. UMB1177 | reverse complement strand
CATTCCCTGTCTTGAAAGCAGACATAATCGTAATCAAGAGAGGATAGATAATGATAATAGATAAAGCCACTAGATAGAAATAAGTTAAAAAGTGGTTTAAACGGCGTTTAAATTTAATAGAATTATTCATCTTACACATCCTCCATATCAAATGCATGTAGTTTCTTGAACGCAATCATGGAGATTGAAATCACAATAAGAGAAATGATAAGTGTTACCGCAGCAGCCA
>NZ_JASOOV010000063.1:0-230 GCF_030217965.1 Pauljensenia sp. UMB1177 | reverse complement strand
CTGCTTGTTCCTCTTTCCGATGGAATGCTCGCTCCGCCTCACCCGATGGTCGAGGGGCTGAACGATGGCGATAACTACCGCGGTGCGGTCAGTGGTGCCACCCAGTCCCAGATTGATTGGGTGAAGGAACACCGTCCTGAGGATCCGAGCCTTGCCAACGCGCGCGGGGTGGCAAAGGAGGAAGTCCGATGACTCTACTGGGTACATGGCCCGAGATGGTATCTACCGGC
>NZ_JASOOV010000062.1:0-231 GCF_030217965.1 Pauljensenia sp. UMB1177 | reverse complement strand
AAAACCTGGCCATCCCCACCGCCGCGGCGCGCGAAGAAGCCGTGGAACGGGCGAAACACGGCCCCTGGGCCGCCCGCGCCGGCACGGAAAGCGAATAGCGGCGCGCGGAACGCGAAGAGAAACGCACCGAAACTTAATATGCCACCGGCGGCAAACGTGCCCTATCTCACGTACACTGTGAACATGGAATTTCTTGAGGAGAACGTCGACCCCCTGGATCTTTCTGCCATG
>NZ_JASOOV010000061.1:0-231 GCF_030217965.1 Pauljensenia sp. UMB1177 | reverse complement strand
AGGGGGCTTCCACCTTGAGAACATCTGCTCCCCAGTCAGCCAGTACTCGAGCTGTGGTAGGAGCGGCTACCATGGTAGAAAAATCAATAACTTTTACGCCATCAAGTAATTGAATGTTCATTAGACAGTATCCTTTCTCTTCCGTTTTGCCCATTAGTGGAAGTGAAAAGACTTGTTTTGCTTTCAATTTCTATTATAGTGAAGAAAATCACGAAATTGTATTTCAAAAAA
>NZ_JASOOV010000060.1:0-233 GCF_030217965.1 Pauljensenia sp. UMB1177 | reverse complement strand
GAAATCTTCTGAGTCTGCCGGCCATAAGCCAAGCCAGGGATAGTAAAGAGTAAGAAGATATAGAAGATAAAGCCATTGTTTAAGAATTCCTGCAAGTCATACTGGCCCGTCGCCTCATTCAAGGAACGAAGGGGGGCCCCTTCAGGAACCATAGCCAGGCCGGATATAACGAGGAAGACAAGCAAAGCAATTCCCGCATGCTTGAGTCCCCGGTTTTCATCTGGAGTCAGGGC
>NZ_JASOOV010000059.1:0-236 GCF_030217965.1 Pauljensenia sp. UMB1177 | reverse complement strand
TACTATAACGTTGGTTGTAGTGAGCGGGATCTCTCTGGGAATTTTCACGAAGTAAAATAAAACGCTCCATATACCATTTTTCAATTAATTCAGTATCAGCATCAACATAAATAGACAGATCAGCATATTCACCAATAAAAAACTGGTCTGACCCGACAAATTGTAAGACATTGATCCCCTCAACAATTAAAATATGGGGCGATTTAATTTCCCGGTAGGCATTAAGTCGGTCATAA
>NZ_JASOOV010000058.1:0-237 GCF_030217965.1 Pauljensenia sp. UMB1177 | reverse complement strand
AGCTTCTGCAATGGCTTGCTTAAGTCCGACATCACCGATAACATAGACTTTCTTGCCTAGATTTTTATCATTTAAGTAGTCAACCGTTGCTAAAGTCGCTGTATAAATCGTTTCAATCGGCGTTTCAACATTGAATTGTTCCGCTAGCATTGTTTGAACAGTCTCAGGAGTACGTGTTGTATTGTTCGTCACAAATAAATATGGAATGTTGCGTCGTTGTAATTCATGGACAAAAGC
>NZ_JASOOV010000057.1:0-239 GCF_030217965.1 Pauljensenia sp. UMB1177 | reverse complement strand
CCGCCCTGCCGGGCGCTGCAAACTAGTGGCACGGGCCGCGGCCACGAGGCCCTGGGTATAGGGATGGACGGGGCGGAGCAAAATATCCTCGGCGCTGCCTTCTTCCACCAATTCGCCCCGGCGCAGCACGAGGATGCGTTCGGAGGTGTGGTAGGCCACTGCCATATCGTGGGTGATCATAAGAACGGCGGTGCCGTGCTCGCACGCGAACTTTGGGCATTCGGTGTGGCAGGTGCTCT
>NZ_JASOOV010000056.1:0-241 GCF_030217965.1 Pauljensenia sp. UMB1177 | reverse complement strand
GCGATAGCAACGGCAACACCGGCGAAAACGGAGCCCCAGGACATATTGGTAGCCCGGCCCGGGGTGTCAGCGCCTAGGAAAGTGGAGCGCCACCCTGGCTTCGCATCCTCGGCCGAGTACTGCCCGGCCGAAGCCACCCGGGCATCTACCGGACGGGCGGTAACTCGTTCACGATCCACGCGCGTGTGCGCCGTCGTGGCTTCAGGGTAATCGCGCTCGGGAGTTGCCCCTCCGGGCGTAG
>NZ_JASOOV010000055.1:0-242 GCF_030217965.1 Pauljensenia sp. UMB1177 | reverse complement strand
AGATGTCGAATTGACTGCAAAGCAACAGTATGAAATTACTAGTACGACCTACAGTAACTACTACACGGATCTTCCAACCAATCCAAATGTTTATGAGCAAATTCCAACTTATACGTCCTTAAATTTAGAAAAAGTTGCTGGGAGTTTAACTCCGAATACATCAATTAAACTTTCTGACTTACAAGTCAATGAACAAGGACTCCCAGTTTTTAAACTCGCAAATGGGCAATTTGTTCCTGCTG
>NZ_JASOOV010000005.1:0-117802 GCF_030217965.1 Pauljensenia sp. UMB1177 | reverse complement strand
CTGGCCTGGCTACCGCGACAACCTGCGGGCACTGCTTTGGCTGCTAGATGTTAAGGAAGGACGCGCTGAGGGCGTGCAAACGCCAGTAGGTATTTTGCCGAAAAAGGAAGAGCTGAATCTTGATGGTTTCGAAGGTGACGACGCCGATCTGGATAAGCTTCTTTCCATCGACGCCGAACTGTGGAAGAAGGAGATGAGCTACCGCCGCGAACACCTTGCACAGTTCAAGAATCTACCTGAGCAGATCTGGGCCGCGCACGAGCGCATAGAGCAGGCGTTTAACGCCTAAACGGCCACCTGGTTTTGCACTAGCGACGGGTGAATTTCCTCCAGGCGGGTTAATTCCAACGGGCACCTACAATTCCTGTTGGGATTAACCCGCCACTTTTGTACTAACGGGTCTGCTGAAGGCAAGGGGGCAGATACGGGTCGTATGACTGTAAAAGAGCTAATGTTTGAAGCCGCCACCCAGTTTTTTTGGGAGACGGCTTCAAAGGGTGAAATGTCTATTCGCTAGTCCAGTAGGAATCCTTACTGGCGCGCATTGCGGATACGTGAGCCGATTGCTCCCACAGCAAGGCCTACGAGTGCGATCGCAAGGTAGCCCCAAATGTTATCGCTACTGGTTTGAATGTTCTCTGGCGGTGCAGGAGTGTTTTCTGCAGTGAGAACGCTTTGGGTGTCGCGGCCAGAGATAATGTTGTCGATCCATTCGGCGGCGCCTGCAACTGTGGTGATTGCAGCACTAGGGGAGGGAAGGTCCGGATCCCCATTGGCAGTTCCAGCGGCGGTAGCAAGTCCCGCAAGCTTTCCGTCGACAAAGAACGGGCCACCAGAGTCACCGCCCTGCATGCCAGCTCCAGAAACTGACTGCACATCCAAGATAGAGGTTTCGATCCTAGGCTGTATGGAGTTGTCGGCTGGGCCTTCCGACATCCCCTCAGGCTTAGACTCGGTTTGGCCAGTTTCTGTCATTCCAGGTTTTGACTGTGGAGCCTGTGGCGGGGCAGTCTCTGTAGACGCATCAGCACCGGTAGGTGCCGTGGAATCGGAAGGAGTTTCGGGAGCACTCGGCGTGTCAGAACCGGAAGGCGCGCCACCTAGTAGCTCTTTGACAACCATTGTGGCCATTGGTAGCTGTCCAGATCGTGCCATTGACGAGCTGCTACTCCAACCGTAAAGAGTTCCCGTCTGCCCTGGGGTTGGAATATCGTGGGAGATTTTTGCGGGGGTTGCGTTAGTCACTTTCTCAGTCAGGTGAAGTAACCCCGCGTCAGATGTGGGCGAAAGAGCCCAGGAATCAGCGTTGTAGACCTTTCCAGCGATGCGTGCCTGGGTGCCTTCATTGTTGACTGACTCTAGACAGTGGCGGGCTGTGAGTACCCACTGGTCGGCAACGAGTGTGCCCGTGCAGTCACCAAAGCTACCGATTTTGCCCATTTTGAGCGCGGCAACGGAACTGCTTTCCGCATTTTCTGGCGCCGGCTCGCCGTATTCGAGTGCGAGAGCCGGAGTGGCAGTCATGAGCAGGGTGGCGCTGACAATGGCAGCGACCGAAAAAAGTGATTTTTTCACGGTTAATTCCCTTTCTGAGAAGGAACAATGGCCTTGATCGTGGTGGCAACGAGTTTCTCAGCAGGACCCTGTCCTACAAACTTCTTCCACAGGCTGGCTGCGATGAGGAAAAATACGATGAAACCGATTGCTGACACAGTGGAATGTAACGCGACGTTTTGCTGCCAGTAGAAAGCGGTAAGAATGTGCAGAATGTAAATGGTTAGCGACATTGTTCCCATGGCTGCGAAAGGATAGGCCACGATTCGAGAGTGGTCTCCTACAATCAGGCACAGGTGAATCACTACGGCTGCAACGGCAACGGCGAGAATAATTTCGCCTACGACGCCGGTGTGACCGGTAAAGCTGAGCCAGCTGGGAATGTTTGGGTCAAATCGGAAGTAGATGCCGATACCAGCGATAACAACGCTGATAGCGGTTACGATCCAGCTCAGTCGAGTGTGAGGGGTGCTGTTCGCATCGGGGGTGCGCTGTAGTCGGCCGCGCAGGTACACATCGAAAAGAAGCATGCCACCGATGAAGTATGCAATCCATGCCAATAGCGGATAAATCTGTGGCAGTCCGATGGGGGCGTACACGATTGTTGCGGCGATTGTGGCGGCAATAAATAGACCGAGCCTCCACCACGTTCCCAATGCGGGTATCCAGGAAACTAGGATCATTACCAGGCCCATTACGATGAGGACCACTTGGATTTGTCCGCCCACGGGCAGTAGTGCCAGGCCGATGAGGATGATTAAAGAGCCTCGGGCTATCAGCCGCAAGAAAGTGGTGCTGGTGTAGTTTCGTCCAATAATCATCATCGTCGCGCCGGCGATGACGGCAAATAATGATGCAGGTAGGCCAGAGAGCATTACTTTGGTACTCCAAAGTAGCGAGGCCATGTGGATAACTATCATTCCGATGATCGCGAGTGAGCGCGCTACATCAAGCCCCACGATTCGTGAAGGTTTAGACACTCAGTTCTCTCCTTTACTCATACTTTAGAGAACTGTTCTTTGGTTAAACATGCTCCCTAAAACCGACGTGTCAAAATGACTATCTATAAATAACTGCCAAATCTGGCAAAATATTTAGAGAATTCTGAGTGTCTTCTGGATTTTATTTTGACAGTTTGCGATAGCAAATCGAACGCGGGATTCCATGACACCAGTAGGCGGTTGCCATCCACAACTCAGTTTTGATCTTATGAAAATGTGTAGAAGATGCTTCTATTCAAGGCTGACCTTGGCATGGAAGAAAGCGTGATGCCGTGATGGATTTGCTTACGATTTCGCCTCAGGTTCTGCATACGAACCGTTGGTTTCATTCATGCGGGTTAGACACCCAGGGGATGAGGGAGTTAAAAGCTCCCGTCTAATGCGAATATTTCAAGTAGCTGGGGCGTACCAAAAGGCACGCCCCAGCGCTATGTGATTGTTGAAGCTTGCCGGACGCGACTAAGCCGGAACAGCACAGCTATCTATATAAACGGACGTAGCCACAGAGGATGTTCCCCTGTGGCTACGTCCGTTGTATTTCAGCGGGTTACACCTTAACTAAAAGGTGGCTTCACCGTGCAGCTGTGATCGATTCCTTAGCAGCCGCAACAACGTGGTCCGCATCGATTCCGTATTCCTTGAACAGGAAGTCACCGGGTGCCGAGGCGCCGAAGTGTTCGATGGAGACTGCGCGACCCGCATCGCCAAGGTGGCGGTACCAGGGCAGAGCGATACCTGCTTCGACGCTAACGCGAGCCTTGACGGCCGACGGTAGAACCTCTTCGCGGTATTCCGCATCCTGCTGCTCGAACCAGTCGAGGCAGGGCACGGACACGACGCGAGCCTTCACGCCTTCACCCGCGAGTGCTTCGCGTGCTTCGAGTGCCACGGAGACCTCGGAACCGGAAGCCATGATGATGACGTCCGGGGTGCCCTCGGTGTCGGCGAGCACGTATGCGCCATGGGCGAGGCCGTCAGCGGTGGCAAGTTCGGTGCCTTCGCCGCGTGCCGGGTTCGGCAGGTTCTGACGGGAGAGAACCAGGGCAGCCGGGTGACGTTGCTCGAGGATTGCCCGCCATGCAGCTGCGGTTTCGGTTGCGTCGCCGGGGCGAATCACTGCGAGGTTCGGGATTGCACGGTAGGAAGCGAGGTGCTCGATTGGCTGGTGGGTTGGACCGTCTTCGCCAACGCCGATGGAGTCATGCGTCCACACGTAGGTGACGGGCAGATCCATGAGGGCTGCGAGGCGGACAGCGCCACGCATGAAGTCGGAGAACACGAAGAACGTGCCACCGTAGGGGCGGGTGAGGCCGTCGGCTGCGATGCCGTTCATGATGGCGCCCATGGCGAATTCGCGGACACCGAAGTGTATGTTGCGACCGAATTCGTTGCCCTGGAATGCGTTGGAGGATGCGCCTTCAGGCAGGAAGGAGGGCTGGCTCTTCATGTAGGTGTTGTTCGAACCTGCAAGGTCAGCAGAACCACCCCAGAGTTCCGGAACAGCTTCGGCGATCGCGTTGAGGACTGTGCCCGATGCTGCACGGGTTGCGATTGCCTTGCCAGCTTCGAAGGTCGGCAGTGCTTCTTCCCAGCCTTCGGGGAGCTTGCCGGACTGCAGACGCTCAAGAAGCTCTGCGTGCTGGGGGTTCGCTGCCTTCCATGCCTCGAAACGTGCGTCCCAATCCTTGCGGTATTCGGCGCAACGCTTGGCAACATTCGCACGTGCAGCTTCGACTGCCTCAACGTCGACGTCGAACATCTTCTCCGGGTCAGCTCCGAGGGCTTCCTTGAGACCGGAGAGTGCTTCACCACCGAGCTTGGAGCCGTGGATGCCACCAGTGTTGGTCTTGCCGGGGGTCGGCCAGCCGATCAGGGTGCGAACTGCGATGATGGACGGCTTGTCGGTGACAGCCTTGGCAACGTCGAGTGCCTCGGAGAGGGCTGCGACGTCTTCGGTGTAGGAGCCATCTTCCTGCAGCCAGTTGACGCGCTGGACGTGCCAGCCGTAGGCCTCGTAGCGTGCTAGGACGTCTTCGGAGAAGGCGATCTTGGTGTCGTCTTCAATGGAGATGTGGTTGTCGTCCCAGATGAGGGTCAGGTTGCCGAGCTTCTGGGTGCCTGCAAGCGAGGAGGCTTCAGCGGAGACGCCTTCTTCGAAGCAACCGTCGCCAGCGAGCACGTAGACGTTGGTGTCGAAGACGGATTCGCCGAGGGCAGCTTCCGGATCCAGCAGGCCGTGCATACGTCGCGATGCCATTGCGAAGCCGACGGCGGAAGCAATGCCGGTGCCGAGCGGGCCGGTGGTGATTTCGACGCCCTTGGTGTGGCCGTACTCCGGGTGCCCCGGGGTCAGGGAGCCTGCGGTGCGCAGGGTCTTGAGGTCATCGAGCTCGAGGCCGATGCCTGCTAGGTAGAGCTGGACGTACTGGGTGAGTGAGGAGTGACCTGCCGACAGGACGAAGCGGTCTCGGCCGAGCCAGCGATCATCCTTCGGGTCAATGTGCATGTGGCGCTGGTAGAGCAGGTATGCGGCCGGTGCGATGGAAATCGCAGTGCCTGGGTGTCCGGATCCTGCCTGTTCAACGGCGTCTGCAGCAAGAATTTTTGCCGTGGTCACTGCACGGTCATCAATTGCGTCCCACTTGAGTGTCACTTCGGCCTCCAGCCGGGTTAGGCCCCATCATTGGGGCATTCTTTTTACGATTGCTAGTTTAGCGAAAGAAAATCGAACAGTTGAGGGGAAAGTCTGCTCACATGTGCACGTGTCGCTGGCAATTGTTCTCCCTCAGATACGCGCCTACCTGAGCAGATGGACTCAACGCCTCGATAGTGTCTCATTCGAGCCTCGCCCTCGTCTTCGATTCACGAGGCTGCCCACCGGTGTGGGAACACGCGGGCGTTCGTAGGGCGGGTATTTGCGGGTCTAGGGTCGGAGTGCCACTAGGCTGAGTGCGTGAGCGAAATCGGTGAGTACATTGACGAGTGGCTTGGCTATTTGCGGGTTGAACGAGGTTCGTCGATCAACACGGTTTCCAACTACAAACGCGATATTGAGCGCTATCGCTTAGACCTTGAAAGTCACGGGTTGAGCGACCTGAAAACGATCACGTCTGCTGATATCGAACGTCACCTCGCCGACCTGAGCGCAGGCACGCTGAGTGGCAAGCCAGCGGCGGCCTCGTCAATTGCGCGGGCAAGTGCTGCGATTCGTAGCTTCCACACATTTGTTTCGGCGACCAGCCCCGACATTCATAATCCGGCCGCTCGCATTACTTCGCCGAAACAGGGGAGTCACCTTCCTCACGCACTGTCAGTTGAGCAGGTGAGCGCGTTGCTTGACGCTGCCCGAGTCGGAGATGACGTGATCAGCCTGCGCGACAGTGCGCTGTTGGAATTGCTCTATGCGACAGGAGCGCGCGTTTCAGAGGGTGTCGGTCTTGCACTTGATGATCTTGACCTTGACGAAGAGCTTCCCGTTATCCGCCTCTTTGGTAAAGGGCGTAAGGAACGCATTGTGCCCCTCGGCTCGTACGCGAAAGCGGCAATCGAGGCGTACATTGTGCGCTCCCGTCCTGTGCTTGCCCAGCGCGGGCAGGGGAGTCCCGCTCTGTTTTTGAATTCACGAGGCCGGGCGCTTTCACGTCAAAGCGCATGGGAAATAATCCAGCGCGCCGCAGGCAGGGCTGGGATTGATGAAGACGTTTCACCCCATACTTTGCGCCATTCATTCGCAACGCATTTGTTGGAAGGTGGAGCATCGATTCGTGACGTCCAAGAACTGCTTGGTCACGCATCAGTGCAAACAACCCAGATCTATACACGAGTCACACCAACAACATTGAAAGAGGTCTACCAGCTGGCACATCCGCGAGCGAAGGCCACCCACGCGAACTAGCGAACATGAACTAACATTGAGGTGTGACGAAAGACGTGCAGCCAACATTGAACGGTGACATCGCAGATGACACCGAAGGTTTTCCGATTCCAGCACCCCTGAACGGACATGGTCCGGCCAGGGTGATTGCCATATGCAATCAAAAAGGTGGTGTCGGCAAAACCACCACCACAATTAACTTGGCTGCAGCTCTTGCCGAATACGGTCGAAAAGTACTGATCGTCGACCTTGATCCCCAAGGTGCCGCATCCGTTGGTCTTGGAATCAATACCTTGGACATGGATTGCACGATCTACAACCTGTTGCTTGACCCCAAAGCAGATGTCCGCTCCACTATCTGCCACACCTTGCTTGACGGCCTCGACATTATCCCCGCCAACATCGACCTGTCAGCGGCAGAAGTCCAACTGGTCAACGAAGTGGCCCGCGAATCCGCGCTGGCGCGCGTCATCCGTCATATTGAAGACGACTATGACGTGATTTTCATTGACTGCCAGCCGTCGCTGGGTCTGCTTGCAGTAAATGCCCTGACTGCCGCGCACGGCGTGATTATTCCCGTCGAAACCGAGTTCTTCGCTCTTAGAGGCGTTGCCCTTCTTGTGGACACCATTGAAACTGTCCGCGACCGCATTAATCCGCGTTTGAAGATCGATGGAATCATCCCGACGATGGTCAATCTGCGCACCTTGCACTCGCGTGAGGTTCTTGCTCGCCTCGACGAGAGATTCGGTGATCTTATCTACACCACGCATATTGCTCGTACCGTGAAGTTCCCTGACGCATCGGTCGCAACCGAGCCGATTATTACCTACGCGCCCAATCATCCCGGTGCTCGTGCATACCGTCGTCTTGCACGTGAGGTCGTAGCCCGTGGTGACGCCGCCTGAGCCCAGCGCAGTCGAACAGGGGGCGATAGATGATTTCCGTGTCACCCTGGACGTTTTCGAGGGGCCATTTGACCTTCTCCTTCAGCTGATCACGCGCAAACGTCTTGACATTACTCAAATATCGCTGGCCGAGGTCACCGACGAGTTCATCGCTCATATGCGGATCTTTCCAGATCTGTCTCGTACTACCGAATTCTTGGTCGTCGCGGCGACACTTCTCGATATCAAAGCAGCGTCACTTTTACCACGAACTGAAGCTGACCCAGATATCGCATCTGAAGACCTAGAGGCACGCGACCTCTTGTTCTCACGCCTGTTGCAATACCGTGCTTTCAAAATGGTGGCAGCTGACATTGAATCAGTATTGGATGACAACGCCGGCTACATTCCTCGCCAGGTTCCGCTTGAACCCCAGTTCGCAGCCCTCCTCCCAGAATTAAAGTGGGAGGTTCGTCCGAACGACCTGCTCAACGCCGCGGTCCGCGCATTTACAACCGTCGAGCCTGAAGTGGTCACCACGCACCTTCATGACCCGGTCGTTCCGGTGCGCGAGCAAGCACGTGTTGTTGCAAGCAAATTGAAACACTACTCTCGCCTTACGTTTGCCGATCTGGTGGCGGACGCCGAGTCGCGCGCCGTCGTCATTTCCAGGTTCCTTGCCGTTCTCGAGCTGTTTAGGAGGCGTGCGCTCGAAGTCGCTCAAGACGAACCGCTTGCAGAACTCATCCTGACCTGGACGGGCACTGACGATACAGACATTGACATTGACGAAGCAGAATATGGGGCTCACCTCGACAGGGAACAGGAGACGAGCAATGACTGATACCGGTGAAATGTCAGGCTACGAAGAACTCTTCGCGCCGCTCGAAGCTATCCTGATGGTCGCTCCAGAACCCGTGGATGTTGGCGACCTAGCTGAAGCTCTCCACGTCAATCCCCAAACAGTGTATGACGCCCTTTGCGCCTTATCGGCCTCGTACCGCGGAGAAAACGGGCAGAGAACGGCAGGTTTCGAACTACGTCAAACTGGGGGAGCATGGCGAATCTACTCCGCGAGGCGCTGGGCCAGCCTCGTTGGGCGCTTCATTGTGGGCAGTGCGCAGTCGCGTCTGTCACAGGCAGCACTGGAAACTTTAGCCGTCGTTGCCTATCGCCAGCCAATCTCAAGGTCGCGTATCTCGCACATTAGAGGCGTGAACGTTGACGCCGTAGTGCGTACGCTTGTAGCTAGAGGTCTGATCGAAGAAGTCGGTGAGACAGATTCGGGCGCGCACCTGTACGGAACGACGCGCGAATTCTTAGAAAAGATGGGTTTTAAATCCCTGGATGACCTGGTGCCCTTGGCACCGTATTTGCCGGACAGCGATGAGCTGGACGAACTGGAGGAACAGCTGTGAGGAACGATCCCTACATTGAGGGCGGTATTCGCCTGCAGAAGGCACTGTCTCAGGCGGGAATCGCTTCGCGGCGCGCTGGCGAAGAGATGATCGCGGACGGACGTGTTCAGGTCGATGGTCAGGTTGTGCGTTCCCAGGGCATGCGCGTTGATCCAACGAAGCAGGTCATTCACGTTGACGGTGAGCGCGTGTTCTTCTCAGACACGAAGCCGATCGTCCTGGCAATCAACAAGCCCGTCGGCGTTGTCTCCACGATGTCTGACCCCGAAGGTCGACCGACTCTCTTAGACCTGATCGCAGACTACCCGGAGCGCCTGTACCACGTCGGTCGACTCGATATCGACACATCCGGCCTTCTGCTACTGACGAACGATGGGGAACTCGCGAACCGTCTGACCCACCCCTCGTACGAAGTCCCGAAGACCTACGTTGCCCGTCTGCACGGTGAAGTGAAGCCTTACATTCGTCGCACGTTGCTTGACGGAATCGAGCTGGAAGACGGTCCGATTGCCGTTGACTCTTTCCGCGTTGTCGACACCTACGGTGACATCACGACCGTTGAGATCGTTGTTCACGAAGGTCGAAACCGCCTGGTTCGTCGCATGATGGACGAGGTTGGCTTCCCGGTTCGTGAACTCGTGCGCACCGCATTCGGCCCGATCCACCTGGATCGCCTGCAACCGGGCACCACACGTCGCGTGAAGGGCAACGCTCTGGTCGCTCTGTACTCTTCCGTGGGTCTCTGATGCCCACTCGGCCTATCGCCACAACCGGCCCGATCCTGATTATTGGATCGGGCTTGCTGGGCGCTTCGCTCGGATTGAATCTCCGCGCGGCAGGTGTCGACGTATATCTCGAGGATTCTTCACCAACTTCATTGCGCCTCGCGCAAGATATCGGTGCTGGCTTCCCATTTTCCGAGGCCAGCGATGTCACACCCGCCTTGGTTGTTGTGGCTACGCCACCGGATGTTGCAGACGTCTGCGTAGTCGGGGCCTTGCAACGATTCCCGTCCGCGTTCGTTACGGATGTTGCTTCAGTAAAGAAGGCCGTTGCACAGGGGGTGCTTGAAGCTGGCACCGCAAAGGGCGATCCAACACTCGCTTCACGCTACGTTGGTTCGCACCCTATGGCAGGTCGTGAGCGATCAGGCGCCGGCGCCGCCGATGCTGACCTGTTCTACGGTCGCCCCTGGGTTGTCGTCGCACACGAAACCTCGGATCCAACAGCAGTCCTCGCCGTGCGCACTCTGGCAACTGACGTCGGATCTGTTCCCTACGAAATGGATGCGTCGACTCACGATGAGTCGGTGGCGCTTGTCTCGCATGTACCACAGTTGGTGTCGTCCCTGATCGCCGCACGTCTTGAAGAGGCACGTTCTGAATCAATGAACCTGGCGGGGCAGGGACTACGTGACACAACCCGTATCGCTGCCTCGGACCCTCGCCTGTGGACCGCGATTCTAGCCGGTAATGCCGGACCTGTTGCCTCGATTCTTACAGCTTTGCGCTGTGACCTCGATGATCTGATCGTTCACCTGGATGCTGCGAACCAGCGCGGCCCCCTTCGCGGTGGCATCGTCGGAGCCGTTAACCGCGTTATGGAAGCAGGCAACAGGGGAGTGTCGCGTATTCCTGGCAAACACGGTGGAGCCCCCAGTCGCTACGGCGAACTCGAGGTGCTGATTCCCGACACGCCCGGTGCTCTCGGCCGACTTTTCAGCGAGCTTGGCGAGATTGACATCAACATTGAAGACCTTGTGCTCGAACACTCTGCTGGTCAGCAGGTGGGCTTAGCTCGAATCATGATTGATCCGGCGCGCGTTGGTGAAGCTGAGGCTGACTTGGAACGTCGCGGATGGCGACTCATCAACTACTCAAACTGAAACATGGGTATGGAGGACACAATGACTTTCACTGATGACTCTCGACGCGACGCTATTAGCCACGTTGGCATCACTATCGCCATCGATGGTCCCGCAGGGTCTGGTAAATCAACGATCTCCAAAGCTCTTGCCTCACGTCTGGGCATTGGCTATCTCGATACTGGCGCGATGTACCGCGCACTCACGTGGTATGCGCTTGATCGTGAGATCGATCTTGATGATCAGGAAAGAGTCCGCGCTCTGGCTGACGAAATGCCACTGATCATGGACTCTGATCCGGTCAGCCCAGTTTTCCATGTCGGTGCCACGGACGTGACAGCGGCGATCCGTGAACCTCGTATTGCGTTGGCCATTCCGAAGGTGTCGACGAACCTGCCGGTTCGAAAGTGGATGGCGAGCGAACAGCGCCGACGCATGATGGAGGCCCGCGCTAACGGTTCCGGCATGATTGCTGAAGGGCGAGATATTACGACTGTTGTCTGCCCCGATGCTGACGTGCGAGTTCTTCTTCTTGCTGACGAGGAAGAACGCCTCCGTCGACGCACATTGGAACTTCACGGGAAGGTCACTGACGAACTTTTGGAGTCTGTCCGCGACCAAGTGGGCAAACGAGACGCTGCCGATTCCAAGGTTTCTGAGTTCATGATACCGGCCGAAGGCGTAGATGTCGTCGACTCTACTGGTCTGGGAATTGATGGTGTCGTGGAGGAAATCCTCAAGCTGATCGACGCTGATCTTGTGTCGAGGATGTGACAAAAGCCGTTTTATTGTCGTGGGACTGCTCCCAAGTGGAATTTAATTCCACAAGTGGGCTATGATCGTCAGGTCGATAAAATGACAGTAAAACCGAATACGGGCTATGGCGCAGTTTGGTAGCGCACTTGACTGGGGGTCAAGGGGTCGTGGGTTCAAATCCCGCTAGCCCGACAAAAAGCCCGGAATCTCAACGATTGAGGTTCCGGGCTTCGTCGTTTCCTCCCCGATCTCATGTTGAATCTCATGGTGAGATTCCGCCCGGAATTGTTTAATAGCAATTCCGGGCTTTTTCTTCTCGCTTGATCTCAGCCATCGCGGTCGGCCTCGTTGCTTACGTTCACGAAGCCGAGCACATGACTGTGACGTTCTTTCTGATCTCGTTCGATTTCAAAGCACACAGATGTGGCCGGCTCGGCGGCCTCGTGCCACCCAATCGGCCACATCACGTGTAAGCCGAAACGTCAGCTGACGTACCCAACTTCCGCGGGAGTCTTACCGATACGCTGGGCGATCAGTTCTTTGTCCTCATCGGTTGCAAGATCACGTACCCATTCGACGTAGGTCGGAGTATCGGAGTAAATCTCCTGCTTGAACGGGTTACGACGCAGTTTCACGATGCGATAGGCATGGCGACCGAACACAATGATGTTCGCAACCAATGCAGCAAACGAGATGATGAACATCGCGTATGGATTGTGCGCACTGCGGTGAGCGAACATCGAATCCTGCATGAAGTGCGGGAACGTCAACACCACCGCAGACCAGAACGTCAGCGTGTACGCACGATACTGGATCCACGCGCCCTTACCGAACTTCATAAACGCGGGAATCGTACACGAGGCAAGCAACGCGATTGCCGAGTACCACGCTCGGTCTGCAAGACAGTTGTACACGTAGGCAACATTCCAAATGTCGTACGCAATAATCCAACCGATCGTCAGATCGCCCCAGATTAGCCCCCGTTCCTTGCCTTTCGACACGAAGATACCGATCCAACCGGAAATCGCGAGAAGGTTCAAGATGCCAGCGATGCCATTCATGATGTTCCACGGACCACCCCAGGTCACCATTCCCTGAGAGGGATCAATGCCGTGAATGAAGTAGCACTGGAAATCGCGAACAACAGCCTCGGCAATGTTGACGCTAAGCAACAGTGGGGGGATCAGTAGATACCACTTGTTGTGTCGTAGCTTCGGGAAAACCTGCAATGCAACCAAGCAGAGGCTACCAAGCAGAGCCGAATACTGCTTCACAATCGGGAACCAGCCTGCGGAGTTCGTCCCAGCGGTCGAATGAGGCCACCAGAAGATACTCAGCGATACTGGCACCACGATGAACAGAGCAAGAACGACCCACATGTTCCGCTGGGCAAGCCAGGCGGCGAATGCGAGGGCAGCGATGACGATCAACAACATCACATAGTCCCACCATTCTCCCTTCTCAAAGAAGAAGAGGGTCGCATAGTCGGGAGGCGTGATGTTACCCATCACTTGGCCTCCTTACCCCAGTTGGGCAAGTAGGTCTTTTCCATCTTCTGACGGATCTGCTCGTTCCAATCGAATGCGGGTTCGCTCCATCCATCGAAGTATTCGGCATCAACCTCGTGCTCCCATGGGGTTCCCGGTCCTACTGGTGGCCAGCTGGGATCTTCGGTAACGGGCATACGAATCTCAGCAACTGCAGGCGACTTACGGCCGTATCGGAACCACTGTGTGTACGTTTCGTCGAACAGGGGAGTCCCGTCGTAGCGACCAGCTGGAGTACCGGACTTGAAGAACTGGCCGCCAAGCACTCCACGCATGAACTTGCCGGTGTGATGCTGCTTCTTACGGAACTCCAAAACGCGCTTCACGTAGATGTTCTGCATGTGGGTCATGCATCCGCCAATAAACTCGATATTGACCCAGTTCAAGGCCTTCATGGCAACTGAGTCAGGTTCGTATCCGATACGCCAGTGATTGATCAGACGCGTGCGACCGCCCTCAAGCGGAACGACGTAGAAGCACCATGCTGCTGCGAAGTGGGTCATTCCAGGGAAACGGAATGCGTAGGAGCCAGGTGCCTTTGGCGGATTCTTGGTGTCGACCCACTGGACCATGTATTTGCCGGGGACAATATCGGCCCATTCCATTGACATTCCGTGGTAATCGAAGGCGGCGATATCGCCGGGCATCATGGAATCTGGCTGTTGGAATTCTTCTTGAATTTCGTAGGAATTAAAGAAGGGGAGTCGAGCAAATGTTCTTTCTAAGAATTCTGAAGAAAATGAACCACTCTTTTCCGCGCCGATTTGTTTGAATAATCTCCATACTGCGTAAGCGGGGGCTTCAATTGTAATAGCGTAGGTTGAAGAATAACCATTATCGTAATTTGCGTCGATTAAATCGTCGCCCGGATAACGCCATGCTTGTTCTTCCGGAGTTGCTTTGCCGCTGAGCTGGCTGAAGCCATACATCCCGCTCAGGACCCCTAAAGCCCCCAGACCGATAGCGGTGCGAAGGCCACGTTTCGACGAATTCTTTGACATTTTTCTTCCTCTCGTCAAGGCCCAGTTGTGGGCAAGTGGAGGAGATAAATAAAATCCCGGCCAAAAGTCCTAAGCGTCTTTGCTAAAAAGAACTTTCTGCGGAATTATAAATCCCTCTTTGGGGCAATCTCGCTCCGTGTTTTTTCTTGTTCACTAGACTAGCTGAATAACTACTATCCCGTCTGTGTTTCAAGGAGGAAACTGATGGAGTCACTTTGGCTGTGGGAAATTGGCTCCCCGAAGGTCTATGCACTTTGGCTAGCGGTATTCGTCGCTCAGATGCTTGTTGCTGAGATCAACCGGCGGTGGAACTGGACCATCTTCGTTATCTGGACGATCGGTGGCATTGCACTTATGCCCTATGCTTGGATTCACGGCACACCAATGGTCGGTTGGTTCCCATTCGGCAAATACGCCATCATGATCCTTACTGCAACAATGACCGGAACCGTCCTTGTCTATGCGAAGAAAAATCCGCAAAAGGCGCACAAATACGCTATTTGGCTGGGTGTTGCACTCTGGATCGGTCTCGCAGTCAACATCATGGAAGCCAATATCCGTGACCTCACCATCTATTTCAACGCGGACACCTACTATGCGTGCGGAGCAGATTGGCAGTGCCTGAAACATGTCAATGACACTCACACTCTCGATATGATCGCGGGCCTTCCGGAAGCCAGGGGCGTGACCGCCGAACTCCATTCACAAGCATGGTACGAAGCAGTCGCGTCGAATCTTTCCGCTCGCCATATCGGTATTGATCCAGAAACCGGTTTTAGAACTATTGGTGGCTACTGGAACCTGATCAGCGCGGCAGCTGGCTTGCTCAACATCATCACAATTACCGGTCTAGGCAAGATCATCGCCACATCGCCAGGCAAGCAGAAGGTTCGTGGCCTGATCTGGGTTGACATGGTGTGGCCGTGGGTTATTGCCTACGACCTGTGGAACCATGCTTTCCTCTACAACTCGCTCGCTGACTACACCTGGTACTGCACAGCAGCCCTTCTTCTGGCATGTACCATTCCCGCCTTCACATGGGCAAAGGGCCAGTGGATTTGGTTCAGGTGCTTCACGTTAGTGTTCTGGATTTCTATGAACACATTGCTACCGGAAATCCTCGTTCCACCAAACTCCACCTTTAACTTCTCCACGATGGATCCGAACGCGAACATCATCTGTGCAGTCCTTGCATTGATCGCGAACGTTGCCCTGTTCGTCTACTGGCTCTACAAGATCGTTCGCTACCGCCGCAATCCGATCACCGGTGTTTTGTACCCCGAGCTCAGTGAATTCAAGACGATCGTTCGCACCCACTGCGATGACAGGGACAAGTACTTCCTTGTTGATCGCATTCCTGAAACCCCAGCAGAACTCGGCTTCGAACCCGATTCTCCAAACCCTCCAGCTGACGGTTATGTGTCATACATGCCGTGGTGGGGAAATAAGGACCATCGCTACCCGAAGGCTCGAACCGAGCGCTGACTATCATCAGCGTTCGTGTGCTACAGCAGAGTTTGGGGGGTGTTATCGTCATTGATGACACCCCCAAACGAATTTCATGGTGGTGTATTTAGTCTGACGCTGGAGCAGGAATCCCGACATAGCGAGGCCTGAGTACGGGCTGGGGGACATAGGTTTTTGCGTCAATTTCTTTCTCAAACGTCAGAAGGTACTCTTTGGCTTCGCGCCCGCCAGCGTAGTCACCATATGATCCGTCTTTTCGCGTGATCCGATGGCATGGAGCAAGGATAGGCAACGGGTTATGGGAACAGGCTGACGCAGCCGCGCGATGAGCTTTCTTATTACCTGCAAGCAGTGCCAGGCCTGAATACGGCAATGTCGTACCGAAGGGAACCATCGTCAATTGTTGGGCAGCGCGCGCATAGAATCCCGAGATCAGGGACCAGTCCAGTGCAAGATCGAAAGTCTTACGCTGGCCAGCGAAATACTCTTCAATCTGATCGATGGCCTCAAACAGTTCTTTACTGTCTTCGACCATCTCATCATTCAACGAGTGTGCGACATTACGTCGTACTGTGGCGAAGTCTTCGCATTCGAAGGCAACTCTGACGATGCCTTTGCCAGACTTGATGAGCATCAGGTCGCCAATGGGGGAAGAAAGTGTTGTCCAGTGAAGCATCATTACTCCTTGGGTGAGCTCAACAGCGAATGGTACGAAACAGACTTTATGCACAAAGTCAACCCCGTGGTAGTTATCCACAGGGTTGACGTGTAAAACGAGTTGGTTCAGTGCCCGTTACTTGCGGCGGCGTTCGCGAACGCGCATACCGATCTGAATCGGAGTTCCTTCAAAGCCGAATTCCTCACGCAAACGGCGTTCAATGAAACGGCGATATTGCGGGTCAAGGAAACCCGTTGTAAACAGGACAAAACGCGGGGGACGTGATGACACCTGCGTGCCAAAAAGAATACGAGGTTGCTTACCGCCACGTAGCGGGTGCGGGTGGGCGGCAACGAGTTGGCCGAGGAACGCGTTCAGCTGACCTGTGGGGATACGCGTTTCCCAACCGGCAAGAGCCGTGTCGAGTGCACGCGTAATTCGGTTCGTATGCCACGCGGTCAGAGCGGACACGTTGATTCGCGGAGCCCACTGGACCTGGACAAGTTCGCGTTCGATTTCGTTCTTCAGTTCGTTCTGGCGGTCTTCGTCAACGAGATCCCACTTGTTCGTGACAATCACCAGTGCACGACCAGCATCAACGACCTGCTGAACGACGCGAATATCCTGTTCTGTCAGTGGCTGGGAGCCATCGAAGAGGACAAGAGCAACTTCCGCCTTCTCAATTGCTGCCTGGGTGCGAATCGACGCGTAGTAATCAGCACCGGTCGTACGGTGCATCTTGCGACGAATACCAGCGGTGTCAACAAACCACCAGAGGCGCCCATCAAGCTCAATGAGTTCGTCGACAGGATCGCGGGTCGTGCCAGCAAGTTCGTTGACGACAACACGTTCGGCTTGCGCGAGCGCGTTGAGCAGAGAAGATTTGCCGACATTCGGGCGTCCAACAAGTGCGATGCGACGAGGCCCCCCCTGAGGCAGTGCGCTTGCCACGGCGGATTCATCGGGCAGAACATCCATGATGGTGTCCAGCAAGTCGCCGATACCGCGGCCGTGGAGTGCAGAAATCGGGTGGGGCTCACCCATTCCGAGGCTCCACAGGTAAGCGGCGTCGGCTTCTTGTTGAGGAGAATCAACCTTATTTGCTGCCAGAATCACCGGCTTGCCTTTTGATCGAAGCATCGTAACGATGCGTTCGTCTGAAGCGGTGACGCCAACGGTTGCGTCAAGAACCAGAACGACGGCGTCGGCAAGGCCAACGGCAATTTCTGCCTGCTCAGCAACCGAACGGTCTAGACCTTTAACGTCGATTTCCCAACCACCGGTGTCGACGACTGTGAAGTCGCGACCTGCCCATTCGGCGGGGTAGGAGACCCTGTCGCGAGTAACACCGGGAGTGTCCTGAACGACAGCTTCGCGACGACCAATAATGCGGTTGACCAGCGTTGATTTGCCGACGTTCGGGCGTCCAACGACGGCGAGAACCGGTAGACCGGCGAGTTCTTCTTTACGCTCATCGAAAGAAGCTTCACCGTCGATCAGTGCAAGATCGTCCTCGTCAAGCTCGAATTGAGCAAGAGAAGCTCGCATGTGCTGAGCGCGTAGCTCAGATTCTTCTTCGGCGGCTAGGTCCTGATTCAGGTTCTCGTCATTCACCCGTTCATCTTACGTGGCATCACACCCATAAGCGGTGTCAGCCTTGCGCTCACGCGCAATCTCACACGTTCTTAGATGTGCGAACGAACGTCGTAGTAGAGCACTTCGCGCGATACGGGAACATCGTTGTACTCGTGTTTAATGCCTTCGAAATCTTGATACCACTCCGAGCCTTTGCCGGTGATAATCACCGTGTCACCTGGCTGGGCTGCCAAGATTGCTTTGCGCACTGCATCGCGACGGCACGTCTTAATTTCTGTTACATCGTGCATGTCCGGACGTACCGAAGTAATACCGCGCAACAGATAGTCGCGAATAGACTGCGGGTCTTCAGTACGTGGATTTTCGTCGGTCACCCACAAGACGTCAGCTTCTCGTGCCGCGATTTCGGCAAGGTATTCACGCTTTGATGCGTCACGGTCTCCATCGGTACCGAATACGATATGAAGCTTTCCATTCGTCAGCTCAGCTGTCGAGCGCAGAGTCCACTCAAGAGCCTCGGGAGTATGGGCGTAGTCGACGATGACGAGTGGTTGATTATGAGGCTTGGGATTAATCATTTCCATGCGCCCTGGAACCTGCTCCGCCTTTTCAATGGCGGCGATGACTGCATCCACGTCATAGCCAAGCTGAACGGCAGCAACAATGGCGACGGCAGTGTTCTGAACGTTCACTTCACCAAGAATCGGCATTGCAACATCATGCCCTGCGCCATTCGGATCCACCAACGTAAAGACCGTGCGACCGATCGAACGGTCGGGGTGAGTATTTTCAACGTGCCACTCGGCTTCGTTCGAGCTCAGCGCGGCAACGGTTGTCACCGGTACTTCAGCTTCGCGGGCAAGACGCTGGCCCCACTCGTCATCGACGCATACAACACCGCGTCGTGAGTGTTCTTGAGTAAACAGCGACTTCTTCGCGACGAAGTAGTTCTCCATGTCGCCGTAGTAGTCGAGGTGATCGTGTTGCAAATTCGTGAAGCCGACAACGTCAAACACAATGTCGTCAACGCGCTCGAAGCTCAGAGCGTGAGAGCTTGTTTCAATAACCGCTGCGCCAAGTCCTTCTTCCAGTGTTTGGGCAAGGAAGCGCTGGATGACAGGGGATTCAGCCGTAGTCTGATCGGAACGGAAACGTAGGTTACCGATGCGTGTTTCGACGGTTCCGCAGATGGAGGGATTCGGAAACTCAACGCCCAGAGCTGCACGCATGAGGAACGACGTAGTGGTCTTCCCGTTTGTGCCGGTCACGGCCATCGTCTTCAACTTTGTCGCAGGCTGGCCGTAGAGAGTTGCGGCTATAGTCGCTGCGCATCGACGAGGATCCTTAAGAATAACGATCGGCAGTCCGACTTTCTGATCGATTGCTCGCTTCGCTCCCTCGCTATCCGTGACAAGGAGGGTTGCACCAGCCTCGGCTGCCGCGTGGGCAAAACGAACTCCGTGCTGGGTGAGCCCAGGAATAGCGACGAACGCCCAGCCTTCTTCGCAGTCGTTCGAGGAAACGGTAATGCCCGTGATGGTAAGCCCGTTTGGATCCCTGAGAGGATTTCCCAAGGCGTCGCACACTGAATAGGAACCAACGTTGGCCAGCGCAATCGGAACACTAAGTGGCACAACTGAGGGGCGAATATCTACGACTGAGCTCATGCCTCATACTGTAGCGCCGGATAGCGAAACGCTTACAATCGCTTCTCGAAGTGTTTAAGAACGCGCCGTAAACTACGGTTATGCACGTCCTATCCCGCGATGAAGCCCGTCAACGTTCACACGCAATCGACCTTTCGACGATGAAGGTCAATCTTGATGTGCGCGGTGGGGATAGCCAAGACAATACCGAGTTTGTGGTTACGTCCACCTTCACCCTGACTTCCCACGCGGATTCCACCTTCGTCGACATCGCAGGCCAGGTTACCCGGCTCAGTGTGAATGGCGAGGCGCGAGAGATCACGCAAAATGACGAGTGTCTGGCCCTCAGTGGCCTGCCCGTCGATACTGAGTGCACGGTTGAGGTTCAGGCGCGGTGCCCGTATTCACACTCCGGTGAAGGTCTGCATCGATACATTGATCCAGAAGATGGACGCGTTTACCTGTACACGCAGTTTGAACCCCAAGACGCTCACCGCGCATGGCCATGCTTCGACCAACCAGATTTGAAAGCCGAGTGGTCATTCATCGTCGATGCACCGGAACACTGGGTTGTTGCCTCCAACGGAGCAGAGCTACATACCGAACCCATTGAAAACGGCACACGACATGTCTTTGCTCGAACGCGCCTGTTGTCCAGCTACATCACCGCCGTCGTTGCCGGTGACTGGGCTGTCATTGACGGAGGTACGTGGAGTGGGGGAGCAAACGACGGTCAGAAGATTGACGTCCCACTGCGCTTGATGTGCCGTTCAAGCTTGGCTCAAGCGATTGATTCCAACGACATTCTTTCCGTTACGCGCGCTGGCTTGGACTTCTACCACCAGCACTATGGCATCACATACCCTTGGGGCAAGTACGATCAGATCTTCGTTCCCGAATACAACTT
Source organism: Pauljensenia sp. UMB1177 (assembly GCF_030217965.1). Classification (NCBI taxonomy): domain Bacteria; kingdom Bacillati; phylum Actinomycetota; class Actinomycetes; order Actinomycetales; family Actinomycetaceae; genus Pauljensenia; species Pauljensenia sp. UMB1177. The sequence continues at coordinate 97,626 of NZ_JASOOV010000005.1, read as the reverse complement.
GGGAGCCATGGAGAATCCGGGATGCGTGACCTTTAACGACTCATACCTCTCACGTGACACCCCGACCTTCGCCCAGCGTCAGCGTCGAGCAAACACGATTCTTCACGAAATGTGCCACATGTGGTTTGGGGATCTTGTGACACCTCGATGGTGGGACGACCTCTGGTTGAAGGAGTCATTCGCCGAGAATCAGGGTGCCCTGGCAGCAAGCCGAGCAACCGTGTACACGGGGGAGAGGGCCACATTTGCTGCAGGTCGCAAAATCTGGGCCTACGAGCAAGACCTCATGCCTACAACTCACCCGATCATTGCTGACATTCCCGACGTTGGCGCAGCCAAGACCAACTTTGACGGCATCACCTATGCCAAGGGCGCTTCGGTACTCAACCAGTTGGTAGCAACCGTCGGCGAAGAAGCCTTCTTTGAAGCCACGCGAATTTACTTCCAACGCCATGCTTTCGGATCGACCTCATTCCAGGACCTCGTCGACTGTTTGCAGGAAGCAACGGGCAAAGACTTATCCCACTGGGTGTCCACGTGGCTTACTACCTCCGGTCCTTCGAAACTCGTTCCTCACTTTGATATCTCCCGTATTGGTAGCGTCACCAATTTCCAGATCACGGATGAGTCTGAGTCAGATACGACTCGCCCGCATCGTTTCGATGTCACAACGTGGGCGATGAAACGCGATCAGCTTCAGATGACGCATCGTTTTGAGCTGACAATGGAAGGTCGATCCCAAGAGGTTGATCCCGCGGGGCTTCTTAGCCAACCAGCCGGTATTACGGATATGGATCTACTCGTCGTCAATGACGGCGATCTGACGTATGCGGTCACCTACCTCGACGATCGCTCAGCATCCAATGCGCTTGCCTTCATTTCGGCATGTCCCGACCTGATGACGCGATGCGTCGTGTGGGGTGCCCTGTTCAACGGTGTCCGTGACTGCCGCTTGAACCCCAGTGACTTCGCTCTTGCAGCATTCCGTCATGCAGAAAACGAAGTCGACGAGACACTTGCGGATCGCTTGTTGGAGCTCGGTCGCATTACCCTGGGCACCTACGTGCCAAAGGAACAGCGTGCCGCGATTGCGACAACGGTAGGAAGGCTTGCGCTACGTCTGTCGCGTGAGCACGCCACGGATCGTGGTCGCGCATGGTTAAAGACCCTGTTCTTTACCTATCCGATGACCGATGATCCCGCGATTAGTCAGACCGTGGAATCGTATGCGAATACTTTGACCAGCGAGATCGTTTGGACAGCTCGTACTGTCATTGCTGCTTCTGGTTCGATCGGACGCGATCGTATTGAAGCATGGCTCGCCACTTCCCCAACAGGCGAAGCAAAGACCGCATCAGAACGCGCAATTGCAGCTCTGCCGTACGAAGAAGAACGTGAGGCCTCGTGGTCGAAACTCTTCGTTGACGGGATCGCAAACGACACACTGAGCGCAATCCTCGACGGATTTGCTGCATCCTCGTGGCAAGGCTCAAGCTTCATTGACCGCGGTCTTGGCTCACTTGAATACTTCTGGAATACGCACTCGATTGCCCTGTCGATTCGCTACATCAAGGGCCTTCTTTCGCTCCCGGTTTATGCCGACAGCCCCGAAAGCGTCGAGGACCATATTGATCGGGTGAATCGTTGGCTCGGCGAACACGAGAATGCAGCATGGCCGTTAAGACGTCTTCTCATTGAGCATGTTGATTACGCATCTCGTGCAATTAACGTACAACGCACCTGGATGTAGGCGTGCAAGAATACAACACGCACACAACGTCTTCTTCGCCGGCGCAAGGCAATGATCCTGCTACGTCGATGTCGTTGCTGACCTCGTTGCTGAATAATCCGCTCGATGTTGGGTACGAAAGCTATGACGATACTCAGCATCCCAAGCATTGGTGGCATCGCCCGATCGCTTTTGTTTTCACGCTGGCGCTCGGCTTCACGCTCACAATCGCAGTGATGTCATTGCGTACCGCTCAGGACACTGACATTACTCAAAGCCTTCGCGATCAGGCACAATCTAGTCAAAGCGTCGTGGCTTCTCTTCAGGACAACGTTCAATCGTTGTCCACCCGCGTCAACCAAGCTGCGTCGTCGACAGCTCCTCAGGTCCTCGTTGATCCTTCGGTTGCACTGACGAATGCAATGGAACCCGTGGTTGGTCCGGGAATTACGGTCACGGTCAAGGACTCGTCATCAGCAAAAACGCTGGCACAAGGGTCCCGAGGTCAGGTCCGCGACATTGACTTGAATGTGATCGTGAATGCCCTCTGGGCTGGGGGAGCCGAGGCAATTTCAATCAATGACCTACGAATTGGCCCAGGCACGTTTATTCGTACTGCTGGTTCGGCAATTCTTGTGAACGTCACTCCCGTTGAATCTCCGTACGAGGTGAGAGCTATCGGAGATGCGAACACACTGTCCGTTGGTCTTGTGCGCGGGTCAACAGGTGATTTTCTTTCAACTGCGAAGTCAATGAACGGCATTGAAATCTCGGCTGCGGGCACCGCCGAAATTCAAATGCCAGCGCTTAATGTCCGTACTCCGCAGTATGCGGTAGCGTCGAATTCCCAAGGAGAATAGTCATGGTTGTTGTCATTGGCCTAGCGGCTGGCATTATCTTGGGACTTTTCCTTGATCCGACGATTCCGGTTTGGCTTCAGCCGTTCTTGCCGGTTGCGGTAATCGCGGGCTTGGACGCTCTCTTTGGCGCGACACGCGCTTGGCTTGAAGGGGTGTTCCATGATCGCGTGTTCATCACGTCGTTCTTCTGGAATGTCGTTGTTGCCTGTTTGCTTGTGTGGTTGGGAACTCAGCTTGGCGTGGGGTCCGCGATTACGACGGCCGTCATCGTCGTGTTGGGTATTCGTATCTTTTCGAATACAGCATCGATTCGTCGTCTGATTTTTAAGGCGTAAAGTCCATGAGTTTAGATTCGAAGAATTCGCGTCATGGGCGACATGGAGCTTCTCGAAGGGACGAGGTTGCGTCCACTGAAAAGGACATGAAGCCGGGTCGCGCGCAGTTTGTTCAAGCTCTTTTTGCCGTTCCGCGCACGATTCACCTTGTCCTTGTTCTGATCTGTTTCATTCTTGGTTTTGCGCTGGTGACAACCCTTCGTGCTCAACGGGAAGATCCCTTGGAAGCTTTGAGCGAACAAGACTTGGTTGCGTTGCTTTCTGAGCTGAATTCTCAGGAGAATAACCTTCGTCAGGAGCGTTCTGCTTTGCAACAGCAGGTTGCCGAGATTGAAGCCAACGAGTCGGAGCAAGAAGTGGCGGCTCAGACGGCTCGGAAGATTAATCAGCTCGCTCAGATCAATGCAGGCAGAGTTCCTGTCGAGGGACCCGGGGTGCTCATACACATCGGTGATGAAGCGAATCGTTTAACGGCTACCGAGTTCGTGATGACGCTAGGGGAGTTACGTAATGCCGGGGCTGAGGCAATCGAGTTGAACGGCGTGCGTCTTTCCACCCGGAGCGCGTTTACGTCTGACAATAATATGATTGCGGTCGATGGCGTTGTCTTGTCGCAACCGTATGATTGGCATGTGATCGGCGAGGGTCAGACGATCGCGACTGCTCTAGAGATTCAAGCTGGTTCGGCTGCCCAGATGCGCGCAAAGGACGCGAATGTGTCGGTTTCAGTGGTTGGGCACATTTCGATTGATTCTGTGTCTTCTGTGCCTCAGCCTCAATACGCCGTGGTTGATACGTCAGAAGAGTCCAAATCTTCTGACGAGTAAGTACGTTTGCCCTGTACCCTTTAGACTATTGAGGGTAATGAATGCGTCTATCACAGGGGGAGATCATGGAATCCACTAACGATTTCGATCCAACCGCAACTTCCATCTTTGGACTTTCGCCGGTTGAAGAGCAAGTTGATGCTCCTCTTGTGTTGTCTGCACGCGACCAGGAAGCGGTGAATTCACTTCCCGCTGGTTCTGCTCTGCTGATCGTTCAGCGTGGCCCGAACTCGGGTGCTCGTTTCCTTCTCGACAGTGAGGTAACGAATGCTGGTCGTTCCCCGAAATCCGATATTTTCTTAGACGATGTGACCGTTTCCCGTAAGCATTGCCAGTTCAAGGCTGAAGACGGCGGTCATATTGTGCGTGATTCCGGTTCGTTGAACGGCACGTATGTGAATCGGGAGCGCGTTGACTCCATTCGTTTAAACGCTGGCGACGAGGTCCAGATTGGAAAGTATCGCCTGACATACCAGCCTTCGCCCTTGCAAGCATGAGTTCTCAGGCTGCACAGTTCAGCTCTGAGGCTGAACACACGAGTATTACGGGGCCGTGGCCACACGATGCGTCCAGGGACCCGGTTCTTTCGATCGGTAGAGTCGTCGAGGAACTCAAGAAAGAGTTTCCTGCTATCTCTGTGTCGAAGGTTCGCTACCTCGATGACCAGGGGTTGGTCACTCCTGCGCGTACGAAGTCGGGCTATCGCAAGTACTCGCAGACCGATGTGGAACGTATGCGTTATGTTCTGACACAACAGCGCGACTCTTTTACTCCTCTTCGAGTAATCGGTGAGCACCTGCGCGCCCTTGATGCGGGTCATCAGGTTGAAGCAGTCAGGCGGCCTCGTATCGTTTCTTCTGAGGGCGTTAGCGTCACGCCGTCTTCTCCCTATCTGTCGGCTAGGGAACTGACCGATCTGGCCGGCGTCGATATCTCAACGCTGGAACGTTATTCTTCTGCAGGATTGATTGCCCCTGACATTGCGGGCTATTTCCCAGTGCGCTCGTTGCAGATTGTGCGACACGTTGCCACTCTTGAATCCCAAGGATTCGATATTCGTCTGTTGCGTGCAGTGAAACTCAGTGCGGATCGTTGTTCTGACGTGATTGATCAGACTGTTCAATCTACTCGTTCGCGTGGACGTTCATCTGACAATGAACGTTTGAACGCGAAGGTGACTGAATCTGCCGAAATCATTGCTGACCTGCACAGAGAGTTCTTGCGAATCTCTGTTGGTCAGATTCTCTAAGAGGGGATCTCAACCCTCAAGTTCAAGTTGAACTTGAGGCTCGCCGGTCGTGTCATTGACCTTGCGTTCAATAACGCATAGCGTGGTATCACCATCAACTGATACGTCTTTCATTATTGCAGGAGTCCTAGTGAGCGCCGAACCATACGAGGCCGAATCGCGCCAAGCGATGCTCTTCGGTGATCCCCTTGAAGGCATTGACGGTGAAGGCCTTGGATACCGTGGTCCCGTCGCATGTGCAGCTGCTGGCATCACCTACCGCCAGCTCGACTACTGGGCTCGCACTGGTCTCCTTCAGCCTTCCGTTCGTGCCGCACGAGGTTCAGGTTCGCAGCGCCTGTACTCGTTCAAAGACATTCTTGTTTTGAAGATCGTCAAGAAGCTTCTGGATACCGGCGTTTCTCTTCAGCAGGTTCGTCAAGCAGTTTCGCAACTCCAGAACAGGGGAGTGGACGACCTCGCATCCATCACGTTGATGAGTGACGGCGCGTCAGTCTACGAATGCACGTCGACGGATGAGGTGATTGACCTTCTTCAGGGTGGTCAGGGTGTTTTCGGCATTGCCGTTGGTCGCGTGTGGCGCGAGGTTGAAGGCTCTCTTGCTGAGCTTCCTATTGAACGTTTGAGCGACCACGTTGATGAACTGGCAGAACTTCGCAAGCGTAAGCTCCGTTCGATTTCCTAAAGCTTTGCTTTCATAGGTCATCGCCTATGTCAGAGGGGCAGTGATTATTCATCACCGCCCCTCTTTTCGTTGATCGCTTGTCGCTCAGCCCAGGCGCGCAGACCGGGTGTAACCGGTTTCAGTGTCAACAATTTCAACGTCAACGATTCCGTTCTCATCTACTCGGTAGCGTTCCTCGATAAGGTGCCCGATGTCAGTGCGCTCAACCGAAACATGTTTCAGGTCAACGTCTTCACCCTGTAGCACAGGATCAAACGGCATGATGATTTCGCCGGCTGGGCTTACCTGACCGCGCGGAACGCCCTGCTCGTCCACGCTGCGATACTCAACAAAGCGGTAGTAGCCAACGTTGTGGGCAGCCATGTAACGCCGAACAACAAGGGTGTCTTCGCCCGGTGTCCATCGATCATCGGGGGTAAGTAACGGGTCGAAGGAGAGGGATGCGCCCGAATCGTATTCACGGAAGACGCCAAGCCCGCGCGCAAGACGTTCTGACACGGTGTATCCGGCCTGTTCATCGGCCGCAATGGCAAGGCCGATAGCCGTCGAGCCGGCGTTGTGAGTCGAACGATGGACGCGACGACCAAATCGACGACGGAGCACCCTCGAGACTAGTGGGAATTCAGAAGCGCCACCAACAACATAAAGACCGGCAACGTCCTCTGGAATCACGCGTTCGCCACCGTTTTCTGTGGGGGAAAGGAGTGAATTTAAGACCTCCAGTGTGTGTTCAACAAGCGGAGTTGCAGCCTGGTAGTAGTCCTTGACGGAAAACGAGATCGGAATGTCACCAACGGTGACTACAACGTTGCGACTGTTGGGGTTCAGCGATTCTTTAACAACGCGGCATTCTTCGATCAGCGCTTGCCACTCCATATCACTCAGAGAAGCGGGCATCACGTTGGCGTTGCGAAGTGCGACCTGTGCCAGCACCATGTCGAAGTCGTCTCCGCCCAGTAGATTATCGCCGGCGGAATCGAGGACAGTGTGGTCGCGCCCGACTGCTTCGACAAGAGAAGCATCGAAGGTGCCACCGCCCAAGTCGTAAACGAGGACCCGAGTGCGTTTTGCGTTCAAGCTGGAAGCATGGCGGTGGGTGTATTCAAAACCTGCAGCTGAGGGCTCGTTCATCATTTCGATGACGTGCCAACCGGCTGCTTTAAATGCTTCAAGGGTCATAAAACGCTGAGCAGACCACGCATGCGCGGGGATACCGATGACCGCTTCAAGCGGTTCATCGCCTTCGATAACGGCGGATGAATTCTCTCGTACCATACCTGCGACGTACTCCAGGAAGCGAGTAAGAACATCGATGATCAGGAAGTCGCAGTTTCCGAGGCGAAGAGTTGTCCGAGGTGTGACGTCAGGGTCGGATAGAAGGCGCTTGAAAGATCGGATGTGTTCGCCGCCTCCGAGAGCTGCTTCGTGAGCTTCAAAGCCAAAGAGCAAGCCTTTGTCATCCAGAGCAACAACCGAAGGGACGTGGTCAAAGGCGTCACCATCGGGGGAGATGAATGAGATCAGGGGATAGTTGCCTCGATCAACGAGGGCAACGGTTGTGCGGGTGGTGCCAAAATCTACTCCGAACTTCATAGGTTCAAGAGTATCGGCTAGGCCGAATGCCCCCGCTCAGACACCTCGGGCTTCAAGTGATTGACGCTGTGATACTCGAGTAATGATGAGGGTGGTCAGAAGGAAACCAAGTAAGCAGAACACAATGCCACCCACTGCGTCCAGCACGTAGTGATTGGCGGTCGCAAGGATTACCCAGATTGTGTAGAGGGGATGCAGGGCAAGAATTGCTCGGGCTTGCCAGCTCTTAAAGACGAATGTACCTAGAACAATGGCACTCCATACAGCCCATCCCGTGTGCATGGATGGCATCGCAGCATAAGAGTTCGCCAAATAAGAAAAGGCAGTCGAGTATCCAGAGCCAAGCGTTGATTGGGTAGCTACGGCATCGACGTACCCCAGTGAGGGAAAGAATCGCGGAGGAGCCAGGGGATACACCCAATAGGTGATCATTGCGCCACCAGTCATCACGAAGAGTGAGTTGCGAACGAAATCGTAGCGGTCTGGGCGTTTCACCCACACGATGGCCAAGGCTGTGAATGTCACGGCAAAGAATGAAACGGAATAGAAAACCGCTGAAACATTGGCGAGCCACGGGTGGTGGGAGAGCCATGTGTTGAGCGCGAGTTCGACGTTGATCCCGAGATAGTTTTCGAGGCGCAGAATCTGACGCGCATGCCGAACTGCAGCAACTCGCGTAACGGGCGCAATGGCGCACATCAGCGAATAGAGCAGAGCACAGGTTCCGACAAGAGCAATTTCAGGGAGGGGTTTTCGGACATTCGATGAAGCGCCAGAAACGGCGGTCCGCTGATCGGTTTTCAGTGCAACACTCATGTCATCCCTTCCTTTCGCATTCCATAGATGTCCTTACCTATCGTTGTCTACTTTTCTTCCGGTTGCACGGTGGATTCATCGTGGTGTTGGCAACCATTTGTGAGAGGAGTGCATGGAATTGAAGCTGGATCAAAACCCCAACAATTCTGACATAATGTACATTATCGGCTTTAGCTTCGTGTGCGAGAGATCCGCTAGTAATGCAAATGCTGATATCTCCGCTAAAATAGAGTGCTAGCTTCAATGACCTTAAGGAGATCACCATGGCAGATCGCGCGCTCCGAGGAATGCAGATCGGCGCAAAGTCTATGGAGTCTGAAGACGGTGTCGTCTTTGCCGAACGCTACACTGTTTCGTACGTCTGCCCGAACGGTCACGAGTTCGAGGTTCCTCTTGCTAGCGAAGCAACTCCGCCAGCAACTTGGGAATGCCGGTGCGGTAGTTCTGCTGAACTGATTGGCGATGCGCCAGAAGATGAAGAAACAAAGCCCGCCAAGGCTGTTCGCACCCACTGGGATATGCTTCGCGAGCGCCGCAGTCTTGAAGAACTTGAAGTTGTCCTTAACGAACAGCTCACCGCATACCGCGAAGGGCGCCTTCAACCCGAAGGTCACTATCGTAAGGGCTGACACCCCTGGGCTTGGCTTGCTCAACTCAATAAAGCCTCCAGATACTCCTGACTTCCTGAGCGAAGCGAGGAGTATCTGACATAATAATACCCTCTATCGAACGTTTCACGCACAATTTAAAGCATATTTATGCAGGTCAGATCCTATTTTGACGCCTTAGAGAGTTCCAGTTCACCACAGCCTGAATCGACGCATAGAGCAAGGCAAAAACGCCGTACACACCCGTTGCTCCCATAACCATCTGAGCGGGCAACTCCCCCAACTCAGCAGTCTTCGTCATCGACGTCCTCAGAGGCACCGAGTCAGCAAGCCACGCAGCACTGTGAGGATCGGTTGTCGCCTTCATACGACCATCCGGCAAAATCACTGACGACATTCCGGTAGTCGACGCTTGGATCGCTGAACGCGAATACTCCATTGCTCTCAAACGCAGAAGCTGATTCTGCTGGGCAGACTCCGATGAAGATTGGAAATGATAGTTATTCGACGGAGTGACAATGAGCTGTCCACCTGCCATAACACCAGGACCAATCACCGCCGGGTAAGCGGATTCAAAACAAATCCCTACAGCGATCGGAATCGTCCGCGAATCATGGAGATGAACATTCATTAATGCAAGATTATCAGCGGCAGCCATGTCCATATTGATCTGAGCAGCCTGGGTAGCAAGCTTCGAAATCAGCGAACGGAAAGGAATGAATTCTCCAAAAGGAACAGGCTTTTGCTTAGCATAGAGGCTTTCTTCATCGAGTCCCTCGGACTCGTACCAGACGCCCAACCAATTCCAACGCTTGTCATCTTTAACGTTCGCGAAACCGAAGAGCAACGGCGCATGAGCCAACGTGGCCGAAGAATCAACAAGCTGGGCAACCAAACCGGATTCTCTCGGGTCACGATCGGCGCCGGTTTCTCCCCAGATCAGCAGATCGACAGGATCAGACTGAGCCACAAGCTCCTGAGTCATCGCAGAATTGTTCGTTGTGACCTTACCTTCGATACCAAAGGTGTGTGCTCCCGGTAGTTCAACGTCTCCCTGAACAACTCCCACACGAATCGTGCCTGCCTCTTGCGACAAAGGAAGCGGAATCATCCACGCGGCAAAAAATACGCCGAGACTTCCAACAAGCAGAGCCGGCCTCGTGAACCAATGCTCATCGCCCAAATCTGAGCGGAAATAGAACACTCTCCGAAGCGCAACTGCGAGGGCAACGCTCACAAATGACACCACCACTTCCCCACCCCACGGGGCAAGGTGACCAAGTGGTGAATCAACCTGTGGCATCGCGACATTTCCCCACGGAAAACCAGTCCAGGGATAGTGACTACGAAGCTGCTCGACACCCACCCACGTCAATGCATAGACAAAAGGCTGTCCCAACGGAGAATTCACCACTGGAATCGACTGTGACAGACGCGCGATCACTGCCCACAGGCACAACGCAATCACCTGAGTCGTAGCAAGAGCGGCCCACGGTAAATATCCTCCGGTCGCCAGCGTCACCCAGTGAATCAGAGGAAGCCACCAGGAAAAACCAAAAACAACGGTGTTCAGCAGTCCGCGTGAAAGAGTCGAATGATCCACACGTGAAAAATAGAGAGCAAGAGACGGAAAGATCAGCCACCATAACGACAGGGACGGGAAGGCTGCCCACATTCCCACGCCTGCAAGGGCGCTGAGAAAAACATCAACAATCAAAGAAGTATTTTTCATAACACCGACCACGCTACTACGCCGTGAACAAGTTGGTGTCGGGCACGCTTCGCCTGCGACGCCATCGCTTCGTCAGTGTCATGACGCAGCTGATCCAACAGATCCATGACCTGACGAATCCAACGAACGAAGTCGCCACCGAGCATCTCTTCGCCATCGAGCGAGGTTCCCAACGATGCCCCATGAGCCCACGCCAGACACGCTTCCATCATTCCCGAATCAGGCTCAGTTGTCGGTTCAAGTCCGGCTCGCTTCTCAACCTCTGCGACCTTCGCACTTGCTTGAAATGTTGCCTTGAGTGCGCGCGTCAAATTCTTTGAAAGACCAACCGGGAGTGCAGGACGCGCACCATCTTCACGACGCGACTCAAACACACACGTCGACACGATCGCAGCCAATTCCGCGTCATCCAATCCGCTCCACGCTCCGCTTCGCAAACACTCCATGACGATGATGTCGCGCTCGCCAAAGATATGACGTAGACGTTCACCCTGGTCGGTCACAGTATCGCCGTCAAGAAAGCCTAGTTCCTCCAAAACCTGGCATACTCGGTCGAACTTATGGGCAACGGAATGTGTTCGAGAGTCAATGCGTTCGTTCACCGTGCGCAACTCGCGATTAATTCGGGCCCACTGATGCCCTGCACGCGCATGGTGTTCACGTTCAGGACACTGATGAACAGGATGAGCCTTCAGTTGCTTCTCGATCTGGGCGCTCTTGGTCGCATCAAAGTCCGGCGTATCAAGCGGAATCTCAATAGATTTCACCCGAATACGGCGCTTGAGTTCATCAGCGATTTTCATTCGTTCTTTATTCCGACGCACCGCAGATCCGCCGGCAATCTTCATCGACCCCACAACAGCGAAAGAAGATGAGACATCTTTAGCTGACAGCGAATGGAACTTCCCATCCGTGCCAATCAACGTTGTAGAAACGTGCCCGATAGCCGTGTCGGAATGGAACGCAACCACCGCGTACAGGCTACGACGACCAGATCCATAACGAATGATTGTTCCTGGCTGACAGGTCGCCAACGCCACACGATTTGCACTGCGTTTTTCGGCAGCCCTCAGCTTAGATTCGGACTTCTGGGCAAGAACAAGATCGTCACGAAGCGCAAAATACTCGCGCGCATCTCCGCGATCACATTCCATATCCTGCTCGAACTTGGCACGCTGGCGTGCGAGCGCACGGGCATGCTGTGCAAGTTCAACGACCCCGCCATCGGCTTGGAACTGAGCGAACGATGTTTCAAGCACATCACGCGTGGCAGCCCGCGACGAATGGTGAAGCAGGTTCACAACCATGTTGTAGGTCGGAGTGAAAGCACTGATCAGTGGGTATGTTCGTTTAGAGGCAAGAGCATTGACCTCTTCAGGAGTAACTTGGCCACGGTGAAGAACAATTGCATGTCCCTCGGTATCGATGCCACGCCTACCAGCACGACCCGACAATTGGGTGTACTCCCCCGGTGTCAGCTGAACGTGGGCAGCTCCATTCCATTTGCGCAACGACTCGATGACGACACTGCGAGCCGGCATATTGATGCCTAGAGCAAGCGTCTCAGTCGCATACACCATTTTGATCAAACCGCGCGTGAAGAGCTTTTCTACTGTCTCTTTCTGAATGGGAAGAAGACCCGCGTGATGCGCTGCGATTCCACGTTCTAGTGCCTCACCCCACGCATTAATCCCTAAGACATGACAGTCTTGTGCACCAACCTGAGTTTTTACCTCATCAACCGCTGTCGCAATCTGCTTCTGCTCTTCTTTATTGGTCAGCCAAATTCCCGCGCGAACAACCTGGGTGACAGCGTCTTCACACCCTGCCCGAGAAAAAACAAACGTGATCGTCGGTAATAGGCCAGCTCGATCCAGCTCAATCAAAGTCGACGGACGCGACTCGCGTGGAGGTCTGACACGAGCAGTTTCATGCCAATTCCTTCCACCTCGTCCCATTCTCCCAGGATTCGACGGACCGATAGCCGAACGTAGCTCCGGGTTGATTCGCGTTGATTCGCCCTTCTTCGATGGCGAATACAAGTCATAGAGATGTCGCCCGACCAACATGTGCTGATACAGCGGGACAGGACGATGCTCGGAAACAACAACCCGGCATCCTCCACGAACATGACCGATCCACGTACCGAATTCCTCAGCGTTCGAAACGGTTGCCGATAGAGCGACAATCTTTTGCTCAGCGGGAAGATGGATAATCACTTCTTCCCACACGGGGCCACGGAAGCGATCCGCTAGGTAGTGCACCTCGTCGAGCACAACCGAATCAAGATCCGATAGATCCGCGCCCGCATAAATCATGTTCCGAAGAACCTCAGTCGTCATCACAACGATTGGCGCGTGAGAGTTGATCGACGTATCACCGGTCAAAAGACCAACAGTGTCTTCACCGAAGCGACGACGTAGATCCGAAAACTTCTGATTAGATAACGCCTTAATCGGAGTTGTATAAAAGCTTCTTTTTCCCTTCTGGAGAGCAAGGTACGTCGCGAATTCACCCACAACCGTCTTACCAGCACCAGTTGGAGCAGCAACTAAGACTGACTGTCCAGCTTCGAGAGCATCCATCGCTTCGATCTGGAAATCATCAGCCTGAAAATCGAGGGTCTCGCACCATGCGTAACGCATGGTGCGTTGGATGTGCTGATCCTTCTTAAACGCCTGCATTCGCTGGGCCGGACTCAGCTGCTCAACAGGCTGTGGTTCCCCGGAAGCTTTGCTTGCCTGACGCCTTCTTTTTGGGCTCACAATGTCTCCACGCTGTCTAGAACCTCGTCCCATGATGCCTTCATCTGACGCGCAACTTCACCCGCTTGCACGAGCGAGTCCTGCGGGGCGGATTCAAGGGACTCTGAAATATCAATAAGCAACGTCAAAAACCACTGTCGGCTCCAGATCGGAATCAACAGTTCGGTCAATTTATCGTTGACTTGACGACTGATTACCTGCGGGTATTCGTCTGCTACCCAACGCCCATTGGGGCCAACAACCAGTTGTTGTGTCTCAAGTGGTTGTTGGTTGTCACGCAGTCTATTGGGTGACTTCCGCCGGGCATTCTTACGCGACATATTGATTTCGAGGTCGCTCATCCGGTCAACAGCGAACGTTCTCCACTCATCGTGGATCATGCACCAGCCAAGAAGCATCCAGCCGGTTCCTTCCAAATGAAGTTCACGAGGTTCCACTTCGCGACGCTGAGTCGCCCCATTCGCTGAGGTATAGGTGAACACAACCGGTCTGCGAAGCCCGATGGCACGGTCAAGAAGAGCAAAGGCATTCTGACACTGGTGATCCCGGTGATGAAGCAGAATCTGCTCATCACCACGCTCCCCAACCAGCTGGCCAATCTTGTCCAGAACGGCGGGAATACGCTCGACAAGGTCTCGGGAAAGAACACTCGACAGAGACTCAAGACCGATACGAATCGCCAACGCTTCGCTTGGAGTAAGGCCCGGTAGCTGATTGGCGTCAATATGCGACATCAGCTGGACAAGACCTGAGTCGTGAAGAAGATCAATATCAACCCAGAAACGACCGTCGAAATCGAACGTGTCATCATCAGCTACTGACAGGGTATTCAAATCGCGAAGCATCTTGTCTCGCGTTCCACCAAACTGGCGGACCACATCGTCGAGTGGCACAGGTTCGAAATATGCATTCGTTGCAAGCCAATCACGAATCGCGAGCAGGCGAACAAGCGCGTCAGTAGATCGTGCTCCCATCACTGAACTCCCCACGACGAGGCCCTGTCAATTCGGGCATAGATCTCATCCCTCAAATCGTGGGGAGCAAGAACAACAACATCTTCACCTTCGGTGAGAACGCGCGTCATCCACGTATGACGGGAAGCTCGCAGCCCGACGGCTTCGCACCAACCATCTGTTATCAGGCGCCCTGTCAGTTGGACGTAGGCGCGAATCGCAAGCGATGCGTCATCGCGAATTGCAAGAAGAGGCTCTATTTCTAGAAGAGTGAAGGGATCTGCCGGGATCTCGGGAAGCTCCAGTGCGTCGAAAGAGTCGCCAATAATTTCAATCTCGGAAGCAATCCGCGACAGCTTGAACAAACGCGGTGCGTACCTATCCATATCAAAACCCCATAAGTACATGGAGTTCGAGCGCATCACAAGCTTTCGGGGAGCAACGCTACGTCGGAACGAATCCGATTCAGACGTGTAGTCAAAGCTGACAAAGCGCCCATGCGTGATTGCTTCGCTCAGCGCACAAATCACATCGCTGTGATCAAGGCCGATATTCACGTGAGAAAAAGACGTTTCAGGCGGATCCATCGAAAGCGCTAGCTTTTTTAGTGCCGTCGTATTCGCGTCATCGTCCCACACTTTGATTGCCATCGAAATGAGCCGTGACTCGCTGGCATCAAAACGAACGTTCTCTCCTTGGAACTGAGCCGAAGCTTTCGGATCAATTTCATAAGTGAAATCAGGATTCGTTCCCCGCATTGTCAGTGCGATACCGATGGAGTGAAGAGTTTCTTTATCGTCTTGGAATTGGCCCTCGAAGTTATCGTGAGTCAGTCCTTGATACTGAAGAACCTGTTCCTGAATCTCCCGCTTAGACAGTGGGCGTCCAGAATGCCTCAGACAATTCAATAAGGCAAGCAACCGAGCATCGCGCGAGCTGTCATTTCCCATAGGCATAAGCCTACTGATGCTCGCGAGCAAAAGCCCTGTTCTAGAGACGAGAGGCACGCAATTCGGTGACGATAATTCCTCGGGCTCCAGCCTCGTGAAGCTGATCCATAATCGGATTCACTTGGTGTGCTTCCACCATCACGCGAACCGCTCGCCACGCAGAATCCTGCAATGGAGAAACAGTCGGAGAGTCAAAGCCAGGCGCAATAGCGATCGCCGCATCAAGAGCAGACTCGCGAACGTTGTAGTCAACAATCACATACTTGCGAGCAACCTGAACACCTTCGAGGCGCTTGACCAGCGTTGCCAGCGCCGGATCGTCAACGACATCGGGACGTGTGATCAGAACAGCTTCTGACTTCGCCAAAGGCTCACCAAACACCTCAAGGCCGGCAGCCTTCAGGGTTGAGCCGGTTTCGACGACGTCAGCAATCAGGTCAGCAACACCCAGGCGCACCGAGGACTCCACTGCCCCATCAAGGTGAACGACCTCAGCATCCACACCACGCTCATCAAGATATGACTTCACCAGATGGTCATATGACGCAGCAACGCGCTTACCGTTGATCTGTTCAATCGAGGTAATCGTGCCGGTAGGAGCTGCAAAACGGAACGTTGAACGAGCAAAACCCAACGGGAAATGCTCGATTGCTTGAGTCTGAGAGTCAAGCAGCAGATCGCGACCGGTGATACCCGCTTGAATGGAGCCTCGTCCCACATAGACCGCGATGTCTCGCGGACGCAGGAAGAAGAGTTCGACATCATTCAGGGTGTCGGTAAGAACAAGCTCACGACCGTGGCGACGAGTGTTGTAGCCAGCCTCAGAAAGCAGACGAACAGCAGGGTCAGACAGTGAGCCCTTATTGGGCACAGCAATGCGAAGCATGGAGATCCTTCAACGAAAATGCTTAGAGTTTCTTGTAAATGTCGTCGAGGGTCAGGCCCTTGGCAATCATCATGACCTGCGCATGGTAGAAGAGCTGCGAGATCTCAAGAGCGAGATCGTCAAGAGTCTCGTATTCGGCAGCCATCCACACTTCGCCGGCTTCTTCGATGATCTTCTTTCCGATCGCATGGATGCCCTTGTCCAGTTCAGCAACAGTCCCAGAACCCTCGGGGCGGGTCTGAGCCTTTTCGGACAGTTCGGCAAAGAGATCTTCAAAAGTAGCCATGGCCTGACTTTACGACGCCTCGGACAACAAATGAAACCCTATCCGCCTAGCGGACAGCCTTATTCATTCACATACTCGTTAGTAGCAGCCAAAGAAGCATCGGGCTTCTGAGAGACGACACCCGGCACAGAGCCCAAGAACTCTGCCATCATCTCCCAGCGATCAAGATCCTGCCTCGCCACAGCCGGGCCGCCAGCGTTCATCATCAGAGGAATTGTCGCCTGAAGCACTGCCATCGCATTAGACTTCGAGGTCTCGTCGCTGAGAGTCTCATCCCACGCCATCGTGACGTCAAGGGCATGGTCGGGATCATCAATCACCGAGTTAATACCAGCAGTTGTTGCGCTGACAACCGCTGACGCAAGTTCAGGGTTTGCCTCAGCCCACTGACGGGTCGTGATGATCGACGCCGCGACAAGAGGCGTCTGCGATTCCAAACTAATGGCCCTGACATCCATGCCCGACTGGAGCATCTGAACCAGGTCATTATTCGCAAAACCGAGGACAGCATCCACTTCACCTTGAGCAAGAGCAGCTCGTTGCGTGTAGCCAATCGACGCAATCTCGACATCCTTCTCGCTCAAGCCACCCTGTAAGATAGCCGAGAGGGTCGCATACCAGTTCGACCCATACTCACCGGGAATACCGATGCTGTGTCCTTTAAGGTCCGACAGAGTGTGGATCTCAGAATCCGCTGGAACAATCACAACGCCGGGGTACTGACGGTAATAGGTACCAATCGACACCAGATCCATCCCGGAATCACGCGCCACCATTGCCTCGTCACCCGAAGCAATCACAACGTCTTCTTCACCGGAAATGAGGGCCGTAAACAGTCCCTCATCGGAACCGTGGTGACGAATCGTCACATCCACCCCAGCATTCGAATACAAGCTGTCATCATGGGCGACATACACGGGAGAGAACTGCACGTTCGGAATATAAGTGAGACCAACGGTCACTGCGTGTGACGCCGACGCACCAGACTCAGCGGTCGAAGGATCGGGAGCACATGCTCCCACACATGTAACGCCGAATAGGGCGAAAGCCACGATAGATGCGCGAAGACGAACAGACATGAGGAACCACTTTCATTGCGAGATCATGTAACGATGCGAGCGCTCAATGCGATACACGAGGATGTATATCGCTGTTGCCATCACACACAAGAGTCCAATCGTGACGAACATTCCTGCCGTATCAACGTTTGAACGTGCCTGTGTAAGAACCTGCCCCAAGCCATTGCCACCCATCACCATTTCGCCAACAACTGCGCCAGTCACCGAAAGAGTAAAACCGTTTCGGACACCGCCAAGGACCGCGGGGGCCGCAAGAGGAAGCTCCATCGAAATCACCATCGTTAAGCCCGACGCTCCATCCACCTGGGCGGCCTCGAGAATCTCAGAATCGAGATGTCGTAGACCCACCACCGTAGAGACGAGAATCGGGAAGAAAACGAGAAGCGCACAGAGTGCAGTGATCGACCAAAAACCGTAGCCGATCCACAAGACAAGAAGTGGTGCGAGAGCAATAGCAGGAAGCGCCTGCGTAGCTCCAAGGAAGGGTTCGACCGCAGCACTGACAAGTGGCGAACGATAGATGAGATACGCCAGCGGCAGTGCGACAAGGGCGCCAAGAACGGACCCCGCAATCGCCTCCCCCGACGTCACAAGCGTTTTATTCCAGAACGACGACCCTGTTGCAAGCGTCAATGCACGCTGCCACGTTTGTGCAGGTGACGGTAGACGCCACGACTCGATGCCCGAAAAGGATACGGTCACCCACCACATTCCAAGTAGGAAGAGCAGGAAGACGACAGGTGCAATGAGCGTCACCGTACGCGAAGCGCGTTTGCGATGTGCCACGACCCTAGCCTTTCTGGCATCCGGGTGCGTCGCGAGGCAAGCAACACGGCACAGAACGTCCGTCTGCTTGACGCGCTCCTCCCATCCGGACTTTCACCGTCGGTATCGGAATTACACCGATTCAGCCACCTGATAGCAGGCGGGTCGCGGACTTTCACCGCCGGCTCGGACTTTCACCGACCCCGGAGCTTCCTCAATCATGCCACGAACGCGTCCAAAGCGCGAAAATAAAAACCGGTGTGTGGTCTTACAAATTACGACCACACACCGGTTGGAAGCTCAACAAATCAGTGGCAGTGATGCAATGCGAGCTCGCGGAGTGCTGCGACCTCTGCATACGCGTCTTCTGCACGGAACACGGCAGAACCGGCAACAAAGTTGTCTGCGCCCGCTTCAGCTGCCAGTTCGATGGTCTGACGAGAAACACCACCGTCAACCTGAATCGAAACCTCAAGACCAGAAGCATTGATCGCTTCGCGGGTACGGCGGATCTTCGGGATCATCGAGTCAATAAACGACTGACCACCAAAACCAGGTTCCACAGTCATCACGAGGATCATGTCGAAATCCGACAGAATGTCCACGAACGGAGCGATATCGGTTGCGGGACGAAGCGCCAGACCGACCTTTGAACCGATGCGGTGGAGCTCGCGTGCAAGGCGGAGCG
The DNA here is from genome assembly GCF_030217965.1 of Pauljensenia sp. UMB1177. NCBI lineage: Bacteria > Bacillati > Actinomycetota > Actinomycetes > Actinomycetales > Actinomycetaceae > Pauljensenia > Pauljensenia sp. UMB1177. The sequence goes on along the minus strand of NZ_JASOOV010000005.1, from coordinate 78,820 downwards.
GAGCTGCCGCAGCTTCAGCGTGGAACGTGACTGAATGACAACCAGCTTCCGCATATGCGGGCGCCCAACGATCAGGGTCTTCGATCATCAGGTGTGCATCAACAGGAAGGATCTTCGATGCGATGACGGACTCGACAACGGGCAGGCCCCACGACAAGTTCGGAACAAAATGGTTGTCCATCACGTCAACGTGAGCAACGTCCGCGCTGGAAATCTTCGTGAGTTCGCCGCGCAGATCGCCGATATCGCAGTTAAGAATCGAAGGAGAAATAGTTGGTTTCATGATCCCTATGATACGTGGTGATTAGCGCGCTGATGTGGGCTTTTCGACCTTTTTCATCGCTGCAATAAACATCAAATCCGTACCGTTACGGTGTTCCCACAGTTGGAGGGTGCGACCGGGGTATTTCTTGATACGACCAGCAGCGTCAGGGACGTTGAGAGACTCCGGTGCAAGTGCTTCGCCAAGTGCAACTGTATCGAGAAGCTCTACTTTCCCAGTTTTCAGTAGCTTCTCCACCTGAGCAAGCGTTTCGTCGACGTGCGGAGAGCAGGTGATATACGTCAGGATTCCGCCTTCGCGAACAAGTTCGAGACCGCGTGCCAACAGTTCCGCCTGCAAATCGACGAGGCCGCCAACATCTGCTTGCGTGCGCCTCCATCGTGATTCGGGGCGGCGCCTCATTGACCCCATGCCTGAGCAGGGAGCATCGATCACAACTCGGTCGAAGCTTCCAAGAGGCCACTGGCTCTTGCCCCCGCCGAAGGTACGACCATCGGACGAGACGACCTCAACGCTGTCAAGCTGGCGACACGCGCGTTCTACGAGGCGAGCACGGTGAGGATGGACCTCGTTTGCAATCAGTGTGGCTCCTTGAAGAGCGCCGATCGATGCGAGCATCGATGCTTTGCCACCCGGTCCTGCGCACAGGTCGAGCCAGCACTCGTCTTTGCCTTCAATCGGGGCAGTAGCAGCGATCATTGCGCCAAGCTGGGATCCTTCGTCTTGGACACCGGCGCGCCCTGAGCGGATCGAATCGAGACTACCCGGATCACCGTGTTCGAGAAGAACCGCGCAATCACTGACATCGCCTGGGGCGACGCGAGTTCCCAACACTGATTCAGCTTCATCAGCCAGATCGATTGCTTCGATCAGACCTGGGCGCGCAACGAGGGTCACCAGCGGAGGCTGGTTGTCGCCGGCTAGCAGGTCATCTAATTCGCTAGCCTCGAAGCCATGGCTAATGAGGGCGTCTTCGAAGGCATCGACCATCCAGAGCGGATGCGAAAACTCAATGGAACGACGTTCGTTCGGGTCGCTGATCTGGGCGATTGCATCTTCGATTGCTCCAGGAGTTTCACGAGTGATTGAACGCAAAACCGCATTCACCATTCGCGTTGGCCCCTCGGTCAGGTAGTGGCGAGCGAGATCAACGGTGGAAGCAACTGCCGCATGGTCGGCAACGCGCATATTCAGAAGCTGATGGGCTCCCAGGCGCAGGAGGACTCGAACGGGGGTATCGACCTTATCGATGGGCCTGGTCAGATAGCGTCCCAAAACCCAGTCGAGACGTCCCTGGGCTCGCAGGCTTCCATTGACAAGTTCGGAGGTAAAAGCAGCGTCGCGCGAGTCCAGGCGCTCATGTGAACGCGCGTCACGCAACGCCTTCGTTAGCGCGATGTTGGCAAAGGCATCTTCAGTTTCAACTGCCATGAGCACGTCAAAAGCAATGCGCCTAGGCGTATCGACATCCTGAAGTTTGCGATATCCATCGGAGTAACGACGGGTTGCCATCAGTTTTCCTCCATCGTGCCAAGCACTGCGTCTTCTGAAAGCCGGGCTCCCCTAGCCCATGCGGCAGCGTCCATCCAGCCTTTACCTGCCGGAGCTACCTGTCCAAGGCGAACGATTCCGTCCTGGCAGCCGACTTCAACGCTCTTCTTCGTTACTCGAATATGACCGGGTTCAAGATCATCGCCCTCTACGACTGTTACCGCGGCTAGTTTCAATCGCTTTGAGTCTGGAAGAAGCGTCCACGCGCCCGGGTTGGGGCTAAGACCAAGAATCTGCCGGTCAGTTGCCTGAGCAGACGAACGAAAATCAACGAACCCGTCGCTGGAGCTCAGTTGACGTGCGTGGCTTGCCCGCGGATCATCTTCGTTTTGAGGCACAGCTTGTGCGGTTCCATTCGCAATCGAGTCAACCACATCCACAACTTGTGGAGCGCCGAGAATTGCCATGCGTTCAAGTAATTCGCCCGCTGTTTCATGCGTGATGTCGACCGGAATCGAGGAATAAACAGGCCCGGTATCAAGACCTTTTTCAAGTTGGAAAACACTGGAAGCCGTAGTGGTATCCCCGCTGATCAGTGCCCATTGAACGGGAGCAGCCCCGCGCCACCGCGGAAGAGACGAGAAGTGGAGATTGATCCACCCATGAGTAGGCATGTCCAGAACGGAGCAAGGAATGAGTGCGCCGTATGCGACAACGACACCAAGATCGGGGCGTAGTGACTCGACTTGGTTGCATACCTTAGGGTCTTTAAACGAAGACGCTTCAATCACAGGTAGGCCGTGTTCACGTGCGAACTGCGCAACTGGACTGGGGTGTAGCGTGCGCCCACGACCCACTCTGGCAGGTGGACGGGTAATGACACCGACGACCTCATGAGTAGACTCGACAAGACGCTCAAGCGTCGGGATAGCGGGAGCTGGAGTTCCAGCGAAAACAATACGCACGAGGATCAGTCTAACGAACGAAAGGAATCGCTTTAGAAAAGCTCTGGCGGATTGACCGTGATCTTCACGGTAGGAAGCTTGTGGGCACTGCGATATTGCAGGAGCTTCTTCAGTGTGACTAACACTTCGGGAAGCTGGTCACGTTCAACGCTGACCAAGGAGCGCACAATAGGTAACGTCCCTTCCTTCACCGCCTGATACGTGTACTCACCCAGGAGTTCGCCACCGGAGGACTCGGCAACTCCGAGAGAGTCTTTGCGTTGTCCGTCGATCGCGATCACGGTTTTTGCAGGGAAGAATCCGTTGGCTTTGCGGTCTTCAAGCAGATCGTGAGCAAATGAAACAGGGTTATAGCGAATAAGAGCCTGTGCCATGGAAGGCGTGATACCACCACAAATGAGGGCACTTGCTTCGGGGCGAGCGAGTGCCAACGCGTTGAACCACCGGCGCATTGCTTCTTGAGGGGCCCATAGTTCTGGTCGACCAGCAATCGCTTGGGCATCCAAGATCACCACAGCGTGATACCCACCTTCAGCCAGCGGTTCACTACCGGGGGTTGCGACGACAACCTGTGGTTTATGACTGATCGTGCGGGTCAACGCATTGCTTGATGATGAAACCAAGACTGACGCCGTCGGCATTGCGCGGGCGAGTTCTTCTCCCGTTCGTTCAGAGCCGATGCGTGCGTGTCGTAACCGCGTTCCTGCGCACGTTGGGCACTGCCATCCCGACGTGGGTCGGTGACACCATGAACACGAAATGGTGTCCTGGTCTGATTTCTCTAGTGGCCCGTGACAATGATGGCAACGCGCAACACTCCTGCATTGGGAGCATGAAACAACAGGAACATATCCAGCATGAGCGACCTGAACTAACACTGGGCCGGTGGCAAGACCCGTGCGGATAGTGGCAAGAGCAGCTGAGGGAATGCGCATTGCTCCACTGGGGCCTTCCCTCTCGATGTAGGCATCATCAACAACGCGGACGGTTGGGACAAGTGCGCGTTTCTTTGAACCATCTTCCATTAAGGAAACGGCCCAACCGGATTCAACAAGTGCTTGTGCTTTAACAGAACGCGAGAAAGAGGCGATAAGAAGCGAACAGTGTTCTTCGGCGCATCGTGCCATTGCAATGTCGAGTGCATCCGCACGCGGTGCTCGCTGTTCGACAAGACGGTCATCGCTGTCATCCCAAATGACAATGAGACCGAGATTCTTCAACGGCGTCCAGATACTTGAACGAGTACCGACGACGATGCCAAGTTCACCTGCCATCGCTTGGAGGTGCGTCAGATATCGGTCTTCCGCGGATGTCTGCGTTGTCATCAGTGCAGCTGGAACCCCAAGGCGGGTCTGGATCAGCCTATACAGCTGCGATGCCTGCCAGTGTGTGGGCGCGACGATGATGGCTCCACGGTGTGCGGCGGCGTTGGCCTGAATACAGTCCACGAGGCGCTCATCACGCGTTGGCCCCAAAGCTGTCCAGACGCTGCGGACTGGATCACCATGAGACAGGTGAGCAAGAAGCGTACATCCCACGGGATTGTCGTGCCAGGCTCCCCCATCTGCATCAGTGTCTACATTCCACTCAAGCTGTTGGCTTTCGTCCTGTGCTAAGAATGATTTTTCGGCACCCACATGACGCTGTGGAAGTGCAAGCGAGAGTGCTTGTGAGAGCGTTGCTACCTGGCGGTCTGCGATCTTCCGAGCCACTTTCGCAATCGAAGGCGAAAGGACGGGCAGGCGCGAGATAACTTTATCGATCGGACTTAAACGATGTTCGGGGACCTCGGTTCTGACGCTGAGGACCCAACCGGTGACGCTTCTTCCGGCAAGATGAACCTTTACGGCAACGCCTGGAACAACCGAATCGGCGAGCTCTGGAACGATTGCATAGTCCAGCGGGCGATCAAGGTGTGGGACATCAACATCCACGCACACGCTAGCAATAGCCTGCGCGGTGGCGACCTGCTCTAAGCCAAAAAGAACGTCGCTGTTACCTTGAATAACCATGGCTCTATTGCACCATGAGCCATGGAGGAATTGAACTGCACATCGGTTAGCCGAGCAGAGCTACCCCGTACCTGGCTACGACCATCGCGATCAGGATGAACAGCAACAATCCCCAGAACGACCAGTCATACCCCAAGGTCACACTGCGTTTCAACCACGCAGGCGCCGGAAGAACACCTTCGCGGATATTAATCCGTGTCAAGCCCGCAAAGACAAGGGTTGTTGTCACGGTGATCGCCAAACACCACGGGCAAAGCACGTGGATCACGAAAAAAGACTGGCTGAAAAGCCAGTACGCGAAGAACAATGCGATTGTGTACAGCACATTGGCACACGCCATGTACCAGCGGGAAAACTTCACTCCGCTAAACAAAGCGACCGAAATGGCAAGAACTACCGCTTCGAAAAAGATTCCTAGGAATGCGTTCGGGAACCCCAGGATACGAGCTTGAGGCGTCTGCGCCACCGTGGAACATGACAGGACCGATGAAACATCACAAGCGAATGTCTTCGCTGAATCGGCAGCTAACTGCCATGCTTCAATCGAAAGGACGAAAGAAGCGTAAAGCCCAATCAGCCCAGAAATGATCATCTCTACTGTTGTTCGTCGTCGCCATTTCAAGTCAAATGACGAATCGGTGGAGGCGGCCTCGTCAATCAGAACAGAGGGAGCGGTCATCAGCTCACACTCAACAATTCGTCGACGCGGTTCGTTTCTTCCCACGGGAAGCCCGGACGACCAAAATGGCCGTAGGAAGATGTGGCAGCGTAAATCGGGCGTAGCAGATCCAGGTCAGCGATAATGCCGGCCGGACGCAAGTCAAAAACAGTCTCAATGGCGCGTGCAATCTGCTGGTCACTCACATTTCCGGTACCAAATGTTTCAACATAGAGACCGACAGGATGAGCGCGGCCAATCGCGTAGGCAAGCTGAATCTCGCATTTGGAAGCAAGACCGGCTGCAACTACATTCTTCGCCGCCCAGCGCGCAGCGTACGTGGCGCTACGGTCAACCTTCGATGGGTCCTTACCGGAGAACGCTCCACCACCGTGACGTGCCATACCACCGTAGGTGTCAACTATAATCTTTCGCCCGGTTACGCCTGCATCGCCGGCGGGGCCACCGATGACGAAGCGTCCGGAGGGATTGACGAGGATCTTCATATCGGCCGTGTCGAGATCGAGGCCGTCGTCGCGAAGAACCGGGTCAATCACGTGTGCCACAATCAGGTCGCGCAAATCGGATTGGTTCAGAGCCTCATCATGCTGAGTGGAAACGAGAACCGAATCAATACCAACAGGCTTGCCGTCCTCGTACGCCAATGTGACCTGAGTCTTTCCATCGGGACGCAGACCGGTGGCGATTTCGTTATGACGGACGTCAGCCAGGCGCTTCGACAGCTTGTGCGCCAGCCAAATCGGGGCAGGCATCAGATCGGGTGTATCAGCGCAGGCATAACCAAACATGATTCCCTGGTCGCCAGCGCCCTGACTATCACGGACATCACTTGCACTACCTTCACGCTCTTCAAGCGCGTGGTCCACTCCCCCGGCAATATCAGGGCTCTGCTGTCCAATCGAAATCGATACGCCACACGAGGCACCGTCAAAGCCCACTTGTGAAGAGTTGTAGCCAATTTTCAGAATCTCATCACGAACAATCTGAGGAATCTCAACGTAGGCCTCGGTTGTTACCTCACCGGCAACGTGCACGAGGCCCGTGGTCACCATAGTCTCGACCGCGACACGAGAATGCGGGTCTTTTTCTACAAGAGCATCAAGGATTGAATCCGAAATTCGGTCACAGACCTTATCCGGATGACCTTCGGTCACGGATTCTGACGTAAAGAGCTGTCGATTAGAAGTCACCCATCAATAGTAGCGAGTCTTTGAGCGATTGTTGTGATGAGAAAGTCCGCAACGCGAGCTTTTGAGCCAGAGACTTCACCGACAAGCTCGCCTTTCGAGTCGACGATCGTGACGTGGTTGTCGACGTCACCAAAACCGAACCCATCACCCACGCGGTTAATCGCGAGGAAGTCGGCGCCCTTACGGCGTGCCTTCTCTTTGCCATAGGCAAGTACGGTGTCTGCCTGACCTGTTTCAGCGGCGAATCCGACGAGCACCGTGGGCCTTGAATCGCTGTGGGCGACGGTGGCAAGAATATCCGTCGTACGTTCCAATTCAATGGTGGGAACGTCTGAAGAATCATCCGTCTTCTTGATCTTCGCATCAGCAACGCTGGTGGGACTAAAATCGGCGATTGCCGCGCACATCACCAGCGCGTCTGCGCCATCACACTGAGCCTGAACCGCGAGTTCAACATCGTGGGCCGTGGGTGCGAAGGAAACGCTAATCGAAGGTTCAAGATCGTCCAGCAGCGACTTTTCAACGTTCGATGCGATCAGGTGTACTGTCGCGCCCATTCGAGCTGATGAGCGAGCAATCTCGATGCCTTGGCGTCCCGACGAACGGTTGCCAATGAAGCGCACCGGATCCAGTGGTTCTTGAGTTCCGCCTGCGGTCACGACAATATGACGTCCAAAAAGCATCTGTTCGTTGGAAGAGAACGAAGTCTGCGTTGATGCGAGAGTATCGAGGCACACACGAGCAATTTCTTCAGGTTCGGGGAGCCTACCAACTCCATGATCCCCGGAGCCAAGCGCACCGGACGCGGGGTCGATGATAGTTATTCCACGCTGGCGCAGAACGGCAACGTTATCTTGAGTGGCAGCGTTATCCCACATTGCCGTGTGCATTGCCGGGCTCAGAACAAGTGGGCAACGAGATGCCAAGACGGTGGTCGTCAAAAGATCATTCGCAAAGCCAGCGCGAATGCGTGCCATCACATCCGCGGTAGCAGGGGCGATAACAATCAAATCAGCGATACGAGCAAGCTCCACATGATCAGAGCCTGGGTGATCGGTGAGCCCGGTGTGAACCGGGTGACCAGTCAGGCCCTCCCACGTTGCTTTTCCAACGAACTCTAAAGAGGCAGGTGTTGGAACAACACGAACATCGCATCCGGCGCGAATCAGCTCACGTACAAGAATCGCCGCCTTGTAGGCGGCGATTCCAGCGCTGACCCCGACGATCACCGTGGGGCGCATACGCGTCAGGCTTTCTGCTCGGCTTCGACCGAGATCATGCCATCGTTGATCTCGCGAAGTGCGATACCCAGGGGCTTTTCATCGGGTTCAACATCGACAACGGGTCCAACGAACTGAATCATGTTCTGTTCAAGCTGAAGGTTGTACGAGTTGATCTGACGTGCGCGACGAGCGGCAACGATAACGAGAGCGTACTTTGAATCGACGTGCTCAAGCAGATCATCAATCGGTGGCGACGTGATGCCTTGGGGCTGTGCGACGATTCCGGCCATGCGGTCCTCCTGGATTCAAACGTGGCCATCTGGCCACACTGGGGGCCAGTCTACTCCAGCCCCATAAGGTGAGCCAGTTCAGTAACGGTGTCGTCGAGGTCGTCATTCGTCACAGTTACGTTGAATTCCGTCTCTGCAGCCATCTCTACCTTGGCAGTTTGAAGACGACGCACGCGTTCCTCCTCGTCTTCGGTTCCGCGACCGACGAGGCGCCTCACAAGCTCATCCCACGACGGAGGTGCAAGAAAAACGAAGAGCGCATCAGGACGCGTTTTCATCACCTGACGAGCACCATCAAGGTCAATCTCGAGCAGGACAGATTTACCTGCTTTCAAGGCCTCGTCGACAGGTGGCGCAGGTGTGCCGTAGCGGTGAACACCGTGGACTGTCGCCCATTCGAGCATCAATCCCGATTCGACAAGCGCGTCAAATTCTTCATCTGTCTTGAACAGATAATGAACGCCATCAACTTCACCCGGCCTGGGCGAACGAGTCGTCGCAGAGACGGAAACAACCAGTTCCGGGTGACGTTCACGAAGAGCTTGAACGACGGTCCCCTTACCTACAGCAGTGGGACCGGCAAGCACGGTCAGTCGTGGTTTATCCATGCTGACAATCGTGCCACCTTTACCTGCTATTAGCCGAATCGTTCGATTAAAGCCTGAGCTTGAACATGCCCAAGGCCCCTGACACGACGTGATTGAGCAATACCGTACTCTTCCATCAATGCCGCAGCCGTTGTGACTCCAACGCGTGGCATTGACTCAAGCAGTGAGACAACACGCATCTTGGCGATTGACTCATCCTTTTCGGCAAGGTTGAGAACCTCTGAAAGCGTAATTTCGCGATTCTTCAAACGTGCTTTGATATCCGCGCGCGCGCGACGCGCTGCAGTTGCTTTTTCTAGAGCTTGCGCACGTTGTTCGGGTGTCAGATGAGGTAGCGCCATTGCTTCCCACTCCTTCACAGATTGTGACTGTTGCAGGCGATTTTATCGTGTTAACAGGGCTTTTGTGTGAAGAAAGTGGGAAGCAATATTCACTCAGCTAATTCGGCGACCGCTTGAGCATATGCCTGTTGAAGGCCCAGAGCATCGGGGCCTTTGGCCAAAATCGCTCGAGATGACGACGCGAGCACGTTCAAAGCTGCTTGGCCGAACACCTCGCCCAGTTCCTTCGGACCGGCACCTTGAGCTCCCACCCCGGGGGCAAGAATTGCGCCATTGAAGGCATCGAAAGAGATGCCCAGGCGACGGCGAGCATCCCCAACGGTCGCGCCCACAACAATTCCAGCAGGACCCATGTGCTCAAAGTCGAACGTCGCATTGAAATCGGACACTGCTTGAATGACTCCCCCAGCAACCGATTGCCCCTCGGAGTTCACACAGTGTTGAACCGAAGCACCCTGAGGGTTCGATGTCAGAGCGAGAACGAACACTCCCCTGCCCGTCTCTTTTGCCATTTCAAGCGCCGGGGTGAGCGCGCCAACACCCAAATACGGTGAAAGAGTCACAGCATCGCCGGCCAGCGGAGAACCATTAGCCAGATACGCATCGGCGTAACCGTTCATAGTTGAACCAATGTCACCGCGTTTAGCGTCCACGATGCACAAGGAACCCGCATTTCGACAGGCGTCAATGACTTCTTCCAATACGCCGACGCCGTGTGATCCAAAACGTTCGAAGAAGGCTGACTGCGGTTTGAATGCAGCAACTTTGCCTCCCAACGCTTCAACAACGCCCAGAGAAAACCTACGCAATCCGTCGATCGAATGGTCTAAGCCCCACTGGTCAAGCAGACCGGGGTGCGGGTCAATCCCAACGCACATAGGCCCATGCTCAGCCATTGCGTCGGCAAGACGATCACCGAAACCTCGCATGGTCATCGTTCATTCTCCTTTCGAAGCGCATCCCATTCCTGCAACGATCGCACGTGATACGCACCGTGAGTACGCACCTCAATCGCTTGAACAAGCGCGTTAAACGCCTGGAGCGTCGTCACAATCGTCTTGTCGTGGGTCATTGCAGCGGTACGAATCTGATAGCCGTCGTGGCGGTTATCGCTCTTCTGCGGAGTATTCACAACGATGTCGATCATCCCATCGTTGATCAAATCAACGATGGTGGGCTCACCTTCATTGCCTCGTCCCTCAGAGCGCTTGCGAACAGCTTGGGCCTCAATCCCGTTTCGGCGCAACACCGAAGCTGTACCCGTTGTCGCCAAAATCGTAAAACCAAGGTCCCGCATACGAGCCGCAGGGAACACGATCGCACGCTTGTCCGTATCCGCAATCGAAATGAAGACCGTACCTTCGGTCGGCAGTTTTCCGATCGCACCGGATTGCGACTTCGCGAATGCCGTCGGGAAGTTGTGATCGATACCCATAACCTCGCCCGTCGAGCGCATCTCAGGCCCGAGGATCGTATCCACGACCAATCCCTGAGCTGTACGGAAGCGCTTGAATGGAAGAACAACCTGCTTCACTGCAATCGAGGCACCATCACGGATCTCGCGTGCATCCGTGACAGGGAGAATGCCACGCTCACGCAACGATGCGATCGAATCGCCCACCTGGATCAAAGATGCTGCCTTCGCCAGAGGCACGCCCGTCGCCTTCGAAGCAAAAGGCACCGTACGAGAAGCACGAGGATTCGCCTCAATCACGTACAGGACATCGGACAAGAGGGCGAACTGGATATTGATCAGGCCACGCACCCCCACCTCACGTGCAATCGCTTCGGTCGATGCAGCAATCCGGTGAAGCTGGCTGGACGACAGAGTCATCGGTGGCAATACGCATGCCGAGTCACCGGAGTGAATACCGGCCTCTTCAATGTGCTCCATAATGGCGCCCATAAACAATTCATTACCGTCATACAGCGCGTCCACGTCAATTTCGATCGCCGCATCCAAGAAACGGTCAATCAACAGTGGACCGCGTGAGAACAGCGCGCCAATATCCGGCCTATCGAGATAGCGATCGAGCGCGGCCTCGTCATTCACGATTTCCATACCACGACCGCCCAAGACGAAGCTGGGGCGCAGAAGCACCGGATATCCAACGCGCTCAGCAACCTCACGAACCTGCGAGACCACATGAGCCGTATCGTGCGCCGGAGCCGGGCAACCGGCAATCGCCAGCACCTTAGCGAACTCTTCACGGTCTTCAGCCACATCGATCGACGACGGCGACGTGCCAAGAATCGGCACCCCCGCAGCCTCAAGATCACGCGCAAGCGACAGCGGAGTCTGACCACCCAACTGAACAATAACGCCCTTGACCGGACCGGCCTCGCTTTCTGCCCGGTAGATCTCGAGCACATCCTCAAGTGTCAGGGGCTCAAAGTAGAGGCGATCCGAAATATCGTAGTCAGTCGACACGGTTTCTGGGTTGCAGTTCACCATGATCGTGTCGTAGCGCTCGCGCAGGCTCATCGCTGCGTGCACGCACGAATAATCGAACTCAATGCCCTGACCGATACGGTTCGGTCCAGCACCCAGAATGATGACTGCTTCGCGCTCGCGGGGCGCAACCTCGTTCTCGAAGTCGTAGGTCGAGTAGTGATACGGAGTCTTCGCTGCAAACTCTGCCGAACACGTATCCACCGTCTTGAAGACGGGGTGAATTTCGAAAGCGCCTCGTACTTCTCGCACGCTCGTCTCCGACAGGCCTCGAATATCACCAATCTGACGGTCAGAGAAGCCGTGACGTTTCGCAAGACTCAGTACCTCGCGGTTGAGCGCGGGAGCTTCTGCGATTTCACAAGCAATCTCGTCAAGCAAGTAGAACTGGTCAAGGAACCAGGGGTCGATCTTCGTCGAATCGAAGAGCTCGTCGAGCGTCGCACCTCCACGGATTGCGTCCATGACCTGCACAAAGCGCTGTTCGGTACCTCGTGCAGCCTGAGCGACAAGTGCTTTTGTCTCTTCTGTGGTGGGACGAGGCCGCGCCCACGAGAATTGGACTCCCGACTTGTCGATGGAGCGCAACGCTTTTTGAAACGCCTCCGTGAAATTGCGCCCGATTGCCATGGCCTCGCCGACTGCTTTCATTGAGGTCGACAGCGTGGGGTCAGCTTCCGGGAACTTTTCGAAGGTGAATCGCGGAACCTTCACCACGACGTAGTCCAGCGTGGGCTCGAAAGACGCAGGCGTGGAGCCCGTGATGTCGTTCGGGATTTCGTCGAGCGTGTAACCGGTGGCGAGGCGCGCTGCGATCTTCGCAATCGGGAAGCCCGTCGCCTTGGATGCCAGCGCGGATGAACGCGATACACGCGGGTTCATTTCGATGACGATGATGCGACCAGTCTTCGGATCCAGAGCAAACTGGATATTACAGCCACCAGTATCAACACCGACCTTACGGATCACCGCAATGCCGATATCGCGCAGACGCTGCAACTCGCGGTCGGTGAGTGTCAATGCGGGTGCAACGGTCACCGAGTCGCCCGTGTGAACACCCACCGGGTCAATGTTTTCGATCGAACAGACGACAACGACGTTATCCGCCTTGTCTCGCATGAGCTCGAGCTCGTATTCCTTCCAGCCGAGGATGGATTCTTCGAGCAAAACCTCCGTGGTGATCGACGCCGCAAGTCCCTGACCGGCGATGCGTTCGAGATCTTCGGGGGTGTAGGCGAAGCCTGAACCCAAACCGCCCATCGTGAACGAGGGACGTACAACCAGCGGGTAGCCGAGTTGAGCTGCCGCTTCGTGGCATTCTTCCATCGTGTGAGCAATATAGGAACGTGCGACTTCGGCGCCACACGTCTCAACGATCTCCTTGAAGATTTCCCGGTCTTCACCTGCGTTAATCGCCTCGATGGACGCGCCGATCAGCTCAACGTTGTACTTTTCGAGAACGCCAGCTTCGTTCAGCGCAACCGCTGTATTCAGTGCAGTTTGACCACCCAGTGTTGCAAGCAGAGCGTCTGGTCGTTCCTTTTCGATAATCGACGTAACGACTTCGGGGGTAATCGGTTCAACGTACGTGGCATCGGCAATCTCCGGGTCGGTCATAATCGTGGCCGGGTTGGAGTTCACGAGGATAACGCGCAGGCCTTCTTCTTTGAGAACACGGCATGCCTGGGTACCCGAATAGTCGAATTCGCACGCTTGACCAATAACGATCGGACCGGACCCGATAACAAGGACGGACCGCAAATCGTGGCGCTTAGGCATCAGTTCGCCTCCTTCGAGGCCAGAATCATGGATACAAAACGATCGAAGAGATGCTCACCATCGTGAGGACCAGCCGCCGCTTCGGGGTGATATTGAACCGAGAAAGCGGGAATATCAAGTGCCCGCAGGCCTTCCACAACCCCATCGTTGAGATCAATGTGGCTGACTTCAACCTTTCCATAGCGACCAGCGTCGAACGGTGCGACCGAGGGGGCCCCAACGGGGGCGTCCACTGCGAAACCATGGTTGTGGGCGGTGATTTCAACGCGACCGGTCACCAGATCCTTCACCGGCTGGTTGACACCGCGGTGACCGAATTCGAGCTTGTAGGTTCCATACCCCAGAGCGCGACCGAACAGCTGGTGTCCGAAGCAAATGCCGAAGTACGGGAGCCCAGCATCCAGGACCGCACGTAGTAGCTCAATCTCCAGGTCAGCAGACGCGGGGTCACCCGGCCCATTCGAGAAGAAAACTCCATCGGGGTTCAGAGCCTGAATATCCGCGAAACTCACGGTGTTGGGCACAACATGAACCTCGACCCCTCTTTGCGCAAGCTGCTCCGGTGTGCGCGATTTGATGCCCAAATCCACGGCCACTACGCGACATACCGGTTCACCTTCGCCTTTAACAACGTAGGTGTCTTTTGTCGAAACCTCGGATGCTAAGGCTGCGCCGGCCATCATCGGTTGATCAACGACAATACGTACCAGAGCATCGCGCACCTGGTTAGTCAGGTGCTCAGCGCCTGCGGGAAGTGCACCACCGGAGAAGATTCCAGCGCGCATCGCGCCGTGTGAGCGGATGTGGCGCGTGATAGCGCGAGTATCAACACCACTGATTCCCACGATCCCCTGCTCAATGAGTTCTTCATCAAGGGTGCGCTTCGATCGCCAGTTTGATGCTCGACGTGCAGGCTCACGCACAACGAAACCGGCAACCCAGATCTGTTTGGATTCAGGATCTTCATCGTTGACACCGGTATTACCGATGTGAGGTGCCGTCATGACGACGATCTGGCGGTGATATGAAGGATCCGTGAGCGTCTCTTGGTATCCGGTCATGCCTGTGGAAAAGACAATCTCACCCAGTGTGCGCCCGCGTTTGCCCCAGGCGTATCCGGGGAATACCGTGCCATCTTCAAGGACGAGCAGTGCGAGTTCTGATTGGGTCATCGCCGGTCCGCCTTTTCAATCGGCATTCCGCCCATGACGGTTGCATCACCGGCGTACAGCGTGTACAGAACCTGGCCGGGCAACTCCATCCCTCGGTACGGCGAATTGGTTGAGCGCGTGAACTGCTGGGTGGGATCCACTTTCCGGCGCACGCTCGGATCAACCAGCGTGATATTGGCCGGAGCGCCCACCACAAGACCCTGCCCCTGAGTGGCAACCATGCCGATCTGCGCAGGCTTTGTCGACATCACGCGAGCAATATCGGCCCACGTCATGCGACCGGTGTTCACCATTGTTTCGATCAGGATCGGCAATGCAGTTTCCAGGCCGGTCATGCCGAACGCGCCCGCCTGCCACTCGCAGTCCTTGTCTTCGAGCGGATGCGGAGCATGGTCGGTTCCCACAACGTCAATCGTGCCATCGGCGAGGCCCTCGCGGACTGCCTCCACGTCTTCGCGAGTGCGAAGTGGCGGGTTGACCTTGTAGAGCGGATCGTAAGTCGTGGCCATTTCCTCAGTGAGGAGCAGGTGGTGTGGAGTTACTTCTGCCGTCACGTCAACACCCATGCGCTTGCCCCAACGAATCAGGTCTACCGATCCGGCAGTCGAAAGATGGCACACGTGGAGGCGCGAACCGACGTGCTTTGCCAGCAAAATGTCGCGGGCAATGATCGCCTCTTCAGCGACGGGAGGCCAACCGGCCAAACCGAGTTCACCAGACAGTGGCGATTCATTCATCTGCGCACCGTCAGTCAAGTCCGGATCCTGCGAGTGCTGCGCAACGACGCCACCGAAGGTCTTCACATATTCGAGGGCACGACGCATGAGAACCGGATCCGACACGCACTTGCCATCATCAGAAAAGACGCGCACCTGAGAGCGGGAATGTGCCATCGCACCCATCGACGACAGGTGCTTGCCAGCGAGGCCTTGAGTCACGGCACCAACCGGGCGGACATCAACCCATCCCAGGTCGTGACCGATCTGCCACACCTGATCGACAACCGATGCGCTATCGGCAACCGGGGTCGTGTTCGCCATCGCGTGAACGGCTGTGTAGCCACCCACCGCCGCAGCGCGCGTGCCGGTTTCGATCGTTTCGGCGTCTTCACGCCCGGGTTCCCGCAGGTGCGTGTGCATATCGACGAGGCCGGGAAGCGCGATCAGACCGTCGGCATCAATATGCCGGGCATTGGTGGCGCCGTCCTTTGCTTCGGCACCGATAGCAACAATGACGCCGTCACGGACCAGGATGTCGCTGGATTGCTCTCCCAGAATCGATGCGCCGGAAATGAACCAAGTTTTCGAGGTGTTTTCAGTCATTGGTGTTTCCTTCCGTGGCAAGAAGCAGGTAGAGGGCAGCCATACGAACGCTGACGCCATTGGAGACTTGTTCGACGACAACGGAACGCTTTGAGTCAGCTGCCTCCGCGCTAATTTCAAGGCCTCGGTTCATCGGGCCGGGGTGCATCACGATGCATTCGGGGTTGAGAACGTTGAAACGCTGATTATCGAGGCCGTATGCGGTGTGATATTCGCCCGGTGACGGGAAGAATCCGCCGCCGGCAGCGCTCATGCGCTCACGCTGGACGCGTAGCATCATCACGGCGTCGGGGTCGGTGGCGAGAGCCTTATCGAAGTCGTATTCGATATCACAGGTCCAGTTTTCAACGCCCACGGGAAGCAACGTAGGAGGCGCGACCAACGTGACGTGGGCGCCCAGCAGAGTCAGAAGATCAACGTTGGACCTCGCAACTCGCGAGTGGAGAACATCGCCGACGATCACGACGCGCGCGCCTTTGAGATCGGTGCCCGGTGCCAGCGGTTCAACGTCGGGGTCTGAGGGGTTGCGTTTGTAGTGGCGACGCAGGGTCATGGCATCAAGAAGCGCCTGAGTCGGATGCTGGTGAGTGCCATCGCCCGCGTTCAGCACCGGCAGGTCCATCCAACCAGCGTGTGCAAGGCGGTGAGCCGCTCCGGAAGAAGAGTGGCGGACAACCACCGCGTCGGCGCCCATGGCTTGGAGGGTGAGAGCCGTGTCTTTGAGCGATTCGCCTTTGGAGACCGACGATCCTTTAGCGGAGAAATTAATAACGTCTGCCGAGAGGCGTTTTGCAGCAGCCTCAAACGACAGACGTGTACGGGTTGAATCCTCGAAGAACAGATTGACAACAGTGCGACCGTGAAGTGTTGGTAGTTTCTTCACTCGACGTGACTGCGTTGCCGCCATCTGTTCAGCCGTATCTAGAAGCAAGAGGGCTTCGCGATATTCGAGGTCACGGATGGAAATGAGGTGATTCAAGGACATCAGTTGTTCCTCTCAATCAGAACGCAGTCTTCACCGTCAGTTTCATTCAGCCAAATCGACACTGACTCATCACGAGCGGTGGGAAGGTTCTTGCCCACGTAGTCGGGGCGAATAGGCAGTTCACGGTGACCACGGTCAACGAGAACTGCGAGCTGGACTGCCTTCGGGCGACCGATCGATGTCAGCGCATCGAGGGCAGCCTTGATGGTGCGTCCCGTGTAGAGCACATCATCGACAAGAACGACGGTGCGTCCGTCGATGCCATGGGCCGGTACAAATGATTCCTTTGGCTCGCGAAGGGGCTGAGAGGAAAGGTCATCCCGAAACATTGTCGTGTCGATGATGGCAAGTTGCGTGCGCCTACCACCGACCTCGTTGATCTTTTCGACGAGGCGCTTGGCAAGCGTCGCGCCACGAGTCGGGATTCCCGCGATGACCAGCATCTGGTCTTCGCCATTTCTTTCGATAATCTCAAACGCGATTCGCGTGAGTGAACGGGCAATATCATCGGCATCTAAAACCTGCCGTGCAGAGCTGCCCCGCTCTGCGTGTGGGTGCACTGATCCCATCAGTGAATCTCCTTCCCCGCCTCACAGGACGGAATTTAAAGGAACGCTTCGTCAACTAGTGTAGTGCTCTACCCCGCGGATCTGTCTAGTTGACGGCGTGCTGATCATCACCGATGAAAGAATGCGATTGAACTAGTCTTCGTCGACTCGAGACGCTTGTTTTTCCCTGTTCACTGCCCAAACCTCACCCGCATAGCGCATGTGCTCATTCAGAGTCTCGCGTGCCTTTTCGGGATCTCCGGCGCGAAGGGCGTCAACAATCGGTTGATGATAAACGCCGCTCATCAGCTCAGCGCGTTGTGCAGATGCGTCGGACATGATTGCAACGCGCATCCGATCCTGCAAGTCGTTCCACATCTCCAACAGCACTTCATTGCCGGATTCGTGACACAAAATCTGATGGAAACCAAGGTCTTCATCCAGAACTTCCACGGCACTCTTGCCATCCGCCCCTGCAGGGAGATTCTTTTCAAGGAGATCGGCGACTTCGCTGCCTCTCCCCTGGGTCACGATCGCCGATGCCGCCAGTCCCTCTAGAGCTGCGCGTACAGCAAAGAGCTCACGAAGTTGCTTGGGAGTAAATTGAGCGACGCGCAAACCAATGCGGTCTTCACCTTCGACAAGACCAGACTGCTGGAGCTTACGCAGTGCCTCGCGAACGGTGCCCCGACTCACGTTCAGTTGTTCGGCAAGATCGACCTCACCCAGACGCGAACCAGCTGGCAAGTTGCCCTCAAGGATCTCTGCGCGCAACGTCGTCCACACCTGCTCACGCAGTGTCAGTCGGTTAATCCCCTTCATGGGCATAGCGACGACTCCTCATCTTTGACAGTCGTTAACACTCAACAAATATCACTGTCACATTAACACTTTTCATCAAGGTTAATAAGCACAGAAAGCAAGTGGCGGACCATAGCTTTCGCTACAATCCGCCACTACAAGCCAACCTGCTCAGTATTCGTCGAGCAACTCGTCAAGCTCTTCAAGCTCATCGACACTCAAATCATGCGTCTTAGGGGAGGTATCCTCATCTGAGCCTGCCAGGCTGGGCGCATCATCACCGGGAGCCGACACGTCAGCGTCATTGTCGCAACTGCGACGCGACCACGGGGATGCCTCGAGTTCACGTCGAATAGCGTCAAGGACAGCATTGACGAACTGCGGAGCCCCGTCACCAGAAATCGACTTCACAATTGCAATTGCTTCATCGATCGCGATGATGTTCGCAACATCGTCGTTGTCCAGCATTTCCCAAACGCCAACGCGCATAACCGCCAGGTCAACACCGGCGATTCGATCAAGGCCCGCTACGTTCGCGTGTTTTTCGATCAAATCATCGATGCGACGCAGGTTATCAGCGACACCTTCGATTGCTTGAATCGAGTATTCCGGAAGCGGGGTTTCTGCTGCCGTGATCACTTTGCGCTGACGCAAAAGATCGCGCAAGACATCGGGGTTACGCCCCATGCCTCGCTGATCTGCTTCAAAAACGACGTCAGCAGCGCGCTTGCGAGCTTTCGTTCGTGAAGTGAAACGAAATGCCTTGGACATCAGTCGTTGACACGTCCCGAGAAGGAACCATCGCGGGTGTCAACCTTGATGCGAGTGCCTTCTTCCATGTAGAGCGGGACCTGGATCTCGTAGCCGGTTTCAAGCGTTGCGGGCTTGGTACCTGCCGAGGAACGGTCGCCCTGCAGACCGGGTTCAGTGTGCGTGATGGTCAGGACAACAGTAGCCGGGAGCTCAACGAACAGGACAGTGCCATCGTGCTGGGAAACGATGACGGACTGGTTGTCGATCATGAAGTTACGGGCATCGCCGACGATCTCTTCGGGAACGTTGATCTGCTCGTAGGTCTTTTCGTCCATGAAAACATAGTCGGTGCCGTCCTGGTACAGGTACGTCATATCGCGACGGTCAACAGTTGCGGTTTCGATCTTGAGACCAGCGTTGAAGGTCTTGTCGACGATCTTGCCACTCATCACGTTCTTGATCTTGGTGCGCACGAATGCGGGGCCCTTACCCGGCTTGACGTGCTGGAATTCAACGACCTGCCACAGCTGGCCGTCGATGACCATGACTGTGCCGTTCTTCAGATCATTCGTCGTTGCCACAGATATACCTCACTTTGGTTTTTCAAAGAATCAACGCGATTTTACACTGTTCGATAACGGTTCTACTAACCTCATCGACGGTTTTATCGCGTGTATCAACTAACACATTAGCGATCTCTGAGTATTTTTCATGCAGGTTTGCAATCATCAGCCTGAGCATTGCACGTGGTGCACCCAGGCCAACCGAACGCGGTTTATTCAGTCCTTCGCGTCGAGCCACTTCACTCACGTCGGCATAGAGCTCAACGATTGCGGCTCCCTGATCGTTTAAGCGTTGAAGCCGCCTAGCCACGGCCTCGTTCTCAATTTGCGAGGCACCAACCGTGACGATTGCACCTGCACTACCGAGCGCCCGAAGCGCACATTCTTGTCGTACCTGCTCCACATCGCCTGTGCCTGCAATGATCAGTTGCGCAACACTTTTGCCACTCTGGCGTTCAACAAGGTCGTCAGTTTCAACCAGGCGCATTCCAGTCAGCGAAGCAATGGCGCGGCCAACCGCTGTCTTTCCCGCGCCGGAAACTCCCACAAGGACGAGGCCGGGAACCCCAGATGATTCTCTATCACGGACAGTGCCCGCCACAGAAGTATCAACACACTCGATTGTCATGCGATCCCCAATCGCGTAGCTACCTGCCTCGTTTCATCAGGCAATATCCGATAGGTCGCCGCATTTCCAATGCCATCAAGCAAAACGAAACGGAGCTGACCCGCACGCACCTTTTTATCTGAGAGCATGACGTCCAGCAATTCATCGAAGGACGTACCGGAATAGGTAACCGGCAAGCCAACTCGTGAGAATGCATTGATATGACGTTCAACGTCGGCATCTGTCAGAAGCCCCCGAACAACGCCGAGGTGTGCGGCAAACACGCATCCGACGCTGACCGCTTCACCATGACGCCACGAAAAGTTCTCGCACTTTTCAATCGCATGAGCCAGCGTGTGCCCATAGTTGAGGATTTCGCGCAATCCCGATTCTTTCAGGTCAGCTGAAACAACATCCGCTTTCACTACGATAGCGCGTTCGATCAGCTCTCGAATCTGGTTGGAGCGCGAATCGCTCAGGAGGTTCGTGTCGGTTCCTTCGATAATGCGAAGAATTTCCGTATCGCGAATGAATCCACATTTCACAACTTCGCCGAGACCAGCTACGAAGTCTTTTTCCGGCAACGAGGACAGATAATCGAGGTCCACGATCACGCGCAACGGCGGGTGGAAGCAGCCAATCAGATTCTTGCCCGCTGATGAGTTGATACCCGTCTTCCCACCGACTGCAGCATCCACCATGGCCAGTAAGGTCGTCGGAATGTTGATCAAACCGATCCCACGTAGCCACGTTGCTGCAACAAAACCCGCCATATCAGTTGTTGCACCACCACCAATGGCAATCACTGCATCTGCTCGGCCGAGCTTCATGCGCCCAGCTTCATCCCAGAGACGTGCAACGACGTCGAGGCTCTTGCCCGCCTCACCATCGGGGTGCGTAGCGATACCCACCTCAAAGCCCATCGTTTCAAGACCGTTTGCAATCTCGCGTGCTTTCGTCTCAAGAGGCTGGGCGTGGACAATCAGTACCTTCGAAGCATCAGATCGCAATGCTCCTGCAATCGCGCTGACTGGAATCGAGTGACCAACACACACGTCGTAGGGAGCATCTCCCCCAACGTGAATCCGTTTCCATCCAAGATCCACCAAATCCACCACGCGATCGGCAACCTCTGAAGCAGGCCCATCGTCAGACTCAAGCCGAATCGTCTCTACTGCCTCATAGAGTGGCAAACGTTCGCGACGCAGTTGGCGGAGCATCCCCTCAGGATCTTCACGAAGCAAAGGGCGGTGAGCCTTCTTCGTCACCCGACGCACTAACTCATCATGTTCTACATGAATATGGACGACACAGACATCACGCAGGGCATCGCGAACCTCTTCAGATGTCACAGCACCACCGCCTAACGAGATCACCCCGCCCATCTGCACAGCCTGATGCACCGCGCGAATCTCACGCTGACGAAAACCCTGCTCGGCCTCGTCCATAAAAATCTGCGAAATCGACTTACCCGCGCTCTTTTCGATGAGGTCATCAGTATCCACGTGGGAAACCCCAAGCTGGGCGGCAACAAGGCGCCCAACCTTCGACTTACCCGCACCGGGCAATCCAACAAAAACAAGCGGAAGATGCAGTCGAATCGATGAAGGTGAAGAGACACTCATGCGCGCTCCTGAATTGACGCGATATATGCGCCAAGATTGCGACGCATTTCCTCTACCGACATTCCTCCGGCGTGGCCATCGAGAACATCGGCCAGCACAAGCGCGAGCTCAGCTTGCGCAATGACAGCACCGGGAACAACCTGACAGGTATCAGAACGCTGATGCAAGCCGACGGATTCTTCACCCGTCGCAAGATCCACGCTACGAAGAGCACGCGGAACCGTAGAAATCGGCTTGAACGCAGCACGAGCAACAATCGGCTGACCATTCGAGGTGCCGCCTTCGATACCACCGGCACGATTTGACGTACGACGCAGATGCCCGTCGTCGCCCTTCACGATCTCATCGTGAGCAACACTGCCCCGCAACGCCGCCTGAGCAAAACCATCACCGATCTCCACACCTTTGACAGACTGGATCGACATCAGCGCAGCCGCAACCTTCGTATCCAAACGACGCTGGGCATTCACGTGTGTTCCCAAACCAATGGGCACGTTCCACGCAATCACTTCGACGACACCGCCGATGGTGTCCCCGGCTCTCTTCGTTTCGTCGACGACATCAACGAAACGCTGGTCAAGCTCGGTATCAAGGGTACGCATGCGAGATTCGTTCAGAGCACCCTCATCATCCGGAGTCGGAAGATGAGGATCAGTTGCGATCTGCGTTCCCACCTGCACAACATGGCTGACCAGACGAATACCGGCCACCTGGTCCAAAATCGCCTCGGCAACGCAACCGAGCGCCACACGAGCTGCGGTCTCACGCGCGCTCGCACGCTCCAGAATTGGTCTGGCATCATCACAACCGTACGACAGCATTCCCGGAAGATCCGCATGACCTGGACGCGGGCGGGTCAGCTTCTTGTTCCGCGCAATTTCACGTTCGTCGCCAGTACCGGCATCAATCAGCAGAAGATCTGGGGCAACTGGATCGGAGCTCATCACAACTTCCCATTTGGGCCATTCTGAGTTCGCAATCTCAATCGCAATCGGAGCACCCGTCGACATACCATGACGGACACCACCGACGATACGCACGACGTCCTTCTCAAAAGACTGGCGTGCCCCACGCCCATAGCCAAGACGACGACGGGCTAGAGCCCGCACAAAATCGTCGGATTCGATACGAAGACCGGCTGGAACACCATCAATGACAGCGATCAAAGCCGGACCGTGTGATTCACCTGCGGTAAGCCATCTGAGCATGGCTCCAGTCTTTCACACGTGACCGTGCAAGGCCGTGGCGTATCACATGCGAACAGGGAAACCGGCCTGATCCAAGGCCGTTTTCACGTCGCGAATCGCTACTTCACCGAAGTGGAACACGGACGCCGCCAAAATCGCGTCGCTTCCCGCGCGAGCAGCCTCAACGAAATGCTCAACCGTTCCGGCGCCACCCGAAGCAATAATCGGCACGTGCACGCGTTCTTTCACAAGATTCAGTAGTTCGATATCGAAGCCCTGCTTCACCCCATCTGCATCCATTGAGTTCAGCAGAATTTCACCCACACCACGGCGCTCGGCATCCATCGCCCATTCGAGCGCATCAATACCGGTCGAGTGCTTTCCACCGTGAGTGGTCACTTCAAAGCCCGAAGGTGTTTCAACGCCGGGAGGGCAACGCCGAGCATCAACAGACAGAACCAGAACCTGATTACCGAAACGATCCGCAACCTCGGAAATCACGTCAGGGTTGCCGATCGCAGCGGTGTTCATTCCAACTTTGTCAGCGCCCGCTTTGAGTAGGGTCGCCACGTCTTCGCCAGTCCGAACTCCACCGCCAACGGTCAAAGGAACGAACACCTGTTCCGCCGTGGCCGACACGACATCAAGCATCGTGCCACGGTTCTCAGTCGATGCACTCACATCAAGGAAAGTTATTTCGTCAGCCCCTTCAGCCCCGTAGCGCTTAGCCAACTCAACAGGGTCCCCAGCATCGCGCAGATTCTGGAAATTCACGCCCTTCACGACGCGCCCAGCATTCACATCAAGGCAGGGGATAATTCTCAGTGCGACACTCATGTTTATCCTTCTTCGTCGAGGTCTCTTCACTACCTGAGGGCAGTCCTGCCTTGTGCATGCACAGCATGTGTGGGCGAACTACTGGCTGACTGGCTGTCACTTACGTTAGCGGTTCGGACTGTATTTCGCTCCGCATACTCTTCGGCGGTGCTGTGGGCGTTGGAAGAAGACTCAGGTTAATCTGACGGAGCTACGCCCGTCTGCTCGGCTGAAGCACCCGACTGAGACGCATTATCGGATGCTGGTTCAGTGCCCAGAATATCGATGACGATGCACACAGTGTCGTCACCGTTCGCCAGATCGGGCGGAATAGAAATCGCCAGTCGCGATCCCACTCGTTGATCAACAAGAGTCTGCTTCAAGCCGGTCATCGCGGTGAGCATTGAGACGACCTCTGGCTTGCCCGTCCGCCATGTCGATGCTCGAACAACGCCGTCGTTCCATCCCACTGCGGCGTACTGAACCACAATCTGATCGTTCGATGTGACCTGCTGTCCTTCACCTTTGATCAGGATCTGGGTTGTCACGTCCGTGGGCGCATCGCTTCCGTGTTCGATAACAGGACCTTCGTCGGTCATTGTCACAGACAGGACCCCGGAGGATTCACCGGTGTCTTCACTACCGTTCGCGATCGAATACAAAATATCAATCACGAGAAGCTCAGTGTCCTGATCTGTCGGCTTCGCTAACTCGCCCTGGGACGAAGCCAACGGATGGGCAACAAGGACTCGTGATCCTTCGTGAAGTCCAACGACAATGTCAAGAAGAGCATCGTTCAAGGTTGCTTGGTCTGCGGATCCGACAACGAGGTCGGGTCGCCCATCCGCAGACAGATTCTCGCCTGTTTTACCGTCGAACGAGGTGATAGCCAGCAGAATCGGTGAATCCTTCGTGATTTGCCGCCCAGTTCCGATCTCAAGAACCTTGGCTTTTGCGGCATTCACCGTCACTGGCTGTCCCATGGTCACAACAGGGATCGCGCCAATACGACCCGAGACTGACACGGAGTCAAGGGGGCCTCTGATGCCCTGCACCTTCGATGAGCCCGAGCCGTTGTGGGTCGCGTGCACTACGGCGATGATTGCGGCGCCAGCAACCACGACGGTGGCAAGCAACGCAATGGTCAGATTGCGCAGACCATGCCTATACGAGGGCTTGAAAAGATCAATCATGCTCATGCGGGAAGCACCGGTGAGCAGGAAGTGATCTTTCCAATGAGCTCATCCACGCGTGGATCCTCATTGGCCAGAGGATCCTGCAGTGAAAGCGGGGAAGACGATAAGTCGTCAACGCGCACGTGAACCCAGTCAGCACTCAGGTCAACGCGCGCATCTTCGGCAGCGCCGATGATGCGGCCTCGTAGATGAGCGCGGGTGGTCGCAGGCGGAGTATTCACGGCCGCCTGCACACTTTCGCGCTTCGTTAGTCGTTTCACGAGGCCAGACGCCTCCATACGGTCAAGCAGGGAGCTGCCGGTAATATCGTGGTAGCTCAAATCCAAACGAGCCACACGCGGATCGGCAAGGTTCGTCCCTGCCTTTGAAACGTAGGATGAGAAGAGCTTAGCTTTGATAGCGATATCGAGTTCGGTGTCGACCGGAGACCAATCGCCGGATTCGATCGCGTTCAAACCCCGTTCCCAGAGATCAAGAACATAGCGATGTGTATCGTCAAGCTCTGCAGCATCGATTGTGCCCAAGATACGTTCGCGAATCTCACGCTGGATTTGGACGGGAGTCCAGCGACGACCATCGGCAAGCTCGACTTCAGTTCGACCGGTCAAATCAATGGAAATCTCGCGGATGGACCGCATGGGGTCAGCCATCGTCAGGTCTTCGATATGCAAGCCGTCTTCAACTGCTTGAAGGAGAAACTCGGTGGCCCCCACCTTGAGCGCAGTCGTTGGCTCAGCAACGTTCGTATCGCCAACGATCACGTGCATGCGACGGTACGAACCGGAATCTGCTAGCGGTTCGTCACGGGTGTTGATGATCGGGCGTGAACGCGTTGTTGCGGATGAAACGGCATCCCACATCTGCTCAGCGCGCTGGGAGAAAGCGAGTGTTGCACCGGAGGCATTACGTCGAATCAGACCGTTGCCCACCAGAATCTGGCGAGTGATAAAGAATGAAACCAGGGCATCTGCGACCTGACGGAAATCACGACGACGGTGCAGGAGGTAGTTTTCGTGGCAACCGCACGAGTTTCCTTGCGAGTCGACGTTGTTGCGGAACAGGTGCAGGCGCTCAGCGCTCCCCTCTTTTTCAAGCGAGCGATCAGCATCTGCTGCCAGCATCGCGAGCATCAGTGAGCCTGCACGATCCTGGTTCAACAGGTCTTCTAGGCGATCGCATTCAGCGGTCGCATATTCGGGGTGCGAGCCAACATCAAGGTAGAGCCTGCCACCGTTGCGTAAGAAGAGATTCGATGATCGTCCCCGACGTAGCAACGGTTCAAAGAGCTTGCGTGCAGCCATGTCGGCGTCCATTGCCAGAACCCCGGGCGGTGCGGCGCTCATCAGGCCATATTCAGTTTCGATGCCGACTACGCGACGCCTCACTTCACTGGCCACCCTTCTGGACGAAGCCCTGAACGAACGCTTCTGCATTCGTTTCAAGCACGGAGTCGATTTCGTCGAGCAGATCGTCAATCGACTGAGTCTGTGCGTGAACCTGGCCAGCGGCCTCGGTATCGCCGAAATCGTCGTTGTCCCCCGAAGGAGCGAACAGTTGACGGATATCCATTCGTTTCTCCTAAACCTGTGTTGCTTTACTATGTGAAATTATTCCACTGGTGAGGATCATTCCACGGGGCTACGTGTTTGCGCAGTATCCGGAATCGGATAGCGGACAAGATTCCCCTGTCCCGGATCAATGACGAGGGACGTCCACGAGGCTTTCACCAAGTCTGGTCGTGACGCCACAGCCTGACCGCGGGCAAACGCGCGGGTCGTTGTCGGGGCTTGAGAGGCTGCATCCTCAACCTGTTGGTCGCTAAAGAGTCTCTTGATGCGTCCGGCTTTACCCAGCTTCAAAGCAAGCGAGTGCTCCGGGCGAAGATCGGCCCACTGCAAGTCCATCGCCGTCAAACGGGGGTCGTTCCACTCAACTCCCAGACGATCCTTTTGACGACCCAACAGCTGATACTTGCCAATCCATTCAACTTCAGTGGAAACAGAGAACATGTCAGCGCGCATACGATCAAGGACGTCCTGCCAGAGGGTCAGAATCGCTTGGTCTTCACCTTCGGGGCTGATACCCATTCGGTCAAAGGTTGCAAGAATGAGGTCCACATACACCTGAAGCAATTCAGGTCCCGTGTATGCGCGTCCACCGGCCGTGTTCATCTTGTAATCAAGATTCGGGTGGTGGCTGAGGTTCCATGTTTCCTGCACGGCGTCATCGAGCGCGAGGGCTTCCCACTCCAGCCCAATCCCCTGCTCGATTGCCCACAACACCAGCGATGTCGCGCCAAGCTTCAGCAAGATTGACACATCGAACATATTGCCGTCACCACCGATGACGTGCAGACGCCGGTAGTGTGCCGGATTCGCGTGCGGTTCGTCGCGCGTATTAATGATCGGGCGATTAAAGGTGGTTTCCAAGCCCACTTCGTTTTCGACGAAGTCAGCTCGCTGAGAGATCTGGAACCCTGGAACTTGAGATTTCTGTCCCAGACCCACGCGTCCAGCACCGCACATGACCGGTCGAGAAACAAAAAACGGAGTCAGTCCACGAACCACATCGTCGAAGTCAACACTGCGGGGGATCTGGTAGTTCTCGTGAGTTCCGTAGGCGGCGCCTTTACCGTCCGTATTGTTCTTCACTAGGACGATAGGACCGTCTTCGCTCTTGAGCGATTCTTCAATAATCCGGCGTGCGATCACCTCGCCGGCACGATCATAGAGCGTGGCTTCAAGGGCACCCAACGCTTCTGGAGCGGAATACTCCGGATGAGCGTGGTCGACATACAGGCGTGCACCATTCGTCAAAACCGCGGTGGTCTGTGCAGGCAAAGCCATTTCTTCTGGAGTTGGGCGTTCAATCTGCTCACTGCCACCCGACGGCGCCAAGTGATATGGATCGTCCGTCAGCAACGAGGGGTCGGCGGCCGCACGTGACAAGCGGATACCGCGCATATCGTTGAGCGGGTCCTCAGCCCGATAGTCCCAGCGAACGGGTGCAGCGCCCTGTGCCGGCGTCCCATCGCGAGAAATCTCAGCGTAGAGACGAACCGCCTGCGACGAAAGTGCAATGGGGTTCGCCCATGCATCACCTGGGCGATAGACGCCGTACTCGGTTTCGGTTCCAATCACGTGGGTCATCTCAGGCCTCCAAGGCAACGATTGATGCGATTTCTTCACGCAGGCCAATGGTGCGGGCCCAGTCGTCGGGAGACGAAGAGACTGCGAGTTCAATAGACTCGCCCATTTCTTCTTTAACACCGGCAAGCAGGTGCTTCGCCGACAGGCCATATCCCCCGCCTGTGAGCGATTCTTTGATCGCATGTTTCTTTGCGCGCTCAACGATTCCGGCGATCATGGCACCAGAGACGATATCCCCAAGGTGAATGCGCTTCGTGCGTCCAGATGCCAGCACGACATCAAAGAGCGCAGTCGTTTCATCTTCGCGAAACAAGACGTCAAGTGCCTGATCGACCATGTTTCCGAGTGCCTGGCCGAGGGTCATGCCGACGCCGATTTCATCATCACGAAGTGGCACGTCAGTGTTCAAGTGTTTCAAGAAGATGTCGCGGGCACCTGTGCGATCGGGCCGATCCACGCGAATGCGCACATCCAGTCGGCCGGGGCGAAGGACGGCAGGATCGATCATGTCAGCACGGTTCGAGGCGCCGATGATGATGACGTTATCCAGGGTCTCGACACCGTCCATTTCCGCAAGAAGCTGGGGAACGATCATCGTTTCTACGTCCGATGAGATCCCGGTTCCACGCGTCCTGAACAGGGCTTCCATTTCGTCAAAGAAAATGACGACAGGGATATTGCCAGCAGCAAGTGAACGTGCTCGCGCGAAGATCGCGCGAATGTGTCGCTCAGTTTCACCAACAAACTTGTTCAGAAGCTCCGGCCCCTTGATTGACAAGAAGTAGGTTTTCACACCACTTGTCCGACCCGACAGGGAATTTGCGACTGCCTTTGCAATAAGCGTCTTACCTGATCCGGGTGGACCGTAGAGCAGGATGCCCTTAGGCGGACGCAAACCATACTCGCGGTAGAGCTCGGGATGACTAAAAGGAAGCTCAATTGCGTCGCGGACCTGACGAATCTGCGCATCCAAACCGCCGATATCGTCGTATGTCGTATCGGGAGCTTCGGGGGTGAGAAGCTGCTCGACATCGGATCGCACAATCTTTTCCAACGCGATTCCGCTACGTAGATCCACCATCAATGCGTCGCCGAGACGCAGATTGCCGTGACGTAGAGGGCCTGCCAACATCAGCAGATGCTCCTGGCCAGCTTCGCCTGCAACCAGCACGCGGTCATCACCCACCAACTCAAGAATCGAGACAATTGAACCGGACCTCGAAAATCCATCAGCGGCAACGGCGACCATCTTGTCGTCGACGCGCACCCACTGACCATACGACAGCGAGTAAAGATCAAGGTCAGGTGCAACAGCGAGGCGCATACGACGACCGTTCACGATCGCTTCAATCTGACGCGAAGGCACATCCGCGGATACAAACACGGCCATCGTTAGTGGCGGACGATTCACTTCAAGGAGCTGAGACTGCACCTTCACCAACTGTCCGCGAACCTGGGACAGCGCCTGGGCAAGGCGCTCATTCTTCGCTTCCAGAGAGACAACAAGGCGTTGCATCTCTTCGATGCGAGTTGCGTAGAAGTCATCACTCATCAGTGCTGATCCTTCCCTCAACCCACTGGTCAGCCTGACGCGTCACATCACGACGAACCTTGCGTAACTTCTTTTCAGATGCCGTTCGAAGGCCAACGTTGTGTTCATTCCACTCATCAACATCATCCCACTGGCCACCCAGACCTTCAGACGACTTCGCGGGACGAACCGACCTTTCTTGTGGGTTAATTCCCGGAGCAAGACGGCGCGTAACCAACAGGAAACCAGTGTGAGCAACCATGCGGTGCTCGGGACGGACAGCCAAACCATCAACGTGCCATTCACGACGCATGTCTTCCCAGGTGATCGGATCCGTGAAGTTCTCGCTTGCACGCAAGTCTTCAATAAGACGCGACAGCTGCGTAACCGTCGCGACATAGCAGACCAGCACGCCACCGGGGATCAGAGCGTGTGAAACAGCATCAATGTTTTCCCAAGGCGCCAGCATGTCCAGGACTACGCGGTCAACACTGGCCTGGTCCATCGCTTCCAATTCGGTAGCTAAGTCGCCGACGCGCAAATCCCACGCAGGATGTGGCGCACCAAACCAGAGTTCGACATTTCCTCGTGCGATATCGGCGAACTCTTCGCGACGCTCAACTGAGATCAGACGCCCAGTCGGACCAACCGCGTTCAACAACGCCATCGACAACGCGCCAGACCCCGCACCAGCTTCAACGACAACTGCGCCGGGGAAAATATCGCCCATGTGCGTAATGACACCGGCATCCTTGGGATACACAACCGCTGCACCTCGTGGCATCGACATCACGTAGTCGACCATCAACGGGCGCATAATCTGGAACTGGCGACCTTCTTCAGTCGTAATGACCTGCCCATCGGGTTTGCCGATGAGGTCATCATGGAAGAACTCGCCACGGTTCGACTGGAACTTTCCGCCGTGCGTCAAAATCACTTGGTGGAATCGCCCCTTTGGATCGCGAACCTGAACGCGATCGCCTTCTTCCAAGAGACCACGCCGATTCTGCTGACCAAGCGGCGCGTAGTTATCGGTTGTATCTGGCTGTGTATTCATCCCAGAAAGTCTATCGCGGCTATCCACAGCTCCCACTGTGAGATCTGCTGGTGAACGCATTTCACGTTACCGTTGTCCTATGACTGCCACTACCGGGTCGAACCCACGTATTTCAGGTTCTTTCGACCCCGCTCTCTCACCTTCGCGAGCCAAGGAATACTTGAAATGCCCGTTGCAGTACCGCCTGCATGTGGTCGATCGCATCAAAGAACCTCTCACGCCTGCAACCGTTGCCGGCACGCTGGTACATTCGGTATTGGAGAAGCTTTTCGATGTGGCTCAAGCGGACCGAAATGAAGAGACGGCAATGGGACTCTTCGACCAAGAGTGGGCTGCAACAAGAGAGTCTTCAGATGATGTTGTTGCGATGTTCGACGACGAGGCCGCGCTCGATCAATGGATCGACAAGACCCGTGATCTTGTGCGCGGTTATTTCACGCTCGAAAATCCGCAGCGCCTAGAACCAGCTGCGCGCGAGAAGCGCGTGGACGCTTACACTCACGACGGCGTGCGTCTGCGTGGCTTCATCGATCGCATTGACCGTAACCCTTCTGGGGAGTTGCGTGTGGTCGACTATAAAACGGGTAAGGCGCCTTCGCCCCGTTTCCAAGACGAGGCCCTGTTCCAGATGCGCTTCTACGCCCTGCTGTTGAAACTCACCGATCGGATGCCGTTGCGCACCCAGTTGGTCTACATCAAAGCGGGTCAGACCCTGACATTTGATCCGACGGTCGATGACATTGAACGCTTCGAAGACGAAGTGTCAGGTATTTGGGATCGGATTGAGCGTGATGCGAAGCGTGGGGAATTCGCTCCTCGAAAAAATCCCCTATGCAACTGGTGCGGTGTGCGCGCCCACTGTCCTCTCTTTGACGGGGTACTTCCCGATGCGCCAGCAGACGGCATGAAGCGCCTACTGCAAACGCGGGTCCCTGCTTCAATGCAGGAACCCACGTAGACCCCCTACTGGGCGAAAGAACTGGGGCGATCAGCTACATCACCGCAGTTGACGCTGCGCTGAGTACTCCGGTCACCAGCAGAATTGCAACAACAATAGCCAAGCCAATTCGGTACCACACGAACGGCTTGTATGACTTCGTTGAAACCAGCTTGAGGAACCAGATGATGACTGCCCATGCCACAACGAACGCGATCAGTGTGGCGACGATGGTTGGGGCAACATCAACGTGATCTCCGCCGGAGAAGACCTTGTACACCTTGTACAGGCCGGATGCGAAAACTGCTGGCATGGCGAGAAGGAAGGAATAGCGGGCTGCCGCCTCGCGCGTGTACCCTAATGCGCGTCCCATCGTGATCGTTCCACCCGAGCGGCTGACGCCGGGGATCAAGGCCATTGCTTGGGCAAGGCCATAGAGGAGCGCGTCACGCCAGGACATATGGTCAAGGGTGAGTTTCTGAGGAGCATAGCGGTCAGCAATACCCAGAAGAACACCGAAAAGGGCAAGCATGACGACTGTAATCCACAGGTTACGGAAGGAAACGTCAATCCAGTCTTCCAATAGAAGACCAAGGATCCCGATCGGGAGCGAGCCAACGATGATCATCCAGCCCATGCGGACGTCGGGATTGCTTGAGCTCAGACGCTTTTCACGCGGACGAATAGGAAGCGACTTCCACCACGAAGACAAGATCCGGACAATGTCTTTCCAGAACACGATGAGGACTGCGGTTTCAGTACCGATCTGGGTGATGGCAGTAAAAGCCGCGCCCGGGTCAGCATTGCCGACCAATTCCCCAAGAATCCTGAGGTGAGCCGAAGACGAAATCGGCAGGAACTCAGTAAGTCCCTGCACGAGGCCAAGAAAAATCGCATCGAACCAAGTCATAGTCGAAACTCTACGGGCTATTGGCGGGTATTGACGAAACGGTGTGCCACGAAACCTGTGCAACCTGACACGGCTAGGCTAGAGGCTATGGAAATTCGTCAGTGCGGTCGCAGTGGTCTGAGGGTTTCGTCACTTGGCTTGGGCACGCTCACGTGGGGACGCGACACCGATGGTGAAGAAGCATGGGACATGCTTTCTCACTTTGTCGATGCGGGTGGAACGCTTGTTGAATGTTCGCCGATGAACGGCGAAGGAATGGCCACCGACGTTCTTGGAGCAGCGATGAACCGAGTCGGACGCCACCGCCTGACGATTGCTTGGAGGGGTGCCACCCGTCGCGACCACTCAGGTCGTTGGGTTTCCTCGGCTGGGCGTGGTGATATGTTGCGCAGCCTAGACGATGCTCTTGCTCGTTTAGATACCGACTATGTGGACGTGTGGATGGCGGAGCCCGACCCCAGTGTCCCACTCGAAGAAACGCTGGGTGTGCTTGAAGCAGCGTCCCGTTCAGGGCGAGCTCACTATGTCGGTCTTTCTGGCTGGGATACGTGGACAACAGCCTGCGCCCTTACCCGCCTTGGTGAACACGGGCTTGTTCAGCCAGCGGTAGCACAGCTCCCCGTCAGCCTGTTAACTGCTCCGGCTACCCATAGCTTGCGTTCACATCTGGCCGGCGAAGGATTGGGTGTATTTGCTCGGTCTCCACTTGCCGGTGGGGTATTAACTGGAAAATACCGCCATTCCACTCCCCCAGATTCGCGCGGGGCTACCGAACATATGTTGCCCACTGTCGCTCCTTTCCTGACCGACGAATACGCGGGACATGTTGAAGCAGTTGTTCGCGCCGCGCAAGGGCTTGATCGCAATCCAGGTGACGTTGCTCTTGCATGGGTACGGGATATGCCGGGCATTGCCTCAGCAATCTGCGGTCCGCGAAATGTACGACAGCTTGACCACATCCTTGACTCGACCGAGCCTCTGCCTGCCCCGATTCGCCAAGTACTCAACGAAGTCGCGTACTCGTAAGAACGCATATTTCTTAGATCCCAGCCCTCAAGTTTGGGATCCCAGCCCTCAAGTTTGGGCTTTCAAGCGCGACGTTCAGCAGACAGTGTCGCGCGATATCAAACAAGCGTCTGATATCGCGCCACAAAAGAATTCTTAGAATCGCTCAGTCGTCGACGTCGATGAAATCATCATCCAAATCGTCCGAATCCTCATCGTAGGATTCATCATCGTCCTCTTCCTCATCATCATCTTCGTCGTAATTATCGTCGAGAAGATCGAAGGGAAGCTCGACACCGAACTGTCTGAACAGTTCGTCGTCGTAGGTGAAGAACGCATCTCGCAAAGTGTTCTCTGCTTCTTCAAGCGTCGAAGGATCATCATCGGTTGCCCGCGAACAGGCAACATAATGAGCTTCAAAGGCTGCAATCAGTGCGTCAAGCGCTACGCGAGGATCATGAGTCATGAGAAGATCCTAGACCTTATGCGAACTGGACTCACGGAAGATTAAGTTGCGAGCGGATAACAGAAACCATCAGATCAGCGCCCTTGATTTCTGTTGTCTGATCAGCGCCAACGATGCGGGACACACCTTCAGAGTCAACCAGCTGCGATGCACCCATATTCGGCCCCAGCGGGAGGATCACCCATTCCTTCGTAGGCTCGTAGATTGCTTCGGGCGTCTCGCCAGCGATTTGAGACGAAATATTCGCGATGACAACGCGGGCTTGCTGGCGAGCAGCATCAGCACGCTTTGACTCGGGGACGTCCGTCAGATCGCCAACGGCGTAGGTGTGGGCATGGCCCTCAACCTGCAGGGTCTTACCAACACGGATTGTGCCGTTCGGGCGCAACATGGGCTCGTAATCGGTACCTGCGAGGTAGCCGCTGTTCGCACGAGAGCCGTAGCACTGGAACCAGATATCGCCTTCAATTTCTTCACCTTTGCAGGTCGACACATGGAAGTGACCGAGTTCACCAACGTTGTGCGGAGGCAAGAAAGCAAGTTCAGAACCGGTGATCACGCGAATGCCGAGCTCAGCGAGTTGCGTGGAAATTTCTTGACGCAGGTCTTCGGAGTAGCCGGGAGCAGAAAGGATCTGATCGGCCTTCTCGACGATCGTGATATCAAGGTCGGGGTAAGCGTATGCGAGTTCGCCGGCGAATTCGATACCGACGGTGCCACCACCGACTAGCATGACGGAGCGTGCGCCAGCAAGGTTTTCGTGCAGTTGGTTCAAACGAGCCTTTGCAACAACGGACTTCGCTGACGAGTACTTTGCTGGGAAGGGATATGTTGCGCCGGTTGCAAGAACAACGTAGTCCGCTTCGATGGGTTCGCGACCGAAAATATGGACGGTGTTACCGACAATCTGAGAAACAGTGCCGTGAATGAATTCGCCTCGTGTCAGCAAGTTCGAATAGGGCATGAAGATTGCTTCCTGCCACACGTCGTCTACGGCTGCGCGCAGTGCAGCTGCGTGGTGGACAAACTGGTCTTTTTGTTCAACGAGCGTCACGTCAGCAATAGGATCGAGTCCTTTTGCAACAGTCACGCCACCGTAACCGCCACCTACAACGACAACACGAGCCACTTCATTCTCCTTCACGTCGAGCTGGTCTAATTCTTGCACGTGATACGGGTTTGCGCGCGAGACTATCGGGCGCGTCAGCCCTGATCGATACCGAGTGCTCGGGCAATGTTGGGGACAAAGAAGTTCGGTCCCTTAAGGACTTTGCCGTCTTCACGCAGTTTTACCGAACCGTCGGGCATCAGCTTCGACAGATTCGATGCCTGAACTTCAGCTAAAACCGCGTCCAAATCGATACCCGATTCGATTGCCATTCCGTAGATGACATAGACGAGGTCTGCCAGAGCATCGGCAGTTTCGATGAGATCTCGCGTGTGGTCGTCACCGTCAACGGCCTTTTCAGTTGCTTCTTCAACGAGGCTCCGTGCAGCAGGTCCGTACACGGCGCCCATCAGTTCAGCGAATTCTTCGCGGATCAGTGACATGCGCATGTTGAGACGTTCGTAGTCGATGGTTGGCAGGGAACCGGTGCCAAGGCGCACGGGCATGGAGTAGGTTCGGTGGAACTGCTCAACAAGCTTTCCTGGGCGTGAAGGATCAAGGGCAGGTCCCTGTCCGGCACCGGGGCCATCCCATGGGGTCTTCGGTTCGCGAGCGTCCGTGATTAGAAGGCTTGCCTGCCAGAGGGCCGGGCCTTCAGCTCGCCTGCGGATCCCCTCGCGCTTAAAACCGTTGCGCCACGCTGGCTTCCAAGAACCCCAGTTTTCGACGTGGCAGTACCAGTCGATGCGGGTGACATCCATCTGTTCAAAGGCAAAATCAACGGCAAGACCGAGCGCTTCGGTCATAAACCCTTCACCCCAGGCATCAGTGCGGATGAAGTAGCCAACCTCAGCCGACTTGGGATCACGCTGCCCACGCCAAAACTCCAGGCGACCTAGGAACCTTTGATTCTTGGCAGAAAGAATCGCCCAGTCAGCGTTACCGTTCTTCCAAGACTCTTCAGAGCGCGAAAGATGCTCAACCGCCATATCCCTCGTATACGGGTGGGGAACGGTCGTCGTTTCACTTATGCGCGCGTCTTGGAGCACCTCGGTAATTGCGTCGACGAAATCAAGGTTCATCGGAACCAAGGTGACGCGCGGTCCTTGAAGAGTCTGCGGCAGTGTTTTACTCATGCTTCTTCCTTCCCCGTGTTTGCCCATGCTGTAGCAAGAATATTGCCAAGTGCAGGAACGGTCTGATGATCTTGAACAACGAACTGACGATCGATCAGGGCGGTGGGTACACGGTCGATGCCCATCTGTACACCGATCTGGAAATCAGAGAAGACATCGGATGCAGTGTGCGGATCAGTCAGCGCATCGAGGACGAACTGAGCGTCCAACCCGAGGTCCTGTGCGCAACCGATCACAACGTCGCTGTTTGAAATATCGAGGGCCATCTCAAAGTGGGCACGTCCCAAAGCTTCGGCAAGCTTCAACTGCATTGAGTCGGGACCATAGAGAGTGTCACGATCGTAGTCTTCGATGCGGGCGGCATTGATCACGCGGTGTGCAAATGAGGATGGAGCAACGATCAGTTTCTCGAAGTCAAAAACGACGCCTTCTGCACGTCCAAGCTTTTCAAGTCGCTCGTCCAGCGCCACTGCTTCCTCGTACGTGAGTTCGCCTTCGTTCATCAGATAGACGCGACGAGGTTCTTCACGGGCACTATCCAATTCGGGGTCGAGGAAGAAAGCGTGGAGCGTAATTTCCACCTCGTCACGATGATCGAAAGAGGACAGCGCCTGTCGCCAGTGTCGAATACCCAAGTACGACCATGGGCAGGTCACATCGAACCAAAGATCAATATGCATTCGCACGCTCTTTCATCGCTTCGTTGCATTGATCCGGATTTTCTTCACGGTTGTAAGAAAAATCCGAGATAAAACGAAAGCCCGGAACTTATTCAAGCTCCGGGCTTCCATCTGTGCGCGGAGGGGGACTTGAACCCCCACCCTCTAATACGAGGACTAGCACCTCAAGCTAGCGCGTCTGCCTATTCCGCCACCCGCGCAGGTGACTTGCTCTTCTTGATTACCTCAAGTCGAACGTGGAAAACTCTAACACGGTTGGTAGCCGTACTGCCAAATCGAAAGGAGAAATTCCTGGGGACCATCAGCATTTTTGTTGGAATAGCGCCGATAGTCAGTGTCCACAGGAAGTGGCGACGAGGAAGGTCCCCCAGCAGAGTTAATTCTTGTTCCGTGAACGCAGTCGCTCATCCAACGCGGAAAAAACCCTCACAATCTGGGATATTTCCGCATCGGTCATATCCGCAAGCAAGAATTCGCGAAGCGTCTCTTGGTGAAGACGAGTTGCTTCCTTCACGATCCGCGCACCCTGTGAAGTCAGACACGCTTGATAGCTTCGCCTATCCTCCTTCGACATCACTTTCTTTACCCAACCGTCACGTTCTAAATGAGTGACCAAATAGGTCAGGCGCGACGGAGAATAGACAACCTGGCCGGACAATTCACCCATTTTTAGACATTGACCAGGCGCTTCGAACAGGGCAAGCAGGATATTGTAATCGGGCACCGACAGGCCGAAATTCTTCTTCAAGCTGGATTCCAACAGGCCATGAAGACGCCCATTCGCTTCGAAATAAAGTCGCCAAGCACGCTGACGCAAGTGAGCTGAATCAGTATCCAGAAGCACGGGACTATTCATTTCGTTTTCTTTCACGTGTTGAAGAATATTCTATGAAGCGAGAAAAACACTCATAAATCCTGGTCTATCCCATATTTTTGACTGAATGGTGAGACAGTTGCTCACATACCGTTATGCGTGTTTGCTCCGCGCCACGAAATGCCGAGAGTTTCTCAATGTGCGCAGCCTCGTGCCACCATTAAGACACAAGCGATGAAGGAGTAGTTGGTTGAGCGCAGAAACACAATTCACGTGCGTACTTTTCGATGTTGATGGCACTCTTGTTGATTCTGCCCCCGCAGTGATCCACTGCTTCAACACGGTTCTTTCTCAGCGCGGCATCACGCCCCCGCCAGCGGATGCAATGCGCAAGTACGTTGGTCCCCCGCTCTGGTGGTCATTTGCTGACCTTGGCTTTGAAGGCGAGATCACGAAAGAACTCGTCGATGAATACCGGGCGCTGTACCGCACGATTTTCCTTGAACCCCCGCTTTTTCCTCGGATGGGTGAAGTAGTGCGTGGCGCCCACAACGCTGGGATTCCCGTGGCAACGGCTACGTCGAAGCAAGAGCCCCTTGCTCTGGCACAAATGGAACATCTGGGAATTCTTGACGCTTTCGACGTCATCGCCGGCGCAACTCCGGATCCTGCTTCTTCGAAAGCAACAGTTATCGCCGGTGCACTTTCGCGCCTGAGCGCCAAGGGAATGGATATCTCCCGCCCCGTTCTGATCGGTGATTCCTGCTGGGATGTTGAAGGAGGCCAGCAAGCTGGTATTGACGTCATGGGCGTAAGCTGGGGTTACGCGAAAGACGGCGACCTTGACGATTGTGTTGCTATCGCACATACCCCCGAAGAGCTTGCACACCTACTGGGGTTCACGCTCTGAGCCTTTCAGTTCATCTGTACAGCTAGCGGAAGTCTCGCAAGCGTACGAGGTGCGGATGCTAGTTATCGAGAAGGTCCACCAGGTCGGACATATCGAGCCTGGATAAGAGCTCGCCACCCTCACCATTTCCTACGCTTTCGACGACTGTTGATACGAGTTCGCGTTTGCGTTCTTGGAGTGCGACGACTTTGTTTTCGATGGTGTCAGCGCCGACCAGTCTGTACACGTTGACTTTCTTTGTTTGGCCGATTCTGTGGGCGCGGTCGACGGCTTGTGCTTCAGCTGCAGGATTCCACCAGGGGTCCATCATGTACACGTAGTCTGCTTCCGTGAGCGTCAGACCGGTGCCTCCCGCTTTCAGAGAGATGAGGAATACGGGGACTTCTCCGGATCTGAAGCGTTCGATGACTTCGTCTCGGCGGGTTGTAGATCCGTCGAGTTGGACTGTGGCGATTCCACGTCGTTCTAAGTAGTCACGAATGCGCGTAAGGAACGTTGTGAATTGGCTGAAGACCAGAGCTTGGTGTCCGCTTGGGATGATTTGTTCAAGTTGAGTGGCGAGGTACTCGATTTTTGCCGAGCCGATGTGTCCGCATGTTGCGTCGACAAGACCGGGATCCAATGCGAGTTGGCGCAAACGTGTCAGCGCCGCGAGGATATCGATTTTTGCACTCGGATCGTCGGTCAGCGAGAGTATTTTTGCGCGCTCTGCCATGAGGTGTTGATCGTAGATACGTCGGTGCTCCGTGCCGAGGTCAATGGGGATAACGGATTCGATCTTGTCGGGCAGGTCAGTGGCAACTTCTTCTTTGGTTCTACGCATCATGTTGGGACTAAGAAGAGAGTGAAGACGGTTCAATGCCGTGACGTCGTGATCGTTTTCGATGGGGCGACGAATTTTGTCGTTAAAAAGGGACCATTTGGGAAGTAGTCCGGGCATTGCGAGGGCCATGATCGACCAGAGGTCGCCAAGAGAGTTTTCTACCGGGGTTCCGCTGACCGCAAAAGTCCAGTTTCTTTCTATTCCTCGCAGCACACGGTGAATGGCGGTCCGCGGATTCTTCACATTTTGTGCTTCATCGAGAATAAGGCCGTTAAAAGGAATCTGTTTCCATTCTTCGTCGTCGATGCGCACGATTGTGTATGAGGTGATAACGATGTCTGCGCCTTCGATTTCGCTGGCGAGGCTCCTTTCGCGCCTCTTCCCCGTTGTATTGATCGTGCGCACGTTGAGATCTGGGAAGAATCGTTGAGCTTCTTTTTCCCAGGTACTTAAAACCGATGTTGGCGCGACGACAAGCGTGGGCAGATCGCGTTTGAAAGATGATGCGACGTCAGATTCTTCGTTTTCTTCACATACTGACGCATCTTTGAGGGAGGCAAGAGCAGTTAAAAGCTGAAGGGTTTTACCGAGCCCCATATCGTCTGCCAAGATGCCACCTGTTTGGCTACAGGCTCGAGCGATCAGCCAGTGCGCTCCGTCAACTTGATACGGGCGCAAGGCGGCGCCCACGGGGTTCCGGAGTGGAATATCTGCGCCGGCGTGACGCAGGTGTTCAAGACGGGCTTCCCACTGCTGGGAGTCGACAGTCGTATCCGTCAGGCAGTCGAGTTCTTCCCAGAGGCCAAGATGTGCGGGTACGAGGCGTGGCTCATCATCAAAAGAAAGGGTTCGTGCTTCTTCGAGAAGTGCTGTGATGGATTCAATTGTTTCTTTGTCGATGCTGACCCAGTGTCCGTCAACGTAGAGATAGTGTTCCGAGTGGGCGATTGCCTCGAGAACATCACTGAATGGAACCGGATATCCGCCGACGTCGAGTCTGACGTCAAGGTCGAACCAGTCATTGTGCGCTTCGCTTGGCGTGACGCGGATCGATGAATGGAGCGGGATTTCATCAATCATGAACGTCAGTACTGCGTCGTTGATCTCCCATGCAAGACGCGAGTCATTCAGCTGATCGATCACATCTTTTCGAAATTGCGGGATAGTCCACGCGGGGAGTCGGAGGTTTTTGAATTCTCCGTCCCACAAAGAAGCGGGCACGTGCTGTCGCGCAAGAGTTTTCAGGGAAGCGACGATCGGTCGAACGGCTTCTAAATCCATGACCTGCTGAAGTCGGACTCGCGAGGGGGAACCTGAATAGTCGTATTCCGCCCACCAGGTGAGGGTGAATTCTTTTCCTTCGACAAGGTCGCATTGTCCAATAATGCGCACTGTTGCTTCTTCACCAAGATCGACTGACGAGTCAATTGAAGAGACTTCGAAACGACGTTTGAGATGCGGGATATACGCGGTCGTCAGTTCGGCGATCTGGTCGGCGGGCACACAGATCGGTCCTCGTTCGAATAGGTTCATGAGTTCTTGCCCACCAACACGGGCTACCCGTGTGCCACCGTCCAAGATGAGCAGGCGGGTCGCGGTATCAATTCGGGGTTTGAGGATACGTTTATCCCCGTCAAAGGCCATCATCTGCAGGAGTAGTTCATCCCCCTGCAGGCTAAGGTCGCAGCCCAAATCCCACGATGATCGATCGAAATGTATGGGCGTCAGTGGATCAAGGCTGGAATAGAGTTCGATTCCTTGGTTGATCAGTCTGAGTAGCCACGGTGCAGCATCCATTCCGAGCATCTGAAGACTAATTTCATTTCGTGCTGCGCGACCATCATCCACTTTTGCAAGACGATAGCCTTCTCTGATTAACCCGAGCTGAGAACGCGATAATCCATCTGAAACTGAAGCCCACTGCGTCGACACCAGATCCGGCCACGTTGCTCGCTTCTTTGTCCATTGAATGCGATTGCCGGGGCGTAGTGGGTGCATCCAATACGGGCGCTCTGGGTCGCGAGTATCAATCAATAGCGCGATTGGCTCTCCGCTTGAATCCCCAGCATGAGTGAAGGAGCGGAGACGCGTTTTCCAAACTGGTTCGTCTTCCGTTGTGAGTTCGTTGATTTGGCGTCGTAATTCAAGGAACAGAGCAACCGAATGCTGACAGTTTTTCCCTTCAATACATGCGCAGGTCAGAACAGGTTGCCCTCCGTTGAGTCCAACCCAGGTTTTGAGACGAAGCCCCGTTGAAGCCACACGTCCGCTAAAAACTCCGTCGTCACCGATCTCAACATCGGTGACTTTGTTTCCTTCACACAGTGCACTCGCGCGCGCCCAAGCAGCATAGCCGACTTGATTGCGAATGATTGCTTCGTCGAACTCAGCGACGCGACGAAGTTCTTCGGGTGAAATGCGCATTCTGTCAGTTTATCTTTCACCGTCAGATTCTGCTGAGAAAGCCTCTTCTATCCACCAGTGTTTGTCTGTATAAATCAGAAGGAGATCGCTTCCTTGATCGGTGATGACGCGAAGGTATGCTCGCGCGGGCGATGAATCATCCCGCCAGTTGCCACGGATTATCCAAGGACCGTGCGAGATACGAATGCTTTGCGGAGCTGATAGGTCAACAATTCCGCGATAATCCATGCACGACTGAGCATCCCGCTTATTTTTTGGAACAGATATCCAAGCTGGTTCTTCACTCAGTTTCCCGCATTGAGCAACATGTACAGGTGAGGAAGAAGAGTCGTTCAGATGCACCGGGAGCCGAACGGATAGTAGGGGCTGAG
This sequence comes from Pauljensenia sp. UMB1177, assembly GCF_030217965.1. Classification (NCBI taxonomy): domain Bacteria; kingdom Bacillati; phylum Actinomycetota; class Actinomycetes; order Actinomycetales; family Actinomycetaceae; genus Pauljensenia; species Pauljensenia sp. UMB1177. The sequence goes on along the minus strand of NZ_JASOOV010000005.1, from coordinate 36,611 downwards.
GGCTCATATCGATTGTCCCGTCCCACTCCCCTGCCCCAGGTGTTAAAAAGCTGGGAGTATTCCAGGGAATAAAAGCAATGCGTTCACGCGGATCCCAACCACCTTGACGGTGAATACTGACAACACCGTTCACACCAAGAAGAGATTGCACCCTGTCAATGGAACGTTCGACGTCATCAGAATTTGAATTCCCTCCTCAGAGTGGACCGCTTACCCGCGGTTGGTAGGGAGCGAGTGCGGTCAGAGTAATGGTGAGCGGAGCATGGGAGTCCGCTTCACTCATAGGTAAGAGATTGACCCACCCCTGCAGTTGATAGCGAATCTTGTCAAGGACACGCGATTCGTCTAAAAATTGCCTAGGCCCGACCAGGTTCGTTCGCGACCGCATTGATTCGGCCCTTTAATCGAGACGTTTAAAGCATCTGCCACCAACCCATTAGCGTAAAGTTTTTGCGATAGTTGCCCGATAGCTCACCGAAGCGGAAAAGAAGAGTATCGACGTTGTTATCAGAGGTTTCGCATTCAACAGTGACGCTTCGGTCCGGCTACGCAGATTCCATGGGCGGGACGAAAACATCGTGCCCTTCGCTGAGTTTCCAGTAGATATCAGCATTGCTTCCAAAACGGGCATATATCTGGCCCTTACCTAAATCTTTGAGCTGCCCACAGGTGTGCACCCCCAAAGTGGCAAGCAATTCAATGTCTTGAGCTGCCTGCTCTTTCTCTTTACCGTCAAGAAGTTCCAGAATGTAACGAACGGGAATTGAGGCAAGAAATGAGGGCATTTCTTGATCGGTCACGATTCTTTGGGTTCGCGCCGCATATGTTGCAGCAAATACTCCCTGCGCGACCCCGACGAAGGCTTCGACACCAACCTGTTGTGCAACAGCATCAACGATGGCAGTTGCGGCTGCTTCTTCGCTTCCGTGCCGACGCGTAGCGGGAGTAGCCCACGCCCAACTGAAGCCCGGACGCATACACATCACTTTGGCCATAACTGACTCGAAGGCTTCGATAACAGCGTCAAAACTTCTACCTTCACGCTCTTGATCCCGAGGCACGATGATGAGCTCTGGGCACAGATACCGTGCCGTTTCAATACGCATGCCGTGGCGCACACCATGTTTGCGCGCACTAAAAGAAACGACATCAATTTTTCCGCGATGCCCCACTGCTCCTGGAGCACCCGGAGGAAGATCAATGACCAACGAGCTCACAGGCCAGTTAGGAATCCATAGAGCAATGAACCTCATGAGGCCCTCCTTGGTTCTTTGATAGCGAGATTCCACGGTCGCGAAATACCGACCCAATGTTCGTAGATAAAAAGAGTCCTGCGCTTTGCTCGAAATCGACTTCCACCCCCTTATTTAGAACGTCTGTTCTATACAGTAGGTGCGACCATGTACAAATCAGATTGCAATAGTCCATGTTCTTTCGGCTACCCGTCGCACCAACAATGGTGGCAAGATAAACGAGTGCTTCACATCATCTTCTTCGAACCCGAAATTCCTGGAAATTCAGGCGCAGCAATCCGCCTCTCTGCATGCACCGGATCAATGCTCCATCTGGTCGAACCGCTGGGATTCGATATGTCCGACACAAAACTCAAGCGCGCAGGCTTGGATTACCACGATCTCGCGCACGTGAAAGTACACCCAAACCTTGATGATGCACTTGCGGAAGTTCCCGGACGCATCTGGGCATTCACAGGACGAGCCTCAACAATGTACGCCGACGTTTCCTATCAGGACGGCGATGGACTCCTCTTCGGCCGAGAATCCGTCGGCCTTTCCGAAGAAGCAATGAATCACCCCCGCGTCGAAGATCGCGTCCGCATTCACATGCAACCGGGACTCCGCTCTCTCAACCTCGCCAATTCAGCATCGATTGTTCTGTACGAAGCATGGCGCCAACTCGGTTTCCCAGGTGGAATCTAAACCGACCCCACACTATATTCCGCTTCACACAGCACAATCGGCCTCGTCCCCCGCACATTGGGGCGAGGCCGAAATTTTCACCACCGCCATTTTTACGAACGAGGCCGCTCAAGGCGCTCAGCTAACTCCACAATCCGGCGCGGATTCGACCTCCACATCCACCCCACACCAATCATGGAAATAATGAGTGGCAGATAGTAAAAGTCCGCACCCCACCGGCTCCACGCCGAACGAGCCACAATCAGATCGGGCACATCAAAGCCTGCAATACCGATAATGATCGGCGCCGCAATGCTAATACCGATGCTGTAGCCGGCAATAATGCGCATTCTCCTGCCATTGTGCGTCAAGCCCGCCGCACCAACGAAATACACGATTCCCGCAATCAACGCGACAATTTGAGGACCCCACGGGAGGGCGTTCTGATGATGGAACAGATCAACGATCGCTGTCACGAACACCCAAGCCCCAAGCGCCCAGAACATAGCCATAACAAGACGACCAAGGCCAAGCGCTCGCGGGCGCCTATCTTTCACACTCTTGCCATTGCCGGAAACGTCGGCGCCCTCCAAAAGCTGCGGGGATTCATTCATAGGTTGATCATACGTTGCGCCCACCATCATCCTCACTTCGCACGAATGTTCGGTGTGGCCGGTTCCACCTCATCTCATCCGTCTGCGCGCGGACATCATTGCCCGCAAGTGGGACAATAGGCCTAGATGGTTCACAATACTGTTAGCAGAAAACACGACGTAAGGAGTCTCAGACGTGAGCGAACCAGAATACGACATCGTCGTACTGGGCGCCGGATCCGGTGGATACGCCACCGCTTTACGTGCTTCCCAACTGGGAATGAAAGCTGCCTTGATCGATGGAGACAAGGTTGGTGGCACCTGCCTCCACCGCGGTTACATCCCCACGAAGGCTTCTCTGCACGCAGCTCAAACCGCTGACGCTGCCTGCGAATCCGAAACATTCGCCATTCGTTCCACCTTCGAAGGCATCGACATGGCGATAGCCGGTACCTACCGCGATTCAGTCATCACCAAGCTTGACAAGGGCCTTCAGGGGCTGTTGTCCTCGCACAACGTCAAGGTCGTCAAGGGCTGGGGTCGCCTGACTGGTGCCAACACCCTCACCGTTGACGGACGCGACATCACCGCCCGCTACAGAACCGTCGAATACAACCTTGCGGGCAACAGAAAGTCTAATATCCTGAATACCCAAGGCTTCATCAAGCTCGTGAGCGTTGAAGATGGACCGATCGTCGGTTTCCACGGAAATGGCTCTCGCCGGTAAACCCCTGCACGCCCACAACTAGCACACCCGTCTTTCAAGGAGAACATCCATGGCAACCGCAGTAACAATGCCCGCCCTAGGCGAATCCGTCACTGAAGGCACCGTCACCACCTGGCTGAAGAACGTCGGTGACACGATCGCAGCTGACGAACCCATCGTCGAGGTCTCGACCGACAAGGTCGACTCCGAAGTTCCATCCCCCGTGGCGGGTGTGCTGCTCGAGATCCTCGTCCCCGAGGACGAAACCGTCGAGGTCGGCACTACGATCGCAATGATCGGTGACGCATCCGAGGCCACTTCCGCTCCAGCACCTGTAGCCGAAGCTCCCACAGCGCCAGCACCCGTTGCCGAAGCGCCTGTAGCTCCTGCGCCTGCATCACCCATCGCTTCTGCTCCCGCTTCCGGCACCGAGGTCCTCATGCCCGCCCTAGGCGAGTCCGTGACCGAAGGTACCGTCACCACGTGGCTGAAGTCCGTTGGCGACGCCGTTGAAGCTGACGAGCCTCTGCTCGAGGTTTCCACCGACAAGGTCGACTCCGAAGTTCCATCCCCCGCAGCCGGTTTCCTCGCTGAAATCCGCGTCGAGGAAGACCAGACCGTTTCAGTTGGCACCGTTGTCGCCGTCATTTCGTCTGAGGCTCCGGGCGCAGCTCCTGCAGCTCCTGTAGCTCCGGCAGCAGCCACTCCGGCTCCGGTTGCCCCGGCAATGCCTGTTGCTCCTGCAGCCCCGACTCCGGTCCCGGCAACCCTCGATCAACTGAGCAATGCTGTTGAAACCGCCGCCCCGACCGGAACCCCGGTCGCATCGCAGACTCCGGCAGCAGTGGCAAACACCGGCTACGTAACCCCGATCGTTCGCAAGCTTGCTCGCGAGGCCAACATTGATCTTGCAACGATCACCGGCACCGGCGTTGGTGGCCGTATCCGTCGCGAAGACATCGAGAATGCTGTTGCAGCCCGCGAAGCTGCCAAGGCTCCTGTTGCCCCGGCACCCGTAGCTTCGGCTCCGACTGCTTCAGCTCCGGTTGCACAGAAGCGTGAACCGTCACCACTACGTGGCACGACCGAGAAGATGTCGCGTCTGCGTCTCACGATCGCTCGTCGCATGATGGAGTCCCTGCAGAACTCTGCTCAGCTGACGACCGTGGTCGAGGTTGACGTCACCAAGGTTGCAGCTCTGCGTGCACGCTCGAAGGATGCCTTCATCGCCAAGCACAACACCAAGCTGACCTTCCTGCCCTTCTTCGTGAAGGCCGCAACCGAGGCTCTTCAGTTCCACCCGAAGATCAACGCAACCATTGATGACAACAAGGTCACCTACTTCGACCATGAGCACATCGGTATTGCAGTTGATACCCCGCGTGGCCTGCTGGTTCCGGTGATCAAGGATGCGGGCACCAAGGACATCCCGGGTATCGCAGCTTCGATCAACGATCTTGCCGCTCGTACCCGCGACGCCAAGGTTGGTCCGGAAGAACTCACCGGTTCCACCTTCACGATCACGAACACCGGTTCCGGTGGCGCACTGTTCGATACTCCGGTTCTGAACTCGCCCGAGACCGCAATCATGGGTGTTGGCACGATCGTGAAGCGTCCGATGGTTGTCAAGGCAGCCGACGGTTCCGAGTCCGTTGCGATCCGCTCGATGGTGTACTTGTCGCTGTCGTACGATCACCGCCTGGTTGACGGTGGCGACGCGGCTCGTTACCTCATGGAGGTCAAGAAGCGCCTTGAAGAAGCAAACTTCGACGCTGACCTTGCTCTCTGAGTAGAACCAATCTGGCAAAGTAATCTGCCGATCTGACGTTCAGGCACCCCCAGTTCGTGCCGGGAAACCGGTGGGAACTGGGGGTTTACCAGATCCGCCTAAGGGTCTTGCTGAGCGGTTCGTGAAACTCGTCCCGTCAGACGCATAAAAGTCATCACTACGTCTTGCGAGCTACTAGCAGGAAGAGTCACACACTTTGCCCCTTCGCAGCGTTGGTATTCACTTTGTGTCACCGTTGCTTCGATTGTGAGCTCCGTGTCCGAACAGTATGGTTGGTTGACCACGTGCGATTCGGATTCCAGATGTTTAACGAACGCATCAAAGCGGCGAAGGGTTGCAATCTTTTCAGCTTCGGCTCGAAGAGCATCCCCTTCCATAAAATTGTCCAGGTCAGCGATATTACGATCCATCACTGCTTGATCTCGCGCATGCATAAAAGTGGAGACGATGTCGTTCGCCTGGCTGACGTCGGGGCAGCCATCGATTGCGAAGTCGTCGATCGAAGCAACCTGATTGCGACCAAATGGTTGGATTCCTTGTCCCAGGTCCATTCCCTTCATCGGATCTGCCGGCTTAGTTTCTTCTTGAGTCTCTCCCGATTGCCTATTTTCACTCAGTGGCGCAGATTGCGTGGCATCTGGATGTCGAGATCGTTCAATACCCCCACTCGAGGGCACCGACTGCGCCTTAATTCCGCCCGTTGAGAAGGACGCGTTTGATAGTGTGGGCGGCCTCGTCATTCCATAGATGACGCTAAGGAGAACGATGATGATCCCCGCCAGCGCACCGCGTCGCCGCCCCTGAGTCGCTGGCAATCCCCGTGGATGTTTATCGAGAAGGTGTTCCTTTCGCCACGTGACTACATCGTTCATCTGAGACGGATTATCACAGCGTGAGTCAACTGTCTGTTGTAGCGGGCGTTGCTCGACGCGCGTGGGGTTAAGTCCGAGTGGATCAATATTCAATGCGCATGCGATGGCTTCAACTCCGGCATCGTCACTGCGCTGGTCCTTTGTTGCAGACAGAGAAAAACCGGGGGTTCCTTCACCGGCCTGCGCGGGAATGGCAATATCAATCAGCGTCGCGTGAAAATCACTGCTGATAACAATGTTTGATGGCGCAATATCGGTATGGATAATTCCCCTATCATGTAGCGCACAAACGCCAGCACGCACATCGGCGACGATACGTCGGCGCTGGTTGTCGTTCAGTTGCTGACCGCTATCGAGTAGCGCCTGCAAGGTTCGCCCGGCGTACCGACGCTGAGAAAGACTCACGCGACCATCCGGCTGGGACGATATTTCCACCAGCTCTGCCACATTCGGGTGCACGAGGCCACGCCATGCAATCCAACGCTGCATCTGATCACGCGCGATATCAGAGCTATATACGCTGATCAACAGTGCTTCATTGTCACGAGTGACCTCCCACAGCGGACCGTTGGAGGTCATAAATGCAATCGTTCCAAGGCGATCTGAATGCATAGTCATAGCCGCATTGTGCGGTCCAGATTTCTTGAAAGCGACCGGCCTTGCCTAAGCTTGTGGATAACTGCGATCCCATGCATTGGAATATCGCCATTACAGGTAGAATAGGTTCGCTATGAGTGAGAACACTGCCCCCAAGAAGCGTCGCTGGTACCACAACCTCGCGGACGCATACCGTATTACAAAGCGCTCCTATCCGTGGATCGGATGGGCACTTGCCGGAGCATGGATCCTAACGATCTGTCTTGCACTGGCGATCGCCGCCCTGATGCACGCGAACTACATTGTCTGGACAATTCTGGGCGTTTTGGTAGGTAGCACGATCGCGATGTCACTGCTGTCGTTCTTGGTGCGTCGTGCTCTATACGATCAGATCGATGGCACTGTCGGCTCTGTCTACGCTGTTTTGTCGCAGATCAAGTCCGGTTGGATCATTCCCGAACAGCCGATTAACGTCACGCGCGAGCAGGATGTTATCTGGCGAATTATCGGTCGCGCCGGTGTTGTTCTTATTTCCGAAGGTCCTTCCAGCCACGTTCAGCCACTTCTTTCAGCTGAGCGTAAGAAGGTTCAACGCGTTGTGAAGAACGTTCCTGTTCACGTTATCCAGACTGGCCACGATGAAGGCCAGCTGGAACTTGCGAAGCTGCAGGGCAAGTTGCGTGGTTTCAAGAAGATTCTGACGAAGGAAGAGGTTCCTGCCGTTTCGAATCGTTTGAATGCGTTGCAGTCCAATGCTCTGCCGATTCCCAAGGGAATTGATCCGATGAAGGCTCGCCCGAACCGCAGGGCGATGCGCGGCCGCTGAGAGTTTCGACTCAAATACCGAGACACCCCTATGCATAATATGCATAGGGGTGCATACTTATATGCGTAGAGAGAAAATCTCCGAAAGGTACTCCCATGCGCAAGCTTCCTGCAGCACTCCTCCTGACTGCTACCGCATCGATGGCACTCGCCGCATGCTCCGACCCGTCAACCTCTTCGACTTCTCAGTCCGCTGAGGGGGCAGTATCGGCCACCGCGATTGAATCATTCGACATCTCGTCGATCGAAACCGTCGATGAAATCGCCGCTCTGGTCCCCGTCGCAGTCAAGGAACGAAATATCCTGCGTAACGGCACATCCGCTGACTACGCCCCCGCCGAGTTCCGCGCTGAAGACGGTCAGACCCCCGTTGGCTACGACATTGATATCGTCAAGGCTCTGGCAAAGGTGATGGGTCTTGAAGAAGGCACCACGACTCACGCAGAGTTTCCGACCATCATCCCGGGTCTCGGTTCCAAGTTTGATATCGGCGCTTCTTCCTTCACCATCACCGAAGAGCGTCTTGCTCAGACCAACATGATCTCCTACGTCGAGGTCGGCTCCGCATACGCTGTCGCTCAAGGCAACCCGAAGAACTTCGATCCCGCCAACGCTTGCGGCACCACAATCGGCGTTCAGAACGGCACGTACCAGCAGGAATACGCTGAGCATCTGTCCGAAGAATGCGTTGCTGGTGGCAACGAAGCAATCAAGATTATGCCCCTCGACCTTCAGACCGACATTGCAACCAAGGTCATCGGCGGCCAGTACGACGCCACTCTGGCTGACTCCACCGTAATCGGCTACACGGTTGAACTCTCCGGTGGCAAGCTCGACCAGGTTGGTGACATCATCGAGGCCGAGCCTCAGGGTATTGCTGTCGCCAAGAACGACACTGAACTGGCCAACGCAATCCAAAAGGCCATGCAGTACCTAATGGATAACGGCTACCTGACCAAGATTCTCGCAGCCTACGGCGCCGAGGATGCCGGTCTCACCACGGCCGAACTGAACCCCGGCCTCTGATTTGAACTCAACGTATGGGGCTCGCACCATATGGCGCGAGCCCCATACTGAGCAAGGTAAACATATGGCACACGTTAAAGACGGCATCACCCTCATTGATGCAAAACCGGTACCGCGACCCGGACGGTGGATCAGCGCAGTGATCGTTGCGATCTTTGCGCTGCTCCTCGCCACGGGTTTCATTACCAATGACAACTACCAGTGGGATGTCGTTGGCAAATGGCTTTTCTCGAAGACGATCGTTTCAGGCGTTGTATACACGTTGATTCTGACTGTCATCGCGATGACAATTGGCACGATCCTCGCCATCACGTTTGCGATTATGCGCCAGTCGATTAACCCGGTTCTGCGCTGGGTTGCCACAGCCTATATTTGGTTCTTTAGAGGTACCCCGATCTACACGCAGTTGATCTTCTGGTCACTGCTACCCACGCTGTACCCGCAGATTGAGCTTGGCATTCCGTTTGCTCCACCGTTCGTTTCCTTCGACACGGCAACGTACTTCACACCGTTCTGGATGGCGTTCATCGGTCTGGGACTCAACGAAGGCGCTTACCTTGCTGAGATTATTCGCGCCGGCTTACTGTCTGTTGATAAGGGTCAGTGGGAGGCTGCCACCGCTCTTGGTATGCCTCGTTCGATGATTTTCCGTCGCATTATTTTGCCCCAGGCGATGCGCGTGATTGTCCCGCCGATCGGCAACGAAACGATTTCCATGTTGAAGACGACATCGCTTGTTTCGGCGATTCCGTTCACGTTGGAACTGACGTTCGTTGCATCGACAAAGGGCCAGTCCCTGTTCCAGCCGGTTCCGCTGTTGATTGCGGCTGCTCTTTGGTACCTGTTCATCACGAGCATTTTGATGTGGATCCAGGCACACATTGAACGTTACTTCGGTAAGGGCTTTGATCGTCGCGATAACGCGACCGCTTCAACCTCGACTCAATTCTTGGATGTGACACCGTGAAATCTTCAACTCCTATGGTGAGCGTCAAAGGCGTCCACAAGTTCTTTGGTGACCTTCACGTGCTCAAGGGCATTGATCTTGAGATCGCGTCCGGCGAGGTGTGCGTAATTCTGGGTCCGTCGGGTTCAGGGAAGTCGACGTTGCTCCGTTGCCTGAATCAGCTCGAAGAGATTAGTGCTGGTGAAGTGAGCGTTGATGGCGAGCTTCTCGGATACCGCAGGGACGATGCTGGCCAGTTGCACGAGCTGGCTGACAAGGTCATCGCCGCCCAGCGTTCGCGCATTGGCATGGTATTCCAGCGTTTCAACCTGTTCCCGCATAAGACTGCGTTGGAAAACGTCATGGAAGCACCGATCCATGTTGCGAAGGTGGATAAGGCAACGGCGAAACAGCGTGCGCTTGAACTGCTTGAACGCGTCGGATTGTCGGATCGTGCGGATCACTATCCCTCGGAGCTTTCCGGTGGTCAACAACAGCGTGTGGCGATTGCTCGCGCTCTGGCGATGGATCCGGAGATCATGCTTTTCGACGAACCAACATCGGCGCTTGACCCCGAACTGGTGGGCGAAGTTCTGCAGGTCATGAAGGATCTTGCACAGTCGGGCATGACGATGGCTGTAGTTACGCACGAAATTGGTTTCGCACGTGAGGTCGCTGACACGGTTGTCTTCATGGATGAGGGAGTTATCGTCGAGGCTGGTAGCCCCGCTGACGTGATCGACAATCCGCAAGAACAGCGAACAAAGGAATTCTTCTCGAAGGTGCTCTGACGCGGTGTACGAGGCTCCTGCTTCACACACGATCCTGAGATGGGTGTGGGCCCAGCGAAATCGCTGGGCCCACACCCATATGTGCTACGCAGGGCAGTCAGCCAGCGCGTAGCAATGTCAGATCAGGTGAGGGTGACGAGATCAAGGTAAGAGTCATCCCAGAGATCCTCGTCCCCATCCGGGAGTAACAGAACACGATCGGGATTCAACGCGGTGACAGCGCCCGGGTCGTGTGTCACCAGAACGACCGCACCTTCATACGTGTCGAGTGCATTCAAGACCTCTTCGCGGGACGCAGGGTCGAGGTTATTCGTCGGCTCGTCAAGGAGAAGGACATTCGCGCCGGAAACAACGAGTGTTGCCAGAGCGAGACGGGTCTTCTCACCACCGGATAAAACGGACGTCGGCTTGTCTGCATCGTCACCCGAGAAGAGGAACTGACCAAGGACGTTGCGGACGTGAGTATCGTCAAGGTTCGGCGCAGCATCAACCATGTTCTGGAAAACAGTCTTGGAATTATCCAAGGTTTCATGTTCCTGCGCGTAGTAGCCGAGTTTCAACCCGTGCCCCGCAACAATCGCGCCACAATCAGGTTCACTGATGCCACCGAGGATTCGTAGCAGGGTGGTCTTACCGGCACCGTTTAAACCGAGGACAACAACCTTTGCTCCCTTATCGATTGCAAGATCAACACCGGTAAACACTTCCAACGATCCAAAGGACTTCGACAGGCCTTCGCCAGTCAGCGGGACTCGGCCACATGGAAGAGGCTCTGGAAAACGTAGACGCGCCACCTTTTCCTGAACTTCCTCGCTACCCGCCTGAGCAAAAAGCTCTTCAGCGCGTCGTAGCATCTGTTGAGCTGCCACTGCCTTTGTGGCCTTCGCACGCATTTTTTCGCCCTGGGCCTTCAGCTGTTCAGCCTTCTTCAAAGCGGTTGCGCGTTCCTTGCGACGACGGCGTTCGTCTTCTTCGCGTTGCTTCAGGTAGGCATCCCAGCCCAGGTGATAGATATCGACCTCGGCACGGTTCGCATCCAAGTAGAAGACCTGGTTGACGGTCTCCCCCAGCAACTTTACGTCGTGGGAAATCATCATGACGCCACCGGGGAATGTCTTGATCCAGTCACGCAACCACATGATCGAATCGTGATCCAAGTGGTTTGTGGGCTCGTCAAGGAGAAGCACGTCAGCTCCGGAGAATAGGACGCGTGCGAGTTCAACACGTCGGCGCTGACCGCCAGATAGAGTGTCGAGGCTCTGTTCAAGGACACGATCTTCGAGGCCCAGTGAGTGGGCAATCTGTGCCGCTTCAGCGTTCGCGGCCCAGCCGCCCTCGTTCGTGAATGCCTGATCGAGTCGCACGTAGCGCTCCATCGCTTTCACTTGGCGATTGCCCTCAGTCGTTGACATCTCGTGTTCGGCTTTACGGATCTTTGCGATGATCTGGTCGATTCCACGCACCGAGATAATGCGTTCGCGAGCAGTGAGGGACTGATCACCGATGTGAGTGTCCTGAGCGAGGTACCCGATCTTTCCGTTGTTCGTAATCGTGCCGGAGTACTCAGCAGCACCATGATCTGATTCGCCGGCAAGAAGACGCATGGTCGTCGTCTTTCCCGCACCATTGCGACCGACAAGACCGATACGCATTCCCTTATCGATCCTGAAGGACACGTTCTTCACAAGGTCTCTTGGCCCAATGCTGAGGGAGAAGTCTTGTACGTTGATCACCCGACAATTTTAGTGGTTGTGGGCAGGTACACCCTACTCAAATAAGGTGATACGCCCTACGGGCAGGCACAATTGAAGGCGTACATCTGAAACAGAGGTAGGGGTATTTCATTGACTTCGCCAGAAGAATCAGCACGCACACCAAAGATCTTCGACATTATTGCCGTGATGTTTGTGGCTTTCCTTCTCATTTCGAATATTGCGGGCACCAAGGTCACGGCGCTTGATGCGGGACCGATCCATCTTGTTTTCGACGGTGGAGCAATCCTTTTCCCGCTGACCTATGTTCTGGGCGATGTCTTGTCCGAGGTCTACGGTTTCCGTCGTGCTCGTCGCGTCATCGTCCTCGGATTCGTCGCATCAGTACTGGCCTCACTCACCTTCCTCCTTGTTCAGGTCGCACCGGTTGGCCCCGGCTACGATAATCAGGCTGCGTTCGAAGCGGTCCTTGGATTCGTGCCTCGTATCGTGGCCGCCTCGATCATCGGCTACCTAGCAGGCCAACTGATCAACGCGCTGGTCCTCGTGAAAATTCGCGAACGCTGGGGTGCGGATCACCTGTGGGCACGCCTCGTCGGTTCCACCGTCGTCGGCGAGCTTTTCGACACCGTCCTCTTCTGCACGATCGCCTTCATCGGTGTCATTCCAGGGGCCGAATTCGCAAATTACATCATCACCGGATACGTCTACAAGGTGGGCGTTGAAATCGTCCTCCTGCCCATTACTTACCGTGTCATTGCCTTCGTCCGTAATCGCGAAGGTCTAACGTCGAACGAGGTTCTTGCCGCATGAGTGAACAATGGCTTGCTGCTCCCCCATCCGATGAACGCCCTCTGGGGGCTAAACCCGGTTCACCGGACCGTGGCTTCGATGTGGGGTCGCGTCTGGAAAGTGGACGCGGTCTCGGGCGTACTGGAATCCTGCACACCGCCCACGGCGATATTCGCACCCCCGCGTTCATTCCCGTCGGAACGAAAGCGAATGTAAAAGCGCTCGTCCCCGAGATGGTCGCGGACTTGGGTGCCCAGGCGGTACTCGCGAACGCTTACCACCTGTATTTACAGCCCGGCTCTGACCTCGTTGACGAGGCCGGCGGACTCGGCGAATTCATGAACTGGCCAGGACCCACCTACACGGACTCCGGCGGCTTCCAGGTTCTTTCGCTGGGTGCTGGTTTCAAGAAGGTGCTCTCCCAAGAGTTTTCCGGTGCAGCCGACCCGAACGACCCGAAGCTCCACATGCAGGCCGTGAAAGCATCCACTGCAGTCGTGGACGATGACGGTGTCGTGTTCAGCTCGCACATCGACGGTACGAAGCACCGCTTCACCGCTGAAGTATCGATGAACATTCAGCATCAGTTGGGCTCAGACATCATGTTTGCTTTCGATGAGCTGACCAGCCTGCTCCACCCGCGTTCCTACCAGGAAACGTCGCTGGAGCGCACGCATCAGTGGGCGAGGCGCTGCCTGCGCGAACACGCACGCCTGACCAAAGTGCGTGCAAACAAGCCGTATCAGCAGCTCTGGGGCGTCATCCAGGGCGCTCAGTACGAGGATCTGCGTAGGCTCGCAGCCCGCACAATGAACGATATGGATGAAGACGGCACGCGTTTCGATGGTTTCGGAATCGGTGGTGCCCTAGAGAAGGAAAACCTCGGCACGATTGTGTCGTGGGTCAGCGAAGAACTCGACGAGGATCGTCCGCGTCACCTGCTGGGTATATCCGAACCTGACGATTTCTTCCGAGGTGTTGAGGCGGGCGCCGATACGTTTGACTGCGTGAATCCATCGCGCGTTGCCCGTAACGCTGCCATCTACTCCCCCAATGGGCGTTTCAACATTACGAATGCTCGATTCAAGAGGGATTTCAACCCGATGGTCGAAGGTTGTGGCTGCTACACGTGCACGCACTACAGTGCCGCCTACGTTCATCACCTGTTCAAGGCACACGAAATCCTTGCCTCTACCCTGGCTACGATCCACAACGAGTGGTTCACCGTCCGACTGGTTGATGCGATTCGTGATTCCATCGACAACGGTAACTTTGAAGTCTTCCGCGCAGATATGTTGGGTAAATACGCAGGGGGGGTCAACGAGGGTGGTGCACTCATGAGTTTCAACGAACAAGTACGGTCGGATTCTGGTCGTCTCAGGTCCCGTGGTGGGCGCTGAGTAGCCGATATCGGTGCGATCCATTGGTTTGGTGTTGGACGCAGTCTGAACCGAGCAACTGAGTGCCCGCCAGACCGTCTGATCCCCTTCCTCAGTGCACCAAAGCCGGTACTCATACGTGAGTGCCGGCTTCATGCTTCCTCAACTAGACGTTCCTCGTGAAGAACTCTTCAAGGGAGCTCCCTTCGGAGCGGATCGTTGATGGGCTTCCGACGCCGACAATCCGACCGCGGTCAAGAAGCACGATCTGATCTGCGCCATCGATCAGGTCAAGACGATGCGTTACTTCGATGATCGTCATATCCAAGGTGTCAAGGTTGTGACGAATCCGGGCTTCCAACTCAGAGTTCAGCTGTGCGGTTGCTTCATCGAGGATCAGAATCTTCGGGTTCATCACCAGTGCGCGTGCAAGACTAAGACGCTGGACTTGGCCACCGGACAGAGCGCTACCTCCCTGAGCGACGCGCGTATGAAGCCCCTGTGGCATCGCTCGTACTTCATCAGCAACGCATGCACATTCAAGAGCACGCCAAACCTGTTCATCACTGGCGTTCGGCGCACCCAGAGCGACATTGTCGCGAATAGTCGTGTTGAGCAATTGGTTCTTCTGCGAAACAGCGACCACGCTGTGTCTCAAACTATCCAAAGTGAACGTTGAAACATCGATGCCGTCGATCAGAACGCGCCCCGAATCGGGGTTGTCGTAGCGTAACACCATTGTCATTACCGTTGATTTTCCAGACCCTGATGGTCCAGCCAATACAACGTGTCCGCCACTTTTGACCGAAATAGTGACATCTTTCAGAGCAGGGGCGCTCACTGACGGGTATGTGTAAGTAACGTTCTCGAAAGTGAGCGTCGGAGCATGGTCAAGGGTGAGTTCCTCATCGCCGTCATCCACATTCGCGGGCGCATGGCATATTTCCCAGAGACGGCGCGCAGCAGAAAGTGAATGATCCAGATATCCGGTCGCATCTTCAACGCCACGAGGCCCTTCAAAAAGACGTAGCGTTCCAGCGGTCAGAATCGCGACGATGACGGGAGAATAGCCGGCATTCATTGCTGACCAGGCGATTGCGAGAGTACTGATAAGTGTGAGTGCAGCATTCAACGCGCGACGCAACGCATTAGCGCGTTTGGCAACACTCGCCGACGATGAGATACGAAAGCCGATAGCGTCCATCTCTTCAAGGCGTTCATTCACACGCCCATATCCCACTACCTCTTCAGCGCCAAAGACAGAATCCGTGACGTGCTGAGCCAGGTGCCGGCGAAGTTCAAGTGTGTGTTTGGTTGCCTCGAGTGAGCTCCTTGCCCCCAGGAACGGGACAACCGCAAGAGCAATCAGGAGGCACAGTGCCGGAACAGCGACGATCTGCCATCCCCAAACAATGCCAGCACCGATAAGAAATACGGGCGGAACGATAATGGCTGAAACGACCGGCGCGAACGTGTGAGCATACACGACTTCAATCCGGTCAACGTCGCGCGTCAGTGACGCTAGGACATCGCCACTCTTCGAACGCAACACAATCCCGGGGGCCTTTGGCCACAGTCGCGAAAACACCATCGTGCGCAGTAGTTCCAGCGCCTTGAAAGCGACGTAATGACCGGTGAATTGCTCGCAGTAGTAGGCGCTAGCTTTGATCAGGGCAACAACGACTAGCCAGAACAGGATCGTGGCACATTTTCCATTTCCCGCCACCACTGCGACGAGTCCCCCTGCCCCCAGGGCAAAGAGCACAATATCCATTGACAGATTGACGAGGCGGAAAAGGGTGCTGACATAGAGGGGCTTGTGGACGTCTCGCGTATGCGAAGTCAGCCATTTCACCAGCTGAAGAACGCTCGGCTGTGATTCCATCAGAGAACCTCCTGGCCAATTGTGTGTTCGTTTGCATTCACGCGGTGCAGTTCCCCTTGGCGCATCTCATACACTAAGTCAGCAAGTGCAAGCAGAGCCTTACGGTGTGTCACCACCACAATCGTCCACTCTCGTCCAAGTTCAGAAATCGCTCGAATAATCTTCTTCTCGGATTCAATATCAACCTGAGACGTGGGCTCATCGAGAAGCAGAATTGTGCGTCCGGATAAAAGAGCCCGAGCAATCGAGATTCGTTGCGCTTGCCCACCAGAGATCAGCCCACCCTGCTCTCCAATCTGGGTATGAAGGCCTTCGGGCATCCGCTCAATCTCATCAGCTACCTGCGCTTGTTTCAAGGCCTGCCACATCTCTTCTTCGCTGGCATGGGGGCGTGCAAGACGTAAGTTGTCAGCGATCGAACCGGTGAAAAGCCAGGTTGATTGCGCAACCGAGGCGCTTAAAGCGTGCGCCTGATCGATCGACAGAGATGCCAAAGAGTTGCCCGAAACAGCAACGGAGCCGGACTGGGGTCTCAAGTCACCGCGTAGCAGGCGAAGAAGAGTAGTCTTGCCCCCGCCCGAACGACCGATGATTGCCACGCGATGACCAGCTGGGACCTTCAAAGAGACCTCGTGCAACACTTCACCGCGACCATAGTCGTAGGAAACAGCATCAACACTGATCGATCCGTCGTTCGCGATCGAATCGTGGCTGACGACATGGGAGGCGCGGTCATGGGTCGCTTTGTAACGCCCGATTGCTTTCTGCGATGCAATACCGCCCATTCCGATGTAGAAGAAGCCGGCGACCTGCACCAAGGGTTCGACGAGCAGTACGGTCAGAAGCATCGTTGCGATCGCTTGTCCGAGGTCGACAGCACCCGCATTAAATCGTGCGATTGTCAGTGCAGTCGTGGCACAGATCAGGATCAGCGAGAACAACCCGTCTAGAACAATGATGACGATCTGGTTTCCTGCCAGCAATTTCATGATTGCGCTTCGGTTTTTCTCGCCCTGAACGCGCAGATCCTCTTCAATTCGTGGGCCAGCCCCGAACAGACGAATAGTGATGAGATTTCGGATCGCATCAAGATAACGGCCAGCCAGTTGGCCTCGTTGCTTTCGCGAATCCGATGAACGCTGACGGAAAAGCTTCTGGAAGCCACCAAGCAGCAAAGGAATCAGCGGGCAAAGCATCATGATTCCCAGCCCCAGAACCCAGTCAAAAGCAACGGCGACAAATCCGAGAGTGAGGAACGGCGCCACAATCGTCGCGATCGTCGGGCCCAAGTAGACCTGGCGAAATTCAGTGACACGTTCCGTATTGTCGGTTGCCAGCTGAACAACATGCGCTTGATCAGATGCTTCTTCACTGGTTGAGCTGAACACACGCATCAGAAGATCGCGACGAATACGTTTTTCTTCCGCACGGGCGACCTTGCCACCATATACGATTTCAACGCCGGCGAAGGTCGCAACGAAAAGACAGGCGATGATCGGAATAAGAAGCGAAATAGTACGACCGCCAGTCGCATAGTTCCCAATTTGGATTCCAAGCCACACAAGGACGACTCCGAACGCAATCAGATATCCCAATCGCAAGGCGGCGACAATAATCGAATCACGGCGTCCACGGTCGGTGATGACCGAGTTTTTTATCTGTTTCATTTCATCAATCCGATATGAGGCTCAGGAAATAACGACTGAACGGCTGTTATTCTCCGACGACGACCATGACCGAGTGCGGGGCAAGAGCAACGTGCCCCGTGCACGTATTACCACTGATGACATCTAATCCATGAACGTTGGAGAGTTCTGCCATCGTGCTACCGTGATTCACAATAAACGTCATGTGAGCGCGTTGGACGACTTCGATACCGCGCGGGAATTGTAGGTTCATTGGCCGGATACGCGCATGAACGCTGATGAGTCTGAGCAGTGTTGCTCGGGTGAATGCATCAAGATCAGCGCCGACAAGCCACACGTTTCCGCCCGCTTCCCCGTGCGCGTTTGCGACGGCACGTTTGGTGATGATCGGGTGACCATCAAGCTCACTGAGTGGATCATCAACGCTCGCTAACGTGGTGGTCGAGTCACCCGGGGTGAAGACACGTGCCCAGTTTGCTGCGCGCAATGCTGGCCGAGGCTCATTCATCAGTTGACGTGTTCGTTCAAGGCTCGGATCAGTCGCGGTAAGTTTCAGGGGAGCAGTCGAAGTCTTCAGATGCGTTCCGGCATGCTTGAGTGATGGTTCTGTGAGGCGACCGGTGAGGTGCCACGTTGCATCATTGGCTTCGTCGAGCCTCTGAAGGTGAGACTCCCCCTCGAACTGAACTCCGGCGGTCTTCGCGAAAGCGGAATCTGAAGGTTGCGTGGTTGAAGGAGCAATAAGGAGAACCTGGTTGCCGCTTTCTGCTAGGTGCTCGATTGCGCTGTGAGGCAAGGTGTTCGTCTGATTCGCGTCGATGATGATAAGAGATTCGAAGATCGCCTGGTCGATATCGGTGAGCATGCGAACGCCGTACCCTTGCTCCCATGCGGTTCTCTGCCACGTAGAAAAATTCGTGAAGGCTGGGCGTCTGTCGTATGAGTCAGAGTCAACCAGAATCGCGATTTGAGTTGTGGGCGGGACATCATCGACAGCGGACAGGTAGTCAACCAGATGTGACAGGGGTTCTTCCTCAATGTCGATGCTGGAACGAACAGCTGAAGAAGTCGCTCCCGATGCAAACATCCGAACAATGTCAAAAGTGCGGGCGACTAATGTGGTATTGGCTCCCATTCGTCGCCTCCCCTGTTGATTCATACAGTCACGCTTTAATCGACTTAACTATATTGACCGATCGCGATATTTCCTTAGGTCATCCTACGTGGTTGTGAATAACGAGGTTGCCTTGAACCACTCCATGACCGTCGTATCCAACTGCGTGTTCGGCCCCGGTGTACACACGAGTGTGCCCCTCGTGCGCGAATAATTATCGCACGAGGGGCACACCCAGCCTCATCTGACCTGTGGGATGACCAGACATACTAGACGGTCGCTGAATGATGCTCTGCTTTCGTAGCCTGAGCGCCACGCCTCCGGAAAGAGGCAGAAGCGAACCTGCCATGATCCCCGCCATCCCTTAATCGGCGTGTCCTCAACCGTGCCGGCGTCGAGAGTCCACCACTGATCACGCTCAGACGTTGAAACCAGCTCAGATGTTGAAACCAATTGCGCGGAGTTGCTCACGACCATCCGGAGTAATACGATCCGGCCCCCACGGTGGCATCCACACCCAAGAAATAGTCACTTCAGGTGTCAATGCGGAAAGAACGGACTGTGCCTGACGCTCGATGACATCCGTCAGCGGGCAGGCAGCAGAGGTCAGTGTCATATCGAGAACAACTGTGTCGTTCTCAGCAATATTCACGCCGTAGACCAGTCCAAGGTCAACGATGTTAATGCCAAGTTCAGGATCGATGACGTCTTTGAGTGCTTCGAGGATATCTTCACCCTTCAAAGAACCGTTTTCAACGATGTCTGTGCCGTCAATCTGGCGAACATTCTCAGACTGTTCGTGTGCCGGTGGTGCGCCGAAACGCTGCTCCACAGGCTCCGGAGCTGCCATGGGGTTATTCATTTATTACCTCCTGCGATGTCGGTTCCGAGCTGTGCAAGCGCGTCACGCAAGGCATACCAGCCGAGCAGTGCACACTTCACGCGATTGGCAAACTGAGAAGTGGATTCAAGAGCCGCTGCATCCCCCAAAGCATCAAGGACTTCGTCGGGCACTCCCCTGTTCCTCGAATGCATCATCGATTCCATGGACGCATATGCTATGCGTGCTTCCTCAATCGAGTGGTTCGCGACCAGGTCGTTCAGCATGGACAGAGATGCTTGAGAAATCGAGCAACCATCGCCATCCCACACAAGCTTTTCAATCGAGCCGTCGTTAGCGAGAGTAACGCCAAGGGTTACTTCGTCGCCGCACGTGGGGTTGACTTGGTGCGACGAGGCCGCAACCTCTTCCACATCGCCTCGGCCGTGTTTGGCGCGGGCATGATCCAAGATGACCTGCTGATAGAGCTGATCCAAGCTTGACATCAGAATCCTCCGAAAAACTCTCTCACGCGTCCAAGGGATGCGACCAGACGATCGATTTCTTCTTCAGTCGTCGACACTGCAACGGATGCTCGTGCGGACGATCGAACAGAGAAGAACGTATGAAGTGGGATCGCGCAATGATGACCGACACGAATCGCGATATCATCAGCATCCAAAATCTGACCGACATCGTGCGGATGGACACCATCGACTGCGAATGCCACGACGCCCACACGATCCACATCGGTTGTTGGGCCAAGGACTTTCACACCGTCGAGTGAGGCAACCCCATCAAGCAGACGCTGCGTTAGGGCTTTCTCATGGGCGTGTACGCGATCCATACCAATAGCGCTCAGGTATTCAAGCGCAGCCGTCCAACCTGCGATTTGAGCTACGGGCTGAGATCCCGCTTCAAACCGTTCGGGAGCGGGCATGTACGTCGATTCCTCCATCGTCACGTATTCGATCATTGATCCGCCGGTCAAAACCGGAGGCATCATGTCGAGGAGTTCCCGCCTGCCCCACAACGCACCGACGCCGGTAGGACCAAGCATCTTGTGCGATGACATGACAGCAAAATCCACGTCCATGGCACGAACATCAATCGCCATATGCGCGCTCGACTGACAGGTATCAGCCAAAACAAGAGCTCCGACACTGCGTGCCTTTGCGACAATCGCATCGACGGGAGAGATCGCGCCCGTCACGTTCGACACGTGAGTGAAAGCAACCAGCTTAGTGTTGGGCGTAATGACGTCGAGTGTCTCAAGGTCAATGCGACCGTCAGGAGTCAGATCCAGCCATTTGAGTTCAGCGCCGGTTCGTGCGCACAATTCCTGCCACGGAACGAGGTTCGCATGGTGTTCTGAGCGAGTGGTGACGATCGTGTCTCCTGGCCCAATTCTCAGTGGAGTCGAAGCCGTGCCTCCACGGCCAACAGACGCATGACCGATAGACAGAGCAACAAGGTTGATGGCTTCGGTCGCGTTCTTGGTCCACACGATCTCATCGCTGCGCCCACCGATAAACGAGGCGAGCGCACTACGTCCGTCTTCGAACGCGCTGGTCGCTTCGTCCCCCAAAATATGGGTTCCGCGGTGAACAGCAGCATTCGAACGACGGTAGAAATTCGCTTCCGCATCAATGACGCTGGCAGGCTTTTGAGACGTTGCAGAGGCATCAAGGTACGCGATCGGCTTCCCTCCGCGCCCCAGTCGAGCGAGAATCGGGAAATCCGAACGGATAGCTTCGAGCTCTACAGCGCTAAAGTCTGCTCCGAGAAGCGAATTCATGTTGATCAGAGACCCAGGTACTTGTCGTAGCCTTCTTCTTCAAGCTGGTCAGCAAGCTCGGGGCCTCCTTCGGCGGCAACATGGCCGTTCACGAAGACGTGAACGTGGCTCGGCTTGATGTAGCGAAGAATGCGCGTGTAGTGAGTGATCAGCATGACGCCACAGCCGGTGGTGTCATGGACACGGTTCACACCCTCAGACACGATGCGCAGAGCATCGACGTCCAGACCGGAGTCAGTTTCATCCAGGACTGCGAAGGTCGGCTGCAGGAGTTCCATCTGGAGGATCTCAAGACGCTTCTTCTCACCACCGGAGAAACCGACGTTGACGTCACGCTCAGCGAAGTCTTCGTCCATACGCAGGTGCTCCATAGAGGACTTCACGTCCTTGACCCACTGGCGGATCTGCGGTGCTTCACCGTTGATAGCGGTCTTAGCGGTACGCAGGAAGTTGGAAACGGAAACGCCCGCAACCTCAACCGGGTACTGCATGGCCAGGAACAGACCGGCCTTGGCGCGCTCGTCAACGCTCATCTCAGTAATGAGCTTGTCGTCGAGCCATGCTTCGCCCTGGGTGATGGTGTATTCGGGATGGCCGGCGAGTGCATAGGCAAGCGTGGACTTGCCCGAACCGTTCGGCCCCATAATGGCGTGGATTTCACCGGACTTGATGGTCAGATTCACGCCCTTCAAGATCTCCTTGGGGCCGTCAGCGGTTTCAACCGTGACATGCAGATCTTTGATCGTCAAAGTCGACATTGTTTCTCCTTGTCGGCGCGAGGCCGCAATAGTTGGTGCGCCACATGGCGCGCAGGGTCAGTTCGTTCGGGACTTGGCGAGTTCGGCCTCGACGGCCTCCATGAGGTGGTCAACCACCTCGGGCACACCAATCTGATTAATGAGCTCGGCGAAGAAACCACGGACAACAAGACGACGTGCCTCGTGTTCGCTGATTCCTCGGCTCATCAGGTAGAAGAGCTGTTCGTCATCGAAACGGCCGGTTGCGGATGCGTGTCCAGCTCCGCGGATTTCACCGTTTTCAATTTCGAGGTTCGGAACAGAGTCGGCCTTGGCGCCCTCGGTGAGGACCAGGTTGCGGTTCAGTTCGTAGGTGTCGGTGTCGTCGGCTGCTTCCCGGATCAGGCAGTCGCCAATCCACACCGAGTGTGCGCCGTTGCCCTGCAGAGCACCCTTGTAGGTGACTCGCGAGTAGCAGTTCGGCTGGGAGTGGTCAACGAACACGCGGTGCTCGAGGTGCTGACCGCCGTCAACGAAGTACAGGCCCAGCATGTTGAGTTCGCCACCGGGGCCTCGGAAATCAGTATCGGAAGAGATACGGACCAGGTCGCCACCGAAAGTAACAACGATGTGCGTCAGGGAAGCATCCTTGCCCAGTGCCAGTCGGTGGTTTGAGGCGTGCAGTGTGGTGTCATCCCATTCTTGGATTGAAACGAAGGTGACCTTCGAGCCGTCCCCTGCGTTCACTTCGATGGTCTGATTGACAGCTGCTTCTTCAGAGCCACGGTGGTTCAGGATGATCGTCGCTTCGGCAAGTTCGCCGACCTCAACGAAGATGTGCTGGGCGCGAGTTCCTTCAACAGCGTCAACGTTCAGACGGATCGGTTCGCTGACCTGCATCTGGGCAGGAACAGAAACAATTGTCGACTCACCATACTGATTCCATGCGACAACCGCTGTGCGATCACCGGGAGCAAGAACAGTACCCAAGCGAGAATCGGAGCGATCAGCCTGTTCAACTGTCACGCATTCAGGAGCCTCAACGGTGACCGGGGCATCACCCTGGTCATAGTTTTCAACCTCAAAAAGACGTTCGATGCGACGCATCGGGGTGAAACGCCAGTCTTCTTCGCGACCGTGCGGGGTCGGGATTGCATCGAGATCGAAGGAAACCGGGCGGTCTGCGCGGCTGGCGTGGCCGCCCTTTTCGACGCCGCCGTGAGAGTGCGCTTTATTCATCACTTCTTGTGTCGTCATATCAGCCGACGGATCCTTCCATCTGCAGTTCGATCAGGCGGTTGAGTTCGAGCGCGTACTCCATCGGGAGTTCCTTCGCGATCGGCTCAACGAAGCCACGAACGATCATTGCCATTGCTTCGTTCTCATCAAGGCCACGGCTCATCAGGTAGAAGAGCTGGTCTGCCGACACCTTCGAAACGGTTGCTTCGTGACCCATTTCGACGTCATCGGTTCGGACGTCAACATAGGGGTAGGTATCGGTACGTGAAACCTTGTCGACAAGAAGCGCGTCGCACAGGACGTTGGACTTCGAGTGCCGTGCGCGGGCGTTGATCTGAACCAGACCGCGGTACGAGGTACGGCCACCGCCACGAGACACGGACTTCGACACGATCGAAGAAGAGGTGTGCGGTGCCATGTGGACCATCTTGGCGCCAGTGTCCTGGTGCTGACCGGGGCCTGCAAAACCGATGGACAATGTCTCTCCACGGGCATGCTCGCCCATGAGGAAGCAGGCGGGGTACTTCATGGTAATCGCGGCACCCATGTTGCCATCGACCCACTCCATAGTTCCGCCTTCTTCGACGATGGCGCGCTGGGTCACGAGGTTCAGAACGTTGGTCGACCAGTTCTGGATCGTCGTGTAGCGAACGCGTGCACCCTTCTTGACGAAGATTTCGATAACACCTGAGTGCAGTGAGTTCTCGTCATAAATCGGCGCGGTGCACCCTTCGACGTAGTGAACGTAGGAGCCCTCATCAGCGATGATCAGCGTACGTTCGAACTGGCCAAGAGCCTCAGTGTTAATGCGGAAGTAGGCCTGAAGCGGGATGTCGACGTGAACGCCTGGTGGCACGTAGACGAAGGAACCACCCGACCAAGCGGCGGTGTTCAGTGCGGAGAACTTATTGTCACCGGAGGGAACAGCTTTGCCGAAGTACTCCTGGAAGATTTCTGGATACTCACGGAGACCCGTGTCGGTATCGAGGAAGATGACACCCTGGCGTTCAAGATCTTCCTGAATCTGCTGGTAGACAACCTCAGACTCGTACTGGGCAGCGACGCCGGAGACCAGGCGATTCTTTTCAGCGTCCGGAATACCCAGACGATCGTAGGTATTGCGAATTTCCTCGGGAAGGTCTTCCCACGCATTCACCTGACGGTCGGTGGGGCTGACGTAGTACTTGAACGTATCGAAGTCGATATCCGAAAGATCCGGGCCCCATGTGGGCATCGGCTTGCGATCGAAGATTTCAAGTGCCTTCAGACGACGTTCACGCATCCACTCCGGCTCATTCTTATGATCCGAGATCGAACGAACAACGTCCGCATTAATGCCGTATTCAGCATTCTTTGAGTACTCGTCGCTATCGCGCCATCCATACTCATACGCGCCAATTGAGTCGATGATTTCATCATCACTCATGTGACGGTCATCGAGGTCAGTGACCTGCGGTGACTGGGTCATAGTGGTGTCAACCTTCCATTCTTAATTTCAAGCACGCTCTACTTACGCCGAGTGGCTCGTGAAGCCGAACGAAGCACGGGTGCGCCCACGGGAATGTGAGTCGTACAGACGTGACCACCGCCGGCAAGAGTTGCAAGCCTCTGAATGTGAACATCAAGAAGTCGACTAAACGCTTGGGTTTCTGCCTCGCAGAGCTGCGGGTAGTCACCGGCAACTTCCTGAATAGGACAGTGCCCTTGGCATAGCTGAATAGCAAAATTGCCATTACCGATGTCTCGAACCGTCGCAGCATAACCGTCTTGAGTCAGTGCATCGGCAAGAGCCTGAGCACGGACCTTCGGGTCTGAGCCAGCTTCGCGCACGATAGGCGCATAGCGACGCTCAATTTCACGCGAACGAGAGGCCGCGAAAGAATCAATCGCTTCCCCACCGCCAACCTGTCCAAGGTAACCGAGGGCTTTGACAGCTAGCTCGGAATATCCGTCAGGCAACTTCGTGTGCGCGTTCGGTGTTGCGACATAGTGACGAGCCGGGCGTCCACGACCGCGCTTTTGCAACTGCGCCGGTTCCATCTCCATGATTTCTTTCGAATCCAACAAGATGGTGATGTGCCTGCGCACGGCTGCGGTAGTCAGCTTAAGAATTCGAGCGATGACGGTTGCAGTCACGGGTCCTTTTTCGACGATCAAATCGAGGACTTGCTCGCGAGTTCGCGCATCGAGCTGTTCGCCCACAAGGCCTCCGATCATCTGTTCACATGGGAATCTATGTCAGAGTCTACGTCCTTTTACGCACAATATGCTTATCGAAATTCAGACGTGTCAAAAACGCCACACGTTTCCTTAGCGCATCCAGGGTGAATCCGCAGGTCGGAGGTTCTTCCAACCACGTGCTCGCGCATTCCAGGTTGCAAGAATTCCAGTTACCGCAGATGGGTTGTGCAACTTGCCAGCAAAGATCATGTCCACAGCGTCATCAAGCTTCACCCAGGAACTCACCATGAGTGCCTCTTCGTCCAGACGTTCGAACTCCTGATCAAGCTCGACCAGATCACGCGCGAGGAAGATACGAAGCGATTCAACAGATCCTCCCGGCGATGTGAAGTAGTCGACCAGAACATCCCATTGATTGGCTTGAAGATCAACTTCTTCAGCCAGTTCTCGCTGGGCGGCACAGACATAGTCTTCCCCTTCGATATCGAGCAATCCCGCGGGAATTTCCCATAGGTTTGCTCGCACCGGATGACGATACTGACGTTCAAGAAGTACCTCTTCGTTGCCAGCTTCGCCCCGCAACGCCACGACAGCGACCGCACCTGGGTGCGTGGTGTACTGGCGAAGGACAGGTTCAGCGTCTTCAATCAGACGAACTTCATCCTCTTCAAGCCCGATGACCCGACCATCCCACAGATGACGGTGTTCAATGACCTCGAATTGAGCTGGAGTGTCGCCTTCGGCCTTCGCCTGAGAGGCCGCAACTTCACGCAAGGTCATTTCGCCGATTCCTCAACGACATGAGTGTCTTGGTTCGACGAGTAGCGTCCCTTGTGGCGTTCCAGGGCAGCGTGGACGAGGCTCGCGAACAGTGGATGCGGGTTCGTCGGACGCGACTTGAACTCCGGGTGAGCCTGGGTCGCCACGTAGTACGGGTGCACGGAACGATCAAGCTCAACGAACTCAACCAGATCACCCGAGGGCGAAGTACCGGAAATATGCAGGCCCGCCGCTTCAAGGCGATCGCGATAGGCGTTGTTGACCTCGTAGCGGTGACGGTGACGTTCGGTCACCTCGGTCGTTCCATACGCCTGAGCAACAATGGAACCTTCGGTGAGTTTTGCAGGGTAAGAGCCAAGGCGCATCGTGCCGCCAAGATCACCTTCGCCGGAAACGATGTCCATCTGGTCGGCCATCGTGGCAACAACCGGATCGGAAGTCTCGGGATCCATCTCCGTCGAAGAAGCGCCAGCCAGACCCAGCATGTTACGCGATGCTTCAATCACCATGCACTGCAAGCCAAGGCAGAGGCCCAGAGTAGGAACGCCGTGTTCACGTGCCCAGCGCAGGGCACCAAGCTTGCCTTCGATGCCTCGTACACCGAAACCGCCGGGGACACAGATCGCATCTACACCGGCAAGTTCACGACTGGCACCTTCGGGCGTCTCGCAACCATCGGACGCGACCCAGCGGATGTCAACGCGAGCATTGTTTGCAAAGCCACCGTGCTTGATGGCTTCCTGAACCGACAGATACGCATCGTGCAGATCAATGTACTTGCCAACCAGGGCAACCTCAACGCGGTACTTCGGGGAATGAACCCGCTCGAGCAAGCCATTCCACTCCGTCCAATCAACATCGCGGAACTGCAATCCAAGACGTTGAACCAAGTAGGCATCAAGTCCCTCACGGTGAAGCGTCGGCGGAACCTCGTAAATCGACGACACATCCTTGCACTCGATGACGGCATCGCGGTCAACGTCGCACATCAGCGCGACCTTGCCCTTAATCCCCTCAGGAAGCGGACGATCCGTGCGCAACACAAGAGCATCGGGAGCAATACCGATCGAACGAAGAGCAGCAACAGAGTGCTGCGTCGGCTTCGTCTTCAGTTCGCCGGCAGCCGGCAGGAACGGAATCAGCGAAACGTGAACAAAGGCAACGTTCTCGCGACCAAGATCGGCGCGCACTTGACGTGCAGCTTCGAGGAACGGCTGAGATTCAATATCACCGACGGTGCCACCAATTTCCGTGATGATCACGTCAGGAGTGTTGCCTTCGGCATCAGGACGAGCCTGGGAACGCATCACGCGTTTAATTTCATCAGTAATATGCGGGATAACCTGGACGGTATCACCAAGGTATTCACCACGACGCTCCTTCGCGATCACCGTCGAGTAGACCTGACCGGTTGTCGCGTTTGCGTCACCCGAAAGAGCAACATCAAGGAAACGCTCGTAGTGACCAATATCGAGGTCGGTCTCAGCACCATCTTCCGTCACGAAAACTTCACCGTGCTGGAAGGGGTTCATTGTGCCCGGATCGACGTTAATGTACGGATCAAGCTTCTGCATCACAACAGAAAGACCACGAGAACGAAGAAGACGACCAAGACTTGAAGCGGTCAACCCTTTACCCAGTGAACTGACGACACCGCCAGTAACAAAAATCTGCTTGGTTACCATTTGATCTGCGCCCATAGCGCGCGTTGAAGACATCACCATGGGACTCCAGCATAACAAAACGGTGCGTATCACCTCGACTCAGAAGGCCAAGATGATACGCACCGCACAGTTGGAAACGCCACGTGGTGGAAGCGCTAGTGGCTCGCTGTCACGAACGTTGAGGCGAAACGATAGCTCCTATCACGGAAGCTCAGGTATAACCGCAGTGGCGCCATTTTGAACGCCGTATGCGCGAGCAGTTGCGGACGCATCCTTCAGGGAGATGACGGCTGAGATTGCCGACAGCGTCGTGCCAGGCGAATCGATTGACGTGACCTGGGCACCCTGAGTGCGCAGAACCTGTCCCATGGACGAATCCGTCGAAGCATCGGCGACGATAACCGCAGACTTCGGAACAGAAGTAACCGCCTGAGCAAGACCCAACCACGCCTGAGGAGCACGTTCCACAACGCCAGACTGGGAAGAATCTGCAGAGTTCTGAGCTAAAACAGTTGCCGAAGCACGCGGGCCGACGACAACGATGGCTTCTGTTGCTCCGGCCGGATCCGTGGCGATCGACATAATCGGAGTGGAATCGTCAGTCAAAATCTCCTTCACGAGGTCCGTTTCAGAACCCGTAGTCGTCAAGACTGCAACGATGCCGAAGCTGATGATTGCTTCGCCCGATGCAGATGAGGGCAGATTAGACATATGGCTCGAAAGGGGGCTTGAAAGGGTCTCACGGTACTGAGACATTCCAGCGTTATCAAAGTTGTCCGTCAGCGAGACATGGCCGATTACCTCGGCGCCAGCGGCGGACAGGCGATCGCTGACCGTAGTAATGTCTTCAGCCGTAGCTCCGGGCAGACCAATTGTTGTTACCTTCATGCCGGACAGAGTGCCATCAAGCTTGTTCGATGCAATCGCATCAAGACCTGCTGCTTCAGCGCTTGCCAAAGCTTGAGCCTGAGCAAGAGCCTGGGCATCGGCAACGGAAGATGCTGCATTCTTATCTGCAAGAGCCCCAGAGATTCGGGACTGCAACGGACCAGAACCGAGGATGACACCGATCGAAAGCGCCACGAACACTGCGATCAGCGATACCAGGTGGTAACGGAAATTCATCATTTTGTATCTCCTCAGTTGAGGTTCGTCAAAGAGTCAGGGGACAATGGGGTGGACGGGCTCGCAAGCGAAATAATCGATGAGAACAAATCATTGCCCCACGGCGTCGCCCAGAGAGCAACACCGATTCCACCAATCATCACCAACGCCAGTAGCACGATCCAGAAACCTGAGAGTCGTGGGCGGTGGCTGGCGGCAACTGCTCGAGCCTGAACGAGTTCATCCCCGGCAACGAGTCGAGTAAAGAATGAGGGCGACATCGCGGAGCGACCACGGTCAACGAAATCGTCAAGATCGTGGTGACCACCGACGAGAACGATCGACGAGGCGCCCGAATGCTTAGCTACCAGCAGGGCAACGTCTTCGGACGAACCCGACATTTCGACAACGTCGGCGTGCAGACCCATGCGGTTGAGTCGTTCGCTTCCTTGAGCGATACCGTCGTGACCGCGTCGAAGAATCCTACGGCCTGCTCCACGAAGAACCTTATCGCTGATCTGATCCATGTCACCGACAACGATCTGAGGTTTAAACCCGGCAGAACGCGCCAGATCACTACCTCCGTCAACACCGATGATGATCGGAGACGCATCGCCGATCCAACGCTTCAGGTTCTTCAGCTGTTGTTTGGTCTGGGAATCGTCAAGGACGACAACAACGGGCTTTCCTTCGAGGTCTTTCTTAAAGGTCGGAACGCCAACACCTCGTAGGACGCCTCCATCACGATCAAGGAATTCTTCGATCGAGGCTGCGAATGAACCGATCTGCGTTGAAATGAGCTGTCGGCTTTCGACTTCGTCGTTTTCCAAATCGCGCAGGGAAAGCAGACGACCTGTCGATACGACTTCATCGTCGCGAAGAACACGACCATCTTCGATTGTGATGGTGTCACCTTCACGCAGGGACATCACGTCGGGGCCAAGATCATCGATGACGATGATTCCTGCTTCGAGAAGTACACGAGGTCCGCGCACCTGTTGGCGACCTGACGACGAAGGCGCGGCATTAAGGACGGCCTTCGGTTCACGCGACACGAGAGCGTGCGCGCTTTGACGATCAAGGTCAACCTGATCGATTACTGCAATGTCACCGGGTTCCATGCGAGCAGTAATGTTTCGAACACGACTGTCAACGCGTACGATACCCGTGATTTGTGTCGCGCCTGAAGCGGACTGGATTTTTTCGCTACTCATCCCTGTGATTGTGGCACGGCTGAAGTCAGGACTTCGATAGCGTGTCGGCGCGCCGCCGGAGAGTGAGCATCTCCACCCATCATCCGCGTTAATTCAGCCTCTCTGGCTTCACCTTCCACCACGTGCACGTCGGTGAGACCGTCATTCTTCGTCACCACTAGGTGGTGCGAGGCGAAGACAGCGACCTGCGGGAGGTGAGTGACGACAATAACCTGCCGGTTTTGCGCCAGGCGTTTCAAACGGGCACCCACTTCAGTCGCCGTTTGCCCGCCAATTCCCGCATCAACTTCGTCGAAAATGAAGGTCTTCGTGGTGCTCTTTTCACCCAAGACGACTTCGAGTCCCAGCATGATGCGGGACAGCTCGCCACCGGAGGCTCCTTGCCCAAGTGGGCGTGGTGTGGCCGACGAGTGCGGTTGAAGCAGGATAGTGACGTCGTCGAGGCCATGCGACGTAGGTTTTGTCTTTTCAACGATACAAATAAGCTTCGCGTCTGCCATGGCAAGCGCGTGCAGCTCCCCCGTTACTTTTTCCGCCAGCTCACAACCGCATCGGACGCGGGAATCGTGAAGCCGTGAACCGACTTCGAGGACACGCGCTTGAGCTTCCTTCAGTTTCTTTTCGGCGACCTCAGGATTATTTCCACTGGTCACAAGCTCTTCAAGACGCCTACGTGCGCGTTGCGCCCATTCAATGAGGCCAGTCGCATCATCGGCCCGGCCTTCAAGAAGTTTCTTCAGATCAGCGCGTCGCGAATGAACCCATGCAAGACGACTGGGGTCAGCGTCGAGGCTACGAGCGTAGGCTCCCAGGTCATCCCCCAGAGTCTCAACATCGATTGCGATCGATTCTGCCTGTCGTTCAAGAGACGCGAGCGACTCGTCGAGACTGCGCGCGCAAGAAATCTGGTCGCGACTGTGTCGAAGAAGGCTCGAGGCTCCATCTGTATCGTCAGTTCCTCGGATGAAAGCCGTTGCAGTATCAATAAACCGACGGAGGTCTTCCACGCTCATCAGGCGACGCGCTTCAAGTCGTAGCTCTTCGTCCTCACCTTCATGAGGGTCGAAAGCATCAATCGCTTCAAGAGCTGCGCTTAGCGATTCTGTTTCTCGGATACGCTCATCTGCGTTCTTCGTAATGTCGTCGAAAGAACGCTTGGCGTTCACCGCTTCTTTCCAAGCTTTCTCGTATTCGGCCAGCAGATCCTGGTGCGCTTGGTCGCCGTAGGAATCTACGAGGTCACGTTGCGCGTTCGGGTTTTTTAAACGCATTTGTTCGGCCTGCCCGTGCACTGTGATCAGAGGGGCAACCGTCTGGGCAAGCCCCGATGCTGGAACCATTCGCCCACCGACGTGTGCGCGCGAGCGCCCCTGGGCTAGAACGGTACGCGAAACAATCAGCTCCGAATCTTCAACGTCAATTCCCTCTTCGACCAGAGGAGCTATGTGTTGCTCATCCAGAATGAAGACACCATCGACTTGCGCGCGAGATCGTCCTTCGCGCACTAAGGCTGGCTCTGCCCGCGAGCCCAATAGAAGATTGACCGATGTGAGCACCATCGTTTTACCGGCACCCGTCTCGCCGGTAAGGACCGTGAGCCCCTCACCGAAGTCAAGAGTGGCGCGGTCAATCACACCGATCCCGGAGATTTCAATCGTTGAAATCATTTCCCGACCGACCTGTTACGTCCGTTCCTCCAACCGCGGGTCGGAAGATTAAATTTCTGAACCAGACGAGTCGAGAATGGAGTGTCATCAAGACGGACAAGTCTCACCGGCCACTGACCAACCGTTGTGGTCACGCTCGAGCCCGGAGGCAAACTGTTCCGTCGTTTGCCATCGCACCATAGTTCTGGCGAGGTCCAGTTTTCACTGAGCACGCCCACTTCAAGCTTGGAAGATGGACCCACGACAAGCGGCCTCGTAAACAATCCATGAGCCGCCAACGGCGCCATCACGATCGCCTCCATATCGGGCCATACAACTGGTCCACCGGCAGAGAAACTATATGCGGTTGAGCCTGTTGGCGTCGCCAAAACAATGCCATCAGCGCCATACGTTGAAACGTCCTGTCCGTCGACTGCCAGCGCAAGATGCACCGGATGGGCAACATCCGTGTGGATAACGACCGCTTCGTTCAACGCCCAGTCAGTAATGACTGTCCCATCGGGTTGGCGAACAACAACGTCCAACGTCATGCGGGTTTCCAGATGGAAATCTTCGTTCGCGATGCGTTGTGCCAGTTCGTCGAAGCCCTGATCGGTTGCCTCAGCGAGAAAGCCCATGTGGCCGAGGTTCACTCCGAGAAGGGGGACATCGCAACGGCGAGCATATTCAGCTGCCGCAAGGATCGTTCCATCGCCACCGAGGGCAAGAAGAAGATCGGCAGAATTTGGGCGTGCTTCTTCGACGACCTCTACGCCAAGAGAGTCGAGCTCGCTCATCATGACCGATGCTGCTGTCTGCGCGTCAGGACGATGCTTATGCCAGACAAGCATGACGCGACGAATCATTGAAGTCCCTTCGAATCTGCGGGGCCAGCGATCACTGCCTCTTTGATACGTGAGCGTAACTCATCAGCATCAATTCCGCCTGAGCCAGATGCGGACATATGGATAAAGTACTCAACGTTCCCAGAAGGCCCCGGAAGAGGCGAAGCTGCGACTGCGCGGACTGTCAGACCGTTGTCGATGGCGCAGAGCGCAACATTTTCGACGGTTTCCACGTGATGGTTCGGGTTGCGAACAACGCCACCGTGGCCGAGACGTTCTTTGCCGATCTCAAACTGCGGCTTCACCATCAGCAGGAAATCAGCGTCATCGGTTGCAACTGCAACGAGAGCCGGGATAACAAGCGTCAGTGAAATAAAGGACATATCGCCAACAACGATCTGTGGCTTCGGATCCAGATCGCCGTCTTTCATCGTGCGTACGTTGGTACGATCCGTCACGACAACACGAGGATCTGACTGGAGCTTCCAAGCAAGCTGACCGTAACCAACGTCAACGGCAAACACCTGGCGGGCTCCCCTGCGTAACAACACGTCAGTGAATCCACCGGTTGAAGCGCCGGCGTCCATACACACTGTGTCCGCAATCGTGGGAGCAGTATCGCCCAGAATATCTAGGGCACCGGCCAGTTTATGCGCACCACGAGAGACGTATTCAATCTCTAGTGCCTCGCTGATCACGATCGCCTGTGCAGGATCCATTTGACGTGCGGGCTTCAGAACAATTTCTCCGTCGAGCTTCACACGCTGGTCAGCGATCATTTCTTGGGCGTGGGTACGAGATCGAGCCAATCCCCTGCGCACAAGCTCCGAATCAATTCGACGCAGTTTCACAAGAACTCCGGACCGGATAGACGCGTGCGTAGAACAACGTCGCGTTCTTTCAAACGAACGATCTCGCGTTCAAGTTCTTCGATGCTCACCGTTTCAGACTGGGCATTCTGTCCTGAATTCGTAGCCTGGTGAGCATCATCATTGCGAAGGCTCCGGTTCTGGGGCGGCATCACGCCCGCCCCAGAACCGTCACTGAGATTAGTCATCACTCGCCTTGAGTTTCGCCCGCTTCGTCATCGTCTTCAGTTTCGGCAAGAAGACGTTCGAGTTCTTCTTCGCCGGGAAGGAACGCAGGAGTTTCCAATGCTTCATCGAGTTCATCTGCTTGAACTGCAAGCAGTTCGTCAGAGGAGGTGAAGCCCTCGTCGCTTTCTGCGTCTTCTAAGATTTCAATCGGCGCAACAACGATTCCGGACTCATCGTCGTTCGGAACGACTGTGAGCTTGGGGCAACGCGGGGTCTCTCCGGCGTTTTCGTCAGAGTAATCCCAGCCTGCTGCCGCCATTGCACGGTAGGTGTCGAGCGTAATCGTGTAGATCTCATCCGCGGCCAGTTCAACATCGTCGACGAAAATTCCACCGTGACGTGCTATGCGGACAACCTGAGAGACGCCACAGGTCCAGGAGTTATCCAGGTGGTGCTTAGCGCGCGGATGAGTTTCCTGAAGGCCTCGGATATCGAGGGCAAGGAAGCTGGGGCGCTGGCCGCGAGGAGCCGTCACAATGGCTTGTGCGTCATGAATACCGGTAAGAACATGCATTGCCGGCATGCCTGCGCGAATAGCACCCAGGATGTCGGTTTCAAGGCGGTCGCCAACAGCGATCGGCTTCTCTCCGCCAACCAGCGCAGCAGCACGCTGGTAAATACCCGGTTCCGGCTTGCCCGCTGCAAACGCACGCTTGCCCGTTGCATGTTCAATGGCGGCGACAAGAGAGCCGTTGCCAAGAGCAAAGCCACGTTCCTGTGGAAGAGTTGTGTCAAGGTTCGTTGCGAAGAAGCGCGCACCGCGTTGAATGGCAAATGCGCCTTCCGACATGAGCACCCAGTTCACGTCCTTGTCGAGGCCCTGAACAACGGCAACCGGCTCATCATCAGCGGAATCAACAAGCTCATATCCCGCTTCGGTCAGTGCAACGCGAAGACCGTCGCCACCGATAGCAAAGACCTTCGAACCGTCTTCGATACGTTCCTTCATCAAAGCAATAACATCCATGGCGGAGGTCATCACCATCGACGGATCTGCTTCAAAGTCCATCGTGTTCAGCTTGTCGGCAACCTGGCGAGGGCTACGCATCGCGTTATTCGTAACGAACACGGTCTTCATGCCGGCTTCGCGTGCTTCTTTCACTGCGTCAGCTGCATGTTCGATCGGCTCATCACCATTCCATGCGGTGCCATCGAGATCAAAGAGGGCAACATCGAATTCTTCAACCAGCGGTCTTGACATTGCACGAAGCTGAGTGCGCTTATTGTCAACGTCAGCATCCGCATAGAGCGAAATATCAACGATATCGGGGTCTTCAATTTCTTCAGGAAGTTGGGATTCGAGTTCGTCGGCTTCATCATCGCGTCCAAGTTCACGCAGACGATCAATCTTGACCTCGTTCAAGCGACGCAGGAGGAAGGGATCCGTGTCTGCGGGCAGTACAGCCAACGCATCATCGACGATGAGCAGACCAACTTCGCTCTGGCCAAGATCGGCGCGAGCGCCGGAAGAAACCAGAATCAGTTCGACTTGCTCAGACAGTTCCATGCCTTTGGTTTCAGTCTGGTCGATGATTTCGACAGCCTTTTCAGGGCGTCCCAGGCCACGTTCACAATCGGCTTCGACTGCACGAAGCGAGTTGTCACCGCGCATACGACGGACGGCGCGGACCTCACGGAGCGCCTCGTCATAGCGACCGGATGCGTATGCGGTCAAGGCACTTGCTTCGCGGACAACGTCGACGCGACCGGCACGCGCAGATGCTGCTGAAGCATGCTTGTAGGCAAGTTCCGGATCAAGGTCAATCAGTTGTCCGGCCATCACGAGGTGGCGGGCAACGATGTCCTTATTCGGGCCGGAAAGTGTAGTAAGTGCGCGCAGTGCTGCGGCATCAAGTTCCTGGGCGGACACACCTGCGGGAATCGTGGGCTCATTCGGATTGGGCGAGACGTACTCGTCAGTGGAAGCGTAGTTTTGGTACTGCTCTTGGTTATGGCTGGGAGGCATGCGATCACCGCGCTGGCGATCGCCACCGCGACGCTCATTGTTACGGTCAAAACCACCGGAACGGCGATCGTTGTTACGGTCGAAACCACGACCACGATTATCATCGCGACGACCATAACCGCCCTGACGACGATCATCACCACGACGCCCATATCCGCCTTCACGGCGGTCATTGTTACGATCAAAGCTACGACCACGATTGTCATCACGACGTCCATAACCACCGTCACGCCGATCATTGTTACGGTCGAAACCACGACCACGATTATCATCACGACGACCATAACCACCGTCACGCCGATCGTTATCGCGTCGCGCGTATCCGCCGTCACGCCGATCATTGTTACGGTCGAAACCACGACCACGATTATCATCACGACGTCCATAACCACCGTCACGCCGATCGTTATCGCGTCGCGCGTATCCGCCGTCACGGCGATCGTTGTTACGGTCGAAACCACGACCACGATTGTCATCACGACGACCATAGCCGCCGTCACGCCGATCGTTATCGCGTCGCGCGTATCCGTCTTCACGGCGGTCATCGTCGCGACGGCCGTATCCACCTTCGCGACGGTTGTTGTTTGCGCGGGATTGATTGTGGTCGCTCCACCGTGAGCGACGTTGGAATCCACCACGACCCTTATCAAAACGTGATCCTTGTTCTTCTGCCATGGCTTCTTCCTCTATTCCTGCGCGGTTGCGCTTTTCAAACGTGGGCGTTCTAGCCCTGATAGCTACATTTCTACTTTAAAAAGCATAGCCGGTTCACGGCGATAATCCGCCAGATAACTGCCACATTGTGCGTGAGTCCACTCGCCTACCGCTGTTCGTTGCCGAGCTTTGACTGAAGGGCACTTTGTGCACAGTAGTAAACCCCTTGGAGGGGTGCTCCAAGGGGTTTACGTGAGTTAAAATTGCGGCGGTGTCC
>NZ_JASOOV010000054.1:0-244 GCF_030217965.1 Pauljensenia sp. UMB1177 | reverse complement strand
CGGCGCCGGGATTCTTGCCATGGCGCTGGCGATTGCGCTGTTTCCGATTTTGCGCCGGTCTCCCCGGCAGATTCTTTCGTCACTGAGTTAGGAAAAATTATGAATGTTATGGAACTTGATCACGTGAGTTACAGCTACCCGGGTAGCGGCGCGAAGGTGCTGACCGATGTGTGCGCAGGTTTCGAGCCGGGCACGGTTACGGCGCTGCTGGGCGCTTCGGGGGCCGGGAAATCGACGCTGTTGA
>NZ_JASOOV010000053.1:0-245 GCF_030217965.1 Pauljensenia sp. UMB1177 | reverse complement strand
TGGCAGCGGATCGTAAGCCTTTGTCCTCTGCCTTACGGACGCATTCAATGGAGGTACCAGCAGGTGAGCAGACCGCATCCTTGAGTTGACCGGGATGTTGTCCAGTTTCTACGACCATAGCTGCAGCACCTAGGACGGTTTGGGCGGCTAAGCTTTGGGCTTGGGAACGTTGAAGACCTTGTTGACATCCGGCGTCTGCCATGGCCTCGATTAGCATGTAGACAATGGTGGGACTAGAGCCAGAT
>NZ_JASOOV010000052.1:0-245 GCF_030217965.1 Pauljensenia sp. UMB1177 | reverse complement strand
TCGAGCCCGGAAGGGCAGGCGCGGGTGGCCCGATACGCGGCATTGGCCGAGGCGGCTGGCGCCGCAAGTGAGGCGCCGGGCGGGGCAGGCGAGCTTGCAACTAGTTGCGGCCCGGTGCTGCTGGGCCACACCGCGGATGACCAAGCCGAAACCGTGCTCCTGGGCCTGGGCCGAGGATCGGGAGCGCGCTCCCTGGCGGGCATGCCGGAGGCGGGGCCGCTGCCGGGCCACCCGGAGCTCACTGC
>NZ_JASOOV010000051.1:0-246 GCF_030217965.1 Pauljensenia sp. UMB1177 | reverse complement strand
CGCGCTGGCCAACCTGCGTCATGACCCGGTCCTCATCGTCGATTCGTATCTTCTACGCGCCCTGTCAGTGGCGGGGTGGGCACCCTCGTGCTTCGCATGCGCCAGTTGCGGCAAGCCCGGCCCGCACACGTCCTTCTCCATTTCCGAGGGTGGCGCGCTGTGCGACGAGTGTCAAAGCGAAGGGGGAGTGGCCGTCTCGGAGAACACGATGGAACTGATGGGGCACCTCCTGGCCGGAAACTGGGA
>NZ_JASOOV010000050.1:0-247 GCF_030217965.1 Pauljensenia sp. UMB1177 | reverse complement strand
ATGGGGTAAGTATCCAAGATTTAATGACTTGGAACAAGTTAGGTTCTAATTACATGTTGCATCCAGGTGACAAACTAGTCGTTCAAGCACCTGCCAAAGCAGAAGCTCCAACATCAAACCCAAGTACAGACAAACCAGCCGAACCCACAAAACCAGCTGAAAGTGTATCCTACACGGTTCAATCAGGCGACTCACTCTGGAGAATCAGTCACAAATATGGAGTAAGCATCCAAGACCTCATGACTTG
>NZ_JASOOV010000049.1:0-249 GCF_030217965.1 Pauljensenia sp. UMB1177 | reverse complement strand
CGACTTTGCCTTTCCCGCGCTTGGTCATAAGTCGTCCCGCAATGGTAGCAGTATCCGCTAATTCATGTAGCTCTTCTTTTGTTTTATCACTATATTTTTCTTTTAATTGGGCAGAATCTGCAGTACGTTCAAAACGTTTACCAAATGGGTCAATGCCTTGTTCTGCTAAAGCAGCCATTTTTTCACGACGAATCAGCTGCTGGTCATTTAATTCTTCAATATGTTCAGTAGTCATATTCTTCCTCCTAA
>NZ_JASOOV010000048.1:0-250 GCF_030217965.1 Pauljensenia sp. UMB1177 | reverse complement strand
ATGATTTTTTGTAATTTGAACATGTATTAAGAATGAGGACTTGCATATGCAAGTCCTTTTCTAGTTTCTATTTATCTATGATATCTATATCTAATGAAATCTACAATGTTCAAAATAGATACAACGATTTGTAAAGACAAATATGTCGTGAAAATTATTTTTTCCATAATCCTTCTCCTTTATTTTTTCTTTATACTTATATTATTCTCATTTTTTGCTCTAACTATAGCTATTTTGAAAATTTTTTTGA
>NZ_JASOOV010000047.1:0-250 GCF_030217965.1 Pauljensenia sp. UMB1177 | reverse complement strand
ACTTGCTGCTGTTTTAATAAGGCGATTCCTTTACTCTCATAGCCTTGAATCTCACGTGGATCCGCCGCGGCACTTTGCAACAAAGCGGTTTGAAAGGTTTCGGCTCGCCGCGTTTGAATGCGATGGTCATCATTTAAGGTTAAGGTGATTTTTCCAACATAATGACCATACTTTTCAGCGGCAGTTAACAAAGTGGTGCCATGCAATTCGCCTTCAGGGAGCAAGTGATGCGTGTGCCCACCGATAATGA
>NZ_JASOOV010000046.1:0-251 GCF_030217965.1 Pauljensenia sp. UMB1177 | reverse complement strand
CAGGTCTTTTGCCCAGGGTTTGTGACGTACACGCATAGTCTTCCTCCTTAGTGGTGTTTCCTAACTTAGAAAAAGGCTGTGACCCTTGCCACAACCTTTTTTAATTGACAAATGTTTTTAAACTAATGCTGATCATTTTCCTAGTCAATAGACCAGGAAGTGATGGGGTTTTCTTGGTTACTGCTTTTAAAATAGCGGTTTTCATAGATGTGTCTGAGCAATAAAATACTTTCATTAATGTGATAGATACG
>NZ_JASOOV010000045.1:0-253 GCF_030217965.1 Pauljensenia sp. UMB1177 | reverse complement strand
ACGCTCCGTCTGGTGCACCAGCAGTGGCACCTACTGGCCCGTCCGGAGCAGCGGCATCAGCAACTAGGAGCACCTCGACAGCGCCACGATGCACCGCGGCGATCCGCCCGCCGTGCATGCGCGCGGCAGCGCCAAGGTTAATTTCCGCGACTTTTAGGTAGGCCGCCCAACGTTCATCAAAGCCCAGAAAACTCATACAACATCCCTTCGCATACCCGAACGCAGCCGAGCCACCGCATGGCGGGTCGCTATC
>NZ_JASOOV010000004.1:0-237633 GCF_030217965.1 Pauljensenia sp. UMB1177 | reverse complement strand
GTACGCTACGTACTCAGTTACTGCAGGATTTTCCAGCCCGGCATCGCTGAGGATCTTGGCAACGTTTTCCATATTCATCTCTCCTAAAATTTCGGGTATCCGAAAATTAAGTTCAGCATACCTGAATTTTTGAAGCGAATTTGGACTTATGTCCCGCCTGGCAGAAATCCCGCCTGGAAGAAATATGGTTTTACATCGGGATAATCCTGGGTCTGCTGAACCAACAGGAAGATCATAGAAAGCCAGTAACCGAAACCTGGCTCAATCCGTGCTCGGGTCTACGAAACACGGGCGTTAAAAGTGTACAGCTCCGTTAGGCCGTGTACTGGAGGGCTATGCGATCTTCCGGATGACGATCATTCAGATAGAGGACGGCCAGGAAGAACCACTCCGCTGGTTTCATCAAAAACCACACAGCATCAGCCGCCCACTGCGATCTGATCAGCTTGGCAATCGGGAAGCCATACGTGTCATATAAGCGTCGAATAACCCGATGGGTTCTGGGCACACGCTCTTCCAGCATCTGCTCAAACGCATTTGCCACAAGCAACTGGCGATTGACAACTACCGGCCGTCCATGACGCAATCCCATGCGAATCGGCTTTACCACCGTTCGGTGTCCGCCAGCCGCCACGGTGCACAGGTAGTGTTCGTCAAAATACACGTTTTGCGGGGCAACCTGCTGTGACAGGTTCCAATCACTGGTCTCTGTAAACGCCCTCACCACTAAGCTCGGCGATTGGCCAAACAAAGCTAGAATCCCGACCAGCACGGCAAGCAGCGGGAGCGCCGCTACAAACCCCAGAAGGGGCCAGCGTTTCGCATCAGCCACCATTGCATCCAGTGTGCTCAATATCGAGGAGCCATCAATGCGGCCTCGTCTGTCTTCATCAGCTTCGTAGGCTCGAACTTGGATCGCAACTATTTTCACCACAATCGCAAGAACAGCCAGCAAAGGTAGAACTAACAGCGCGTCTAGGCGCTTTTCAAAGGTGGTGATCTGAATAGTCCACGCCAGGCCGAACGCGACGCCCAAGTAGAGCCCCGCAATCGCAATCACAACTACGAGGGGCGGCAACTGCTTGGCCTCGTTGAAGCGCAAAATGAGGAACCCGAATACGAACAGTAACGAGATGAACAGCACGTGTGGCCATGCCCGCGTGTAAATCGGCGCATGAGTTTGATAGTTTGCCAGCTGAACGTGCCAGTCCGCAGTAGGCACAACCTCTTTGAAGAACCCTAGGTATCCGAACTCATAAACCGCTAAGACACACAGGGTCCAAACGTCCAGGCCTGCATCGAGAACCGGCAGGTCCTTACCACTCCCCGCTTTGGCCGCACGGATTATTTGGCTGACAGTCAGCGCTACTGGGTAACCGACCACGAGTGCGACGAGGGCTCCTCCAACCAGAATCTGCCCGAGAATCTGACTTGCGCCTGAAGGAGGTTGGGATACGAGGGAGGCAATCGCTCCGGTGATTCCGATCAACAGAGCCAAAACGATTCGCGAAAAAGAGGGGTGCTTGCTGGCGTAGCGGTACAGCTTCACTTGTCCTCCTCTCCTGCAAAACACGATAGATCGTGTGCGGCACAGGTGGGTTTTTGGTTACGGCGATGACACACGTTTCGGATACTTTGACGTGATTGTGACGAATCCACCTTTTGGCAGCAAGATCCCCATTAAGGATAAAGCCATTCTGGAGCAGTTTGAGCTGGCTCATATCTGGCAGCAGGATAAGAAAAATAACATTTGGACGATGACCGAACGCCTGCAATCATCTGTTCCTCCGGAGATATTATTCATCGAGCGCTGTACACAGTTCTTAAAGTCGGGCGGTCGCATGGGTATCGTGTTGCCGGATTCTATCCTCGGCTCTCCCGGACTTGGATATATCCGAGAATGGCTAATCCAAAATCATCGCATCATTGCCAGCATTGATTTGCATGCGGATACCTTCCAACCGTGAAACGGAACGCAGACCTCTGTTCTTTGAAGGGACCAGATTTTTGAACAAGCCGGACTTCTATCAAAAATGCTGGAGCATGTGTTTCTGAGCAAACAAAAGAAGGCGCGGCAAGATCCAAAACCGGTGATCGATAAGGTCGCCAAACGCTATGGGATCTATGCGAACATGCTGGTTGATACGCTTGTTACGATGGACAAGCAGAGTATCAAAAATATTGTTTATGATTGCGGACATATCCGCTTGCCACATTTATCGGAGGATACGCAACAAGATACCATCTTTTCTTATGGGGATAAGGATCCGAATGTCGGACACGCAAGAAGAAGCATCAAGAAACATTATCCCAAGGCAAAATTAAAAATCTGGCAAGGCTACGGACACTGCGAAGAAATGACACAAAACACAGAGGCCTATATGGCTTTTGTAAAAGGATGTATGGATTAAGGAGAATATGGGTTTATGGATACCCTTCGAGCAATACTGGATGGGGTAGCTATCGCTGCTATTTTTAACGGAGCAGTCGCAAGTTTGGTGCTTATAAATCCAAGATGGTTTTTTGACTCTTATCCTAAAGCCATTCAAAAGGCAGCTCCTTTACCCATGACAAAGCAAGAGAAAAAAATAAATCTCATATTAAGCATCGCTCTCACCGGGATGTGTTTTGTTTATTCAGTTGTAAGCCTTTTGCATTCAAAAACTTTTGGTTTTTGGAATTTATTTTGGATGAGCTATATTCAGTGGAGCATATTAAATGCAGGAGATTTTTTGCTGTTAGATTGTCTGTTGTTTCAAGGTAAACATAAGGGGGAAATTGTTATTCCTGGCACAGAGGGCCAGGAGGACTATAAATTTAAGAATTGGATGAAGCACTTGGCTCTTGCGGAGCATTTTTTGTTCGTGCCATTTTTATTGATACCAATCGTAGCTGTCGTTCAGGCGTTCGTTGTTGAATTTTTGGCAAGTTGATGAGCAATCTGAACCTTTTAACGATTACTGACACTTTTTAACGATTGCTCTCCGAGGGGTACGAAAATCGGAAACAGGTATGATGAAAAGAGATATATAAAAGCAAAAAATCATACAAAAACTGCCACGAATGCGGGGTGTGACCGATGTAGTCTTCGACTTGGCCGAAGCGCTCTCCCCCAGCTTCCCACTCGCAACGGAATTGCTCAATTTCTCAGTAGTCGCAACCAATGAAGTTCCACCACATAACGACGCTCTCTTTGAAGAGTTCGCCACCGACAAAGAACACTCGCGCGGTGGGCATCCCGGTATTCGCGATACGGAGTTGGGTCTTGCCGACGCCCGTGTACACAAGGTGTGTGGGCTCGACGTTGATGCCGTCTGCCGAACAACGCACCGTTTTCGTATGAACAGATGCTCGAAATCGACCTTGATCCAGCTTCACCGGGTATCAGCGCTGAAGACCAGCAGGCGTTTTCCCGTTACGTACCGTTGAACCCCCACAAACAGGGCATGCCACATTAGCCATGGATCAACCATGACCCACACCGACCTGCCTAGCCGAACCTCTATAACCAAACCCCTGCTCAAACAAACCCACCCACGCCGCCAACCGGTCATCAGTCAACTGAGAACCCGAATGCATACAAATCCCCCGGAAGAAAAACTGAATAAATCAGTCCAACTTCCGGGGGACAGATCACGCGCGGTTGGAGCCCAAACTTTCGAAAGACTAACGGGTCAGAAAACCCACTTTTGCATCAGACCGTAGGCAACGATGCACACGACCCACACGATCAAAATGCCGAGGGTGATTCGGTTCAGGTTACGCTCTGCAACACCGGATGAACCGGCGGTAGACGAAATGCCACCACCGAACATATCGGAGATACCGCCACCCTTGCCCTTGTGCATAAGGACCGTGAGGGTCAGCAAAAGGCTGGTCAGCACGATGAGGACGAGCAGGGTAATTTTGAGTGCGGTCACTGTTGAATCCGATTCTTGAATAGGCGATACACGCGTAAGCGCATCGCTGAAACGTAACTGTCGCTAGTCTAGCGGGTTAAAGCCCGAGGGAGCCAACCGGCAAGCCGGTTGACTCCCCCTTCAGAGCCAATTGTTAAGAATTGCTCAGGCGTAGAAGCGTGCCATCTCGGCGAAGGAATCAGCCTTCAGCGATGCGCCACCGATGAGTGCACCATCGATGTCGGGCTGAGCCATGAGTTCCTTGATGTTGCCCGGCTTTGCCGAACCACCGTAGAGAACGCGAGTTGCTTCAGCGGTGTCTGCACCGAAGTCTTCAGCCAGTGCTGCACGGATTGCACCGCAGACTTCCTGTGCATCTTCGCTGGTCGCGGTTTCGCCAGTGCCGATTGCCCAGATGGGTTCGTAGGCGATGACGATCTTGGCGACGTCTTCAGCGGACCAGCCAGCGAGTGCTGCGCGGATCTGGCCGAGGACGAACTCAACGTGGGTGCCGGCCTTGCGGATTTCAAGGGCTTCACCGCAGCAGAGGATCGGAGTCATGCCTGCGTCGAGGGTCTTCCGTGCCTTCGCACCAACGAGTTCGTCGGATTCGTTGTGGTACTCACGACGCTCCGAGTGGCCCATGACGACGTACGTACAGCCGAGCTTGTCGAGCATAGCGGTGGAGATTTCACCGGTGTATGCACCGTTGTCGTGGATGGAAACGTCCTGTGCACCGTACTTGATGCCGAGTTCATCGGCGTCAACGATAGTCTGAACGGTACGGATGTCAGTGAACGGAGGAATAACCAGGACCTCACACTTGGAGTAGTCGTGGTTGTGATCCTTCAGTTCCATTGCCAGGCCCTGGACAAGGTGATTGGCCTCGAGGTGATCGAGGTTCATCTTCCAGTTGCCGGCCATCAGCGGGGTACGTGTCATTTTTCAGTCCTCCAGAACTGCAATACCCGGCAGAACCTTGCCCTCGAGGAGTTCGAGGGAAGCGCCACCACCGGTGGAAATGTGGGAGAAGGTGGATTCGTCGAAGCCGAGGGTACGAACTGCAGCTGCAGAGTCGCCACCACCGATGACGGAGAACATATTGCCGTCAGACAGTGCCTGAGCAACTGCCTTGGTGCCTGCTGCAAATGCCGGGAATTCGAAGACGCCCATCGGGCCATTCCATGCGATGGTCTTCGCCGATGCAATTTTTTCGGCGAAGAGCTTCTGCGATTCAACGCCGATATCGAGGCCCATCTGGTCATCCGGAATAGCGTCGACAGCAACGTTGGTTGCCGGTGCGTCAGCTGCGAATTCGGGAGCAACGACGACGTCGACCGGGAGGATCAGTTCAACGCCACGCTCTGCTGCTTCGGCGATGTAGCCCTTCACGGTTTCGATCTGGTCTGCTTCGAGCAGGGACTTGCCGACCGAGTAGCCCTGAGCTGCAAGGAAGGTGAAGGCCATGCCGCCACCGATGAAGAGGCGGTCAGCCTTCTTCAGCAAGTTGGCGATAACACCGAGCTTGTCAGAAACCTTGGAACCGCCGAGGACGACACCGTAGGGACGCTCCGGGTTCTCAGTTGCCTTGCGCAGGGATTCGATTTCCTTCAGAACCAACAGGCCGGAAGCGGAAGGAACGAGCTTGGCGATGTCGTAGACGGAAGCCTGCTTGCGGTGCACAACACCGAAGCCATCGGAGACGAATGCGTCGCCGAGTTCTGCGTATGCCTTGGCCAGTTCTTCGCGTTCTTCGTCAACCTTGGAGGTCTCGCGTGCGTCGAAGCGGACGTTTTCGAGAAGAGCGATTTCGCCTTCTCCGAGAGCTGCAACGGTAGCCTTGGCGGATTCGCCAACAACGTCGCCTGCAAGGCTGACGGGGG
The DNA here is from genome assembly GCF_030217965.1 of Pauljensenia sp. UMB1177. NCBI lineage: Bacteria > Bacillati > Actinomycetota > Actinomycetes > Actinomycetales > Actinomycetaceae > Pauljensenia > Pauljensenia sp. UMB1177. The sequence goes on along the minus strand of NZ_JASOOV010000004.1, from coordinate 231,851 downwards.
CGTCGATGAGTTCGCCGAGACGAGCTGCGGCAGGTGCCAGCGAGAATGCCGGATCGACCTTGCCCTTCGGGCGACCGAGGTGAGCCATGATGATAACCTTGGCGCCAGCCTTGGTCAGCAGGTTCAGAGTCGGCAGTGCTGCGCGAATACGACCGTCATCGGTGATGACACCGTCCTTCAACGGAACGTTGAAGTCAGAACGAACCAGAACGCGCTTGCCACGCAGTTCGCCGAGAGTTTCGATGGTCCTCATAGAACCAACCTTTCATTAAAGGGGCGGAGTATCCGCCCGAAAATCGTGAGTACACAAGCGCCCGCACACCTCATAGGGGTGCGCGGGCGCAAGTGTTTGCTGCTCACAGCGTACGAGGTGCGATTCAGGCGAGCTTCGAGCCAACCAGAGCGGTCAGCTGGACGAGGCGGTTGGAGTAGCCCCACTCGTTGTCGTACCAGGACAGGACCTTGACGAGGTCGCCGATGACCTTGGTCTCGGATGCATCGAAGATCGAGGAGTGCGGATCGCCGACGATATCGGTGGAAACGATCGGATCTTCGGTGTACTCGAGGATGCCCTTGAGTTCGCCTTCAGCAGCAGCCTTGACTGCAGCGTTGAGGGATTCAACGGTGACGGGCTTCTCTGCCTGGAAGGTAAGGTCGGTGAGGGAGCCGGTCGGGGTGGGAACGCGGACTGCGAGGCCGTCGAACTTGCCTGCGAGCTCCGGGAGAACCAGAGCAACAGCCTGTGCCGCACCGGTCTTGGTCGGGATCATGTTCAGTGCTGCTGCACGTGCACGACGGAGGTCCGAGTGCGGTGCGTCAAGGACGCGCTGATCGCCGGTGTAGGAGTGGATGGTGGTCATGATGCCACGAACGATGCCGAACTCCTGGTGGAGAACCTTGGCCAGCGGTGCGAGGCAGTTGGTGGTGCACGAAGCGTTCGAAACGATGTTCATCGTTGCGTTGTCGTAATCCTCGTGGTTCACGCCCATAACGAAGGTGCCGTCAACATTCTTCGCCGGAGCGGAGATAACGACCTTCTTGGCGCCAGCTTCGATGTGAGCTACAGCCTTGGTGCCATCGGTGAAGAAGCCGGTGGACTCGACAACGACCTCAACGCCGAGCTCGCCCCAGGGGAGGTCGGCCGGGTTGCGCTGTGCGAGGACCTTGATGGCCTTGCCGTTCACGATAATGGAGGACTCGTCGTAGGAAACTTCACCATTGAAACGACCGAGAATCGAGTCGTACTTGAGAAGGTGAGCGAGAGTCTTGGTGTCGGTGAGGTCGTTCACTGCAACGATCTCGATGTCCGCGCCCTGCTCGAGTGCTGCGCGGAAGAAGTTGCGTCCAATACGGCCAAAGCCATTGATGCCAACGCGGGTGGTCACTATTGTCCTCCTGCTCATGCCCTGCACGGGCACGTTTTCGAATGTGCAACCGGTATCCGCACGGTGCGAATCCGGCCCGCAGTTATCTGCGGTTCTAGCAAGACCCAATTTACACCCCACGGTGGTCTACGGCACCTTCAGTGAACGAACCCCTACGTGGCAATAATAACGTTCGTGGCTTGAGGTGGACTAAAGTCCTCAGTCGTCCTCGAGCATTTCGATCGTGAGTGCAGCTTCCGTATCCGGAATCCCGCGATCGTGAGCAACCTTGTCAGCCATGGCCAGCAGGCGACGAATACGACCGGCAACAGCATCTTTCGTCAACGGCGGATCCGTGTGCTTTCCCAGTTCCTCCAAGGACGCCTGCTTGTACTTCAGACGCAGAGTTCCCGCTTCAAGAAGATGAGGCGGAATGTCGTCGCCAAGGATTTCGAAGGCACGTTCTAGTCGGGCTCCCGCGGCTACAGCAGCACGCGCAGAACGACGCAGGTTTGCGTCATCAAAGTTCGCCAGACGATTCGCCGATCCGCGGGCTTCGCGCTTCTCTCGACGGTCCTGCCACGTCTTCTGAGTAGAGGAGGCACCCATCTTGCCAATCAGTTGTCCGATGGCCTCTGAATCGCGGACAGAGACGCGGTCCGTTCCTCGTACTTCTTTCGAACGTGCAGCGGCGCCCAACTTTCGCGCACATCCGACCATAGCGAGCGCAACCTCAGGTCCCGGGCATGTCACTTCCAGCGAAGTCGAGCGCCCGGGCTCCATCAGCGACCCCCGCGCAAGGAACGCTCCACGCCAGACCGCGGCCGCTTCACCGTTCCCCGACGCTACTAAGGTGGCGGGGAGACCGCGTACTGGCCGGCGAAGAGAATCGACAAGACCGGTCATACGAGCAAGCTCGTCAGCCTTATGCACAACGCGAACAACAAAACGCTTACCGCGACGCAGCGAACCACCTGAAACAACGACAACCGTTGATTCAGCGTTGTAGAGCGTCTGCAAAAACAGGCGAAGACGGAGCGCCGCTGCGGGGGTATCCAGTTCTGCTTCGATCAGAATGTGGCCGGAAACAAGGTGCAGTCCACCAGCGAACCGCAGAATCGCAGCGGTTTCAGCAGCCATCTCAGACTGAGTTTGTGGCGCAACGCGCGCAAGTTCGTCTTTTAAATCAGTAGTTAGTGACACGTTCATTTCCTCAGATGTCGCTTCAGGGCAACCAAGTCTCAGTTTTGCCGACTTCTCCAAGGAAGCCGTCAAACGCATCCCTCAGCGCTGCGGCAAGGCGGAGCGGGTCGTGGTGCGGTTGCCCATCACCGGTACGAACCTGTCGAAGTAGCACGCGAGCGCCCACCCCCTCTGAAGCAACAATAAGGTCGTCGACATCATCGATGGCGGTTGGATCGGCAATAATCACATCCAGTTTGAAATCTGGAGCATAGTCGCGGATCACGCGAACATGATCGGCAGTGGTCATACGATCTGTCTCGCCACGCTGGCGCGATAGGTTCAAGATCAACGCACGGTGGGCATCAGTCGTCACAAGTGCACGGTGAACGTCTGGCACCAACACATGCGGAATCACGGACGTGTACCACGAGCCAGGACCAAGCAAAACCCAATCCGCCTGTTCGATCGCCGTCCCAACTTCTGCTGGAACACGCGGGCTTTTGGGAAGAAGACGAATATGTTCGACAGTTCCTGGTGCAACCGCCACCTTCGACTGTCCCGAAACCGTGTACTTACGTCCGTCATCATCCATGTCCGCTTCGATCTGGAGAGGATCGATGGACATTGGAAGCACACGGCCGCTCGCACCAAGAAGGCGCCCAACCCAATCAAGACCCTCAACCGGGTCGTCAAGCAACTGCCACAAGCCGGAGATCAAAAGGTTACCTAAAGCGTGCCCATTCAACGGCCCGGTTGTTTCAAGACGCGTTTGCAGGACATCGCGCCACGTCAGACCCCACTCGGTTTCTTCGCAGAGAGAAGCAAGAGCCATGCGAAGATCACCGGGTGGCAGGATCTCCATCTCTTGACGCAGACGACCTGATGATCCCCCATCATCGGCGACGGTAACTACCGCAGTCAGCGATCGCGTGATGTGACAAAGAGCGCGCAGAGTGACGGAAAGACCGTGGCCACCACCGAGAGCGACAACGGAAGGACCGGTTTCTCCGCGTAGTGTCCAACCTGCTGCATCGACGTATGACATTTACTCTCTCCCGAGGTCACGGTGGTGGACTCGGACAGGATAGCCGTTTTCACGAAGCCTGTTGGCAATCAGTTCCGCACATGCGACCGAGCGATGCTGACCGCCGGTACATCCCACGGCAATTGTTGCGAATGGTTTGAGCTCACTAATGTAGCCCTGAAGCATGGGGGCAAGCAGGTCCGCATATGACACAACGAACTGTCGAGCTCCGGGCTGATCCAGCACATAATCCGCAACCGGCTTATCGCGACCGGTCAGATGACGGAGTTCATCCACCCAGTACGGGTTCTTCAAGAAACGCACGTCAAGCACATGATCAGCGTCAATCGGGATTCCTCGTTTGAAGCCGAAAGATTCAACTGTGATTTGGAGCGGACGATCGCCCTCTCCCGCAACGACATCGCGGATATGACGCGTCAGGTCATGGACGGACATATTCGACGTGTCAATCACTTCATCTGCGATGCGACGAACGGGAGCAAGCATGCGTCGTTCGGCTTCAATGCCGTCCAGGATTGTCTTCTGCCCCTGCAACGGGTGTGGGCGACGGTTGGACTCGTAGCGTTTCACCAGAGTGCGTTCGTCTGCCTCGAGGAAGATAACCCGGTAGGCGACACCCATTTCTCTCATTTGATCCAGCGTCTTCGTCAGATCGGCAAAGAATGTGCGTGAGCGTACGTCAACGATTGCTGCCAGACGGTGGACGCCTCCGCCTGCCGGTGACATCATGCCAACCAACGCGGGCAACATTGAAGGTGGCAGGTTATCAACGACGTACCAGTCGAGGTCTTCAAGCGCTCTGCCTGCCCCGGTACGTCCAGCGCCAGATGCACCGGTGATGATGAGGACCTCGTTCGATGCTATGGGGGCAACGACCGGGCTGTTCATGTCAAGCAACGGGATGCCTGCAGGTACGGTTGGCGGGTTGTTATCGAGTTCGTCAGTCATGGTGTAACTATCGCACTTTTCAATTGTTTTCGCCGGGTAGCGACGTTGCTTCAACAAGCGTGATAGCGTCGGCTCCTCGATTTGCGCGCTCGCGTGCCAGGTCGCTGCTGGCACCGCTTGCCAGAACAACGCCGACTCGACGACCGGCTCGTGTGACGGGCTTGCCGAATATTCTGACTCCATCGGCCTTGGACAAGGCTTCGGCGACGCCTAGGTATTCGGGGTGTTTGAGGGGTTTTGTTGATTTGATGACTGCAGATGCACCCGGTGTGCGTAGCGTCGTATCGATGGGCAGGCCGAGGATTGCGCGGACGTGAAGCTCGAACTCAGACTGTGCTTGGGACACCATAGTGGTCATGCCAGTATCGTGCGGGCGTGGGGATAATTCGGAGAACCAGACGTCGTCGCCCTTGATGAAGAACTCGACGCCAAAGAGGCCGAGAGCAGGCGATGCTCCGTTGGATGCCAATGCGTCTGTTACGAGCTTCGCCATGGCCTGGCAGCGCTCAAGCGCCAGTGGCGAAATCGCTGCCGGTTGCCACGATTCAACATAGTCACCGTTGACCTGTCGGTGTCCGATGGGACTGCAGTAGGACGTTTCGACCGATTCGCCATTCCACCAGCGGACGGTCAGAAGCGTGATTTCGCAGTCGAACCGTACTTCTTCTTCGACGATAACTTCACCAGTTTGAGAGCGGGCGCCTTCCTGAGCCGCATTCCAGGCCTCATTAACCTGTTCCTCGGAGGTAATGCGGGACTGTCCGTGGCCAGACGATGACATTGTTGGTTTGATGAAAGCAGGCAGGCCGGTGTGATTCAGTGCCTCGCGAATATCATCGGCGCTTGAAGCAAAGCGGAACTGAGAAGTGACAACACCATCGAGGCTCGCAGCAAGGCCACGAATGCGATTGCGATCCATCGTTGCTTGGACGGCAAATGCGTTGGGCACGATACGCGTGTCCTGATGCGTTGCTTCAAACTTTGCCAGTGCGTCAGTGGCGATTGCTTCAACTTCGGGGACAACAAGGTCTGGTTTCACCCGGTCGAGCAACGCGAAAAGCTCGTCATCATCCGACATATCGAGAACCGCGTACTCGTCGGCGACCTGCATCGCGGGAGCTACCGGGTAGACATCTACAGCAATCACGTATACGCCGTAGCGTTTCAGACAGATTGTGACTTCTTTTCCTAGTTCTCCGCTACCCAGCAACAAAACGCGACACGGAAGATGAAACGCCGGCGTCATAGTGTGCTCCCCGTTGGTGAATTGAGTTTTCTTCAGGTTAGTGGACCAAAGCGCGCGTGTGCGGGTGTGCTCACGTTTGACTCGGGCGACTGAACGAAAGTATCACGAGGCCGATCAGGCGTGTTCGGACTGTGGATTCAGTGCTTCGAGGATCGATTGAGCAAGCACTGAGCCAATGCCGGGCACCGAAGCTACTTCGTCGACGCTTGCTTCGCGAAGCTTTTTCACTGATCCGAATCGCGTGAGTAGCGCTGATTGCCGCGCGGGGCCGACGCCTTCAATGGCGTCAAGGGCGGACCTCGTTAGTGCTTTCGTTCGACGCTTACGGTGCTTCGTAATTGCGAATCGGTGGGATTCATCGCGCAGGTACTGCAGCAAGTGGAGGGCAGACGAGCCGCGCGGGAAGATCATTGGAAATTCGTCGCCGGGAATCCAGACTTCTTCAAGACGCTTAGCCAATCCCACAAGAGGAATGTCGACGCCAAGATCATCGAGTGCAGTACGCGCTGCATTCACCTGAGGCAGACCACCGTCGACGACCACAAGGTCGGGCCGATAAGAAAACCTGCGTGGCTTTCCTGTGAGTGAATCAATCGGACCGGACTCGAAGGCGACGCCCTCATCGTCTTCACCGGCAACCCCTGCTTCTTCTGCAAGCAGACGGGAGAAACGCCTGCGCAGAACCTCGTCCATCGCGGACGTATCATCGGGGGTACCGTTGCCATCTGTGCCTCGAATATTGAATGTCCGATAAGCGTCTTTACGCGGAGCGCCGTCTTCGAAGACGACCATGGAACCGACCTGGTGGGTACCCATGGTGTGCGAGATGTCGTAGCACTCAATGCGCAACGGGGCAGCATCCAGTCCGAGGTTTTCAGCCAGTTCTTCAAGTGCTTGGGAACGAACAGTCAGATCGCCTGCTCGCTTGGTCTGATGGAGTTCCAGCGCTTGGCGAGCGTTCTCACGCACCGTTTCCATCAGCTGGGCTTTCGGACCGCGCGAGGGCACGTGAATGCGCACGGACGCCCCTCGCACTTCACTCAGCCAGGACGCAATCATTTGCTTGTTGTCCGGCTCGATCGAGACGAAAACTTCGTGCGGAATCGCCGACGTTGGAGTGTGTGCGATGTCGTCAACCGACTTCTTTTTGACCTTCTCGCGCCTTGTCGGGGTGCTCGGATCAGAAGGAGGAAGCTGCGAGTAGACCTGTTCAAGCAAACGAGCCATCAAGACCTGCTCATCTGCACCATCGACGCGATCGATCACCCATCCTCGCGTGCCACGGATACGACCACCACGAACGAAGAAAACGTGGACAGCAGCATCGAGTTCATCAGCAACAAGCGCGAAGACATCAGCGTCTGTACCATCATCGAGGACAACAACGTTCTTTTCCAGAACGTTCTCAATCGCTTTCAGGTCGTCGCGGGTCTTCGCGGCAGTTTCAAAGTCAAGGTTCGCTGCGGATTCTTTCATCCGTTCTTTCAACTCACGGACAATGGGACCGGTCTTCCCCTCCATGAAATCGCAGTAATTCTGCGCAAGCTGACGATGATCTTCTTCGCTAATCGCACCGATACAGGGAGCAGAACACTTGTCGATATGCGCCAGAAGACAGGCTCGCTTTTGGGCTTTCGCACGCTGAAAAACTCCCGGGGTGCACGTACGCACGGGGTAGATACGTGAGAGCAAATCGATCGTTTCACGAATCGCCCACACCTGCGTATACGGGCCGTAGTAACGCGTTCCGGCACGTTTCGCCTGACGCGTGACATGAACGCGGGGGTATCTCTCCCCCATGGTCACAGCCAAGTAAGGATAGGACTTATCGTCCTTAAACATGACGTTGAACTGTGGATTAAACTCTTTGATCCACGTGAATTCAAGCGTCAGGGCTTCAATTTCGCTACGAACAACGGTCCATTGAACGTGCGTCGCCGTAAACACCATTTGGCGCGTACGAGGGTGAAGATTGCCTGGATCCTGGAAATAGTTCGTCAGACGATTACGAAGGTTCTTTGCTTTACCGACATAGATAACTCGACCGTCTTTATCGGAAAAACGATAGACGCCCGGTGACGAAGGAATATCACCGGTTTTCGGACGGTACGTTGACGGGTCGGCCACCTGAATAGTGTACGTACCTGGGTGCGCGTATGCCGACGCAGAAGATGATGATGGACAGCTGCAGTAGCCAGAAGTGACGGGATTGGCGCCATTTCAGCGTTTGTTTCACGGTCAGAAAGAACGAGGAATGAAACACCATCTTCGACCGGAACGTCTCGCCACGCCAGAACGCGCAGCCCCTCTTCACGAGCAATCGTTTCAACCGTTGCCACTGCACGCATCGTGTTTATTCGCCGGATCATAGAGACCACTGGCGCGTTGTTCACGCACTCGAGCACTCATGATGTCTTCTCGCGTCGAAAATGCATCTATTCCACAATTGCAAAGTAATAGTAAACACTTGTGGAAAGAACGGGCTCATCTTGGAGAATTCACGCCACAAACAGGACAAATGCGCCACATTTCGGACAATCTTTTTCGCGCATGAAACGCTATGTAATACCATCTATTTAGCGGTTGTTTGGCAAAGTTTTTACCAAACGTCTTGGCATCAACGCATTAATAACGTGCGATGGAAGGACACCTTATGTTCACCACCTCCGAAGAGGTTGTTTCGTTTATTACTGAACAGGACATTGAATTTGTTGATGTTCGCTTCTGCGACGTTCCCGGCGTCCAGCAGCACTTCACAATTCCTGCACAGGAGTTCATTGACGACGCCCTTGAGAATGGTTTGATGTTCGACGGATCGTCCGTGCGCGGTTTCACTGCTATTCACGAGTCTGACATGAAGCTCATCCCCGACATCACGTCAGCATTCGTCGACCCTTTCCGCGTCGCCAAGACTCTCGTCGTCAATTTCTCGATCGTTGACCCCTTCACCGACGAGCCCTTCTCTCGCGATCCTCGTCAGGTTGCAGCCAAGGCTGAGGCCTACCTACGTTCCACCGGTATCGCTGACGAATGCTTCATCGGCGCCGAAGCTGAGTTCTATCTCTTCAACGATGTCCGTTACGAGGTCAAGCCGAACTCAACGTTCTTCAAGGTTGACTCCCCCGAAGCATGGTGGAACACAGGCCGGCAAGAAGAAGGCGGCAACCGCGGATACAAGGTTGGCGTTAAGGGCGGCTACTTCCCTGTTTCACCCCAGGACCAGTACGCGGATATCCGCGATGAAATGGTTCGCAACCTTGCCGCAGTCGGCCTGAAGATTGAGCGCGCTCACCACGAGGTTGGTTCCGGTGGTCAGCAGGAAATCAACTACCGTTTCGCAACCCTGCAAAAGGCTGCGGACGACATGATGAAGTTCAAGTACGTCATCAAGAACACCGCTCTTGACTTTGACCACACGGCAACCTTCATGCCGAAGCCACTGTTCGGTGACAACGGTTCGGGTATGCACACCCACCTTTCGCTCTGGAAGAACGGCGAGCCGCTGTTCTACGACGAACGAGGCTACGGTTCACTCTCCGACACTGCTCGTTGGTTCATCGGAGGTCTGCTTGAACACGCTCCGGCACTGCTTGCTTTCACGAACCCGTCGGTCAATTCTTTCCGTCGCTTGGTTCCCGGCTTCGAAGCCCCGATTAACCTGGTGTACTCGGCGCGTAACCGCTCGGCATGTATCCGCATTCCTGTTACAGGTACGTCCCCGAAGGCGAAGCGCGTCGAATACCGTGTCCCGGACCCGTCGGCCAACCCGTACCTGTCTTTCGCGGCCTGCCTGATGGCCGGCATCGACGGCATCAAGCGTCGTATTGAGCCTGCTGCCCCAATCGATAAGGATCTCTACGAGCTTCCGCCGGCTGAATACCAGGACATCACGAAGCTCCCGAGCTCACTCGAAGCAGCCCTTGAGGCCCTGAGCAACGACCATGAGTTCCTCACTGAAGGCGACGTCTTCACCCAGGACCTCATCGACACATGGCTCGACTACAAGGAGGCGAACGAGGTCGCTCCTATGCGCGTGTACCCACACCCCTACGAGTATCACATGTACTTCGATCTCTGAGCCGAGTACTTGAGGGAGGCCCCGCTCATCCGTTTTCGGATCGGCGGGGCCTTTTGTCATACACATTGTCATACACACCACCGCGCGAATCGTGAGCAATCAAACGCCACCCAAAACCGGAGGGTCGCACACTAGTTGAAGGAGATGTAGGTAGGCTCAAGTTAATAAAAGAATTGAAATAAGTTCGCGACCACGGGAGGAATCCATGAAAAAGCTACGCGACGGCTCATTCACAGTGAAACCAAAGTTCAAGGTTGGGGCACACGAATCAGTATCCTCACTCTTGATTGCGCGTGCTCAGAAGCACCCCAAACAGGTCGCCGTCGAACAGCGCACTCCCGTTGGTCTTCCCCAACCGGTGACCGCCGAAGAGCTTCTTGCTCAAGTCAACGATGTGGCTCGCGGCTTGATCGGCCAGGGCATTCACCCCGGCGATGCCGTCGCGATCCTTTCATCAACCTCGTATGAATGGATGCTACTGGACTATGCCATCCTGTCTATCGGAGCTATCACCGTTCCCATTTACGAATCAGACTCTGCTGCTCAAATCGAACACATCCTGACCGACGCGAAGGTTATTCAGGTCTTCACCCAGACCAGCCAGCAGGCGGAACTTGTGGAAAGCGTCCGTACTCCCAACGTTCGCTTCATTGATTCCATTGACCGTGGCGCCATGCGCAATATCGCTACAGCTGCGCTCGGCATCGAGGCTTCAGAAGTTGAAGCACGCCGTATCAAAATCAAGAGCAGTGATCTGGCAACCATCATTTACACGTCGGGAACAACCGGCATGCCGAAGGGTGTCTGCCTGACTCACGCCAACTTTGTCGGCACAGCCTACGCAACTCGACAGGTACTCGGAGCGGTCATTGACTCCCCCGACACCCGCCTGCTTCTGTTCCTTCCCGTGGCACACGTACTCGCTCGCTTCGTCATGCACGTGGTGATCTCCGGCCAAGGAACACTCGGATTCTCCCCCGACATTAAGAACCTGCTTCCCGACATTGCCTCATTCAAGCCCTCCGTGTTGTTGGTTGTCCCGCGCGTCCTGGAAAAGGTCTACAACTCCGCAGCCGCGAAGGCCGGTAAGGGCATTAAAGGCAAGATTTTCTCCTGGTCCGCCAAGCAGGCAAGGTCGTGGGCAACTTCGAAAGAAAAGACGCTTGGCCCATCGCCGTTGAAGCGCGTGCGCCACTCGGTTGCTGACACTCTGGTTCTGAAGAAGATTCGTGAGATCCTGGGCCCGAACCTGAAGTACATCGTGTCCGGCGGAGCCCCGCTTGCATCGGATCTTGCACAGTTTTTCGGTGGCCTCGGCCTGAAGGTGCTGCAGGGCTACGGTCTTTCTGAAACGACCGGGCCCGCATGTGTCCAGCTACTGAATAACCACCCGTCTGGTTATGTCGGCCCCGTTCTGCCTGGTAATTACGTCAAGATCGCTGATGACGGCGAGATTCTTCTGAAAGGCGTTTCGGTGATGTCGGGGTACTACAATCTCTCCGACGCGACCGCAGACTCTTTTATTGACGGATGGTTCCGTACAGGTGACCTTGGCACCGTGGATAAGAACCTCGGAGTATCAATCACCGGCCGTAAGAAGGAATTGATCGTCACCGCCGGTGGAAAGAATGTTTCGCCCGAGGTCCTCGAAGAACAGCTGATCACCCACCCGCTGATCGCACATATTGTTGTCGTCGGTGATGCTCGCCCCTACATTGGCGCGCTGATCACCCTCGATTCCGATATGTTGCCCACATGGCTGAAGAATCACGGTCTCCCAATTGTGGACGCCGCACAGGCTGCGGATATGCCAGAAGTACGCGATTCCTTGGAGAAAGCAGTCACGCGTGCAAACAAAAGGGTGTCGCGTGCAGAGTCCATTCGGCGGTTGAGGATCATCGATCAGACGTTTACGGTGGAAAATGGATATATGACTCCGTCGCTGAAGCTTCGTCGCCATGCTGTGATCAAAGACTTCGCTCACGAGGTCGACGCACTCTACGCCGAAGGGCAAAAGAAATGACATTGATCCACGTTGACGCATCAACATGGGATAATCCTGCTACTCGCGTAGCCGATCCTGACTGGAACCTGCCCAAGATGATCCGACAGCGCGCAATTGACCACCCGAATCAAGTGGCGATTGAACGCCGAAACGGCGTTGGTCAGTGGCGTCCGATGACGATCAATGAGTTCGTTCGTCGTATCGACGATACGGCACGTGGCATGATCGGCCTTGGCCTGCAACCGGGCGCGCATCTTGCCATTCTTGCGCCCACGTCGTTCGAATGGGCGCTCATTGACCTCGCAGCGCTCAGCTGTGGCGCAGTCACGGTTCCGATCTATGAAACAGATTCTGCAGCACAGATCGAACACATCCTTGTCGACTCTGAAGTGACGATTGTTGTCACGGCAACAACGCAACAGGCAGACCTTGTCCGTTCGGTTGCACGCGATAACGTGACCATCATGTCGCTCGATAAAGGCGCCGAGCGCACAATTCTCGCTGCTGCTAAAGGCGTGAGGCTCGAACAGGTCAACGAACGCCTTGAGCTCCGTAAACTTCACGACGTTGCAACGATCATCTACACCTCGGGGACAACGGGTCGCCCAAAGGGCATTGAGCTGACGCACGGAAACTTCATTTCTTCTGCCATTCAGGCCTACGACTTCCTCCCGGACCTCATCAATTCTCCAAAGTCGCGCTCACTGCTCTTCCTGCCCGTCGCGCACTCTCTGGCACGCTTCGTCATGTACGCGTTGCTTGGCGGTCAGGGACGCGTCGCGTTCGTTCCGGATATGCGTAACCTGCTGACGGACATTTCGACCTTCAAGCCCACAATGCTCCTTGTCGTGCCTCGTGTTCTGGAGAAGGTGTACAACGCTGCAACCGCGAAGGCCGGTGGCGGTATCAAGGGCTCGCTTTTCTCATGGGCAGCAAACCAGGCGAAACAACTGTCGCATGCGACCGCATACACGAAGGCTCCTGAAATCGAACAGACCTCGGCCGTAGGCGCTCCGACCAGCCACACAACTCAGATTCCTTCAGCGTCTGCAGCCCCTTCTCCCGGTCCTTCCTTTGCGTTGAAGTCTCGCCTACGTGTTGCCGATGCTCTGGCTCTGCGCAAGGTGAAGTCAGTGCTTGGCCCGAACCTCCACACGATCATTTGCGGTGGCGCTCCCCTGGCAGCTGACCTTGCTCACTTCTACCGTGGCCTTGGTATTACCCTTCTGCAGGGCTACGGTCTGTCGGAGTCGACTGGGCCGATTGCCGTCGAATGGCCCTCGGACTTCCCGCCGGATTCGGTGGGCTTCCCCTGGCCGGGTAACACGATTCGTATCGATGACGACGGTGAGATCCTGATGAAGGGTGTCAGCGTCATGAAGGGCTATCACAACCTGCCGGAGGAAACTCAAGCCTCCTTCGTTGATGGCTGGTTCAAGTCCGGTGATTTGGGTGCTATCGACGAAACGGGCCACCTGCGTATTACGGGCCGTAAGAAGGAATTGATTGTCACCGCGGGTGGTAAGAATGTTTCGCCCGAGGTTTTGGAAGATTCCTTGCAAACACACCCGTTGATTTCGAGCGTGGTTGTTGTCGGTGATGCTCGCCCGTACATTGGAGCGCTCATCACCTTGGATGCTGAAATGCTCCCGATGTGGCTCGCATCGAAGGGACAGGATGTTGTAGATACGGCATCTGCTGCGAACCTTCCGGTCGTGCGTAAATCGCTCGAAAAGGCGATTGCTCGAGCGAATGAAAAGGTGTCGCGCGCAGAATCGATCCGCCGATATCGCATCGTCAACGCCGAATTCACAGTCGAGAACGGCTACATGACCCCGTCCCAGAAGCTGAAGCGCAACGTCGTTCTGCGCGACTTTGCCCACGAGGTCGATGCACTCTACTCCGACACAACTCAGAATGGAGACGCGCGATGACCGCTACAGTATCGTCCAATCGCCCAGTCGCTCTGGTCACCGGTGCCACTCGTGGCCTCGGACATGCGATTGCCGTTGAACTGGCGAAGACGCATCACGTCATCGTTGGCGGACGATCAGCCGAAGCAGTAGGTCGCGTGGTCGACGAGTTGGGTGATGCTTCCGCCTTTGTCGCCGATCTGACGAATGAGGACGAGGCCGCCCAAGCTCTTTCGGACGTGTTGGCCACAGTGGGGCGTCTCAATGTCCTCGTCAACAATGCTGGTGTTGGCAAGAAGGCGACGCTTGATCACACGACTCGCGACGATTGGCGCTGGGTCTTGGAAACCAACGTCATTGCTGCCGCTGACCTGACACGGATGTGTCTGCCGAAGCTACGCGAGAATTGCGGCACGGTCGTTGTCATCAACTCCGGTGCTGGTGTGCGCATCTATCCCTCTGATGCTGCGTACACGGTCTCGAAGTGGGCATTGCGTTCTTTCACCGATTGTCTGCGTGAAGCTGAACGTGGCCGGGTTCGCGTTGTCGCTATTCACCCTGGACGTATCGATACTGATATGCAGGTCGCTATGCAGGCTCAGGCTGGCAAGACCTACAACCCTGATGATCACATGCGTGCTTTTGATGTTGCGAAGACTGTGCGTCTTGCCGTCGATATGCCAGCCTCGACGAATGTCGACGAGCTACACATTCGAACGACCGAAGCGAAGAAAACCAACCCGTCTATCTGAGTTTCTTCGCTACGAAACCCTCATAATACCGGAGTACCTGATCCACAGCCTGAGAGTCCCCGTCACGGGCGGCGTCAATCACCGAAAGAGGAAGAAGCTCCTTGCCCTTGTAAGTGGGTTTCTTCATACCTTCAACCTCCCTTCGGCATGAGTGCGGCCAACTTGATCCGCCGCTCGGTCAATGATTTTGCCCTTCGCCGCTGAACGGCGCTGCAAGACATTCCAACAAGGCGGCCAACCTCCTGATCCGGCAAGTCCAGAACAAAATGCGGGATCAAAATACTCTGCTCCTGAACGGACAAACCGGCGAAGGCATCAGCCACAAGCTCGTTTTCGATATGCAGGTCATACCCGTGGGACGAGAATGTAAATCTGTCACTGGGGTAATGATCTACAACGCAGAGCTTGTCCATCTCCATTTGTGGAAGGTCGCTGAATGACAGTTCCCTGTCACGGCGCCTCTGCATTTCCCGGAGGTAGTCGATTGCCTCATGGTATAGTACAAGCTTGCAGTAAGCATCAAACTGGCACCGCTCGCCATAGTCATTGCGGGGGATCACATCCATCTTTTCCCCCCCCTTTCCTGGGGGAATGAGGTGGGTTTCTCCCTTTCCGCTAACAAGGCGAACGCAAAGCCGCTCGCTACCCGCTAAAAGCCTCCTTTTTGAAAATTTCTTAAAAAATTTTTTCGAAGTGGGCTTGTCTTCGGAAAACAGCAAAAGCGCCCAGCAAGTCGCAATGGACCTGCTGGGCGCAGAAATGTTTTATAAAGATGATTGCTATACATGGTATAGTTCATATCCAAAGCCGTACAACTCCAACGGAGGGGCTACGCTTTTTAACTGGTGCAGATCATGGATACTGCGAAATAAGAAGAAGGATACGGCAAATTAACCTCCAATCGGCTACCGCGCCCTTGCAGGTCATCAGCGGCGGCTCTGAAAATCAAAGCCGCCGCTTCATACGCGCATGAAAATATGTCTGCTCTGCTCTGTCTTTGAGGTTATCACTTAACCTATCGAAGCCGGAGCAGGCAATACAAGCCAGCAAAGAAACCGCGATCAGGCATCATCCAATAAATTTCTCAACTCTACGCATAACTGTTTCTTCACTGAACGAAAGTAAGGAACATGGCAAGCGCGACAATTCCCACCATCAGCAGCAGCCAAAAAACGCTGATTGCAGTTGATACAATATTGATTATACTGCGGCTTTCCCTGCTCCGCACACATACCACCGAAAGAATCAGGCCCAGCAGGACAAAAGCGATATTGGCTCCGGCCCAAGCGGTTCGGACTCCGTCCGACAGCGAAAGGTGCAGAAGCGATGGGGCAAGAGCCGCCAGCGGTAGGATGCTCACAATGAGCGCAGCGATACTAACTGGTTGAAGTTTTTTCTTTTCCATAGTTTTACCTCATTTCTTTTTTCCCAAATTGGGTGACAGCCAGCGCGAAAAACAGGCCAAACACCACAATCGCGCACGGCAGGAACGGAAACACCGAAAAAGCGGCGTCGGAAGTTTCTGCTGTAAAGTCATGGAGAGAGCAGGAAACGAGATAACCGCTGTAACAGTACGGGTAGGCGATCCACAGCGGCGTATTTGCAACCAATACACCGGGAATCACAAGCAGCAGATTTAATCCAACAGAAAGAAGCGGTTTTTCAAACAGCACAGTGATGGCCCACATAGCCGCAATGCACGGCAGCATAGTCAGAAACAGCCCCAAGCACCATTTCAGAAGATATAGGATCGGCAGGGTTTCTGTTACTCCCATTGTCTGTGTCGCAATCAGCCCAGCGATTACAAATACGACAAGAAACACCACCATCTCCATAAACAGATAAAAGGTAAGCACACAGAATTTGGCAATGGATAATGCGCAGCGGCTGACCGGTAGCGCCAGCATTTTCAGAATCCCGTTATTTCCTGTTTCTCGTCCTGCGATCATCACGCAAACCACGATCATGCTGAATGGAAGCAGATAGTAGGCGTAAACAAGCGCACTTTGAATAAACATGGCAGGCCACGCATTGGTGTATTCCGGTGTAAAGTAGTTGCTCAAACTCGCAACCCCGGAAACCACCACCAATAAAGGTGCAATGAAAATCAGGGGTACGATTTTGGAGCGTTTTACTTTCATAAACTCGATTTTGAGTAAATCCAAAAAGCTCATTTCTTATTATCCCTCCTTACTCGTAGCGTCTGTACTTCGCCAGCCACAAGCCCACAGCAAGGAACAACAGTGTTTCCACCAAAGCGACAAGGGCAACCGTCGAATCAGGCTGGGCGCTCTTGGCTACTGCTGGTTTCAGAATAATCACAACAGGATGCACCAGCAAAAGCGTCAGTCCCGAATTTGCAAGGGCCATACCACTCAGAAAACCGGCAACACCAATTCCAAGCGGCACCCACATATTTTCAAAGCGCGAGGAAATCAGCAGCATAAACGACAGTACCGGCATGGATGTGAGAAAAGAGTATCCGGCAAAGCGTACCAGCGTACCCATCTCAAATGCTCCGTCCGGCAAGTCCGTCATTCCGATCTGTGCAAGTGCCAGGTTTTGCAGCACGATTGCAATCAAAAACATGACCGTCAGAATCAGAAATTTGCACAGATACATGGTCGGGACGCTGACGGGAAGCATATACATCTTCTTTACGGCACTTCCCTTAAATTCCATGTTGTAGATCATGCAGGTAGCAACTACGATACCGAACAGATTCAGCACCATAATCATGCCGTAGAGCTGGGTCAACAAGACATCCATCGGGGCCAGCGGCAGATTCAGAAGCGTGTCTTTCCGCACAATGAAATCGACAAATGCGCAGGCGGCTCCCAAGACACCAACGGCCAGCAGCACGGGAATCGCGCCGGTTCGCTTTTCTTTCCGAAGTTCGATTGCCAGCGTTTTCATAATTTTGCCCGCTGCTTTCTGTCCATGTTATCTTTCTCAACCATAGAAAGGAACACATCTTCCAGATTGTTCGCAGCGAAGCCGGATTGCAGGGCGTATTGACGCAGATCATTCATGCTTCCCTCAAACAGCAGCCGCCCGTGGTTGAGAATCCCAATGTCATCTGCAATCAATTCGATTTCAGACAGCATATGGGACGAGATCAGCACCGTGCAGTCGTAAAGGCTGGGCAAAGATTTTACCAGATTGCGGATTTCGTGGATACCAGACGGGTCAAGACCGTTTGTGGGTTCGTCCAGAATCAGAATCGGCGGACGCCCCAAGAGCGCCCCGGCAAGGCCCAAGCGTTGCTTCATTCCCAGCGAATACTGTTTTGCCAGCCGGTCGCCAAACTCGGTCAGCCCTACCAGTTCCAGAGCATCTTCCACATCAGCTTTCGGCAGTCCCAAAATGCGGCGGATAATGTCAAGATTTTCCCGCCCGGTGAGATTTGCGTAGAAAGATGGCGCTTCGATGAAAGAGCCGATCTCTTTGAGAATGGCAATCCGATCCTGCGGAAACTGTTTCCCATCAATGGTAAAGCTGCCTTTTGTGGGAGCGGTCAACCCCAACAGCATTTTCATGGTAGTGGATTTGCCTGCCCCGTTCGGGCCAAGAAAACCATAAATGCTGCCCTTGCGAATATGAAGCGAAACATGATTGACCGAAGTGAAGTTCTTATATTTCTTGGTCAAATGTTCCGTTGTAATGATATAGTCCATAGAAACATCTCCTTTCGATGCTTCTACGGTACAACTTCAACCTGACATCTACATTCTCCCGTCCTTACTTTTACCTTACTTTTTGAGGATGCCCTCCGCAGACTTTAAATCCTTTTTTATAATACTTTCGGGAGGTGACGCTATGGACAACTCTTTTCTGCATCGAAAGAAGCTCTTGCTTGTAGACGATGAGCCGGATCTGCTGAAAATGGTATCCGATATTTTAAGCGATGCCGGTTTTGAAACCATACTTACTGCCGCAACAGTAAAAGAAGCCATACTAATGACAGAAAAAGAAAAACCCAACTTGATGGTTTTGGATGTCATGTTGCCAGATGGGGACGGCTTTTCCCTGATGAAGCAGCTCCGCACTTTTACAAATGTGCCAATCATCTTTCTGACCGCAAAAGACGAAGCAGCAGACAAGCTGGCCGGTCTTGGCCTTGGAGCAGACGATTATATTTCAAAGCCTTTTATGCCGCAGGAGCTATTGCTGCGTGTCTATGCGGTTTTGCGCCGAACTTATAAAGAGGACAGCCCGCGGGTTTTCCTGGATGGATGTACGATTGATTTTAGCCGGGCAGAGGTCAACAAAGGCGGCGAGATTATCCTCCTGACCGCAAAAGAGCATACCCTGTTGGAAACGCTGGCCCGCAACGAGGGAAAGATTGTTACGGTTGACGCTCTTTGTGAAGCATTATGGGGCGACAATCCTTTCGGCTATGAAAATAGCCTGAATGCCCATGTACGGCGGATTCGGGAAAAAATTGAAGCCGATCCCTCAAAGCCCGTTTCCCTGATTACGATTAAGGGGCTGGGTTATAAACTGATTACAAGGAAGTGACGCCTTGAAATCTTTTGGCACCTATATTTCAAAGCACTTGGTGTCTTTCGCTGCATTTCTTCTGATCCTGGTAATTGTCAATGTCGTTCTGTTTGGCGTGACTTTCTATCACACAGTTTCAGAGGATTACGGAGAAGCGTCCCCGCGCGCCATGCTTGAGCTGACCTCTACTGCGGCTACCATAGAGGGTTTGCCCGATTACGCAGAGCAGAAATTGCGCCAGTACAATATCTGGGCCATGTATCTAACGTCAACGGGCGAATGTTTCTGGCGGCTCGATGTGCCACAAGAAGTGCCGCAACATTACAGCATTCAAGAGGTAGCTTCATTTTCCAAAGGCTATCTGGAGGATTATCCCGTTTTTGTCTGGAGTACAGAGGATGGATTGTTAGTTTTAGGGTATCCAAAGAATAGCTATATGAAGCTCACCAGCAACTACTATTCCATGGAGGCTATTCAGAAAATTCCCCTCTATGTGATAGGAACGTTGGGCATGGATGTGCTGTGCCTGTTTTTGGCCTACTATTTTTCAAAACGCAGGATCATCCAGAACACGGAACCGATTGTAGATGCCATTGAAACATTGGCCGATGGCAAACCCGTTTCTCTCCATATTGATAGAGAGTTATCCGAAATTGCGGGCAGCGTAAATAAAGCCTCTCTGATATTAAGCAGGCAAAACGAAGCCAGAGCCAACTGGATCAGCGGGGTCTCTCATGACATCCGAACTCCGCTTTCTATGATTATGGGCTATGCAGACCGGATCGCCGCAGACAAAACAGCCAGTGAGGGGGTAAAAGAGCAGGCTCTGATCGTGCAAAAGCAAAGCGCTAAAATCAAAGAACTCGTGCAGGATTTGAATTTAGTGTCTCAACTGGAATATGAAATGCAGCCGCTTCACAAGGAGAAAATACGCCTGTCTAAACTCCTTCGTTCCTATGTGTCGGAACTGCTCAACTCCGGGATTTTGGATGCCTATACGGTTGAAATTGAAATTACGCCAGAAGCAGAAAATGCCAGGCTGGAATGTGATACCCGCTTGATTTCACGGGCAATCAACAATCTTGTGCAGAACAGCATCAAACACAATCCGGGAGGCTGCGAAATTCGGCTTGATCTGGAAAATGCACATGATGGTCTTACGCTCTCTGTTGCAGATAACGGAGTAGGTCTGTCTCCTGAAAAGCGACAAGACCTAGAAGAAAAGCCACACTACATGGAAAGTATAGATGAGCGTCTGGATTTGCGGCATGGGTTGGGGATTTTGATTGTTCAGCAGATTATGGCAGCACATAAAGGCACAATGCAAATCGAAAACGTAGTGCCACATGGATGTAAGACGATATTGACATTTTCGAATTCTGATTAGTTCACAGAAATATGAAATATAAAGTTTAAGAAAACTGCATATGACATCATTCCACGGGCAATCTATGAAATATAGAATGTATGTGGGTGATGCTAAATAGCAAAAGTTAAAGACTGCCCTGGCTTTGAAACCTTCGGTGCGGATGTAAAAGAAGCACGGAAGGCGAAGAACCTTGCACGAAAAGATTTAGCCGAAAAGGTGAATATTGATACCAGGTATCTTGCCAACATTGAAAACGAGGGTACGATCCCCAGCCTGCCGGTCATCATACAGCTTGTAAAAATCTGCGGCCTGTCGATGGAGAGATATTTCAATCCAGAGGTCATGCGAGAGGAAAGCGAGCTGCGCCAGCGGGTCGGACAGAAGTTAAAGCCCTGCCCAGAACAGTATTTTCCTATCGTGGAGGGTGCCATTGACGGGGCCTTAAAAATTGAAAAGCCGAATGAAGAAACGGAGGGTGTCTGAACATCCTCTGTTTTTCTTATTTTGCGGGCATTTTAAGGTTTCCGAAACGCTTTATAAGTAGGGATAAGATACGGTAGCAAGCACAGCAAGTGAGTACCCACTTGCGAAATTTCTGCTTGTTGGGATAATTCCAAACCCTTATGCGGAAGGTCGGCGGCACATGGCAAGTCGAAAACGGAATATTCAAATGAAATTTTATGTCACGGAGGATAAAAACGGCTCATAGACAAAAATGAGCCAGTTACCGACACGCAGATATGGCGCCTACCTCCGAAAGATGGCGATTGACGGGTATATCACCTATACGGACACCGCAGATATCAAGGCATTTACCAAAGAGCTTTCCATCATCGGTCGGAACATCAACCAGATCGCCAAGCGGATCAATGCCGGAGGCACTGCGTATCAGGCCGACATGGATGAGATACGGGAAAGGCTGGACGAGATATGGCAGTTACAAAGACGCATCCTATCAAGTCAACGCTGAAAGCAGCCATTGACTATATCTGCAACCCGGAGAAAACGGATGGGAAGCTGCTTGTATCCGCCCATGGCTGCGCCGCCGAAACCGCGGATATCGAATTTTCCTGGACCCGCCGCCACTGTTACTGCCCGAACTTGACCGGACAAAAGGGGGTCGCCGATCAATCATGATCGGTGCCCCCTCGTTATGCTCGCCTATTCGCAGATCAAAGGAGTAGCAGAAGCATCGTCCTTACTTCTTCTTGGCTCAGACCTTCTTCTTCGCGACAGACTGGTTCTTCGCACTCGCGAGAATATCTGCCAGGAACTCCCCGGTAAACGACCCCTTCACCTTCGCAACTGCTTCTGGTGTTCCTTCAGCAATGACGCGACCACCACCGGAACCACCTTCGGGGCCCATATCAACGATCCAATCAGCGCACTTGATGACGTCCAGGTTGTGCTCAATGACGATGACCGTATTGCCTTTGTCAACCAGCGATTGCAAAACCAGCAGGAGCTTGCGAATATCCTCGGAATGTAAGCCGGTCGTCGGCTCGTCCAGCACATAGATCGTTCGTCCAGTCGAACGACGCTGCAGTTCGGACGCGAGCTTCACACGCTGTGCTTCGCCACCCGACAGTGTTGTTGCCGCCTGCCCCAATCGCACGTAACCCAGGCCAACCTCGACAAGGGTATTGAGATGTCGCGCAATCCTGGAGATCGGCGCGAAAAACTCCGCCGCTTCAGACACCGGCATATTCAGAACGTCTGCGACTGACTTCCCCTTGTAAAGAATCTCCAAGGTTTCACGGTTGTACCGTGCACCATGGCACACTTCGCAGGGAACGTACACGTCAGGCAGGAAGTTCATTTCGATCTTTAACGTGCCGTCGCCCTTGCAGGATTCACAGCGTCCGCCTTTCACATTGAAGGAGAAACGGCCCGGACCGTAGCCTCGTACCTTCGCTTCCTGTGTTTCCGCGAACAGCTTACGAATCGCATCCCACACGCCCGTATACGTCGCAGGGTTCGAACGTGGCGTACGACCGATCGGCGACTGATCAACGTGGACAACCTTATCGAGATGCTCGAGGCCACTCATTGAACGGTAACGACCTGACACAAGGCGCGCACCGTTCAAGCGCGATGCCAGCGTGCGGTACAGAATCGAATTCACCAGCGTGGACTTTCCCGAACCGGACACGCCCGTCACAGCGGTAAAGGTGCCGAGAGGGAACGAAACTGTCACGTCGTTGAGGTTATGCTCGCGTGCACCCTTGATCGTCAGCATGCGCTCGGGATCAACCGGGCGACGAGTAGCTGGCACTCCGATGGAACGACGGCCCGACAGGTAGTCGCCAGTCAGTGATTTCTTGTTGTTCTTCAAGTCTTCCAGAGTGCCGGAGTGGACAATCCAGCCACCCGTTTCACCGGCGCCTGGACCGATATCGACGATCCAGTCAGCGGCTTCCATCGTTTCTTCATCGTGCTCGACAATAATCAGCGTATTGCCAAGGTCGCGAAGACGCTTCAAGGTATCGATGAGCTTGCGATTGTCACGCTGGTGCAGACCGATCGACGGTTCGTCGAGCACATACAGGACGCCAACCAAACCGGAGCCAATCTGCGTGGCTAGACGAATACGCTGCGCTTCGCCGCCCGACAGTGTTCCGGCACCACGTGACAGCGTCAGATAGGTCAGGCCAACATCGACAAGGAAATCGAGGCGAGCACGAATCTCCTGCAGGATTGGCTTGGCAATCGCCTGCGAACGCTGATCCAACTCCAACGCATTGAGGTGTGCGCGGGCATCTGAAATCGACAGGTCAGACAGTTCAGCAATCGATAGATCGCCCACTGTCACCGCAAGAACCTCGGGACGCAGACGAGCCCCCTGACACGTCGGACACGGAACCTCACGCATATAGGCGTTGAGCTTCTCCGACACCCATTCCGATTCGGTTTCCTGGCGCTTGCGCTCAACGTAGGTGACGGCACCTTCGAAGCCCGTCGTGTACGAGCGTTCGCGTCCCCATCTGTTGCGGAACTTGACCTTGACCTCGTAGTCCTTACCAAACAGGATGGCTTCGCGGACGTTGTCGGGCAGGGCCTTCCACGGAGTTGTCATCTCGAATCCGAGTTCACCGGACAAGGACTCCAGCAGGCGCTTGTGGTACTTGAAGTTCGAGTTCCACACGATCACCGCACCGTCGGCCAGCGACAGTTCCTCGTCGGGAACCAGTAGGTCAGGATCAACTTCAAGTTTCGACCCAATACCCGTACAGTCTGGGCAGGCACCGTAGGGAGCGTTAAAAGAGAATGTACGAGGTTCGATTTCTTCCAACGCTAGCGGGTGGTCGTTCGGGCACGAACGCTTTTCCGAGTATCGGCGACGACGATCAGGATCGTCCTCGTCCAAGTCGACCATGTCAATAATGACGAGGCCATCGGACAGACGGAGAGCTGTTTCTACCGAATCAGTAAGGCGCTGGCGCATACCGGAACGCACCACGAGCCGGTCAATGACGACCTCGATCGTGTGGCGCAGTTTCTTTTCCAAAACCGGAGCGTTCTCGAGTCGAACCAATTCGCCGTCGATGATCGCACGCGTGTAGCCGGACGTCTTCAGCTCATTGATCAGGTCCTGATACTCACCCTTGCGTCCACGCACGACCGGCGACAGAACCTGGAAACGCGTTCCCTCGTCCATGGAACGCACTCGGTCCACAATCTGCTGGGGAGTCTGCGCCTGAATGCGTGCGCCACACTTCGGGCAGTGAGCGATCCCCGCACGCGCGTACAGCAAACGCAGGTAGTCGTGAATCTCAGTAATCGTGCCAACCGTGGAACGCGGGTTGCGCGATGTCGACTTCTGGTCAATCGAGACCGCGGGCGACAGACCCTCGATGAAATCGACGTCGGGTTTGTCCATCTGACCGAGGAACTGGCGCGCGTACGACGACAGAGACTCCACGTATCGACGCTGGCCCTCTGCGAAGATCGTATCGAATGCCAACGATGACTTACCGGAGCCGGAAAGTCCCGTAAAAACAATCATTGTGTCTCGAGGCAACTCGAGGCTGACATCCTTCAAGTTATGCTCGCGAGCACCAGAAATAACTAAAGATTCATGCACCCTAACAGTCTACTCGGCGCCGAGTTCGAATGTCGTACATGTGTTCCATCGTCAAACGGCAGTTTAACTGGCATTATGAGGCAATGAGCCTCTACATGATCGAATACACCTACGACCATTCACTCGAGTCGTTGATCCAGTCATTCAGGCCCGCTCACCGCCAGTTCCTGCGAGACCTGCATTCACGCGACATTGTGGTGGCTTCCGGCTTCCTGCGTGATAGGGGAGAAAATGATGCGCTGATTATTCTTCGCGCCAATTCGGCTCAGGATGTTTTCAAGATCCTCGCTGACGACCCTTTTGCTCTTCAGGGTTTTGTCGAAACCTGCAAGATTCGCGAATGGGTGCCGACGATCGGCTTCGGGGCCGAAGGGTTCGATACGGAATTCCCCTTTTCGTAAGAGAATTGACGAGGCCTGGCGTGGCGTTTCATATGCAATCACCGCCCGTTGCGCCTACCGTTGAGTCATGGCTTACTTTGCAGTGACTTACGTTTATGACCCTGCCCAATCAGCGCTGATGGACGAGGTTCGTCCCAAGCACCGCGCATTCTTAACGCAGTTGAAGGACGACGGATTTAACGTGGCCTCGGGCCCCGTTACCGGCGGTCATCCGACGGCTCTGCTGATTTTCGAAGCTGAGAACGCCGATAAGGTCGCGTCACTTCTTGATGAGGATCCGTTCAAGGAGGCCGGTGTCATTCGTGAACGTATCATCGGCGAGTGGAATCCGGTGATTAACCGCTTCTGATTGTTCAGTACAGTGTGGGAGAACGTTTTGGCGTTCTCCCACACATGCATGTACGGCATCTGTTAAAGCTCGCGCCGATGCTCAGAATTGCGCCGTGTCAGAGGCACCGATGGCCTCTGCATGAGCGTGTTGACGCTTGTGGTACAGGCGGTGGCTGGCTTCAATCAAAAGTCCGGCACCGACTCCTGACACCCCGATCACAAGCCAATGTTCGTGCGTGGGCCAGCTGAGCGCTAAGAAGGTGCGGATGGTGGGAATGGAGACTCCCATGAACGCTCCGAGCGCCATGAGGAGCACGAGTCCACCACGCCAGCCTAAGAGCGGACGAGCGGTGACCGAGACTAGCCAGAGCGCACCGACAATCAGCGAAAGCGTGGCAATGGTCCTCGCGTACTCATCTCCAGGGCCCACGATTGCGTAGCTACCTAGCGCTGCCAGCGTCAAGGCAATTCCTGCGGGTAGCGCTAAGGCAAGTGTTCGGTGCAGGAACCCAGGCACGTAACGCCTAGCATTCGGTGCGAGAGCAAGGAAGAATGCGGGGATGCCGATCGTCAGTGCATCGATGTAGGTGAAGTGACGTGGAAGGAACGGGTATTCCCACGCCATCAGAGCACACGTCACAACAATCAACGCCGCGTAAACGGTTTTGGCAAGGAAGAGAGCACAAACGCGTTCCATATTCGCAATGATGCGTCGCCCTTCGCCCACCACTCCTGGTAATACAGCAAACTTTGAATCAATCAAGACGATCTGCGCAACAGCCTTCGTTGCCTGAGACCCGTTGCCCATCGCGATTCCAAGGTCGGAATCTTTCAGAGCAAGGGCATCGTTCACTCCGTCGCCTGTCATTGCGACCGTGTGTCCATTAGCCTGCAGTGCCTGGACCATCGCGCGCTTTTGCTCCGGCGTCACACGCCCGAACACATCCGTTTTCTCAACGATCTGGCCGAACTCATCTGACAAAGTATCTACGGGGAGAGTGCGCGCATCCGTGATGACCAAAGGCTTCCCGTCAGGACGACTCAAACCCGCTTGGCGTGCCAGAGCGCCAACAGTCACCGGATTATCACCCGAAATCACTCGAACGCGGACGTCTTGGCGAGCAAAATATGTCAGCGTATCGGCTACGTCTACACGCAAGTCTTCTTCCAAGACAATGATGCCCACAACGCGTCGTGTGTCTGGAAGCAAGTAGTCACCGGAAGAGGCGTCGAATGCCGTTGCCTCGTCGCACTCTTGGCTACGAGCCAGGGCAACAACGCGCAAACCTTCCGCCGAATACTCGTCGATGAGCTGATCAAAGTCCCCGGGTTCTTCCGAAGAACGAAGAATCTCCGGAGCGCCCAAATACCAGCTGCCACTCGTAGTCCCACACGCTGACCACTTGCGAGCTGATGAGAACGGAATCGCCCAATTCACCTGGCCTAGATCCGCGTCGGAATAATAGTCGTCAATCGCCTGCGCTGTTGCATTCGCACGATTGGCGCTCAGAGCTTTCAAAGCGAGCGTGGCCTCATCCTCCGAAACATTCGCACCAATGCGAAGCGTGCGCACCCGAATATGGCCTGTGGTGAGAGTGCCCGTCTTATCAACGCAGACACTGTCGACTCGTGCGAGGACTTCCACCGCGGGCAGTTCTTGGACAAGCACTCCCCTGCGCGCCAACGTCGCCGAACCGATCGCGAAGTTCATTGAAGTCAGGAGCACGAGGCCCTGTGGAATCATTCCCACAACGCTCGCGACCGCCAACACGATCGCTTGGTTCCAGGCCGCATCAGTGCCGGCAATACGGGTTTGCGACCACATGGTCAGCACAATCACCGGAATGAGTAGCGCGGAAATGACACGCAGAACCTTGTTGATACTCACCTGAATATGCGAAATAGTCCGCGTGTAGACGCGAGCTCGGCGAGAAAGATCCTGCGCGTATGTCTGTGCTCCCACCGCGTGGGCAACCATGAGTGCACTACCAGCAACGACCGAGGTTCCTGCAAGAACCTGATCGCCCACTTTCTTCTTGACGGGTGTTGATTCACCGGTCAGTAGTGCCTCGTCAACCTCGAGGCCCGAGGATTCTTCAACGACGCCATCTGCGCAAATCTGCGTACCCAGTTCAAGGCACATGACATCATCAAGCACAACATCCTTGGCCAGGATCTCTTGAGTTTTTCCACCACGAATAACCAACGCTGTTGGAGCATCGACGATTGCGAGTGAATCAAGAGTCCGCTTCGCCTTCAATTCCGAAGCAATGCCGATAATCGCGTTGATAATCAGCACTCCCCCGAAGACAACATCCTGAGGATGCCCAAAGATGAGCACCAGCACCGCAGCACTGATCAGGATCGCGTTAAACAGCGTGAGAACATTCTCGCGAATAATCGAGGCAATCGATCGCGAGGTCCTTTGGCGAACATCATTCGTTTCACCGCGTGCAACGCGTTCTCTCACCTCAGCGTGCGTCAGACCGGAGAGTGTTGAAGAGTGCGTCATTACGTCCTTCGGTGTGGGCGACGGTTTTACGTTGGACGGGTACGTAAGCCCCGTCGGGGCAACGTGTCAGTCAAAAGTACGAGCGGGCTTTTCCTTCTCCAGAACGTGGGTGTCTGGAGCGTCCTTTAACGCCATCGAACGGCTCTTCAGCAACGATGTCACGACCGTCACCACGATAGTCACGATGATAAAGGACAGGGATGGAAGGATTCCGATTTCCGGTGCCCAGTGAATGCCTTCGCCTCCGTTAAGGAACGGAAGCGTATTCTCGTGCATCGCGTGGAAAACCAGTTTCATTCCGATGAAGGCAAGGATTGCTGCCAAGCCGTAGTTCAGGTAGACCAGTCTTTCCAGCAGACGTTCGATCAGGAAATACAGCTGACGCAGACCAAGCAGAGCGAACGCGTTCGATGCGAACACCAAATAGGGTTCATGGGTCAGGCCGAAAATTGCCGGAATCGAGTCGAAGGCAAACATCAGGTCAGCAGTGCCCAGCGCGAAGACCACCAGGAGCATCGGCGTCAGGTACGTGCGACCACCGTGGCGGTGCAGGAACTTGTCACCAATGAAACCGTCGGTCACCGGGAAAACGTGACGCATCAGTTTGACGAAGGAATTCTCGTGGTATTCCTCCTCTTCGTGTTCATCTTCTCCGCCAACACCTTCACGTGCTTGCGAGAAGGCGGTCCAGAGTAGCCAGGCGCCAAAGATAAAGAAGATCCACGTGAAGCGTTCAATCAGCGCTGCGCCAACAAGAATGAAGACGAGGCGCAGAACGAGGGCGATGATGATGCCGGATAGCAGTGCCTTCTGTTGATAGTTACGAGGCACCCTGAACGACGACATAATGATGATAAAGACGAACAGATTATCGAGTGACAGAGCTTTTTCTGTCAGAAAGCCAGCGTAGTATTCGCCGGCAAATTGGCCACCGTAGACGCCCCAAATGATGAGGCCAAAGGCAAGACCAAGAAGAACGTAACCGATCGACCACCAGGTCGATTCTTTAAGAGTCGGAGCGTGCGGTTTACGGACGTGGCCAACGATGTCAACGGTAATGAGGGCAAGAATTGCGACGGCCAGACCAAACCAGCCGAGGGCGTGAACATGCACGGGTGGGAACCTCTCTGAGGTACGAGCAACTATGGTGAGGTCTCTTCCCACCCGATGTTCGGGCTGCTGATCCGAGCGATGCTCGTGTCCAACGCCGTGGTGACGAACCAGCACTTCGTGGGATTACTCCCCTCGCGAACTAGTCTACCTAGATCGCGCTACGATGCCCCGATGAAAAGCCAGTATGTGGAGAACCTAACGAGATTACCCCCAAGCGGACGCTTCAGCTCTCACTACTGAGCTGCCCTCATGTGGCGCAGTTCCTTCTTCAGATCCTGCAACTCATCGCGTAGACGCGCAGCGACCTCGAACTGTAGGTTTTCGGCGGCTAGCATCATTTGCTTCGTCAGGTCTTCGATCAATTCTTCAAGATCTGCTTGCGCTACACCCGCGAGGCTGAGTGCATCAGGCTTCGAACGAGCAGACGCTGATTTTTCCTTACGGTATCCGCCGTCGAGTAGCGTGCGCGTATCAACTTCTTCACGCACAAGCATGTCGGTGACGTCAGCGATCTTCTTACGCAGTGGCTTCGGGTCGATACCATGCTCGGTGTTGTAGGCAATCTGTTTCTCACGACGACGTTCAGTTTCGCTGATCGCAGCTTCCATAGATGGCGTGATGTTGTCGGCATACATATGCACTTCGCCCGACACGTTGCGTGCTGCACGACCGATAGTCTGGATCAGCGATCGGGTCGAACGCAGGAAGCCTTCCTTGTCCGCATCGAGGATCGAAACAAGGGAAACTTCCGGTAAATCCAGACCTTCACGTAGCAGGTTGATGCCGACCAGGACGTCGAAGTTGCCTTGACGCAGTTCTCTGAGCAACTCAACGCGACGCAGGGTATCGATGTCAGAGTGCAGGTACTCGACACGGACGCCACGGCGAGCGAGGTACTCGGTCAGGTCTTCCGCCATCTTCTTCGTGAGCGTCGTGACAAGAACACGCTCATCCTTTTCGACACGCTCGCGGATCTGTTCCAGAAGATCGTCAACCTGTCCCTTCGTGGGCTTGACGATAATCTTTGGATCCACCAGACCAGTTGGGCGAATCACCTGTTCCACTACCCCATCGCTTCGTTCAAGTTCGTAGTCACCCGGGGTTGCCGAGAGGTAGACTGTCTGGCCGATGCGTTCAACGAATTCGTCCCACTTCAACGGTCTGTTGTCCATTGCTGAGGGCAGTCGGAAACCATGATCGACCAGGGTACGCTTGCGCGACATATCGCCCTCGAACATGGCACCGATCTGCGGAACTGTCACGTGCGATTCGTCGATGATCAGGACAAAGTCATCGGCAAAATAGTCCATCAGCGTATGGGGCGGAGTGCCGGGACCTCGTCCATCGATATGACGCGAATAGTTTTCAATGCCCGCGCACGATCCGATTTCTTTGAGCATTTCCAGGTCGTATGTGGTGCGCATGCGCAGACGCTGGGCTTCAAGTAACTTGCCTTGGGATTCGAACCACGTGAGGCGTTCTGCCAGTTCTTCTTCAATCGAGGCAATGGCTCGCTTCATGCGCTCTTCGCCGGCAACGTAATGGCTGGCCGGGAATAGATAGACGTGATCGACTTCGTTGATGACGTCACCGGTCAGGGGATGCAGGACTGCCAGAGAATCGATTTCATCCCCAAACATTTCGATGCGGATCGCCAGCTCCTCGTACACTGGGATGATTTCGATGGTGTCGCCACGAACTCGGAAAGTGCCTCGCGTGAAGGCGACATCATTGCGCACGTACTGCATGTTGACGAAGGCGCGAAGAAGGGTGTCGCGGTCGACGATCATGCCACGTTCCAGCTCAATCATGCGCTCGACGTACTCTTGTGGAGTACCCAAGCCGTAGATGCACGACACGGAAGCAACGACCACCGTGTCACGACGGGTCAGCAGGTTGTTCGTCGCCGAGTGGCGCAGACGTTCGACCTCATCGTTGATCGACGAGTCTTTCTCGATGTATGTATCCGTCTGCGGAATATAGGCTTCCGGCTGGTAGTAGTCGTAGTACGACACGAAGTACTCGACAGCGTTATTAGGCAACAGTTCGCGGAATTCAGCGGCAAGCTGGGCGGCAAGCGTTTTATTCGGCTCGATAATGAGCGCCGGTCGCTGAATCTGCTCAATGAGCCACGCAGTCGTTGCGGTTTTACCCGTGCCCGTAGCGCCGAGGAGAACAATATCCTGTTCGCCGTCATTCAGGCGCTTGACCAATTCTGCGATTGCAGTCGGCTGGTCGCCCGATGGCGTGTAGTCAGAGACAACCTCAAACGACGCTTCTTGCCGCACAACTCGTTTGCTCACAGTCCTACCGTAGTCACTTTGTCAGACTCATGCCGATTGAGGACCTATCGCCTGCTCGTGATGTACGAGGCCGGAATCATCTGCCGGTCGGACTGCCAGTTGTGCCCGAGTGTGTCAGCCATTGGGCATGAACTGTCGCAACCAGACGGTGAAGATCCACGAGCGAGCCGGTGTTGGTTATCCAGATGTGGCAGATCGCACGTCGTTCATCACTGTTCGCTTGGGATGCGATTCTTTTTCGGGCCTCGTCAATCGTCATCCCGCGGGCTTGTAGACGGCTCAGGCGCATATCAAGCGGAACATCGACCATGATCACGGCGTCAAACTGGTCTTGCATATGTTGCTCAGTCAGCAGAGGAACATCGTAAAGAGCAATGTTCCCCGGTTGGGCGCTTGAAAGAATCTGGCGGGAACGCTCAGCAATCAAAGGATGAGTGATTGCTTCCACTGTCTTTCGAGCACTGGCATCGGTGAAGACCTGCTGGGCTAGTGCTCCTCGATTGAGAGTCCCGTCATCATTCAAGATGGCGTCGCCGAACACTTCTTCGATACGACGAAGACCGACGCTTCCAGGTTCGACCACTTCACGTGCGATGGCATCTGCGTCGGCAACGACCGCGCCAAGACTCGCAAACGCAGTGGCAACAGATGACTTTCCAGAGCCAATTCCACCGCTCAAACCGACGAGCAGTGCGCGGTCTGTTGGAATGACGAAAGGACGAAGAAGGTCAGCAGATGCGCCTCCCATGTGAATCTGGGTCATGATGCATTCCTAACGGCTGTTACGATCCGAGCGACTTCATCCTGATCCGTTGCAATCGCAACGCTAGGAAGATCCTCAACACACCTCAATATGAGTCATAGCTTCATTGTCCTATATGAGTCGACGAGCGACTAGCGTCCGATATTCTTCAACGTCCATACAGGCTGGAGAATGCAGTCATAGGAGAATCATTCGACGCGTGGTGTGAATAAACGCGTGTGCCCCACGAACACCGTTCGTGGGGCACACGTTCATCACATCAGAGCCGAGGCTCTGTGATCAGTTCAGTTTCCGTTCGTGAGCTTCTCACGCAGAGCTGCGAGAGCCTCATCGGAAGCGAGGGTACCAACGGTCTCCGGCTCGACGGAGGACGAGGAAGAGGTGGCCTCGGGAGCAACCGGAGCTGCTTCGGCATCTTCTTCCTGCGCCTTGACGACCTGAGCCTTGTGGGCCTGCCAGCGTGCCTGCGCTTCGGCATACTGTGCTTCCCAAGCCTCGCGCTGTGCCTCGTAGCCTTCCATCCATTCCTGGGTTTCCGGATCGAAGCCTTCGGGGTACTTGTAATTGCCGTCTTCGTCGTACTCAGCGGCCATGCCGTACAACGAGGGATCAAACTCTTCGGAGGTCGGATCGATGCCTTCGTTTGCCTGCTTGAGCGACAGGGAGATGCGACGACGTTCGAGGTCGATATCGATGACCTTCACGAATGCGTCGTCGCCAACCTTGACGACCTGATCCGGCAGCTCGACGTGACGCTGAGCAAGCTCGGAAATATGGACGAGGCCTTCGATGCCGTCTTCGACGCGGACGAATGCGCCGAATGGAACAAGCTTCGTGACCTTGCCCGGCACGACCTGACCGATCGCATGGGTACGGGCAAATGCCTGCCACGGATCTTCCTGGGTTGCCTTGAGGGACAGGGAGACGCGTTCGCGATCCATGTCGACGTCGAGAACCTCGACGGTGACTTCCTGGCCAACCTCAACGACCTCTGACGGGTGATCGATATGCTTCCAGGAGAGTTCGGAGACGTGGACGAGGCCGTCGACACCACCGAGGTCGACGAACGCACCGAAGTTAACGATCGAGGAGACGTTACCGGTACGAACCTGACCCTTGCCAAGAGTGTGGAGGAAGTTCGTGCGAACCTCGGACTGGGTCTGTTCAAGCCATGCGCGACGCGAGAGCACAACGTTGTTGCGGTTCTTGTCGAGCTCGATGATCTTCGCTTCGATCTCGCGACCAATGTACGGTGCGAGGTCGCGGACGCGACGCATTTCAACGAGGGATGCGGGGAGGAAGCCACGAAGGCCGATGTCGAGGATAAGACCACCCTTGACGACCTCGATGACGGTGCCGGTAACAACGCCATCTTCTTCCTTGACCTTTTCGATCTGGCCCCAGGCGCGCTCGTACTGTGCGCGCTTCTTCGACAGGAGCAGACGGCCTTCCTTGTCTTCCTTCTGGAGGACGAGGGCTTCGATCTTGTCGCCAACAGCAACAACATCGTCAGGGTTCACGTCGTGCTTGATGGAGAGCTCGCGAGAGAGGATAACGCCCTCAGTCTTGTAGCCGATGTCGAGGAGGACCTCATCGTGGTCAACCTTGACGACAGTGCCCTCGACGATGTCGCCATCGTTGAAGTACTTGATGGTTGCGTCGATGGCGGCAAGCAGATCTTCGGTCGAGCCGATGTCATTAACCGCGACCTGCGGCGTATTGGTGGTCATGTAGTTGTGTCTCCGAAACGGACTGAATAGTAGGTGTACAGAAGTGGCGAATCGGCATTCGCGTACACGAGTGCCAAGACACCGCTAGTAAGTCTACCAGTTCATTAACGCGATCTTTTCCACTGTTTGGTGGATAAAAACGTGGTTTCGGTCGCGTTTATCTGTTACGGACACACATGTGATCACCCATCCACCTAGTGGGCGGCGGCCATCCAGTTCGCTCCCACTCCCACTGCGACATCCAAAGGCACCTTCAATTGGACTGGCGAGCTCATCTTGTCGCGGACAAGCTCCTCAGCCTGCTGACGTTCTTCCGGTGCTATTTCAAGTAACAATTCGTCGTGGATCTGGAGCAGTACGCGTGACTTCATGTCAGCCTGATGCAGAGCGTCGATGAGGTTGACCATCGCAATTTTCACGATATCCGCTGCACTCCCCTGAATCGGCGCATTCAAAGCAGCACGTTCGGCCATCTCGCGGCGCTGCCGGTTCGATGAGGTCAGGTCGGGCAGATAGCGCCTACGACCGAACATCGTTTCCGTGTAGCCGTTGATCCGAGCCTCGTCGACGAGCGAATTCAGATAGTCGCCTACCCCCGCGAAACGTTCGAAATAGCGGTCACGCAACGCGGCTGCTTCGTGGACTGGAATATGCAGTTGTGCGGACAGACCGTACGAGGACAATCCATACGCGAGACCATATGACGTGGCCTTGATGCGAGAGCGTTGCTCACCCGTCACGTCTTCAACGGGCGTATCGAAAACCATCGCAGCCATCGTCTTGTGCAGGTCCTCGCCGGTAGCGAAAGCTTCGATCAAGCCCTCATCTCCCGACAAATGCGCCATGATGCGCATTTCAATCTGGGAATAGTCGGCGCTCATCAAAGACTCAAAGCTGGGGCCAGCAACAAAACCGGAACGGATCTTCAGACCATCTGGGCTACGAGCTGGAATATTCTGCAGATTCGGGTCCTTGGATGCCAAACGGCCAGTTGTGGTAACAACCTGTGAGAACGTCGAGTGAATGCGCCCATCGGGGTTGGTGGAGGAAATCAGCGTGTCCACCATCTGCTTCAATTTGATTCGATCACGGTGCATCAGCAACGAGTCAAGGAATACGAAGCCTGGACCACCCGAATCTCGCGTCTTTTCGCGCAAGTCAGCAAGAGCTTCAGCGTTCGTTGTGTAGCCGGTCTTCGTCTTCTTCGTCTTGGGAAGATCGAGGACCTCGAAAAGAATCCTCTGCAGTTGCTTGGGACTGGAAAGATTCACATCTTCACCAATCACATCAAGAGCACTCTTGCGGGCCGCATCAACTTCGAATCCCAGTTGCGTCGACTGGGAGCGCAGCTCGTCACTATCAACGGCAATACCTGTCGCTTCCATCTTCGCCAAGACCCTAGATACGGGAAGCTCCATCTGTGTCAGCAGGTCCAGTTCACCGTTATCCGCTAAAAGCGCGCTCAAGGTCTTCCACACAAACGGCAGGGAGTAGCAGATACGCGCGCATCGTTGAATACGTTCTTGAATCTCACCGCTGCCAACGATCTCGAAGAGAGCGTCCGTCTTCTTTTCTTCTTCGGGCAACTCAATGTTGAAATAGCGGTTCAAGATTTCTTTGATCTCGACGTTCTTCGAATCGGGGCGTGCAAGATAGGCGGCAAGCTGAACGTCCTTCGAAGGCCAGGCCATCGCCCACCCGTGTCCTGCCAAAGCGTGAGACAAGGCTTTAGCATCATGAACGACGTGCGAATCGCTGTGCTTCAGGACCTTCACTAAAGCCTGATCCTGCACCGGAGAGAGCGTGGTCGGGTCAATGACAAGGACGCGACTTCCTGCGCTCAACGCAAGAAGATCGATGTGTCCATGAGCAGGGATCCCCTCCCCGTCGGCCCAAATCGCATCAATATGGCCGACCGAGCGTGCCCAGCCGGAAATGTCAGTAGCAGCGGAAGCGACCGACACCGTTAAGGGCGCCGTCCAAAAAGCCTGGTCGGCCTCGTTCCCCGATTCTTCTACTGAGTCATCGCCTACACTGACCGCAAGCACCTGGTTACGCAGGCGCCCAAACTCCAACGTATCGAACAACGCAAGCAATTCAGTCTTTTGAGTAGCCCCGGGGACAAGATCCCCCAGCTCAACCCCCAGGTCCAGATCCGTGAGCAGACGATTCAAACGACGATTACGCGCAACATCATCGCCATGTTCGCGCAGAGCCTCGCCACGCTTACCCTTCACCTGATCAGCATTCGCCATCAGGTTATCGAGGCCATCGAACTCGTTAATCAGCTTTGCCGCTGTCTTCGGTCCAATACCGGGAACGCCGGGCAAATTATCGGAGGTCTCACCGACAAGAGCCGCAATTTCCGGGTAACGGAACGGTGGGACACCGTACTTTTCTTCAATAGCAGCGGGCGTCATGCGCTTCAAGTTCTCGGTCGACGCACCCGGATAGAGAACCGTCACATTCTCAGTCACCGTCTGGAAAGAATCCCTATCCCCCGACGCGACCAAGACACGCATCCCGGCTTTCTCACCACGGTGAGCAAGCGTCGCCAAAATATCGTCGGCTTCGTAGCCGTCCTTGCGCAGGGAACGAATACCCATCAGTTCCAAAACCTGGCTAATCAGTTCAACTTGGCCTTTAAAGGGTTCCGGCGTCGCATCACGCGTTCCCTTATACTCCGGATACTCCTCGGTGCGGAAAGAATGGCGCGACACGTCAAACGCCACCGCAACATGGGTCGGCTTTTCCTCTTGGAGCATCTTCACCATCATCTTGATGAAGCCGTACACCGCATTCGTATGTTGCCCCGAATGTGTCACGAAACGGTCAGCCGGAAGAGCATAGAAGGCGCGAAAAGCCATCGAATGGCCGTCGATAATCAGCAAAGTGTCACTCACACATGTAACCCTAGAGGTATGCATGGACAAACCGCACGACAAACCGCGCCCGATCCTTCCCACAATGGCGGATTCGTGGGCGCACATTGGCCACATTCCCTGATGGAAGCCATGCGAATGGATGTGTTAGAACATTCGCCCGAAAAAACAGTGATCTTAATGCCCGTCGAAGGAAACACCCAGTCAGCTGGGATTCTTCACGGTGGGGCAAGCGCAGCGCTCGCGGAAACCGCAGCATCATTTGCTTCCCAGATTCACGCTCGTAACGTTCACGGCGCCGATCGCGGGTTCGCGGTGGGCACTGAACTGACGATTTCCCACATCTCGTCGGTTTCTACCGGTCGAGTGATCGCGACGGCAACGGCTATTCACCTGGGTGGTTCATCGACAGTCCATCTTGTTGAAATAAAGAACGAGGCCGGGAAGCTGATTTCGTCGGCGCGCGTAACGAACCGGATTATGGCGCGACGAGCTTGATGGTTCCCAGCACACCACGATCAGCGAAATGAAAAGTGCCACGGTAGTACGAAAACTACCGTGGCGCCCTTCGCAAGTACCCCGAGTGGGATTCGAACCCACAACAAGCCGGGTTTGAGCCGACCGCCTCTGCCAGTTGGGCTATCGGGGCGTCGCCGTAATCGGCGCCGTTTAAGTTTATGATAGAGCTAGGAAACCTACAAACCGAGGATCAGTTATGACCACTGAAGTTCAAAACGAACCACGCCGCGTTCTTGTCGCAGAAGATGAGGGCCTGATTCGTCTGGATATCGTTGAAACCCTCACTTCTGCCGGATTTGAGGTTGTTGGTGAGGCCGCAGACGGTGAAGAAGCCGTCCAGCTTGCACTTGAGCTCGAACCTGATCTCTGTGTCATGGACGTGAAGATGCCCCGCATGGATGGCATCACCGCCGCTGAAAAGATCCTTCAGGAGCTTTCGTGTGCTGTCGTCATGCTGACCGCGTTTAGCCAAACAGAGCTTGTTGAACGTGCTCGCGATGCGGGCGCAATGGCGTATGTTGTGAAGCCCTTCAGCCCCGCGGATTTGATTCCTGCCGTTGAGATTGCCCTTTCGCGTCATCAGGAAATCGAATCTCTCGAAGAGGAGATCGCCGATCTTTCTGACCGTTTCGAAACGCGTAAGCGCGTTGACCGCGCGAAGGGCCTGCTGCAGAAGAACATGGGCATGACCGAGCCCGAGGCCTTCCGCTGGATCCAAAAGACCTCGATGGATCGTCGTCTGTCAATGCGCGAGGTCGCTGACGCTGTTATCGATCAGGTTGACGACTAAACCCGAAGGCTGACACAAACGGTGGCGGGCAGTTCTTTCGAACTGCCCGCCACCTTGAGTGTGTACTGGTCACAGCTACATCACCGTTTGAGTGAGGCCACTGCACCGTTCAGATCATGCTGCTTCGATCAGCTCAAGGCCGAGGAAGTCAGCTGCGCGTCCACGTGAACGCGGGTTGGAAAGATCTGAAATTGCGCGAGCAATACTCACATCAATCATTTCGTCAAACCAAGGCTTGACTGCATTGGCCAGCTGGTCGATATCCAGGTTGTTTGCCTGACGATTCAGTGCCTGAGAATGGACTGACACAGTCCGGGTACGCGTATTCATTTTTCTTCTCCATCATTCATTCATCAGACCGTATGCAGGTATGCGCGTTGTTCGCGCAGGCAACCTCATACGGTAGGTCGTATGTGCCGAAAGCTTTCTCAAATACCCTCATCGGCATTCTTACTCGCCGTGGCACTCCCACTACCCTACACGATTTCGCGTAGTCCGCCATCGGAAGCGCCCCTTCGTGTTGCACGCCATGAAGTCCCTAGTCCATCACGAACAATCAAAGCGTCCGTGTCACGAATAAAAATGGCCAGACTACCGAAGCAGTCTGGCCACCTTTCACATGCTGGTGTCAGCGAAGTCCGCCACCGATTGAGTAGTCGACTTCATCGCCCACCTTGTGCAAGCGAAGCATGTTCGAGGAACCTGCGGTCCCCGGTGGCATACCTGCAACGATCACGAGTTCGTCACCAATTTCAGCGAGGCGCGACGACTGCGCAACCTGGTCGACCTGCCACACCATGTCATCGGTGTGACGGACCTCAGGAACGCGGTAGGTCTGAATACCCCACGTCAATGCCAGGCGACGACGCGTTGATTCCAGCGGAGTAAATGCGAGCATCGGAATCGGGCGACGCAGACGCGACATCATGCGAGCCGAAGCACCGGACTGAGTGAAGGTCACCAGGTAGCGAGCATCAAGATGCTCAGCAATCTGAGCGGCAGCTTCACAGATGACGGCCGCACGGTCGTTGACGAAGAAACCAGTCAGTGCGGCGATCATTTCGCCACCGTTTTCTTCGGTGGACTCGATAATACGAGCCATCGTGCGAACAGCTTCGATCGGGAACGCACCCACTGAAGTTTCGCCGGAAAGCATGACCGCATCGGCACCGTCAAGGATGGCGTTTGCACAGTCAGAAGCTTCAGCGCGGGTCGGTCGAGGATTCTTAATCATGGAATCCATGACCTGGGTTGCGACGATCACCGGCTTCGCAGCACGGCGAGCCAGTTCGATGGCGCGCTTCTGAACCAGCGGAACGGACTCGAGCGGCATTTCAACGCCAAGGTCACCGCGGGCAACCATGATCGCGTCAAACGCATCGACGATTTCCTGGAGCGCTTCGACAGCCTGCGGCTTTTCGATCTTGGCGATCACCGGAAGACGACGACCGTATTCGTCCATGATCGCGTGGACATCATTGATATCCTTTGCATTGCGGACGAACGACAGAGCGATGAAGTCTGCGTCGTTTTCCATTGCCCAACGCAGGTCCTCTTTATCCTTCTCGGAAAGAGCAGGAACGGACACTGCGACGCCGGGAAGGTTCAAGCCCTTGTGGTCGGAAACTACGCCGGGGACCTCAACCTTGGTGATGACGTCGGTATCGGTGACCTCGACAACGCGGACTGCGACGTTTCCGTCGTCAATCAGCAGGCGATCGCCGGGAGCACAGTCACCAGGCAGACCTTTGAAGGTCGTACCAACGAGTTCCTTAGTTCCAGGCACGTCGCGGGTTGTGATGGTGAACGTGTCACCAACAGCGAGGACCTGGGGCCCTTCTTCGAACGTCTCCAGGCGAATCTTCGGGCCCTGCAGGTCAACGAGGATTGCAATGGCACGCCCTGAAGTCGCGGAAGCACGACGGACCTTTTCAATAACAGCTTCGTGCTCTGCAGCCGTGCCGTGTGATCGATTGATTCGGGCGACATCCATACCGGCGTCAACCAGTGCTTGGACTTGCTCCGAAGAATCAGTGGCAGGGCCGAGAGTACATACAATTTTTGCTCGACGCATAGCCCAAGTCTACCGTGATTGGGCGTCAAAACTCTTATCCTGGGATTCAATTTCAAGGTGATCGTTCCCATGTTCAGCGATTTTAGAAGCGTTTTCGCCACTTTCAGCAGGCACGAAGCGTTCGTCGCCCTGCAAGATAGTGGATCGTCCCAGTCTCCCGGCAACGAAGTAGACAATGAGGCCTAGCGCAAAAATGGCGAGCGATGTCCATACGTTCAGGCGCACTCCGAAGAAGGTGTGAGCCGTGTCGATGCGCATCATTTCAATCCAGCTTCGTCCAAGTGGATATGCGATCAGGTAGAGCGCGAACACCTGTCCAGAGGCGAAACGGAAACGACGATCGCACCACACGATGATTGCTGCCATCGTCAAATTCCACAGGCACTCATAGAGGAATGTTGGGTGAAACAGGGTTCCCGAGGCAAAACCATCGGGCAGATGCGCGTCGTCGATCTGCAAACCCCATGGCAACGTCGTGGGGCCACCGAAAAGCTCTTGATTGAACCAGTTCCCCCAGCGACCAATGGCCTGGGCGACCAGTAATGCTGGTGCAAGCGAATCAGCAAGCGGGCCAAGGCGCTTCCCGGAACGTTTCACTGCAATCCAAGCG
Source organism: Pauljensenia sp. UMB1177 (assembly GCF_030217965.1). Classification (NCBI taxonomy): domain Bacteria; kingdom Bacillati; phylum Actinomycetota; class Actinomycetes; order Actinomycetales; family Actinomycetaceae; genus Pauljensenia; species Pauljensenia sp. UMB1177. The sequence goes on along the minus strand of NZ_JASOOV010000004.1, from coordinate 191,332 downwards.
CCGACTGCACCCAGAGCGACACCGCCCCAGATGCCCAAGCCACCTTCCCAGATTTGAATGATTCGAGCCGGATCACCGTTTGGACCAAAGTAGGCTTCGGGTGATGTGAAGACATGGTACAGGCGAGCTCCGATAATACCGATCGGGATCGCCCAAAGGGCCACGTCATACATCAGTTCAGGGTCACCGCCACGTTGTGCGTAGCGCTTGGACGTCCAGTAGACGGCGATAAACATGCCGATAACGATGATTAATCCGTACGCGCGTAGCGGTAGCGGACCGATGTACCAGACACCCTGCGACGGCGAAGGGATGGAGGCGCTGATCACAATCGGGCTCCTTTCACTCCTGAAACCAAGTCGTGAGCACGTTCTTCAAGAAGACGAAGGCCGCGGTCAATTGGCTCGTTAAACAGTGTCTTCACCAGTGCGGAGCCCACGATAACGCCGTCGGCGTACGCACCGATTTCTTTCGCCTGCTGGCCGTTCGAAATACCAAGACCAACGCACACGCGCTGAGCCCCGGCATCTCGCGTGCGTTCAACGAGGTCCTTGACGTGCTCTCCCACGGATGCGCGAGCACCGGTAACCCCCATTGTCGAGGCAGCGTACACCCAGCCTTCGCTATGCGCACTGATCAGTTCCAACCGGCGCCTCGGAGACGAGGGGGCGACAAGGTACGTGCGCTCCAAGCCGTATTCTTCTGCGCTTGCTTCCCACTGCGCCCCTTCTTCTGGAGGAAGGTCGGGGGTAATCAGACCGGAACCACCCGCAGTAGCAAAATCACGGGCAAAGCGCTCCACCCCCCACCACTCGACAGGATTCCAGTAGGTCATCACCGCGGTGGTCAGTCCATAACTGGTCAGTTCTTCAACAGCTCGAAACAGATCTTCAAGGTGAGTACCGTGTTCAAGAGCAGCAACTGTTGCCTTCTGAATCGTGGGTCCATCCATTCCTGGATCGGAATAGGGGAAGCCCAGTTCTAGTACGTCAAAACCACAATCTGCAAGGACTTTGCCCGCTCGAATGGAATTATCAACCGACGGAAAACCAACGGGAAGGTATCCGATGAGAGCTGCGTCGCCTCGTGAATGAGCTTCGTCGATGCGATGCCCAGCTTTCAATTCTTTGCTCACTTGCCCGCCTCTTCATCATCGTCCAACTGGGAAATGCCAGTCGAACCGGCACTGGGGTCAATCACTTGACGAGTCGCATGACCCAAGTTGAACCACTTCGATGCCGTGTCCACGTCTTTATCTCCGCGTCCCGACACAGTGACAATGGCAATCGGACCTTCACCTTCAGCAAAGGGACCGCCGTTTTCGCAAACCTTCTGCGCGGCCCACTGGCGGATACCTGCAAGAGCATGCGAAGACTCAATTGCGGGAATAATACCCTCGGTGCGCGATAGCAACCGGAAAGCATCCATCGCATCGGCATCGTTGATGGGAATGTAGCGAGCGCGACCGATCGCAGCGAGCCACGAATGTTCGGGGCCAACACCCGGGTAGTCGAGACCCGCCGAAATCGAATGTGATTCCTTCGTTTGACCGTCTCGTTCTTGAAGCAGGTACGTGCGGGCTCCGTGAAGAACACCGGTTTCATTCGCGGTAATCGAAGCGGCATGGCGACCGGTCTCAACCCCGTCTCCACCAGCTTCGCACCCGAGTAGTTCGACATCGGGATCGTCGAGGAATGCGGTGAAAGTACCGATTGCGTTCGAACCACCACCGATACATGCGCAGACGATGTCCGGCAAACGGCCTTCCATTGCCAGAAGCTGTGCTCGAGCCTCATCACCAATCACTCGCTGTAAATCACGAACAAGTTCCGGGAATGGATGAGGACCAGCCGCGGTACCGAAGATGTAGTTGGTTGTAGCTTCGTTCGTCACCCAATCGCGGAATGCTTCATTGATTGCATCCTTCAGAGTCTTCGAACCGGATGCTACGGCGACAACTTCCGCCCCAAGCATCTGCATTCGAGCAACATTCAGTGCTTGACGTCGAGTATCTTCTTCGCCCATGTAGACGGTGCACTCCAAGCCAAGAAGCGCCGCTGCAGTGGCGGTCGCAACACCGTGTTGCCCGGCACCGGTTTCAGCGATGACTCGGGTTTTGCCCAGTTCCTTCGTCAAAAGAGCTTGGCCAAGCACGTTGTTGATCTTGTGCGAGCCCGTATGATTCAAGTCTTCGCGCTTCAAAAAGACGCGCACTCCCCCAAGCTCGCGGGAGAAACGAGGCGCCTCGGTCAGCAAAGACGGACGACCCGCATACCCAACAAACAGGTCACGAAGACGCTTCTGGAACGCAGGATCGGGCCATAAGCGCTTCCACTCACGTTCAATAACCTCGAGTGGTCCCATCAATGATTCGGCGACAAACCGTCCACCGAATTGGCCAAAGTAGGGGCCTTGAACGTTTGACAGTGCCACGTTACTTCTCCTCTAGAGCGGCGCGAACGCGCGCCTTACGGTCGGTCAGGAGAGCCGGATGAGAGCCGGCACATACCATGTCACGAATGGAGGACAACGGATCACCGCTGGTCACCAGAGCCTCTCCGACGAGAACAGCATCAGCACCCCACTTGGCGTATTCGAAAACGTCGTGGGGGCCTCGTACACCTGACTCCGCGACGGCGACAACGTCAGCTGGAATCACATCAATCACCTGGTTAACGGTGTCGCGGTCAACTTCAAGGGTCTTCAGATCTCGAGCATTGACCCCGATAATCCGTGCTCCCGCTTCGAGCGCTCGCAACGCCTCAAGACGCGAATGCGTTTCAACCAGAGCATTCATCCCCAGCGAATGGACGCGTTCCAGAAGCGAGACAAGTGCCGGCTGTTCAAGTGCGGCGACAATCAAGAGGACGAGGTCCGCTCCATGTGCCCGCGCCTCGTGAATCTGATACGGAGTAACAATAAAATCCTTGCGGAGCACTGGAATATCCACTGCGGCACGCACTGCATCAAGGTCAGCGAGGGAGCCAGAGAAACGACGTTTTTCCGTTAGAACAGAAATGGCGGTTGCGCCACCTTCTTCGTAGATCGACGCAAGACGCGCAGGATCAGGAATATCAGCAAGAGCGCCCCTTGACGGAGAGGAACGCTTCACTTCGGAAATAATCGATACGGCGCCTTCGCGTTCCTTGAAGGCTGCGAATGCGTCATGGGCATCGGGGGCACGCAGTGCACGTCGCTTGATTTCGTCCATGGGGACGTGGGCCTCGCGCAAGGCAAGATCTTCACGGACACCTGCGATGATGTCATCTAAGACTGTCATGATTGCGCTCCTTCGCCACTACCGTCGTCAATTCGATGCTAGTGGGTACTAGCAGAGATACTGAAATGGGCTCATCATGTGTGCTCATACGTCACCTCGCTGACCGATGACTGCACCAAGGTCACCGCCTTCTTCGAAACAGGAACGCTTCCCCGTGTGACAGGCAACCCCAACCTGGTCCACTTCGATGAGCAACGCATCGCCGTCACAATCAAGACTGACAGCCTTCACAAACTGGAGGTGTCCGGACGTATCACCTTTGCGCCAATACTCTTGGCGACTTCGCGACCAGAAGGTCACTCGCCCTGTCGTCAGCGTCCGATGAAGAGCCTCGTCATCCATCCACCCAAGCATTAAAACTTCACGGGTATCCCACTGCTGAACGACAGCAGCAACAAGACCGGCAGAATTACGCTTTAAACGCTGAGCAATCGAAGGATCTAAAGTCATTCATCTATCTTGACACGAACAGGTCAACACGACCTCTGCCGTTCATTCTCCGGCTATAACGCCATCGCACACATCGAAGCGACCGGCCTCGTACCCTCAAAAAGAATGCAGTCAACTGCGTAGGCGAAAGAACCGCCTACTGCCACTGAAGAATCGCACCCCAGCCGATATACCCACCGGCAGCACCAAGAATCAGCCACGGTCCAAGAGGTATCCGCGCCCCGGTCCCCGCATTGCCGACGACCAATCGCCACAACGCGGCGCCACCGGCCAAAACGAAGGAAATAATCAAACCACCGTAGGCAGCTTGGATACCAACGCACCCAAGCAACGCTCCAAGGACAGGAGCAATCTTCACGTCGCCAAAACCGACACCGCCCGGGATCCTAGAAAGGATCCACAAGGGAACCGCCCAAATTGCCATCGACAGGACAATACGCACGATCACTTTCACGGGCGTTTCCGAGTGAAAAATCATGCCCAGCGCACCGAAGGTCACGCCGATCGCCATCGTAGCCGTGTATGCGTTGGGAAGCTTGTGCGTTCGAGCATCAACCAAAGCAGAGAGCGCCCCAATCATCGCAACCGACACAATAGCCGGTGCCGACGGTTTCAGTTGCAGCGTCACAATCGTTGCAGCCCCAAACAAAGCGGAGGTCCACACGATACCCGTGCGCTTATACGGTGTCAGCGTCGCTTCAATGAAATATCGGCGTTGGACGCGCCAGCCGTAGCGCCACAGCCAATAGATGATGATCAGCCATGTTGCGAGTGCTAACGCAAGCGACAAGTCCTGGACCGTTGTTGCTTCACGGACGCGCAGAAGACTTAAAAAATCGCTCATTGAGGAATCACCTGACGCATCGCCTCCACATCAGCGTTCTTCCCCGTCATTAGCTGAACCTGAAGATGCGCTTGATGAAGAAGCATCTCGACACCGTAGACAACGCACGCGCCATTGGCTTCATACACCTGTACAAGCTGCGTGTCACGAGGCGAATAAATGACATCAAGCAGACACTGATCGGTTCTCGGGCTCAATTGCTTGGCAATATCATCGCCAATATGTGCGGGCAACGTAGAGATGAGGATGTCTGCCGAAGCGATCTCATGCATCACTCGTTCATGATCGCTGAAAAGAACCTGGTCAATCTCAACACCCAACCGCGTTGCTGCCACAACAATCGAACCCGGTCCGCCAAAACGACGCGCGATCACAGTTGTGCGAGTGATACCAAGCGTGCCCAAGGCTGCAAGGGACGAGGCCGCCGTCGCTCCACTGCCCAAGATCACTGCAGAATGCGGCGCATCACACCCCCTGCGCGCTCGAGCCTGATCGATAGCCATCACGATCCCGTGCACATCGGTGTTAAAACCGGTCAACACGCCTGCCGATGGGACAACGGTATTCACACTTCCAACCGCTTGGGCCAAAGGATCGCAGACATCAATCAAAGACATGATGTCCTGTTTGCACGGCATGGTCACGGAAAGACCGAGGCACCCTGAATCGAGCGAGGACAGGAAAGACGGCAACGTTTCTTTCGTGACCTCGATTGTGCGGTACGTCCAATCAGAACCCACGCCGACAGAATCCCACGCTGCCCTGTGCAAAAGAGGCGATAGTGAGTGCTCAATGGGTGAGCCGATTACGCCAGCCCAACTCATTGTGTCAGCACTTCCCGGGGTGAGCTTCGCAGTAGTCCTTGAATTTCTTCTGATTGGCTTCGTGATCGGCCAGCGTTGAAGCAAACACCGTCTCACCCGTATCCAAATCAATGGTCACATAGTACAGCCAGTCGCCATCCGCAGGATGCATCACGGCCTTGATTGCTGCTTCACTGGGCTGAGCGATCGGGCTCGGAGGAATCCCCTTATGAAGGTATGTGTTGTACGGGTTCTCATCCAGCAGATCGGAAGCAGTTGGTACGCCACCGGTTTTACCAACTCCGTAAAGAACCGTTGAGTCCATTTGGAGCAAGCCACGAGTCTCGTTTTCAGTATCAGCAAGGCGATTTTCAATCACTCGAGCGACCTTGGGCAGGTACTCGTCGAGATTCACTTCACGTTCGAGAATTGAAGCCTTGTTCAAAACAATTTCGCGCTGGTCTTCAGCGACACCGGCACTATCGAGCGTGGAAATCGTAGTGGCAACCATCTGGGCAACCAGAGTCACCGGAGTATCCGAAGACGCCACTTCGTATGAACCCGGAGCAAGCCACCCCTCAACGTTTCCCCCAGCCACATCGGGCAAACCAATAGCGCTGGCATCTTCAAATGCTGCGGTGACATCATCAAAGCTGAAATCGGTGACAGATGAAATACGCTCGGCAATTTCTGCCTTGGTTTGACCCGGAGTGACAGTCACCGTGTTATCAGACCTATTAGCGTCATCAAGCAATGCGGCAACCGCATCAGACGCCCTCATCTGCATTTTCAGCGTGTATGTGCCCGGACGGATCATTGTGGCTGCTTTATTCGCGTCATACGAGCGGATAAAGGCTGCAACGCTCTTGACGACGTCAGCATCAACCAGTGACTGACCGATTTCGGCACCTGTTTCGCCGACATCGATCGTCACTTCAACAGAGCCTGAACCTGGACCTGGATAGTCATCGTCCAATTGCGAGAAGGAAGATGAAGGCGCGGTCAGTTGGCGTACGGCATACACTGCTGCACCGCCAATGAGAGCAATAACGATTGCCAGGATAATGAACGCGCGGATACGACGATTACGCTTACGACGGCGGGCTTGACGACGTTCTAGTTCTAGGCGTCGAGAACGCATGCCGGTCGTTTCACTACTCACGGTTTCAAAAAGAGGAAGATCATTCGACTGTGGCGTTGCGGGCGGTGTCTGCGCGCGCTGGTGCGAAGCCTGAGTGCCTGCTCGTCCCTGCATATCTCGTCGTCGAGGAAATGGAGGGCGTTGCGAGTTGGGCGTCGTCACGAAAGATCCTTCCCTTCAATGATGATCTCAAGCCCTGGGGCTCGATCGCTCATTCGTTCCGCTTCAAGTGCTTGCTCAAGAATGATTTGAGCAGCCACCTGATCGACAACCGCTCGGTGTTCCCTCTCTGGAACGCCTGACTGTCGTAAGCGCGCATGCGCTTGATTTGAGGATAGCCTCTCATCAACCAATGCGACACGAACATGTGGCCTAGCTAGCTTAATTCGTCTGCCGTAGCGCCGAGCGCCTTTTGCTGAAATTCCCTCTCCACCTTTGAGATGTTTCGGCAGGCCTACGATGACTTCTAAGGCATCGTATTCGTCGATGATTGAGCAGATACGCTCAACGTCAGAACCGTCATCAGCTCGGATAACAGTTTCAACGGGCATTGTGAGTATGCCGTCCGGGTCGCAGCGACTCACTCCAACCCGGACAGTTCCAACATCAACACCGATGCGCGTTCCGCGACGAAGACTCACGAATGAGCAACCTCGCGACGGATCGCGTCAAGCGCTTCCTTGATCGCGTCGAGCTTGGTGCCACCGCCCTGTGCGATGTCATCACGGCCACCGCCGCCACCACCAAGGTGCTGGGCGACAGCGCGAACAAATGCGCCTGCCTTAGCCTTGCGCTCGCGTGCCTTCTCGTTTGTCACAACGACGATCGAGGGCTTGTCGTTCACTCGGCCGATGAGAGCGACAACAACCGGATTCGCATCGCCAAGACGATCACGAACTTCAAGAGCCAGAGTGCGCAACGCGTCAGCGGACGGCATAACGCCTGCATCATTGGCGACTACAGCAATGCCATTGAGCGACTGTGCCGTATCAGCAAACGTCTGCGCCTGAGCCAGTGCTTGCTCAGTGCGCATGCGCTCGAGTTCCTTCTCAGATTCCTTCACTCGAGCAAGCAACGAAGCAATACGATCCGGAAGCTCTTCGCTACGGCCCCCCACCATGGTCGACAGCTGGGAAACCAAAGCATGTTCCTTTGCCTGGAACGAATACGCGCCATTGCCGACAAGCGCATCAATGCGTCGCACGCCCGAACCAATGGATCCTTCACCCACGATCGTGATACGACCAATGTGGCCGGTCGTAGGAACATGGGTGCCACCGCAGAGTTCCTTATCGAAGCCGTCACCGATGGTGACAACACGGACCTCAGCACCATATTTTTCGCCGAAAAGTGCAATCGCGCCGGAAAGGCGGGCCTCTTCGATCGACATCACGTCAGTCTTGACCACGAGGTCCTCGGCAAGCTTTTCATTGACAAGGGCTTCAATGTCGTTAATCTGCGAACCCTCGAGAGCCGAGGAGTGACGGAAGTCGAAGCGTAGACGTGACGGTGAGTTCTCAGAACCAGCCTGATCGGCGTCTTCGGCAACGATTCGACGCAGACCCGCATAGACCATATGGGTTGCGGTGTGAGCGCGAGCAATCGCCAGACGACGCTCAGAGTCAACCTCTGCCCATGCCTTCGCACCAACCGTCACTACGCCTTCAGTCAGCGTGCCACGGTGAACCGACAGCCCCTTAATCGGAGCCTGGACATCGTGGACCTCGATAATGCCACCGTCTGCAAGGCGAATCTGACCGTGGTCAGCGAGCTGACCACCCATCTCAGCGTAGAACGGAGTGCGGTCAAGGACGACCTCGACCTCAGCAGGCGCCTGCGCGACGGGAGCGGGAACGGAATCAACGAGAAGAGCGGTGATCGTCGCTTCGGAGCCAAGATCTGTGTAGCCGAGGAAGGTCGAGCCACCACCCATCTGCTTCTCAATATCTTGGAAGAGGCGAACGTCGGTGTGGCCGGTCTTCTTTGCGCGAGCATCGGCGCGTGCACGGTCCTTCTGCTCCTGCATGAGAGTCTTGAAAGCATCCTCGTCAACCTTCAGGCCCTGCTCGCTTGCCATTTCAAGCGTCAAGTCAATCGGGAAGCCGTAGGTGTCATGCAGTGAGAATGCTGATTCGCCGGACAGAACGTGAGATCCAGCCTTCTTCGCATCACGAACGGCGGCGTCAAGAATCGTAGTGCCGGCGCTCAGCGTGCGACGGAATGCGTCCTCTTCGGCGTATGCGACGTCCTGAATGGTTGCCCAATTCTCGTTGAGTTCCGGGTAGGACAGGGACATGACGTTCTTCGAAGCTGTCAGCAGACTCGGCATCGTGGCCTCGTCGACGCCCAAAAGACGCATCGAACGCACCGCACGGCGGATCAGACGACGCAACACGTAGCCTCGTCCATCGTTGCCCGGACGCACGCCGTCATTGATCAGCATGAGCGCAGAACGCACATGATCTGCGACAACGCGCATACGCACATCATCGTCATAAGCGACACCCGCGCTGGGGCCTGAGGCACCCAAGCCGTACTTCTTGCCCGACATCTGCTGTGCGACATCAATGACCGGGAAGACTTCGTCGATCTCGTACATGTTCGGCTTGTCCTGCATGATGAATGCAAGACGCTCAAGGCCAGCACCCGTATCAATTGCGGTCTGGTCAAGCTTGCCAACGAGTTCGAAGTCGTGGCCTTCACCTTCGCCTCGAACAAATTCGTCGAAGACGAGGTTCCAGATTTCAAGGAAGCGGTCGCCAGCAACGTCGGCGACGGGACCGCCATCGGGGCCAAACTCAGGACCACGGTCGTAGTGGATTTCACAGCATGCGCCAGCAGGACCCGGCTGACCGGTCGACCAGGAGATCTCTTCAAACGGAAGACGCTGGATGCGCTCTGCGGGCAGGCCGATCGTCTTCGTCCAGTAGTCGAAGGAAACCTCGTCTTTTTCCCAGATGGTCATCCACAAGCGGTCGCCGTCAAGGCCGTAACCGCCCTTATCCTGCGGAGTTGTCAGCAGTTCCCACGCGTGGCTGATAGCGCCTTCCTTGAAGTAATCGCCAAAGGAGAAGTTACCGTTCATCTGGAAGAACGTACCGTGCCGCGTGGTCTTACCAACATTGTCAATATCATTCGTACGAATGCACTTCTGCACCGATGCTGCGGTCGGCCACGGAGCCGGCTCTGTTCCCAGAATGTAGGGAATAAACGGCACCATGCCCGCGACGGTGAACAGAATGGAAGGCTCCGGAGAGATCAACGAAACCGAAGGCGAAATATGGTGGCCTTTGGATTCGAAGAAGTCGAGCCAACGTGAACGAATTTCAGAGGTGCGCATGGTTCCCTATCGTAATAGGTGAGGGCCAGATAAAGCACATCTGACCAACGGGGTGAAAGAAAACAACAGAGCCCCGAGAAAAATCTCGGGGCTCTGCAAAAGTGTGATCAGCGTGAGTAGTGTTCAACGACCATCTGGACGTCACAGGTCACGGGGACTTCAGCGCGCTTCGGGCGACGAACCAAAGTGGCCTTGAGGCGCTCAAGCTCGACGTCCAGATATTCGGGAACTGCCGGCAGAACGTCACGGTGGATGCCCTGAGCAGCAATTTCGAACGGAACGGTGGTCTGCGACTTCGGCTTGACCTGGATGGTCTGACCCGGCTTCACACGGAAAGACGGACGGTCAACGATCTTGCCGTCAACCAGGATGTGACGGTGAACGACGACCTGACGTGCCTGCTGGATGGTGCGGGCGAAGCCTGCACGCAGAACCAGGGCGTCAAGACGCGTTTCAAGAAGCTCAACCAGGTTTTCACCGGTCAGGCCAGCGGTACGACGTGCTTCTTCGAAGGCGCGACGCATCTGGGATTCGCGGATGCCGTACTGAGCGCGCAGACGTTGCTTTTCCTTCAGACGAACGGCGTAGTCGGATTCTTGACGACGACGGGAGCGACCGTGCTCGCCGGGGCCGTAGGGGCGCTTCTCGAAGTAGCGGACTGCCTTCGGGGTGAGTGCAATGCCGAGGGCGCGGGATTCGCGCACCTGCTTGCGGGAACGGTTCTGTGCCATTTCCTCTATCTTTCCTGTTTCTTGTGTCATGACCATGGACTATCCGTTGGCCACGGGGTCAACTCCCAGAATTGCTTCTTTCGGCTAAGACCCCAGGTGTGCCATACAGGCAACCCGTCAAGACTACCGTAGTTTCAGTAGTTTCCTAATCACGGACAGGCGTTCAGTGATGAGTTTCTCATGCCCGTTCGTGGTTGGCTCATAGTAGCGTGCACCCTCAAGATTGTCGGGAAGATACTGCTGGGTAGCAACGTGATGCGGTTCGTCGTGCGCATAAATGTACTCTTGACCGTGGCCCAGTCGTTTCGCTCCCCCGTAATGAGCATCGCGCAGATGCATGGGAACAGGTCCGCTCTTTCCAGCTCTCAGGTCCGCAATCGCCCTGTCAATACCAAGGTAGGCAGCGTTCGACTTCGGCGCGGTTGCGACAGCAATGACCGCTTCGGCCAAAATAATGCGCGCCTCCGGCATGCCGATCATTGCCACTGCTTGAGCCGCAGCAACGGTTGTAGATAGGACCTCGGGAGCTGCCATACCCACATCTTCCGAGGCAGCGATCATGACGCGCCTCGCAATAAAACGAGGATCCTCCCCCGCTTCTAGCATTCGCGCCAGATAGTGCAACGCCGCATCAACGTCAGAGCCTCGCATCGATTTAATGAACGCCGAAGCAACGTCGTAGTGCTGATCCTGGTCCCAGCGGACAAGCGCTTGGTTCGCGGCGGTCTGCACGTGATCAAGGGTGATCGCTTGGGACTGTTGGTCGTCGGCTGCTCCAGCAGCAGCTTCCAGCAGAGTCAGTGACTTTCGTGCATCGCAGCCAGCAAGGCGTACGAGGCCCCCCATCGCGTCGTCATCCAGTGTGTAAGCGCCATTCAGACCTCGTTCATCATCGAGAGCACGACGGATTAAGAGCTCAATCGCCTCTTCTTCGAGTGGCTCGAGCACCAGCAAGATCGAACGTGAGAGCAACGGCGAGATCACCGAAAACGATGGATTCTCGGTTGTTGCAGCAACGAGGGTTACCCACTGATTTTCGACAGCTGGGAGAAGAGCATCCTGCTGAGACTTCGAGAAACGATGAACTTCGTCGATGAAAAGAATGGTTCCTTCACCGGTTGACGCGGTACGCCTCTTCGCGCTGACAACAACGTCTCGAATATCTTTTACGCCAGCTGAGACCGCGGACAATTCTTCAAAATGACGACCGGATGATTGAGCAACAAGGTAGGCAAGTGTGGTTTTACCAGTGCCCGGTGGGCCCCACAAGATCACGGAAGAAACCTGAGGAGCACCCGGTTTAACCGGAGCGAGCAACCGTCGAAGAGGCGAACCTTCTGAGAGAAGATGGCGTTGCCCAATGACTTCGTCGAGAGATGTTGGACGCATACGCACCGCAAGAGGAGCATGCGAGTTAAACTGCGGAACTCCGTCGGCAGTTAAAGAGTCGGAACTAAAAAGGTCCACGAGGTTCACTGAGTGGGCGCTGAGGCGGACAGTAGATGTGCAACGGCGCCACCAGCGATTAACACCATGCCACCACCGGCCGCGAAGGCTGATGCGGACAAAGCCATCGCCGCGTTCATTGCAGCACCGTTGTCGGCGTTAGCTTCGTGCGCAGCAAGAATGGCTTCCGCCGACAGTGAAGACGCCGACGACTCGCTTGATTGGGAGGAAAGAAGCTTCACTGTTGGCTGGTCAGATTGGTCTTCCGTTGAGCTTGCTTCGCTTGGAACGGGAGAAGCAAGCGTCGTTTGCTGGGCAGGAACCTGAACAGCTGGATTCGAAGCACTCCGGGCGGCCGCCGTGTTCGTCTGCGCAGAAATGGCATCAGGCAACAGTGCAGCCGGCGCTGAAGGAGTAACGGGCTCAGGAACAACCGGGGCACCGGGGGTTACGGGCTTTTCAGGCTCACTGGGAATCACTGGATCTACCGGTTGAACGGGAGTAGCAGGTTCAACGGGATCGACTGGAGTAATCGGGATTGCCTTTTGCGTAATGCCGACCCAGCGCGTGAACCCGCAAGCCTCTCCTGCACTGTGACCATCCTTGGTCAGATAGAAGACAGTGAGTTGATGAGCGGCGTTAGCTTCCCACAAAGTACCGTCAGCATTATTCGTGCCGTTAGGGATCTCAACGGGTGCCACGAAACGCTCTTTCTGCGCGTCATAGGTACCAACTGCCCACACCTTCGCGTCAAGCTTTTCGCCGGTCAGCGGGTTTGCCAGTGCTTCACTACGTTGCAAAAGGGTTCCGTTACCGTCAAGGTAGACGGCAATAAGGTGCGTTGCGTCAAGTCCACTACAACTTGAAAGGACCGTGAACGTGTCTGAGAGAGAGTCCTTTAAAAAAGGGCTGTTCGCGCTCTTTCCATCGCCCTGCGCAAACGACGGGGTAGCACAGGCTAAAACAAATCCAACCAGCACAAAAAGGAGTGCAAGAATACGCGCGAAATGCGCACGAACAGCACCAAGATGGCGTTGTAGCGCCATTCTTCCCTCCCCTTTACTCAATATGCTCCATTGAGCCTATCAGGAGAGAAGTGAGAAGGTCATACGAAGTACTTACTCAAAAAGTGAGGTATCCCCCGCACCAGCACGCGCGACCACTCCAGCACCCTGGGTGAAGTCGATCACGGTTGTGGCCTCGTCACCACCGACGGGAGCAACGATCACTAGGTCAATCAACTTACCGATGCGATCATCCACCTCGAACCCGTCGATCATCGGTTCGCTCTCACCGGGCAAAATCAGTGTCGAACACAGAAGCGGTTCGCCAAGCGCTGCAACGATCTCTTGGGTAATGACATGATCGGGAATGCGGACACCAACTGTGTGCTTCTTTTTGTTCAGCGTCATGCGAGGAATCTCTTTAGTTCCAGGCAAAATGAAAGTGTAGGCACCCGGAGTCAGAGCTTTGATCGTACGGAACTGAGAGTTATCGACGATGACAAGTTCACCCAGTTGCGCAAAAGAATGGCACAAGAGCGAGAAGTTGTGTTTCTCGTCCAAACGACGAATCGAACGAATCGTATCCATGCCAGCCTTGTTGCCGAGCTTGCAGGCAATCGCGTATCCCGAATCAGTCGGAAGCGCGATCACGCCGTCGTTGTTCAAGATCTCGACAGCTTTGTTCACGAAACGAACTTGTGGATTCTCTGGGTGCATTTCTACGTACGACATACATACAGTGTGCCCTAAATCACGCACTCATGCAGGTGAAACAGACCTACCACCTGACGAATCTGCCATGCAAGAAGTCTGGTGACACAGATGAAATCCATGGGATAAATCAGAGGGCGGTACCGAAGAGCTCAGTCTTCAGTACCGCCCTCTGCGCTCAGGTATTCACCGGAGATGAAATTTCCACGCGAACGATAGGGGGCGTCATTGGACGCGCGCTATCACTTTGATTCACCGGCCTCTTTTTTGGAGGTTTCCTCTTCGCCACGCTTCTTCGGCTGGGCATCAACACCAGCTTCCTTACGCTGCTGAGGCGTAATCGGAGCGGGAGCTTCGGTCAGCGGATCGTAGCCACCACCCGACTTCGGGAAGGCGATGACGTCGCGGATCGACTCGGACTTGGTGAGCAACGAAACGATGCGGTCCCAACCAAATGCAATGCCACCGTGTGGCGGAGCGCCGAACTTGAAGGCATCCAGCAGGAAGCCAAACTGCTCCTGGGCTTCTTCGTCGCCAATACCCATGACATTGAAGACGCGGTTCTGGATGTCACGGCGGTGGATACGGATTGATCCGCCACCAATTTCGTTGCCGTTGCAGACGATGTCGTAGGCGTAGGCAAGTGCATTGCCCGGGTCCTTGTCGAAGGAGTCCAGCCATTCGGGCTTTGGGGAAGTAAATGCGTGGTGCACAGCGGTCCATGCGGAGTGGCCAAGTGCAACGTCGCCTTCTGCTTCTGCGTCGCCGGTGGGCTTGAACAGCGGAGCGTCAACTACCCAGGTGAATGCCCATGCGTCGGGGTCAATCAGATCGCAACGCTTGCCAATTTCGAGGCGCGCCGCGCCGAGCAATTCGCGCGAGGCGGTCGGTTTACCCGCACCGAAGAAGATGCAGTCGCCGGGCTGAGCACCGGTTGCTTCCGCCAGTCCTTCGCGCTCAGCATCGGTGATGTTCTTGGCAACGGGACCACCGAGGGCGCCGTCTTCACCAATGGTGACGTAGGCGAGGCCCTTTGCACCGCGTGCCTTCGCCCATTCCTGCCACTTGTCAAAGGTGCGACGCGGCTGGGAAGCACCGCCGGGCATGACGACTGCGCCGACGTAGGGAGCTTGGAAGACGCGGAACGTGGTGTCTTTGAAGTATTCGGTCAGGTCAACCAGCTCGAGGCCGAAACGAAGGTCGGGCTTGTCAGAGCCGTACTTTTCCATCGCGTCCTTGTAGGTCATTCGAGGAAGCGGGGTCGGCAGGTCGTAGCCGATGAGCTTCCAGACGTTCATCATGACATCTTCGGCAACGGCAATGACGTCATCTTGGTCAACGAAGCTCATTTCGATGTCGAGCTGGGTGAATTCTGGCTGACGGTCAGCGCGGAAGTCCTCGTCACGGTAGCAACGTGCGATCTGGAAGTAGCGTTCCATACCGGCAACCATGAGCATCTGCTTGAACAGCTGCGGGGACTGTGGAAGTGCGTACCAAGAGCCGGGCGACAAACGAGCCGGGACGATGAAGTCGCGAGCACCTTCGGGGGTCGAACGCGTCAGGGTCGGGGTTTCGATTTCGACAAAGTCGTGCGCGTAGAGAGTGTCACGAGCGGCGCGCGACACCTGGGAACGAAGACGCAGCGCGTACTGTTCCGGTTCGCGACGAAGGTCGAGGTAACGGTACTTCAGGCGAGTTTCTTCGCCAACGTTGCCGGAGTCTTCTGTGTGCGCAGAGACCTGGAAAGGAAGAGGTGCGGATGTATTGAGGATTTCAATGTCGTCGCCCATCACTTCGATGGCGCCGGTGGGCAAGTGAGGGTTCTCGTTACCCTCGGGGCGAGCACACACCTCGCCGGTGACTTTGAGGACGAATTCGGAGCGGAGCTCGTGGGCGACGGATTCGTCGCGGACGACAACCTGTGCAATACCGGATGCATCGCGGAGATCGACGAATGCAACGCCGCCGTGATCACGGCGGCGATCCACCCAACCGGTCAGAGTAACGGTCTGACCGACAAGGTCGGTATTGAGGGTGCCAATGTTATGAGTGCGCAGCACGTGTCTTCCTTTCATTGTGGCCATCCGCGAGACGGGCGGCGGCACCGCGATTTTACTCCCCTTTATGCGCTCTTGTTCGCTTGCTTTGCTCGCTGGGCTCTAGGAGTGGGAAGATTCGCAGGTGACTGCTGAAGATTCCACACGCCTCAAATGGCAACCTATTGAGATTTCTTTGCTCGTAGGCTCAGTTCTTTTGATTACGCTTGCAGCGTTTGAGGGGCTTGCCACAACAACGATCATGCCGAATGTTGTTGCGGATCTGGATTCCGAAGCGTGGTTCTCAGTCGCTTCTGGCGCAGCTCTCGCAGCTCAGCTCAGCGCGACCGTCATCGCAGGAGCGCTGGCGGATTCAAAAGGGCCTCGGATGGTTCTTCTTGCAGGCTTTATCTGTTTTGTCGCCGGTCTGCTCACGTCAGCGTTCGCTCCTCACATTGCGATTTTCGTTGTCGGTCGTCTGATCCAGGGCTTGGGTGGCGGACTCATTATTGTTCCGCTGTATGTCTTCATTGGTTCGATTGCCCACGTTCATCATCGACCTTTCTTCTTCGCCGCGTTCTCTCTGTCATGGGTTCTGCCGGGCCTCGTTGGTCCCGCGATTGCTGGGTATGTCGCGCAGTACTTCGGCTGGCGCCCGGTCTTTTGGGCGGTTCCGTTCTTGGCTCTTCTTGCCGTTCTTCCCCTGATTTCTGTTCTTCGCCAGCTCGGTTCGTCCACAACGCACCCGGTGAAGAATCTGAAGCACTTGGGATTGCTCGCTGTGGTCGCGGGCACCGGTGTTCTGATGCTTCAGCTGTCGGGGGCTCTCGGTGGCATTGAACTGATCATTTTGATCATTGTGGGGCTTGTGCTCACCGGCTGGGCTCTCCCCCAGCTTCTCCCCAAGGGCGCGATGCGTTTGAAGCGTGGGATGCCCGCGGCGATTATGACGCGCCTGCTTGCCATGGGCGCTCAGGCCGGTGCGTCGGCGTTCCTGCCACTTGTCTTGCAACGCGTTCACATGTGGGATGCAGATCATGCCGCTCTCGCTGTCACCATCGGTACGATCTCGTGGTCTGCCGGTGCGACTTACCAAGCTCGAGTCCACGACCCCGACCGTCGTATGCAGTTGCCCGCGATTGGCATGGCTCTGCTGACGCTTGGTCTTGTCCCGATTCTGTTCCTTGTGATTGCGTCGTGGCCCGTGTGGCCGGCGCTCGTCGGCTGGTTTGTTGCCGGGTTTGGCACGGGACTCATGCACTCGACACTCTCAGTGCTGACACTGGGGCTTACCGATACTTCGGAGCACGGTAAAGTTGCATCGTGGCTTCAGGTCGCCGACGCCGCAGGTGCATCAATCGAACTCGCGTTAGTGTCGATTGCCTTCGCTCTCTTCGCGCTGGTCATGCCAGTAGGGCCCCTCTCCTACTTGGCCTCCCCCGTTATCACCGTGATCGTCACCGTGGTCGCTCTTGTCGCATCATTGCGAATCAAGGGTGGCAATGCCCCTTCGGCTTCGTAGTTATTTCGCCGTTTGACGAGGCTCATCACGAGCCCGTAGGCAGAGACACCAAAGGGATGGCAGATGATTTCATCTGCCATCCCTTTGCGTTTAAGCGCTTCGTTCTGGGCCTCGTCAACCCCCTGTGTCAGATCGCGCCACCGCTAGATTCAGCGTGAGTGACGGTGAGAACCAAAGGACCTCGTGCCCTTTGAACCTGACTTGCCACCGCGGTCGAAACGATCGGAGGACTTGCCACGGCCACTCGCGCGAAAACGATCAGAAGAGCCGGAACGCTTCGCGGCACGTAGCGATGAGCGACGGTCGGACGACTCGTGGTGCGCATGATGATCAAAGCGGTCGTTGCGGTCCTTGTGCGCACGACGTGGCTTGTCATCGCGTTCGTAACGACGCGCATATTCGCGTTCGCCACGGTCACGTTCGGGGCGTCCCGAACGATCGAACTTCTTAGCCTTGTCGAAGCTACGTTCGCGGTCAGAGCGGTGCCCGCCCTTACCGGGGCCCTGGTCCACGCGAATGCGCAGCGGACGGCCCTGAACGTAGCCCTTGCCGATGCGGCGCAACTGATCGTCGGTCAGGTCGCCGGAGATTTCGACCAGCGAGAAGGTCGGGAAGATTTCAATATTGCCAATGTCGCGGCCGTCAACGCCACCTTCACCAGCAATCGCTCCGACAATCGAACCGGGCTTCACGCGGTCTTTCTTGCCAACCTCAACGCGGTATCGGGTACCGACACCAAAGGATGCCTTGCGACCACGACCGCGTTGGTGGCCTGGCTTCAGCGGACGATCCTTATCACGACCGCCCTCGAATGAAGCACCAACGAATTCTCCGGACTCGTCGATTTCTTCTTCGTTACGGATCTTGCCCTTGCCACGGCGATCCTTTTCAACGCGCAAAGCCGGACCCTCGTCACCAACAGCGTTCGCCATGAGCGCGGCAGCGATGTCCATAATGTCGGTTTCAGACGTTTCTTGAACCTCGGTCAGCAGGTTCTTGTACATTTCAAGACGACCGCGTTCGATGCGAGCGTTGAGACCTTCGAGCATGCGACGCGAACGGAACTCAGAGACTGCTGCGGGCGACGGAATCTGGATCTCTTCCATCGGGGTGCCGGTCAGCTTCTCGATGCGACGCAGGCGACCGTGTTCACGTGGAGTAAAGAAAGTAAGCGAGCGACCTTCGCGACCGGCGCGACCGGTACGACCGATGCGGTGCACGTAGGCTTCCGGTTCACGGGGAACATCGAAGTTCACGACGAGGGAGATGCGCTCAACGTCGAGGCCACGGGCCGCAACGTCGGTTGCGATCAGCACGTCGAGCGTGCCGGCACGCAGACGTGCAACCATGCGTTCACGCTCAGTCTGCGCGACGTCACCGGAGATACCGGCTGCGCGGAAACCTCGTGCTGACATTTCGAGGGAAACCTCTTCAACGTCGGCGCGGGTACGCACGAACACAATCGCAGCATCGGCGTCTTCCTGGCCGGCAGCGATGTGCTGGGCACGCGTCGCGAGCACGCGAGACAATGCGCCGATCTTGTGCTTGAACGGCACGACAGCGTAGGTCTGGTGGATCGTGTCAACAGTCGAAGATTCTTCCGAGACAGCGATCTTCACGGGGTTATTCAGGTGAGTGTTCGCAATGCGTTCAATCGCCTGGGGCATCGTGGCGGAAAACAGTGCGGTCAGGCGGTCTTTAGGCACGGACGAGGTAATCGTTTCGACGTCTTCAGCGAAGCCCATGCGCAGCATTTCGTCGGCCTCGTCGAGGACGAGCATGCGCACGCCGGACAGATCTAGCGCACCTTTTTCAATAAGGTCGATGACACGCCCAGGGGTGCCGACGACAACCTGCGCCCCCTTCTTCAGAGCGTTGATCTGCGGGCCATAGGGTGAACCACCGTAGACGGAAACAACATCAAGGCCACGTGTACGGGCTGCGAAATCCTCAATGGCCTGCGCGGACTGCATGGCAAGTTCGCGGGTTGGAGCAAGCACGAGGGACTGGACGAGCTTCTCATCGGCATCCACGATCGCGAGCATAGGCAGACCGAAAGCGGCGGTCTTACCGGTACCGGTCTGGGCAATACCGACAACGTCATTCAATTCGAGCAGGGACGGGATCGCCTTTTCCTGAATTGGAGTCGGTGTCACAAACCCCATCTGGGTGACAGCATCGAGGATCTCATTGGGAAGACCAAGGTCAGCAAAGGTGATGGAAGGCTCTTCTTCGTCGTCTTCACGTTCGCCACCATCTTCGGCGTTCTCGAGTTCATCATCGACGAGGCCGGATTCTAAGTCCAGGGTGTCGTTTTCTTCGGCCGGAAGCTCTTCAACGGCGCCAGTCGTTTCGGCAGGTTCGTTCAATTCGTCGAAGGTGTTGAGGTTCATTTCCTGTTTTTCAGGCACAGTATTCCTATCGGATTGTGTGTTTCATTCGAGGCTGATTTCTATCAAGCCGGGCCACTGTGGGGCCTTCGGCGCAACCTCATCCCACAACATCCACCGCTTAGCGGTGCCCATCACTTTCATTCAAGGCGCGCCTCATCGCTCAAACAAGCCTACGTTGCTCCTTCACGAAACGATGCTTTGGGAGCGGTGAGATCACTCACCGCCCCCAAAGCATCAGCTACGACCCGTTTCGACAATCACGCTCCGACCGAGATGACACGCGGCTTCAAGTCCTGAGCAGACGGAGTCCACGTCGAAGCGTCAGCTTCGATTTGTTCTCCACTTCGAATGTCTTTGACCGTGTCGGCTTCACCTTCCATTCCCGGGAACCAGACGAATGGGATACCTCGTTTATCAGCGAACTTAATCTGCTTGCCGAACTTGGCCGCGCTCGGTGCAACATCGGTGCTAATTCCACGGCTACGCAACTGCATTGCGATATCTTCCGAGCGAGCGCGATCTGTCTCGTCGATGACAGCAACAACGACCGCGGCAGGAACCTTGCGGGTAGCTTGAACCATCGGTGCTGAAATCATGCGGGAAACCAGACGCGAGACGCCAATCGAGAGACCAACGCCCGGGTAGGTGCGTTTCCCATCCTTTGCCAGCGAATCGTAACGCCCACCGGAGCAAATGGAGCCGAGGTCCTCGTGGCCTTCAATCACCGATTCGTAAACGGAGCCGGTGTAGTAATCCAGGCCGCGCGCGATCTTCAGATCAGCGATGACAGCGCCGGGCATACGACGATGAGCTTCCTCGAGGAGCGCACACAGCTGATTCAAGCCTTCGGCAAGAAGCTCGCCTTCGCAACCGAGTCCAGCAATTCTAGAACGGATCTCATCGGGATCATTGCTACGGATCTGGGCCATCTTGAGAAGCTTCTCGGCCTGCTCGCCATTGATATTCGAGCATGCGAGTTCTGCGGTAACGCCCTCGGGACCAATCTTGTCCAGTTTGTCGAGGCCACGCAATGCAGCCTCAACGTCGGTAACACCGAGAGATTCGCACACGCCCTGAACGACCTTGCGGTTGTTCACGAGCACGTGCACTGTCGGGATCGGAAGCGTTGCAAGAGCTTCGGCCATCACAAGAGGAAGATCGACCTCGAAGTGGAAGGGAAGATCACCGTTGCCAACAACATCGATGTCAGCTTGAGTGAACTCACGGAAACGTCCTTCCTGCGGGCGCTCACCACGCCAGACCTTCTGGATCTGGTAGCGCTTGAATGGGAAATCAAGCTCGTTCGCATTCTCGATGACGTACCGAGCAAAAGGAACCGTCAGGTCAAAGTGCAGACCCATCTTGCGTTCCTTAGACGAATGACGACCAGCTTCGGCATCCTTCATCGCTTGCAGGCGGTCAAGGACATAAACCTCTTTCGAGGTCTCCCCCTTTGCCTCAAGCTGCTCAAGCGTTTCAACCGCACGAGTCTCAATCCCAGAGAAACCATGCAACTCAAAGACCTGACGAATATGGTCAAGAACATATTGTTCGATGATTCGACCTTCAGGGAGCCATTCGGGGAAACCGGAAAGAGATGTACGTGCCATGGCTCTATTGTTCCACGCCTAGGCGTATTGCCTAAAACGGGCAACGATATTCGGGCTCTGATCCCCGTTAAGGTCGAGCCCTGCAGACATTAAAAAACCGCTAGCCGAAAAACACGGTGGCCTTGGGAATCCCCAAGGCCACCGTTAGTTCTTGATAGGTATCAGCCGAGTGTGCGAGCCCGCCTCAAATACGGATTTGTCTCAATCTCATGCGACAAAACCGTCGTTGGACCGTGCCCCGGGATCAAGAGGGTTGCAGGATCCAAAGCATGTGAAATAGTGCGTAGCGAATGGCGCATCTGAGTCTCATCGCCACCGGCAAGATCCGTACGACCGACCGAACCAGCAAAAAGCACATCAGCAGATAGAGCCCATGGAACCGGGGTTGAAGACGAGAAGACAGTCTGTCCTTTCATCTCAACCTCAATATCACAGTGACCGATAAACACGGCAGAACCTTCAGAGTGACCTGGAGCTGGAACCATCTTCATCCAGATACCGGGAAGCACCTCAACGCTACCACCCGGAAAATCGCGCAGATCGGTGGGCTTCACCCACGGGCCGATGCTCGGGGGCACGGGCATCGGAATATGCGATGCCGGATCATTCATTCGGTATCGATCAGGAGCCGGGATCCACGTAGGGGCAGGAGTCTCAGGCGCCCACGAGGCAACCTCGGCACAATCCCAGACATGATCAGGATGACCGTGAGTTGCAAGAACAGCTCCGACATGAGCCTGAGACGCGACCAAGACCTCGCGAATCTTATCCTGCACTCCCGCTGACGGATCGACGACCAGCGCCGCCGGCTCGCCATCGGCAACCAGCACCACGCAGTTGGCTGCGTAGTACGGCGTTGGAATAACAGTGATTTTCACTGATCACTCCATAGAGGCGCGAATCTGAGCAAGCCAGGTGCGCTTTGTCTCCAGAGCCTCAGTAAGGGACTTGACCTTCTTTTCGTCGCCCTTCGCCTTGGCAACGCTAAGATCCGATTCGAGGGACTCAACCTGAGCCTCGAGCTGGCCGAGCATACCCTGAGCACGTGCACGTGTTTCAGGGTTGGTACGACGCCATTCGTTTTCTTCTGCCTCGCGGATTGCAGATTCAACCGCACGCAGACGACCTTCAATGCGATGCAAGTCAGAGGAAGGAACTCGACCAATTTCTTCCCAGCGATCCTGAACCGAACGCAGGGCGGTCTTCGCAGCTTCAAGATCCTCCACAGGCAGGATCTTCTCTGCTTCGTCGGCAAGTGCTTCCTTGGCAGCAAGATTTTCGCGGTACTCAGAATCGGTGGCCTCGTCCTTCGCGCGACGTGCGTCGAAGAAGACCTGCTGTGCCGCACGGAAACGTGCCCACAGAGCATCATCTTCCTTACGGGATGCGCGAGGAGCCGCCTTCCAACGATTCATCAGCTCACGGTATGCACCCGAAGTGGCGCCCCAATCGGTCGAGGTCTGCAAAGCTTCAGCCTCGGCGATAATGGCTTCCTTCACTCGCTTCGCCTCAGACTGTGCCTGATCGAGAGCAGAGAAATACTGGCGACGCTGACGATCAAACTGAGTACGCGCCGAAGAGAAACGCTTCCAGAGCTCATCTTCAACAGCCTTTTCGATGCGCGGTCCCTTGCGCTGCAACGACTTCCATTCGTCGAGCAGATCACGGAGCTTCTGACCAGACTGCTTCCAGTGAATACGCTCAGGAGCCTGAGCGATGATGGCTTCAGCAGCCTCAACGACTGCCCTACGAGCTTTCAAAGCTTCCTCACGAGCAGCTTGGCGTTCAATCTTTGCTACTTCCTTACGCTCTTCAGCGCGCACCTTCACGCTCTCAACACGTTCGCGCAACGCAGCAAGGTTACCCAGAGCATTCGGAGATTCAAGAGCTTCGGTGATCGTCGCAAGAGTCAGATCAATATCCTTGGGAGCCAAGGTTGCAAGGCGATGTTCGAACAGCTTGACGGTTGCCTCAATATCCGCAAAACGACGCTCGTAAAGGGCGAAAGGCTCTGCAGGCACACCTTCGGGGTAGCCACCAATAACACGCTCAGTGCCGTTATCGACAACGTAAACGGTGCCGTTTTCATCGATACGACCGAACTCGTGAGTGAGTGGCGTACTCGACGCGGACACGGGAGTTTCCTTGGCCGGGGCCGAAGGGGTGATGTTCTGCTCGTCAGAAGAGGGAGCAGGCTTGGGGGTCGGCGTCGTTGTCACAATCATTGCCTTTCATGGCGAGGGCGCTATGCGCCGATGCGTGGAAGAGTCTCCACGGAGCGTGGTTCTCAGTGCACCGATGTGGTGCACCCCTGTCAGTCTACGTCCTTGGCCCCCATTTCATAAACTGGCGTTTACGACATGGACGATTACGGCTGTTTTGCCCGATTGTCCCGTCCTTTAACGCGCAGAGATGTCACACGCGAACGGCCTCGAACACCCCGTCGACGCGACGCAGAGCGGAAAGAACCGCATTCAAATGCGCCATATCTGCCAACTCAAACGAGAATCGAGCAAGCGAAACCTGATCGGATGTCGTCTTCGTTGACGCAGACACAATGTTGACGCGATAGTCCGACATCACCTTCGTCAGATCCGACAGCAATCCCGCACGATCCAAAGCCTTGACCTGGATCTGAACACGGAACACCTGTCCGCTGACTCCCCGTGCCCAAGAAACGTCGACAAAGCGCTCAGGTTGCAATTCCTTCAGTCGAACAGCGTTATGGCACGAAGCAATGTGGATGGAGACGCCCTGACCACGAGTAATAAAACCAACAACATCATCGCCCGGAACCGGGGTACAGCACTTTGCCAGCTTCACCCAAATATCTTTGGACTCCATACCGGCAACGGTGATACCCGCATCGGACGAACCCGATTGAGTGCGAATCCGAGTTGCACCCGGAGTCACTCCTTCGGACAGAGTTTCTTCGGTGCCGTCTCCTCCACCCAGGTTCTCGACAAGTTTTGACACAACGTTCTGAGGCGAAACCTGGCTCTCACCGACAGCCGCATACAGGCTGGACACATCGGAATAGCCCAACGACGTTGCCACCGACAGGATCGTCTCATGACTCATCAAGCGTTGAAGAGGAAGATTCTGCTTACGCATTGCCTTCGCAAGCGCTTCCTTGCCCTCTTCAATCGCTTCTTCGCGACGTTCTTTAGAGAACCACGATTTAATTTTCGAACGCGCACGCGGAGATGCCACAAAAGCAAGCCAGTCGCGTGACGGACCAGCCTTGTCGGACTTCGAGGTCACAACCTCAACCGTTTCGCCAGACTCAAGCTGAGTATCAAGCGAAACGAGGCGCCCATTCACTTTCGCACCAACCGTATGGTGCCCAACCTCAGTGTGCACCGCATAGGCGAAATCAACAGGTGTGGCATGCGCTGGCAGAACAACAACTTGCCCCTTCGGCGTAAAAACATAAACTTCGTCGCCGGCGATCTCATAGCGCAAAGAATCGAGGAACTCTTCAGGGTCACCCGTTTCACGTTCCATCTCGACAAGGGAGCGAAGCCAGTTGGCTTGTTCATCGTTGCTCATTCGATCTGTATCGACGCCAGTCGCATTCGGATTCTGCTTGTACTTCCAGTGCGCGGCAACACCGTGTTCGGCACGCTCGTGCATTTCAAAAGTACGAATCTGGATTTCGACAGGCTTACCACCGGGTCCAATTACCGTCGTGTGCAACGACTGGTACAGATTGAACTTCGGCATAGCGATATAGTCCTTGAAACGCCCAGGAATCGGATTCCACCGAGCATGCAAAGAACCCAGAACGCCGTAGCAATCCTTCACTGACTCTACGAGGACACGAACGGCCACCAGATCGAAGATCTCATCGAATGCTTTACCACGGACGATCATCTTCTGATAGATCGAATAATGGTTCTTGGGGCGACCAGAGACAGTGCCCTTCGTCCCTGAACGACGAAGATCCTCTTCAATCTGACCAATCACATCTCGCAGATACACATCGCGCTGGGGAGCCCGCTCTGCAACCAAGCGATCGATCTCTTCATAAATCTGAGGGTACAGAGTCTTAAAGGAGAGCTCTTCGAGTTCCCACTTCACCATGTTCATGCCCAGACGATGAGCAAGAGGCGCATAAATCTCAAGCGTTTCTCGCGCCTTGTTCTTCGCTGACGACGGGGGGACGAAACGCCACGTGCGCGCATTATGAAGACGGTCAGCAAGCTTAATGAGAAGAACTCGAATATCGCGGCTCATCGCAACAAGCATCTTGCGCAGTGTTTCAGATTGAGCAAATTCGCCGTAGCGCACCTTGTCCAGCTTCGTCACACCGTCAACGAGCGCCGCAATCGGCTCACCATATTCCGCTGCTAGCTCTTCAACCGTGTAGTCCGTATCTTCAACCGTGTCATGCAGAAGAGCAGCCACCAGTGTCGGGGTAGTCATACCCATTTCAGCAAGAATCGTTGCCACCGCAACTGGGTGAGTAATATACGGCTCACCCGATTTACGAACCTGCCCCCGGTGATGCAATTCGGCCGTGCGATAGGCACGCTCGATCATGCTCACATCGGCTTTCGGATGGTTCGCACGCAGTGCTCGAACCAACGGTTCGATCTCAGGAATCGTCGGGCGCGTGCGTGCGCCAAACCATACGAGGCCGGACCTCACACGAGATCCGGCCACGCCTGGTTTTGAGTGAGCGGAGTTAGCCTGGTCAGTCATGCTCCTATGATACGCACCTGTGACGTGTCAAACATATTTGACCGCAACTAAACGAGGAACCGCAGGTCAGACTACCAATGCTGATTCGGTGACGACATCATGTTCGGCAAGCTTTTCGCGCCCGTCGAAAGCCTCAAGCTCCAGAAGAACAGCAACGGTGCTCACGTGTGCTCCGCACTGACGGAGCAGATCAACCGACGCAGCAGCAGTGCCTCCTGTTGCAAGAACGTCATCGATGACCAGCACACGCGACCCTGGAGTCACCGACTCGGGTCGGATCTCCATGCGAGCGCTACCGTATTCAAGGTCATAGTCGACACCGATAACGTGACCGGGAAGCTTGCCTGCTTTACGGATGGTCAGCATACCGACACCGAGTTCAGCGGCAAGTGGCGCTCCAAGAATGAAGCCACGCGACTCCAGACCTGCAATTGCGTCGACACTCCCCTTATAGCGCTCGGCGAGCATCTCAATGAGCTCTTTAAACGCCGGACCGTTTGCAATCAGCGGAGTGATATCGCGAAACAGAACACCGGGCTCCGGGAAATCTTGAACAAGACCGAGATTCGAGTCAACAAGTTCACCGATATGCGCGCCAAGTTCACCACTCATCGATGCTCTTTCTTCCTCTTCGGCTGGTGAGCATTCGAGAGGCGCTGCCCCGGACGAACAGGAGCAACCTTCACAGTGGAGGCACCCTCGTCACCCTTACCCACAGCCACATGACGCGCACGATCCTTTTCGACCGACTCCGTGTGCGCCTTCGTCTTCTTCAAACGCTCTTGAAGCAGAACAAGAAGCGGGGACGCAATGAAGATCGACGAGTAGGTGCCGGCTATCATACCGACGAACAGCGCCAGCGAAATATCGGTCAGAGTACCAGTACCAAGAAGCAAAGCACCGATAATCAGAATCGAACCGACCGGAAGCAATGCAACAACCGACGTGTTAATCGAACGAACCATGGTCTGGTTGACGGCTAAGTTCACATATTCGGCAAAAGTGAAACGCTTCTGGTCGTAGATGCCCTTCGTCAACTCACGGACCTTGTCGAATACAACGACCGTGTCGTACAGAGAGTAACCAAGAATCGTCAGGAAGCCGATGACCGTTGCAGGCGAAACCTCAACCTGGGTGATAACGAAAACACCAAGCGTGAGGGCAATATCGTGGACAAGTGCCAGCAGAGCGGCCAGCGCCATAGTCCATGACCTGAAGTACAGGGTCATCAAGATCGCGACGAGCAACATGAAGATGACAAGCGACTGAGTAGCCTTCGAAGTCACCGAAGCACCCCAGGACGGGCCGATCGTTGACGACTGAACATCGGCCGGATCAACACCGTACGCGCTGGTCAACGCATCACGAATCGTCGCCGCCTGCTGCGAATCAACAGATTCAGTCTGAATACGAACAGAATCCGTACCAACCTTCGTCACCTTCGCGGTGGAAACAATTCCGGTGCCAGTCACGATATCCGAGGCCTTTTCCTCAGACTGATCGCTGACTCGGGTCACATC
Organism: Pauljensenia sp. UMB1177; assembly: GCF_030217965.1. Lineage (NCBI taxonomy): Bacteria > Bacillati > Actinomycetota > Actinomycetes > Actinomycetales > Actinomycetaceae > Pauljensenia > Pauljensenia sp. UMB1177. Next base: position 163,794 of record NZ_JASOOV010000004.1, on the reverse strand, counting down.
AAACTGCGCACCGCCTGTGAACTCAATGGAAGCATTGAGGCCGATGGCTGCTGAAAGAACAAAAGCAACGCCAATCAAGGCTGCAGCAAGACCAACAAAAACCTTGCGCTTAGGGACAACCGGGTAGGACTTATCCCCCGAGTACAGAGCATTACCCCACTGGGCGAACGACATCATTTCGCGTCCCCTTTCTGCTCGGCAGCCTCACCATCGACTGCGCTACCCTCAGCCTTCGTCGCTTCACTATCCGCAGATGCGCGAGCTTCTTCCACTTGCGCTTCAGCTTCAGCAAGACGCTGCGCGCGACGACGCTGAGCAAGGCTCATCCCTTTGCCTTCAGTCACAGGCTGAGCCGTCGCACCCTTGCCCTGCTTTTGCTTCGGCATAACAACACGACCACGACCGGCGTAAATCAGCGAGTTCTTTGCACCGAGGTGCTCGGGATCAAGACCGGAAAGACGATGTCCCTCGCCGAAGAATTTGGTACGAATCAGCAGTTCCATCATCGGGTGAGTGAACAGGAAGATGACAGCAATATCGATCACGGTTGTCACACCGAGAGTGAACGCGAAGCCCTGCACGCCACCGACTGCCAGCAGGTAGAGGACGATAGCTGCAACCAGGTTCACGGCATCGGAGACGAGGATCGTGCGCTTAGCGCGATCCCAGCCTTCGTCAACTGCGGCAGCAAGCGGGCGACCGTCACGGACCTCGTCACGCACGCGTTCGAAGTAGACGATGAACGAGTCAGCGGTGACGCCGACCGCCATAATCAAGCCTGCAACGCCTGCGAGCGACAAACGATATCCCATCGTCGCCGACAGAAGCGCGATCACGATGTAGGTGAGTGCTGCTGCAACAAATAGCGAACCGGCAGAAATAAGCGCCAGACCACGGTATTGCCAGATCAGGTACAGGATGACCAGCAGGAAGCCGATGGCGCCAGCCAACATGCCCTTCTGCAGGTGATCAGAACCCAGTGTGGCGGAAATACGCTGTTCGGACTCAACTTCAAAGTTCAGGGGAAGCGAACCGAAGCTGAGCTGGTTTGCCAACGCGGTGGCTGACTTCGCGGTGAAGTTACCGGTGATCTGAGCACGACCATCAGAGATGACAGCATTCATTGAAGGAGCAGTAATCACCGAACCGTCAAGAACAACGGCAAAGTGGTTGCGATCCGGCGAGTCGAAGAAGCTCTTTCCTTCGGCGTCAGAATCCTTGTAGGAGTAGAGCAGTTCGGAAGAATCTGCGAATGCCTTCGTACCTTCAGAATCGAACTGCAGGTCGACACCCCACGCGCCGGTTGCCTGACCGGTCGAGTTGGTGACTTGGCCGGCAGTTGCGTTCGAAAGGTTCGAACCGGCAACCGAAACCGGACCAAGGATGTACTTCAGCTGACCATCGCTATCGCAGGCAGCGTAGGGCTTGTCTGCAGCACCTTCGGTCTGCTGGCGAGCTTCGGAGTTGGTGCAGTCAAGCACGGAGAAGTCGTAGAGAACCTGCTCTGTGATCCATGCAAGATCCGTTCCATTAGCAGGAGTCGAATTCGGCTGGTCTGAGAGAACACCGTCTTGATTCAGATCAGCGACCTTCATCGCGGATTCTTCATCCAGTGCGGTCGACACCTGCTGAACCGACTGAGCACCGTCTGCTGACTGGGCGCCATCAGCCGAAGCCTGTTCTGTCGCTGATTGAGTTTTATCAGCAGACTGAGCTGACTGTTCAGAATCTTTGTCTGAAGCCTCGGCGGTTGAGGAGGTCGCAACTTTCTGGGAAGCCAGACCGATACGGAGAACAGGTCGGAAGTTCATCTGCGAGGACGAACGAATCAGGTCGAGAGTTTCCTGTGAAGGCGTACCTGGGATTGAAACAACAATGTTATCCGAGCCCATCGAAGTGATCTCTGATTCGGCAACACCGGAGGCATCAATACGATTACGAATAATTGAAATCGCCTGCGTGATGTCGTCTTCAGTGATCGCTCGGTCGCCTTCTTCGGTCGACTTCGGCGTCAAGATCAGTTGGGTGCCGCCCTGAAGATCGAGGGCGAGCGAGGGAACCAACGAGGTCCCCTTGGTGACGTTGCCAATCACCAGTCCGGCCGCTGCCACCACCATTGCAACAATGAGGGTGACAAGTGAACGCACAGGTCGGCGTTTACGTGTAGACACTTTTAACTACTCCCAGTCCCTAGCTCGGGATACTCAGTTCTTTTCGTCGGTCGATGCATCATCCGTAGCGGGATCATCGAGGCCAAGAATCGGTTCTTGCGGTTCTTCTTCGGCCAGTTCGACAGCGGGCTCATCTGAAGCGAAAGGCGGTTCGTCCCCAACGGAACGGATCATCTGACGATCCCAGTACATCTCTGTACCATCAATCGTCTCGAGTACGACGATGTCGCCGTCCTGATCGACAAAGCGACCCCAGAATCCAACAGCGGTCTTCACCCAAGCACCGGGAACGAGTTTCTCGTTCATATCTCGTTCCATTTGAGCCTGACGCTCAGCCATCTTCTTGCGACCACGGCTTGAGTACCACATCATCGCGATCAGGATGAGCGCAAGTAGGATAAAGGTCATGTTGCCGCCCTGGAGGAAGTTACCCACGGATTGCCTCTTTCTAGTCATGAACGCGCGTAGAGCGCACCCTGGTCAGTCTAATGCGAAGAAGGCTCTCTTAGCGAAAAAGGCGGTCAAATCAGGCGAATAACACTGTGATTCAGCTAAACAGCATAGATTCGGCGGGCGGTGTCAGCCCCAAATGTTGGAAAGCTTTGGGCGTGGCGGCACGTCCGCGGTTGGTTCTAACAAGGAATCCTTCACGAACCAAGTAGGGCTCAGCGACGGTTTCGACCGTCTCTGCTTCTTCACCTACCGTGACCGCAAGAGTGGTCAATCCAACCGGTCCCCCAGCAAAACGCCGACAGACTGCGTCGAGTACTGCTCTGTCAAGACGATCGAGACCGTAGCGATCAACCTCGAACAGGGTGAGTGCGCCCTGGGCAGCTTCAAGATCCAAAGCGCCGCTTCCACGTACTTGGGCATAGTCGACGACGCGACGAAGAAGGCGATTGGCAATACGCGGGGTGCCTCTTGACCGGGAGGCGATTTCGTGAGCCGCCTGAGCGTCCAAGGGGGCGCCAAGAAGGTCAGCGGAACGCGTGACGACTGCTTCAAGTTCGTGTGTCTCGTAGAACTCAAGGTGAGCGGTAAAACCGAAACGGTCACGCAGAGGAGCCGGTAGCAGGCCCGTGCGCGTAGTCGCACCGACAACGGTAAAAGGCGGAAGCGTCAGCGGAATCGAGGTTGCGCCGGGCCCCTTACCCACGACAACGTCGACGCGGAAGTCTTCCATTGCCAGATACAGCATTTCTTCTGCGGTGCGAGCAAGACGATGGATTTCGTCAATAAAAAGAATGTCGCCTTCTTGAAGCCCTGAAAGGATCGCAGCAAGGTCACCCGAATGCTGGATTGCCGGACCGGAGGTCAGGCGGAGCGATGTCCCCATTTCGGCGGCAATAATCATTGCCAAAGTGGTCTTACCCAACCCGGGAGGACCGGCAAGAAGAACATGGTCGGGACTCACGCCACGGCCACGTGCCGCATCGAGAACAAGCTGAAGCTGTTCACGAACAGTTTCTTGTCCGACGAATTCAGTGAGGCGCTTGGGACGCAGAGCTGCTTCTGCAGCACGTTCAAGCTCACCGGCATCAGGAGCAACAATACGCATTGCCTCTGCGGGAGAATCGAAAGAATCAGCCACGAGAGCCTCCCAACTTCAGCAAAGCGGCACGGAGCAAATCAGACGCCCCCAAGCCCTGTCCACCCAGCGTATCGATTGCCGCTTGTGCCTGGGATTGCTTCCATCCCATCGAAACCAAAGCTGCCACAACATCTTCTTCGACAGCGCCCATGGCGAGTGCGGCTCCGGTTCCCGCCTTTCCAAGATGTGCGGGCTGACCGAGTTTCTCCCCTAGCTCCAACACCATGCGTTGCGCTGATTTCTTTCCAACACCGGGGATCTTGCCCAGGGTTGAAAGATCATGATCACGAACGGCACGACGAAGATCATCGGGGCTAAGAACGCCAAGCGCACCAAGGGCAATACGAGGTCCAATACCGGACACGGTCTGCAAGATGGTGAATACATCACGCTGATCAGCCGTTTCAAAGCCCATGAGTGTCAGGGAATCCTCGCGAACAATAAGCGATGTTGCAACAGTGAGCTCGTCACCGACGCGCACCTGCTGAGCGTATGTGGGCACGACCTTCACATCGAAACCAACGCCGGAGACAACCACGACAATTGAATCCAAACCAACTGAGGCCACTGTTCCACTCAACTGTGCGATCAATTGTTCTCCTGTATTGGATCGATAGCGCCCACACCCAATGCGAACACCTGTTCTATTTTACTTGCGACGCAGTCGCGGATCAACAGCACCTGTCCGGCGTTGCGCAGCTTGAGCTTCCGCCCACGCACGTTGCGCGGGTGTCATTGACCCTTTGGAAGTCAAGCGACCAGAGATAGAAACAGAAACTGATGAATCATCGCCAACACCCAGTAGACCTGTCCCCCGCCACGCATGACAAATTGCGATTGCAAGCGCATCTGCAGCATCCGCGGGCTTCGGAGGCTTCGACAAGCGAAGAATACGCGACACCATCGCCTGAACCTGCGCTTTATCCGCATTGCCGTTTCCAGAAACAGCAGACTTCACTTCTGACGGGGTATGAACCGCCATCGGCAGACCAGCACGCGCCACGCACGTCATGGCAGCACCCATGACCTGCATCGTCGTCGTCACTGACTGCAAGTTGTCTTGGGCGAAGACTCGCTCAATCGCCACAACTTCAGGCTGATACTGCGCGATCACACTATCAATCGCATCTGCAATCGTCCGAAGCCTAAAATGCGTCGCAATGTCTTTGTTAGAACGAGCAACCCCGACATACACGAGCGTGGCACGCCTTGACTCATCAACGTCAACAACACCCAAACCGCATCGTGTAATGCCGGGGTCAATTCCCATGACTCGCATGGGTCAGCGGTTCTCCACCATTGAAACGAACAGTTCATGCAGGCGGTCATCGCCACCAACCTCGGGGTGGAAGCTGGTTGCCATGACGTTACCTTGACGTACGGCCACGATCGGACCATCTTCAGCGTTTCCGGCGCGCGCAATCACAGACACGGTGTCGCCAACGGACTCAACCCACGGTGCGCGGATAAAGACAGCGCGGAAATCGTCGCCTTCGATGCCGTCAATCACGAGGTCTTCTTCGTAGGAATCAACCTGACGCCCAAAGGCATTACGTCGAACAACCATGTCGAGGGTGGCGAAGCACTTCTGATCATCGCGACCATCAAGGATCGTAGACGAGAGCATAATCATGCCAGCGCATGTGCCCCACGCGGGAAGTCCAGCATCAAGACGGTCTTTCAGAGGTTCAAACATGTCGAAGGAGGCCAACAGATTCGACATGGTCGTTGACTCGCCGCCGGGGATGATCAGACCATCCACTTTCGCCAACTCGCAGGGACGACGCACCTTAACGGCGCGGGCGCCAGAATTCTCTAGCGCCCGCACATGTTCGTCAACGTCACCCTGAAGGGCGAGAACGCCGATCGTCACCATCCGCGCTCCGCAAGACGGTGAGAAACCGGAAGGTCGTCAACGTTGATACCGACCATTGCTTCACCAAGGCCACGCGAAACCTCAGCAATAACGGACGGATCATCGTAGAAGGTGGTTGCCTTAACGATGGCAGCTGCACGCTTCGCCGGATCGCCGGACTTGAAGATACCGGATCCAACGAAAACACCCTCAGCACCGAGCTGCATCATCATTGCAGCGTCCGCCGGGGTAGCAATGCCACCGGCGGTGAACAGAACGACAGGAAGCTTACCTTCGCGAGCGACCTCGGCGACCAGCTCGTAGGGAGCCTGGAGTTCCTTGGCAGCAACGTAGAGCTCATCTTCGGGAAGCGAGGTGAGGTGACGGATCTGGTCGCGGATCTTACGCATGTGCGTCGTCGCGTTGGAAACGTCGCCGGTACCAGCTTCGCCCTTGGAGCGAATCATTGCTGCACCTTCGGTGATGCGACGGAGCGCCTCACCCAGGTTGGTTGCACCGCAGACAAAGGGAACGGTGAAGTTCCACTTGTCGATGTGATTGGTGTAATCGGCCGGGGTGAGAACCTCGGATTCGTCGATGTAGTCGACGCCGAGGGACTGCAGAACCTGAGCTTCAACGAAGTGGCCGATGCGAGCCTTTGCCATGACCGGGATGGAGACAGCGTTGATGATGCCATCGATCAGATCCGGGTCAGACATACGGGCAACGCCACCCTGTGCGCGAATGTCCGCAGGAACGCGCTCGAGCGCCATGACGGCAACTGCGCCCGCATCTTCGGCGATCTTTGCTTGCTCTGGAGTAACGACGTCCATGATGACGCCACCCTTGAGCATCTGAGCCATACCGCGCTTAACCTGCGGGGTACCAACTTCGCGAGTCGACGTGAAGTCAGCCATCGTCACTCCCCTTCTTCCAGCTGCGCGCGGACCTCATCCGAGTACGTCATGTTGTTGTAGATGTTCTGAACGTCGTCAGATTCTTCTAGAGCGTCGATCAGTTTCTGAACCTTCAGTGCGCCTTCAAGGTCAACCTCAACGTCGGTCGATGCGACGAATTGAACTTCAGCGGAATCGTAATCGATACCTGCTGACTGGAGCGCCTTACGGACCTCGACAACATCGGAGGCTGCGGATTCGATGACGAATCCATCACCGGTGTCGGTCACTTCTTCAGCACCCGCATCCAGAACGGCTTCCATGATCGTGTCCTCGTCAACGCCGTCTGCTGCGCCCACCTCGACAATGCCACGACGGGAGAAGAGGTAGGAAACCGAACCCGGGTCCGCCAGCGAGCCTCCCTGACGGGTAAAGCCAAGGCGGACGTCGGAAGCTGCACGGTTACGGTTGTCGGTCAGACATTCGACGAGGAATGCAACGCCGTTCGGGCCGTAGCCTTCGTACATGATGGTTTCGTAGTTCGCGCCACCGGCTTCTGCACCGGAGCCACGCTTGACAGCACGATCGATGTTGTCAGCGGGAACGGAATTCTTCTTTGCCTTCTGGATGGCGTCATACAGGGTCGGGTTACCTGCGGGATCGCCGCCGCCGGTGCGTGCTGCAACTTCAATATTCTTGATCAGACGAGCGAAGAGCTTTCCGCGCTTCGCGTCAATGGCGGCCTTCTTGTGCTTGGTGGTCGCCCATTTAGAGTGTCCCGACATTACTGCTCCCTTGAAGGGTGGATTGCGTACCCGTATATCTTAGCGGGATTAGTAAAAGGTCAGCGTCTTCAAAGGTGGGCTATGGGACACAGTAAACGTTCGATGCCAATGCCCGTCAGCCTTGAACTCTGCGATTACAGCACGCGTGGGACGGTGACAATCCGTACTGGCAGGTTCGCGCCGGGACGAAAATCAGCGAAACTTCCTTCGCTTTGAATGATCAGAGCAGTCGCTTTACCGACGCCAGTGCCAAGATCGGCTTTCGCACTATCGTCTCCGATCAGGTATCCAACATGGCCGATTGTTGGCTGATGTCCGACAATCAGTGCGGATTCTCCAGGCAGGGAGTTAATCGTTTCGATGAGTGACTCTGCCCCTGCATCGTAGATTGAACGATCCTTGTACGTGGTCCTCATTGGCAGGTTCTTCGCGATCTCGTCGAAGGTCTGCCATGCGCGCACTGCTGTTGAACTGACCCCTAGTTCGATGTCTCCAACTTCGGCTTGCAGTTTGATGCCAAGCTCGTGCGCCCGACGGAGACCAAGATCGGTCAACGGTCGCGAGTGATCCGACAGCGCGAAATACTCCGGGTCAGAGTGGCGAACAAGGATCAGCGTGCATTGACTCATGCGAAAAGATTACAGTGTGAGGGATCGAGGAGGTTCAATGGCATTGGGACGAGGCCGCGCTGACGGTGTGTGTCAGGCACGCGAGTGTAATGCGCAGGCGGTGTGGATCATCACCTGGTCAAACCCGAAAATCCCGTGGGCGGATTCCAAGACGTGGCTGTCATGCAATGAACACCGCGAATTTCTGTCCGATTACATGCGATACCGGGGTTTCCCCTTTGAGATCAATCCTCTAGATCCCACTGATCAACTGGACGGTTATTCCACGTCAGACCAGTGAAGGCACCTCGCAGATCGTCGGGGTTGTGAGGAACGGAGGTGCCGAATCGTTCGGTGGGCCACTGCAAGATGACGGTTCCCGTATTCGACATGAAGTGAGTCATCACAAGAGTGCCGGAGATGTTGTGCGCAAGCGTCGATGCCAGCAGGCGCAGTAGGGCTCCATGAGCGACGATCACACCCACGCCGTCCGGATCTTCCTCAAGTACGAGGCCAGCCACTTCGGCGATAACGGGCAACGCACGGGCAAGCGCGTCCTCCCCCGTTTCAGCGCCAGACATACGAATGTGAGTTGCACCGTGCGACCAGTTTCCCGTTCCTTCAACGTAAACGGAGTCTGAGAACGGGTCAGCGTTCATCTCAACGTCACCTGAGCGTAATTCACGAATTCCTGGTCTCACCAGCGGAGTCAGGGCATACTTAGCGCATAGGGGTGCGCAGGTTTGGCGAGTGCGAAAAAGAGGTGAAACAGCAACCACTGTTGGAGCCTGCCCGACTTCAGATTCCCAGCGCGAAGCAAGATCGGTGGCTTGAGCCAACCCATCGGCGGTTAGCGGTAGTCCAGGCCTAGAGGTGTCAAGAGCGTGCGCTTCATTGGCGTAGGTCTGTCCGTGACGCACGAGGACGATTTTCACAACTGTGTTTCCGTTTCTTCTTCGTGCCTTGGTGTGCAAGGCAGTATTCAGTTCCAGAAGTAGGTATCCATCAATGCGCGTGCTTTGCGCGATCGACGAAGCCATTCTTCTTCCAGCTCACACTCGCTTGCCGCACCATATCCAAGAACGCGTGCCAGCGGGATAAGGTCCTTCGAGTCTCTGGGAACGGTATCGAGTTTAACTCCCGACATTCGCCCGGTTGTCAGCACGTTCGCCGCCCGGATTTGTGATGCGAGGCTCCACGCATTTTCCAACGTCTTCGCATCATGAGGAGCAATCCATCCCGAACGAGTTAATGCGCGCAGAGCATCAATCGTTGACGAGGTGCGTAAAGAGTCATCGGCATGAGCATGTTTCAGCTGAAGAAGCTGAACAATCCATTCGACGTCTGACAGGCCACCCGGCCCCAATTTCACGTGACGCGTGGGTTCGATGCCACGAGGCAGGCGTTCGCTTTCCATTCTTGCTTTGAGCAGACGAATGTCTCTGATCTGGGCCTCGTCAATCGCGCTGCCATAGCGCACGCGGTCGATTAACTCCCCCATCGAACGCATCAGATCATCGGGGCCGGCGAATACGCGCGCCCGAAGGAGCGCTTGGCGTTCCCAGGTCGATGCCCACTTGTCGTAATACTCCGCGTACGATTCGACGGTTCTGGACATCGGTCCGTTGCGTCCTTCTGGACGTAGGTCTAGGTCAACGCTGACACTCATCTGCGCTGTGACCGTCCCCAGCAATGCTTTCACGCGGTTGATGATTGTCGTTGCAGCGTTCACAGCGTCGCTCTCGCTCACGCCATTGGTCGCGCGATGAAAAGCCATGACATCAGCGTCGGAGGCATAGTTTGATTCACGCCCACCGTAACGTCCCATCGCCACGAACCCAACGTCGACGCGGTGACCGTTCTTGAGTTCTTCTTCGCGTGTTGCAATCGCTAATGCGCCGACAACTGCTGCGTCCGTAGCATCGGAGATTGTCTGCCGCCTGGCTCCGATTCCAGTCACCAAATCGCTCATCGCAGCACGAGTAAGTTCACGCGAACGCATGGCTCGCACGCGATATGCGGCCTTATTCGAATCTGCGTGGCGGTCAATCAACGAGGCCGCCTCGACTTTCAAAACCTCAGCTTCACGAGGGGCGAGGTCTTTATCAAGATCCAGCCAGGCGACTGCTTCGGGGCGATGTGACAGAGCCTCAGCGATCCACTTCGAGTTCGGCAGCATCTCGCAGAGCCTGGATGCGGCAACTCCGGAATCACGCAGGAGAGCCAAATACCAGTGAGAATCACCGATTTGCTCCGATAGAGCTCTAAAGTTCAGCAAGCCAAGGTCTGGATCTGCACCGTTGGAAAGCCACGAAATAAAAACGGGCAGAAGATGACGCTGGATCTTCGCACGCCTGCTTGTGCCCTGCGAGAGGGCCGTGATGTGGGCAAGAGCTCCTCGGGGATCGCGATAGCCGATGGCTTGAAGACGAGCCTGAGCACCATCGGAGTCCAACGTAGCTTCATCTGGGCTAAGGCCCGCAGTTGCCTGAACAATCGGACGATAGAACACGTCCTCATGGAGCATTCGAACACGATCTCGAATGCGTTTCAGTTCCTTCGCCAGAGCCTCGGAACTACCACAATGCTCAAGATCAACTCCCCTGCCCACCGCTCGAAGTTCGTTCGCTGACGTAGGGATCAGGTGGGTGCGACGCATGCGTTGAAGCTGAATACGGTGTTCAACAGCACGCAGGAAGCAGTAGCATTCACGCAATTCTTGAGCATCGCTACGCGCCACATAACCACCGTCGCTAAGGCGAGACAGCGCATCCAACGTTGATCTGGCGTGAAGCGAATCATCGGTACGACCGTGGACCAGTTGCAACAGCTGCACGGTGAACTCGACATCACGCAGGCCACCTCGCCCGAGCTTCAGTTCACGGTCAGCTTCACGACGGGGAATCGTGTTTTCAACGCGACGTCGCATTGCTCGAGCATTTTCAACAAAGCCATCACGCCCCGTAGCATTCCAAATGTACGGAGAAGCAACACGGAAAAAGGCCTGACCAAGCTCCATATCGCCAGCTGCCGGGCGAGCTTTAAGAAGAGCCTGGAACTCCCACGTTTCAGCCCACTTATCCCAATACTGTGTGAACGAGTCAAGTGTTCGCACAAGCGCGCCATGACGCCCTTCGGGACGCAGATTCGCATCCACGCTCCAGAGTGGCTGTTCATTACCCGGCCCCGAACATACCTGAGCCGAAAGCGCTGCCATGCGCGTACCCAGTTCGATGGCACTACGCTCATCAACACCCTCAGCCGGGGCAACAACGTACATCACGTCAACGTCGGAAATGTAGTTAAGTTCTTGAGCGCCTGTTTTTCCCATCGCAATAATCGAAAGACGAGCATTACCCTGCGGATCAATATCTCGTCGTGCCAGTGCGAGGGCAGCTTCGAGTGCAGCGTCAGCAAGCACCGCAAGGCGCACACCGACTTCCGGCATATAATCGGGCGGGTTCGGGTGCGTAGCATCGTCAGCAACGAGGTCCAACAAAACTCTGCGATACGCACGACGCACATCGTCGCCGTTGTAGCCGGGACCCGCAACGGGCATCTGCGACGCTGGATCAGCCCCCACTGCGTGAAGGAGCTCCGTCAACGGTTCATCGGGTTCAACAAGCAAGCCATCAATACGTGAAGGGTCAGCAATCAGGTAGTCGCCCCACCAGGAAGATGCACCAAAAACCGCGACCAAGCGCCGAAGCCCATTGCCCCCGCGTTCAGCGATTGTGGCTAATTGAGTAGGGGCGGCCTCGTGAAAACGCAGGCAGGTTACCAGCGCGGAATCTGGATCGGCGCAGGCGTTGAACAGCGGTAGCCACTCGCCTAGCTCGCCGGGTAGGTCAGCCAAAAATGACGCTGCTCGCACCGGATCCAAGAAACCGCTACCGCGGAGGTCCTTCGGGACAACCTCCATCAGTAGACCTTGAGGAACTGGCGAATCTCCTGAGGCGTCACCTGCTGGCGGTACTCACGCCATTCCTTTTCCTTGTTGCGCACAACGTAGTCGAAGACCTCTTCACCAAGAGCACCGGCAACCAAGTCAGATTCGCGCATCAAACGAACCGCGGAAGCCAATGACGTCGGCAGAGCCTCGATCCCCATCACCTGACGTTCGCGATCCGTCAGATCCCAAACATTGTCCTCAGCTTCGGGGACAAGTTCGAGGCGACGTTCAATGCCGTCAAGACCTGCAGTGATCAGAACGGCGAGTGCAAGATACGGGTTCGCAGCCGGATCCAAGGCACGGTACTCAATGCGTGCTGCCGTACGCTTTTCAGGCTTGTACAGCGGGACTCGAATCAACGCGGAGCGATTGTTATGACCCCAGCACACGTAAGACGGAGCCTCGCCCCCACCCCAGAGGCGCTTATAGGAGTTCACGTGCTGATTGGTGACAGCAGCGATCTCGCGAGCATGTTCCAAGAGCCCCGCAATGAAGTGGCGCCCCGTGCGTGACAGCTGATAGTCACCTGACGGATCGTAGAAGGCATTTTCTTCACCTTCGAGCAGTGAAAGGTGCGTATGCATACCCGAACCCGGATGGTCAATAAAGGGCTTGGGCATAAACAGTGCGGCAAGGTTCTCGCGCAACGCGACCTCTTCGATGACGGTTCGAGCGGTCATGATGTTGTCGGCAGCACTCACCGCATCGACTGCACGCAGGTCGATTTCGTTTTGACCGGGGCCACCTTCGTGGTGAGAGAACTCGACCGCAATGCCCATATCTTCGAGCATACGAACCGCGCGACGACGGAAATCATTCGAATGCCCACGCGCAACATGATCGAAATACCCCGCAGAATCAACAGGCTTCAAGTTGTCGACACTGATCGGCTGTTGGAGCAGATAGAACTCAATCTCAGGGTGAACCATCACAGTGAAGCCGCGCTCTTGGGCTCGTTCAACAACGCGTTCCAACACGCCGCGAGGGTCACTACGTGCAGCCTGACCATCGGGGGTCAACACGTCGCAGAACATTCGAGCAACGGGATCTTCTTCCCCTCGCCACGGCAACATCTGGAATGTCGAAGCATCCGGACGCAACAACATGTCGGACTCGTGCACGCGGGTCATGCCTTCAATCACAGAACCGTCGAAACCGATACCTTCAGCGAAGGCATCTTCCAACTCGCCCGGGTCAATTGCTACAGACTTCAAGACACCAGCGACATCTGTAAACCACAGGCGAATAAAGCGAATGTCGCGGGCAGCAACCTCGCGCAGAACCTTTTCCTGGATGGAGTCCACGAGTCTCTTCTTTCAATCGGGGGCGATGGTGAGGGGGATGGTCAAGAACACGTCGTCCACACCGGACAGTTTTACTTGTTCGGGTTAAAACCCTTCGCAATGGAATCCAGAGCAGCCGTCAGTTCGGTGGGAACAACCCACACCTTCGACGAATCCCCCTTGGCAAGTTCCGGAAGCATCTGCAAGTACTGGTAGCTCAGCAGATCAGGCGTTGGATTGCCCTCGTGGATCGACTGGAAGACGGTACCGATAGCCTCTGCTTGACCGCGGGCGCGAGTGACAGCCGCCTGAGCTTGTCCTTCAGCCTTCAAGATGGCGGACTGCTTTTCACCCTCAGCCTGAAGGATCTGCGACTGACGGACACCTTCAGCAGTCAGAATCGCTGCACGCTTATCACGTTCGGCTCGCAACTGCTGTTCCATGGCCTGCTGAATCGACGGTGGCGGATCAATTGCCTTCAACTCAACGCGATTCACGCGGATACCCCAGCGTCCCGTTGCTTCATCAAGAACACCACGAAGCTGAGTGTTGATCGAGTCGCGACTCGTCAGCGTCTGCTCGAGGTCGAGCGAGCCAATGACATTACGGAGCGTCGTCACCGTCAGCTGTTCGATTGCCTGAATGAAGTTCGCAATCTCGTAGGTCGCGTGCATTGGATCCGTGACCTGGTAGTAAATCACCGAGTCGATGGAAACCACGACGTTATCGGCGGTAATCACCGGCTGTGGAGGGAAGCTGGTGACCTGTTCACGCAAGTCAACGCGCGCCGCAATACGGTCAAAGAACGGAATCAGCACATGCAAACCACCGTACATCACCGTGTGAAAACGACCGAGGCGCTCGATCACCAACGCGCGAGGCTGGGGAACAATCTGGACGCTCTTGGCAAGGATGACCACAACAAGGATCAACAGGAGCCCAGCAACGAAGGGACCAATACTCATGTCCACGGCGGCACTCACCCTTTCTGTTCTTCGAATGATTTACTACGGTTCTCGACGGACGTAACAACCGCCGTAGCACCGTCGATCTCGCACACATACGCATGCTCGCCCACAAGAAGGGGCTTCTCGTCGATTGTGCGGGCAGACCAGACTTCGCCATCAAGTTTCACGCGACCACTGCTGGCGTTCACGGTTTCAATCACATCGACCTGTCGCCCAATCAAGGCGTGCACATTGGTTTTCACGTTCGTTTGCGACCAGAGCATACGCATTTTCAGCCACGGACGAAGCGCACAAAGAAAGACCAGCGAGCAGACCACAAAAACGCCGACTTCGGGCCAGAGCCCAGGGACAACAAGAGAGGTTAACGCCGCTGCTAAACCACCGATGGCAAGCATGAGGAACACAAGGTCAACCGTTGCCATCTCAATCAGTCCAAGAACGATGGCAACAATCACCCACCACAAAGCGTGCGTCATACACACTCCCCTTTGTCCGACGTGTCCACGGTGATACCTATGAAGAGACTTACCTGACGGCGCGAGCCCACCAGCGTCCGTTGTCGTTACCGGCGCTCAGAGGCAGACAATACGTCGCTGACAGATTCACTCCGGTGATGACGGAATCAATGACACCCGACTGGACGACCTTTGCTCCGTCCATCAAGACCGCGTGCGTCATTCCGCTGGGAATTTCTTCCACCTGGTGTGTAACCAAAATGACCTGCGGAGCATGCGGACCGGAAATGATCTCTTCAAGAGCTCCGATCAATAGTTCGCGGGCGCCAAGATCCAAGCCAGCGGTGGGCTCATCAAGAATCAGGACCTCCGGGTCTGTCATCAGGCTTCGAGCAAGCAACACACGTTGCGCTTCGCCCTCAGAGAGAGTTCCAAACTGACGATCCGCCAAATGATCAATACCGAAAGCAACAAGCAGATTGTCGCAACGCGCATCATCTTGAGCTTCGTATTCTTCGTCGCGATGAATTGCGATACCCCACGCTGCCGTGCGAACAAGGTCGCGAACAGTTTGGTGTGCACGAATGGAGGGGGCAAGCGACTTCGAAACAAGTGCAACGCGGGAAGCAAGTTCTTGACGGTCGAGAGCAAAAATGTCTTCGCCATCAAGTTTCACGGTGCCCTGCGCCAATGCTTCACGACCGGCTAGCGCTCGGATAAGAGTTGTCTTACCCGCGCCATTCGGGCCAAGAATCACCCAATGCTGGCCTTGCTCGGTGCTAAAAGACACCGAATCAAGAATCGCAGTTCCACGTTTGCTTACAGTTGCATCCACACATTCAAGGACATAAGTCATACCTATAAGCCTACCTTTGTCACCGAAATATGATCGGCTGACTCACACCAGTGTGCGATACAGATCCGCGGTCTTCTGGCCGATGGCATCCCAAGAGAAGTGGTCGCGAGCACGCGTCAGGCCTGCCACTCCCATCGTCTTGGCGCCCTGAGGGTTATCGAGGACTGCGATCAGGCGCTCGGCCATATCATGAACGAAGGTATCGGGCTTCAGAGGAGTGCCGGTGCCGTCATTCATTTGTTCGATCGGAACCAGATAGCCGGTCTCGCCGTCGACGATGACATCGGGAATACCGCCAGTTGCCGTACCAACAACGGGCAGGCCCAGCGCCATCGCTTCGAGGTTCACGATACCGAGTGGCTCGTAGACCGACGGGGTGATGAACACGGTCGACGCATCCAGAATTGCTGCAATGTCGGGCTGCGGGAGCATCTCAGAGATGAGGATGACGCCCTGACGCTTCGCCTGCAGGTCCTTCACAAGCGCGTCGACTTCGGCTGCAATCTGCGGAGTATCGGGAGCACCCGCACACAAAACAATCTGAACGTCATCGGGAAGCAGGTTCGCTGCGCGCAGGAAATGGGGCAGACCCTTTTGACGCGTAATGCGTCCAACGAACACAACGGTTCGCTTGGTCGGATCAATCGAATACGTCTTCAGAACGCGTTCTTGGTTCTCGCGTTCAGCGTCGGTAGACGGAGCACGCCACTTCGCCAGATCAATGCCGTTGTGAATGACGTGAACCTTCGCGTCATCAACGTTCGGGTAGGAGCGCACAATGTCGGCCTTCATACCGTTCGAAACTGCAACAATGCCGGCCGCGGCCTCGTACGACGTCTTCTCGATGTAGGAAGAAATGCGGTAGCCACCACCCAGCTGCTCGGCTTTCCAGGGGCGCAAGGGCTCCAGAGAGTGTGCTGAAATGACGTGCGGAATGTCGTGAAGCAGAGCCGAAAGATGGCCGGCAAAGTTTGCGTACCAGGTGTGCGAGTGAACCAAGTCTGCGCCTTCGGTCTGGGCCGCGATGGAAAGATCTACCCCGAGTGTCTTCAGTGCCGCGTTCGCTCCTGCCAGTTCCACTAGGTCAGCGTGGCCGACGACTCCAGTTTCGGCTCCTTCGGTTCCGGGTTCACGAGGCCCGTCAAACGCGTGAACTCGAACCTCGTCGAGGCGGGGACGCAGAACTTTAGCAAGTTCAGTAACGTGAACACCTGCACCTCCATAAACAAAGGGCGGATACTCGCGGGTCAGCAGGTCAACGCGCATGATGGTCCTTTCAGGGAAGGCACAAACTTCTTGAGCTAGCCTATCGCGGGCACAGAGCACTCACCGACGAATCCCCGCATGCGTGCACACAGTTGCGCATTCAATGACCATATGTGATGGGCGCCACACAGTGGAATATGCGTGCAGGATCACACTGACTCTCATAGGCTTAGCCCATGGCCAAAAATCATGTTCTCGCAATTGTTCTTGCAGGTGGTGAGGGGAAGCGACTGATGCCGCTGACCGACGACCGCGCTAAGCCCGCTGTTCCCTTCGGCGGACACTATCGTTTGATCGACTTTGCTCTGTCCAACATCGTGAACTCCGGTTATCTGAAGATCATCGTGTTGACCCAGTACAAGTCCCACTCGCTTGACCGCCACGTCACCAAGACCTGGTACACATCTCCCCTTCTCGGTAACTTCATCGCCCCTGTTCCGGCTCAGCAACGTCGCGGGCCTCACTGGTACTTGGGTAGCGCTGACGCTATCTACCAGTCCCTGAACATCGTCGATGATGAGCAACCCGACTACATCGTCATCATTGGTGCCGACAACATCTACCGTATGGACTTCTCTCAGATGGTGCAGCACCACATCGATTCTGGACTCCCGGCCACGGTCGCAGGCATCCGTCAGCCGATCGAACTTGCTTCCGCTCTCGGCGTGATCGACTCGGCAGACGGCAAGATCAACCAGTTCCTCGAAAAGCCGAAGAACGCTGCCGGCCTTGCCGACGATCCCACCAAGGTGCTCGCTTCCATGGGCAACTACGTGTTCACCACGAAGGACCTGATCAAGGCTCTCCGCGAGGACGCACACAACCCCGAGTCCAAGCACGATATGGGTGGCAACATCATCCCGTGGTTCGTCGAGCGTGGCGAGTGCGGTGTATACGACTTCCAAGACAACGACGTCCCGGGTTCGACCGACCGCGACCGTAACTACTGGCGCGACGTTGGTACCCTCGATGCCTACTACGATGCCAACATGGACCTGATTTCAGTCCACCCCGTGTTCAACCTGTACAACCGCAAGTGGCCGACGATGACGATGATCGACGGTTCCTTGCCACCGGCTAAGTTCGTGTACGGTGAAGAGCACTCGCGAATGGGTCACGCTGTTGATTCCTTCGTCTCCCCCGGGGTCATCATTTCCGGTGGCGAGGTCTACCACTCGGTTATCTCCCCCGGTTGCTACATACACTCCTGGGCTCAAGTCACTGACTCGGTTGTCATGGATGGGTGCCGTATTGGTCGCCACGCAGTGGTATCCAAGGCAATCCTCGACAAGAACGTTGTTCTTGAAGAAGGCGCTGTCATTGGTCTTGACCTCACGCGCGACCGGGAACGTGGCTTCACCGTTACGGATTCCGGTATCACCGTTGTCCCCAAAGGAACGGTTGTTACCCGTTGAGTAATACACCCCGTTCTCTCCCGGATGCTTCGGCGTTCGGGAGAGACGCATTTTCACCCCCGCCTCGCCTGATCGTCACTGATGTTGATTCGACTTTGATCGCCCAAGAAGTCATCGAAGAGTTGGCGCATTTCGCTGGGACGCGCGGGCAGGTTGCTGACATCACCGCGCGGGCAATGAACGGCGAGATAGACTTCGCCGAATCTTTGCGCCTCCGTGTCTCCACCTTGGCGGGCGTTCCCGCTACGGTGTTCGATGAGGTTCTTCATTCGATCACTCCCACCCCCGGTGTGTGCGATCTGATTGATGCGGTTCATGCCCACGGTGGTTTTTTCGGTGTGGTCTCAGGTGGCTTCGAGGAAGTTGTTGCTCCTCTTTGTCACCAGCTGAACATCGATCATTACTTGGCTAACCGACTTGAGGTCACCAACGGCTTCTTGACGGGTAAGGTCCTGGGGGCAATCGTGACCGCGGACGCCAAGGTGCAGGCGTTGGAAGGGTGGCGTCTATTGCACGGACTGGATGTTAACCAGACAGTCGCCATCGGAGATGGAGCAAACGATATTCCAATGCTCCAACGGGCAGGCTTGGGAATTGCTTTCTGCGCGAAGCCCACAGTTCGTGAGCAAGTGAAGTATTCGCTGAACGTTGCACAACTGGATCTCTTGATTGAGCCATTGGGACTATCTGGGGTTCCTCGCACCTAGGCGCACACTGAGTACCAACAAATTCTCAATTGTCGGAGCTTTTTGATTAAAGGCGTATCGGATCGGAAATGGTCATCCGATCCGATACGTTCACTCTTCAGCGCTTCCTTGGCAGGCGCTTGATTCACGAATACGGTGAAGCTGACCGTCCCAACCGTTCACCCATGATTGGGCAAGATTCGCAAGGTTGAGGGGGTAGACCTCGCCGTTTAGCGCCCGTTGAGCAAGCTCATCGAGATCCCACCAGCGCTGTTCGTCGATCACGTCGCGTTCTAGGTCGGTCCACCCATCATTGTTCAGCGTGACACGTTGAGTGTGAGCGATGAAGAACCACTCGTCCTGTTTGGCGGTAATGGATAAAAAGTCGAAGGTTGCTTCACGATAGATCACGGGGCCAACAAGAGCATCGGGTTCTAAGACAATCCCCGTTTCTTCAAAGAGCTCTCGACAGGCTGCTTCTGCGGGATTCTCCCCCTCCATGATTCCGCCACCGATGGTGAACCACCACTGGCGTTCCGGCTGATCACGATCGTGTCCTTTGGCAAGGAGCAATCTGCCATTCTCATCAAAAAGGATCACGCGAGCCGCTTGTCGGTGCGGGTAGCCGTCTGCATCCACCGGCCATTCGTTTTCATCAAGACCAGACATGGATTACCTCGCGTTATTCAATGTCGTCTGTGTCATCGCATTGAGGAAGAACTGACGATCTTGACTGACCTGAGCAACCAACTGTCGGTCGAGTTCGATGCGAGAATCATCCGCACCCAAACGTTCTTGGAGCTTTTGATCAAGCCCCAGGGCGGCAAGATGAGAAAGGAATCGTCTCATTGCTTTTTGCGCGTCCTTGCCCGCAGGCTTCACCCAGTTCATCGCAGTTCTGCGACCGGCTTTCTCACTGACCATGACCACCTCGGCGGGAAGGACCCATCCGGCTTGGACGTAGGGAATGAGCCCTTCACGAACGGTCTTCAATTCGCGTCGTGAAATCCAGGTCAGCACAATCATCCAGCCGACGAACAGTGGAATCTCGACAAAGAGATAGTTGGTAATAAAACTGGTAGCTTCTGAGGTTCCCGCATAATTCCACAATCCGTGAACGTACATTGCGATGCTTAATCCCAGAAGGCTGACGATGGTACGGGGTAGCCAGGAGCGTAGGCGAATCAGCGCAAAAGCGAGAGCAAGGCCGGTGAATGATGTGGCCATCGGGTGCAGGAATGGGCTGAAAACCCCACGAAGGATGACAGTGACGGTCAGGGCCGCTGATCCTTCTTGACTTGCCTGCAGGAAGTATTGAATGTTCTCGATAAAAGCGAAGCCTGCGCCGGAAAAGCCGGCATAGACAATACCATCGATCAGGGAATGAATGGTGCTTCTACGGGCGAGGATGATGAACAGAACACCGAGTGCTTTGAGTGTTTCTTCGACCGGAGGGGCAACATATACGGCTGTCCACCGCATTGCTTCCATTTCGTCGCCAAGTACCAGCGTGGCGTTGAGGAGCAGTGCAGAGTTCAGCATGGATGCCCCGACAATGGCGACGCCCGCACCCCAGACGAAAGCAACGATTTTTGTCCACAAGGGTTCTGGCTCATGACGATCCAAGTGAATGAAGAACCCCAGAACAACGATCAGAGGGAAGGACGCAAGGAATGCTAAGTAGGCGGTGGTTGATACGTCGCTCAGCGAAATGTATCCGTAAATGCTCAGCGCGATACAGATCGCTGAGACAGCAATGATTGACGTTTCGAAGCGCGGAAGGCGAAAATGTCGAGGCTGGGGTACATCCCACATTGGCGCTGAATAATGCGTCGTCGGAGAAACCATGTTTGCTCTGGGCACGTCGGGGCGAATACGCGAAAGTCGGAACTGTTCTCCAGGACCGGATGATGCACTTTCGTATGTCACTGATTCTCCGTTAATTGCCTGCGTAGACGCGGGGCTTCTCAGATATGGCCGTCGATCTTCTTCAGTGCACCAGCAGTAAATGCGATTCGCTGGCCGACGGTGAATAGAGAGGCGAAGGCGACCCAGATGAGGCCTGCGACGGCCCACCACTGTCCACATCCCCAGTCGGTCAAAGCCGCCCCGACGAGGACAACGATCAACCGATCGGTTCGTTCCGCGATACCAACTTTGGCCAGAACTCCGATGGATTCGGCGCGTGCTCGAGCGTAGGGAACGGCTCCGGTACCGACGATGGCGATGAGTCCTCCAACCAGTCCAACCGTGCGTGCGGTTGAAGGCTCCCATCCGAAGATCAACCACGCGCACACTGATGCGAATACTGCGCCGTCGGAAATACGGTCCAGCGTTGAGTCAAGGAAGGCGCCGAAGCGCGACCCACCTGTCGTCATACGTGCCAGTGTGCCGTCAACTGAGTCTGCGAAAAGAACGAGGCCCAGCGCAATGCCGCCTTGCCAGACGTAGCCGAATGGAATAGTCGCGCACGCGACACCAACGCTGGCAATTGTTCCGATGATCGTCACCGCATTCGCACTGACCCCAAGTTTGGCGAGGAGGCGTGCAAGCGGTGTAAAGATCGTCTTCGTCATTGAACGACCGTGATTTCCAAGCATCAGGATTCCTTCGGCCAGGCGTCAGCGAGCATGTGGCGCGCATCTGATAAAAGCTGGGGAACAGCTTTCGTCTGAGCAATAATCGGCAGGAAGTTAGCATCCCCAAGCCAGCGCGGAACGATGTGTTGATGCAGGTGAGCAGCAATTCCCGCTCCGGCGACATCACCCTGATTCATCCCCAGGTTAAAGCCCTGCGGCCCACTAGTAGCGCGAAGAACTCGCATAGAGGTAGCCGTCAGCTCCCCCACTTCAATGCGCTCTTCATCGGTTAAATCCGTGTAGTCAGCGACGTGACGGTACGGACAGACCAGAAGGTGCCCAGAATTGTAAGGGAACAGGTTCATCAGCACGAACGCACGGCGACCGCGATAGACGATCAAGGCGTCCTCATCGCTCTTCGATGGAGCTGCGCAGAACGGGCAGGTGTGATCCGTTGAGTCTGATGGTTTGCCTTCGCCATTGATATACGCCATGCGGTACGGCGTCCAAAAACGTTTGAAGGCATCCGGAGCGCCCGCTATTTCACGGGAATCTTCAACCAGTGGCTCAACGTCACTCATGGTGTTCAGTCCTGCTCGACAAAAAGGTCCGAGTTGTTGCGCCTACGGACATGGTTCACGATGCGGGCAACAGCATCGTCGATGGCCACGCCGTTGTCCTGCGAGCCGTCACGGAAACGGAAGGACACCGCACCGGCTTCAACATCTTCGCCACCAGCAATCAGGGTGAAGGGAACCTTTTCCTTCGATGCGTTTCGGATCTTCTTACCGAAACGATCGTCGGAGTGGTCAACCTCTACGCGGATGCCTTCGGCCTTGAGCTTGGCGGCGACCTGGTCGACATAGTCAGCAAACGCCTCGGCAACCGGGATAATCTTCACCTGGACTGGAGCAAGCCATGCTGGGAATGCACCCGCGTAGTGCTCGGTCAGAACACCGATGAAGCGTTCGACGGAGCCAAGCTTCGCCGAGTGAATCATGACCGGGCGCTGGCGTGAGCCATCAGCAGCCGTGTATTCGAGGTCGAAACGCTCAGGCTGGTTGAAGTCGTACTGAATGGTCGACATCTGCCACGTACGGCCGATAGCATCCTTGACCTGCACGGAAACCTTCGGACCGTAGAATGCTGCGCCACCCGGATCTGGAACCAGTTGCAGACCGGTTGCCGAGCAGGCGTCTTCAAGAGCCTTCGTGGCGTTCGCCCAGTCTTCATCGGAACCGATGAACTTGTCCTTCTTCTTGCCGTCTTCGTCGCGCGTCGACAGTTCAAGATAGAAGTCATTCAGGCCAAATGCTTCCAAGATGGACAGGAAGAAATTGATCTGCGAGCGAATTTCTTCGCCTGCCTGCTCGGGCGTGCAGTACGTGTGCGAGTCATCCTGAGTGAAGCCACGCATACGGGTCAGGCCGTGGACAACACCGCTCTTCTCGTAGCGGTAATCGTGGCCCATCTCGAAGAATCGTGCGGGAAGTTCACGGTAGGAACGACCGCGTGAGCGGAAGATCAGGTTGTGCATCGGGCAGTTCATGGCCTTGAGGTAGTACTCCTGGCCAGCCTTTGTGATGTTGCCTTCTTCGTCGCGTTCCTCGTCAACCTGCATGGGCGGGAACATCGTGTCCGCGTAGTACGGCAGGTGGCCGGAAGTGTGGAACAGACCGCCCTTAGAGATCTCGGGGGTGTGAACGAAATCGAAGCCAAACTGCTCGTGGCGTTCGATCACATACTTCTCAATCTCGTGACGCAGGATGCCCCCCTTGGGGTGGAAGACGACAAGGCCGGGGCCAATTTCCTCCGGGAAGGAGAACAGATCAAGTTCTGCGCCCAGGCGACGGTGATCGCGACGTTCGGCTTCCTTGATACGCTCCTGGTAGGCGACGAGGTCGTCCTTCGAGGCCCACGCAGTGCCGTAGATACGCTGCAGGTGATCTCCGGACTGGTCGCCCTTCCAATAGGCGGCTGATGCCTTGGTGAGCGCAAAGCCGTTGCCGATCAGGCGGGTGTTCGGCAGGTGCGGTCCGCGACAGAGGTCTTTCCATGCAACGGTGCCGTCTCTGCGAACGTTGTCGTACATGGTGAGCTCGTGGCCACCGACCTCAACTGAAGCACCTTCTGCACCCGAGCCCTTCGTGGTGACAAGTTCCAGCTTGTACGGCTGGTCTGCGAGCTCAACACGCGCCTCGTCCTCAGAAATGACGCGACGGACGAACGACTGGCCTTCCTTCACGATGCGCTTCATCTTCTTTTCGAGTTCACGCATCAGTTCGGGGGTGACCGAATCGATATTGCCGAAGTCGTAATAGAAGCCATCGGTAATGAACGGACCAATACCAAGGTTGACATCCGGGAAGGTGTCCTGAACTGCCTGAGCCAGCACGTGAGTGGCGCTGTGGCGAAGAATGTCCAAGCCAGCGGGCGAATCAATAGTGATTGCCTCGACCGTCATTCCCTCTTTAAATTCAGTGAACAGGTCGCGAGGAGTGCCGTCAATCATGAGGGCAACGACCTCACGACGCTGCTCATACCAAGTAGTACCCGTGGTTCCACTTTCCACGGTCTGCTTCTCTTGGTCGATGACGAGGTCGATGCTGGACACGAATGTCTCCTTGATCAAACGATGAATATACCGCTGACAGTCTACTCGCCCAGTCACCTCATCACCGCACCCGACCCCCTCAGTGAACCAACCAACGGACAAATCTCGACGCACGTGTGTACAACTGACGGAGACGAAAGAGGTGACTAACGGGAAACTCGACGCAACTTTCGTTTCACATTCAGCAACGAACGCACCATGATGTACTGCGGGCGCGACACGGGCAGATCCCAAGCGCCAGCAACATCTGTGTATGAAGTCGCGAAAGCAAGCTTGTAGCGGCCAACGTGGAACAGCGTTGAATTACGCGGAGAATGAATGCCTCGAAGATCGAACCCTTTAAAGCCTTCGCTACCAAGGAGGAGTGCAACCTCAACATCCAAGAACGCAGGACTTCCCAAGCGGCGACCGCGATCCGAAGAAGCGCCGTACTCAGCTTGAGCATTCTTCCCGTTCAGCAACACCAGATCCCAACAGAGGATCTCGTTGTCCTGCGTACGAGCAGTGAATACGCGAGCGTGCTGTGACCCCAGGATGCGCAACAGAGACTGGTAATAGCCGATGGGGTGTGGACGGAATCCATCACGCTCCGCTGTTTGCTTCAGGACCTCGTAGTACGGTGAAAAATCAACTGATGCAGCCTCGGTTTCCTCGTGGATCTGAACGCCGAACTCATCGGCTTTCTTCGTTGAACGACGAAGCGTGCGCCTGCCACCATTGGTCAATGATTCGAGCACTGCATCGCGATCCCCGCGTCCGGTTTCGATGATGACGGTGCGGTCATATGTCACGATCTGCAACGGTTCTTCAAGATCCTTGGCAGCAAACCACGAATGCAGACGGATGAAGACAATTCCGCGATCGCGACTGCGAACAAACTTCAGTAGGTCCTTGCGCAGGCGTTCCTCGCGTTCAGGAGTGGCCTCGCGAATCCAGACGGGACCTGATTTTGCCCACAAGTAGCGCAACGCGCGAAGCTTGTATTCAAACAGCGCGATGACAGCGATGCATTTGTCGTTCTCATACCAAGCAAGGCGACCAAGCTCCCCCGCCCAGAGAGGATGTCCTTGTGCAGCTGAAAACTCTTCCCACTGCTGCGACTGTTCGATAGGAAGTCCACCCACACCGGAAACAGCATGTTGCATGTCGCGTGCGTTAATCGGTCGCAGACTCGTGGAAGTCATGTAAAGCCTTTCGTCTCTGTTCACCCAGCAAGTAGTCATGGGCTCAGAATGAGCGGTCAGTCGGTCGAGGATAGTAGAGAGCAAATTTTCGGAAGTGGTTCAAACGTTGCAAGCGAACAATTATGTTCCGCTTTGCATTGTCCTCGTGCGGATTGATCAGCGGATCAAAGCGACGATGGTTCTTGATCAACGATTTCACGCGCTTCTTCAAAGGTTCATCTCGCAAGTATCGCAACAGCAGTCGGTCTGGAACCATCGAATAGAGAATTTCACGCGAAATGCGCTTGTGTTCCATGCGCTTCCCATCGATCAAATCGCCTACCATGACGAGCATCGGATTGGCTCCACCTGCGGTCATGTACCAATTGTTGCGTCCAATTCGAGGATTCACTTCGAAGAATACGGCGCGGTTATCACGTGGATCGATCTTCACGTCAAAGTTGGCAAAACCGCGATATCCGGCACGTGTCAGCAGGCGTTCAGCTTGTTGCCACAGTTCAGGGAATTCTTCGGTGATCATGGCAACCGGATTACCGATCATGGTCGGTGCATGATCTTCAAGAAGCACTCGCGCCGAACCGATCAACGTCACCTCGCCGTGGCTATCGACGTATGCGGTGATGGAACGCATTGCGGTGTTGTCGCCAGGGATCAGTTCCTGGACAAGAAAAAGATCGCGGAATCCGGCTTCTCCGAGCGTTCTCCACATCTGCGCCAATTCGACCTCATCTTCGAGGAACCAAATCTTGCGTTTGCCTTCAAAGTGCAGACGATCGTAGGCATCTGCTCTGGCAGCCTTGGCAACAATCGGGAAGTCGAAGGGAATCGAAGGTGCAACCCACTGATCGGAATAGTCAGACATGTCGACGCCGATACCTCGAGGCGCATCAATGCCAGCGTCTTCACACGCCTGCGCAAAAGCGACTTTGTCTGTAAGAAGCTCAATCGTTTCCAGGGATGGGAACGGGAGCGCGTAGTATTCGCCGAGCTGGTCGTAGTTGCGAGCAATGAAGGTTGAATGCAGGTCATGGTTTGCCATCAGAATCAATGCTTTATCAGCGTTTTCTTTGGCAATTGCACAAAGTTCGTGAAGAAGAACGTCGTCAGATGCGTCTGCTTCGATGTGATGAACGTCGAAGAAGTTCGAGCCCGTGATGGACACGGTGGGCTCGTTTGATACGCACAGGCATCGACATCCAAAGGCCTCGTTGAAAGAGCGACCGATTCCGTAAACACCAAAATCGCCACCCAAGATCACGGGAAGAATCACTCGTGAGCGAGAAGAGACCATGAATTCAAACCACCTTTGTGCGCGCCCGATCAGCCTACCTGTTTTGCTCTTTCAAGGATATAAGGGAAACCCTCATTACTGGGTGACCTGCCACGAGGTAACAAAAAACGTCTTTCCCGCAGGAAAGACGAAATCATTGAGTGGGCGATACTGGGATCGAACCAGTGACCTCTTCCGTGTGAAGGAAGCGCGCTACCCCTGCGCCAATCGCCCGAGGTGGGTACGGGATTCGAACCCGTGTATACGGCTTTGCAGGCCGCTGCCTCGCCTCTCGGCCAACCCACCACGCTTGACCCATCGGAAAGGTTGAATCCGGGGCTCAACGAGCGGATGACGGGACTCGAACCCGCGACCCTCACCTTGGCAAGGTGATGCTCTACCAACTGAGCCACATCCGCGAACTTGTCCCAACTGATCTGGAACTGGGATTTACCCGTCGTGTCCCAAAAGTATTGAGAGACAATGAGTGGGCGATACTGGGATCGAACCAGTGACCTCTTCCGTGTCAGGGAAGCGCGCTCCCGCTGCGCCAATCGCCCGAGCGGATGACGGGACTCGAACCCGCGACCCTCACCTTGGCAAGGTGATGCTCTACCAACTGAGCCACATCCGCGTATCTCTTCGAACACTTACGCGTTCATTTCGAACAGGGAAAACACTAACAGGGAATCACGCAAAAAGCGAAATCGAACGAACGTTGCGCGCGTCACAGCCACTGTTTTCCGCAGTATTTTGCGAAAAGATTACTCAGAGCCTCGGTGAGCGTACAGGCTTCCTTAGATACACACGATGGACCAGCAACGAGTTCCTCATCGATACGCCCCGCGAAGAGGTGGGCAGTACCTTTTCCGAATGTGCATGTTTTTACTCTATAAGTGACAGAACTACTATCGGATGCGATGCGTTAAGAAAAACAACGTCATTGCTCAGTGTGACGTGAATCGTGGCGGGTCATTTTCGCAGTGGACGGCGTGCCCAGCAAAGGGGTTACTTTCACTCACTTAGCCTAAGTGCGTGGATAATCGCGCTGGCATGGAAGAGTTCGCTGAATCGTTGGCAACTCTGCGTCGCACTATCGATAATCCTCTTCTCGAGTTCGAAGAAGTTCCCCCACCTTCACGCATGGCGCCTTTCACCGCAGCTCTTGTCATGCGAACATTGGCCAACGATGGCAGAGAACCTCTTGCTCAGGGACGTTTTGTCATCCTGCATGATCCCGACGAGCAAGCCGGCTGGAATGGAACATACCGCCTGGTTGCGCAGTTACGTTCGCAAGTTGACCCTGAAATGGGGCATGACCCGTTGCTCACCGAAGCTCTCTGGGCATGGACAGATGATTGCCTGGTTGAAGAAGGCGCAGCGTATCACGACCTGACGGGAACAGTCACCCGGGAGTTTTCAGAATCATTTGGCGGTCTTTCATTGCGAGGCTCCACTCTCAACGTCGAAATCCGAGCCTCGTGGACCCCTTCGACTACCGACTTAGGAGCCCACCTACGAGCTTGGACAGATCTGATGCTTCGTACCAGTGGTGTGGCATCCCAGCGATTCCTTGAGGGAGTCTAAGAGTGCACATTCACCACACCGGCGGTTTACCTGACGGCGATACTGATTCTCCAGAGCTGATCGTTACCCCGCGCGAAGGCGTACCTAGTGTCATCGATACACCTGATGCGCTTGATCAAGCGAGGCGCAACCTAGAGCAAGGACTCACTCCCATCGCTGTGGATGTTGAGCGCGCCCAAGGCTTCCGTTATGGCAACGACCCCTACTTGGTTCAGATTCGACGCGAAGACGTTGGTACCTTCCTGATCGATACAGCCGCATTGCCTGACTTGTCGTCACTTCAAGCGGGCGTGAACGACGTATGGCTTTTGCACGACGCGTTGCAGGATCTGCCGAATTTGCGACAGGTGGGACTCAATCCCCCGTCGTTGTTTGATACTGAGGTCGGCGCGCGTCTTCTGGGGTTAAAGAAATTCGGTCTTGCTGCCGTATGCGAGCAGGTGCTCGGTTTGGGCCTCGTGAAAGACCACCAGGCATCTAACTGGTCGGTTCGTCCACTATCGAAGGACTGGCTTCGCTACGCGGCCCTCGATGTCGAATTGTTGACGGAACTTTACCGTCGTTTGTCCATCCAACTGAACGACGCGGGTCGCTGGGAGTGGATGGAAGAAGAATGCGACTACCTAGCTCACCTGGATCCGCCTGCGCCCAAGAGGGACCGCTGGCGAAATCTGCCCGGCGCGGGAAAGATACGAGGCCGGCGCAACCTAGGAGTCCTCAAGGCTTTGTGGGAGGCGCGCGAAGAAATCGCTCAGGAACTTGATAAGGCACCCGGTCGTTTGGTGCGCAATGCTGCTCTGGTGCAGGCTGCGCTGAATCCTCCGCGGAATAAGCGCATGTTGCTGTCGATTTCTGAGTTCCGCTCCCCTGTTGCCAGGCAATACGCTGACCGTTGGTTACGCGCGATCCGACTGGCCGAAACGGCAAATGAGGACGAATTGCCACCGCTACGTCTTCCTCATCGTCCAGGTTCAGTTCCCGAAGCGCGAAACTGGGGTCGTATCGATCCTGACGCTGCAGCGCGATTGGTGGCTGTTCGCGGGGCAATGACCGAGCTTTCTGAAGAAATCGGTATTGCTCCCGAGGTCATTCTTGAACCTCGTATTCAGCGTTACTTGGCGTGGGCGCCTCTTGATCCGAAGCGTCCCAGCGGCGACGAGATTGAACAGAGGATGTTTGACAAGGGCGCTAGGGATTGGCAGATGGACCTTTGTCTTGACCCGATCGCGGATGTCTTGGAGTGACTCTTGAGGATTCAAGCTTCTCTTTAGAGGGTACGTGAAATACGTTCCGCAATCTGGTGAGCCGTCAAACCGCACCGTTCCAGCAGAGACTCGCGCTCGGCGTGCCGCAGGAATACCTTCGCAACACCCAGCGTGATGACGGTAGCATCCACGGACTCGTTGGCAAGAAGATCGCGCACCCCCCAACCAAAACCGCCGTCAACGATGCCATCTTCCAGAGTCACCACGCGTTGTGCCTGCTTGGCAAAACTGGCAAGTTCAGGGTTGATCGGTAGAAGCCACACAGGATCCACAACACGAACACGCTTACCCTGTTCAGTCAGAATGCGTGCTGTTTCAAGACCCTCGGGACCAAAAGCGCCCGCTACTACGAGGAGCACATCAACATCGTCAGTGTCGGGTTCAAAGAGAACATCCACACCGTTCACTGAGCGAATTGCGTTCATCGGCGCTGGTAGAGAGCCCTTACGGTAGCGGAGAACGGTCGGCCGATCCTTCACTCCCACCGCGCGACGCAAGCTGGCGCGAAGAGTTGCCTCATCACGCGGGGCAGCGAGCTCAAGTGAGGGGATGATCGAGCACATCGCGATATCCCAGACACCATTGTGTGAGGCGCCATCCGCACCGGTGATACCTGCACGGTCAAGAACAACCGTCACGCCAGCCTTGTGCAATGCCACGTCCATTAACAGCTGGTCAAAAGCACGATTAAGGAAGGTTGCGTACAGCGCAACAACCGGATGAGCGCCCGCATAGGCCATGCCAGCAGCGCTAGCAATCGCTTCCTGTTCAGCAATACCCACATCGACAACGCGGTCCGGGAATTCCTCGTGGAATGGTTTCAAACCGACGGGAGCCATCATCGCTGCGGTGACACCGACAACAGTGTCGTCTTCGCGCGCAATTTTGACGATCTCGTCGGCAAATACGCTGGTCCAGCCGAAACGTGCCGGAGCAACGGGGAGTCCTGTTTCGGGGTGAATCGGTCCAACGGCGTGGAAGCGATCAGCGATGTCTTCTTCGGCGGGAGTATAACCGCGTCCCTTTTGGGTGATGACGTGGACAAGAACTGGATGCTTCGAAGTCCGCGCACGCTGTAGTGTGGTTTCAAGCTCGGTCTCATTGTGTCCGTTGACGGGACCTAAGTATTTGAAGCCCAGGTCTTCGAACATTGCCTGAGGAGCAATAACGTCTTTGATGCCGGTCTTCAGACCGTGTAGCGCGTCGTATGCCGCTTTACCAGGATCCCCCAGAGCAAGCAGATGACGCTTACCCCAAGCAAGAGCACGTTCGTAGCCTTCCGAGGTGCGAAGCGCGTCGAGATGATGGGCAACACCGCCGATTGTTGGCGCGTAGGAACGTCCATTGTCGTTGACGACTACGACAACACGACGATCAGTTGATTCGGCGATGGTGTTCAACGCTTCCCAAGCCATACCACCGGTCAGGGCACCGTCACCGATGATGGCGACCGTTGATGATGCGTCGCCCCGGCGTTTCTTCTCGCGGGAAATACCATCGGCCCATGCCAGTGAGCTTGAAGCGTGCGACGACTCAATAACATCGTGATCTGATTCTGAGCGGGAGGGATAGCCAGACAGTCCACCTTCTTGGCGCAGGCCGGAAAAGTCCTGGCGACCCGTCAGAAGCTTGTGGACGTACGCCTGGTGGCCGGTGTCAAAAAGAATCGTGTCTTTGGGTGAACGAAATACTCGGTGCAGGGCAATCGTCAGTTCAACAACGCCCAAATTGGGACCCAGGTGCCCACCGGTTTTCGACACGTTGGTGATCAGGAAGCTACGAATTTCCTTGGAAAGCTGAACAAGTTGAGCCTCTGAAAGGGTACGTAAATCCGACGGGGAATGGATGCTGGTGAGCAGTGGCATATCCGCGTCTGATGAAGTCATAGCCCTCATACTAGTTGCCACACATGTTCCTAGCGACCTTCGCCCTCGAAAAGCACATCGTGAGCGGGCTAACATAGAGCTAACATGCTTCCTTTAGTCAACCGAAATGCCTGTGTGCAAGGAGGAACAATGAGCGTTACCGTCGCCCCCTACGGTGAATGGACATCCCCAATTTCCGGCGATTCTTTTACTGCTCGGTCAGTCACTCTCTCGCAGGTTCGCGTTGACGGTTCTGCTACCTATTGGGTTGAAGGACATCCGAAAGAAAACGGACGAGGTACCCTGTTGCGTCGTACCGGTGCTGGCGTTACTTCAGAGGTCCTCCCCCTGATCGATGGTGCTCGCCTTCCCGATATTCGCACTCGCGTTCACGAATACGGTGGTCGTGCCTACGCGGTGCTCGATGGTTTCATCGTGTTCTCCGACGGCTTTGATAACCGCGTCTACCGTTTCGACACCAACGACCCACACCGTACGATTTCTCCGCTTACCACGCTGTCGAAGTCGCGCTACGGCGACTTCGAGATTGATGATGTTCGTGGCCTCGTCTATGCGGTCAGGGAAGATCACTCGGGCGACGGCGAACCGACAAACACGCTGGTCGCAATCCCGATCGACGGTAGTGCTGCACGCAACGACGCTGCGATCATCACGATCTTTGAAGGCACTGACTTTGTTGCTGCACCTGCAGTTTCTCCTGATGGCACGAAGCTTGCATGGCTGTCGTGGAACCACCCGCATATGCCGTGGACACAGAGCGCACTGCACGTGGGCGCACTCAATTTCGAAGGTCGTATTGAGGTTTCGAAGACGATCGTCGACAAGGAAGACGTGTGTGTCTACGAGCCTCGGTGGACTCTTGACGGTGACCTCATCCACGTCGATGACACGACCGGTTGGGCCAACCTGTACCGCACGGAAGGCTTTACGTGGAAGGATGACGAGCCCTCAGACGCGTGGACAACGCGCCTTCGCACTCGTGCCATGCACCCGGGAACTCAGGCGTTCTCGCACCCGCACTGGCAGCTCGGTCTGCACTCCTACGATAACTACGATAACGACCTGCTGATCTGCTCGTGGGCTGAGGACCTGACGTGGCACATCGGTACCGTGCGCGTCGACAACGGAATGGCTGAAGAATGGGCAACCGGCTGGTGGCCGATCGGTAACGTGGCATCCAACGATGGTCGCGTAGTCTTCCTTGCTGACTCCCCCACGCACACGCCGGCAATTATTCAGATCAAGGGTGGCGCCACGACGATTATTCGCCCGTCATCCGAAGCTGAAATCAGCCCGGAGCTGGTTTCTTCAGGGCAGATTATCTCCTGGCCGACCTCAGATGGCGAGACCGCGTACGGCTTCTACTACGCACCAAAGAACCCTGACTTTTCAGGCCCGAAGAATGCTCTTCCCCCGCTGATCGTCAATGTTCACGGTGGCCCGACTTCTTCGACCCGACCCGGCTTGTCGATTCCATTGCAGTACTGGACCAGCCGTGGTTTCGCTGTGCTCGACGTTAACTACCGTGGTTCAACCGGATTCGGTCGCGCATACCGCGAGCGTCTCAACGGTCACTGGGGCGTTATGGATGTGAATGACTGCGTTGATGGCGTGCGCTATCTGGTTGACCGAGGTTTCGTTGATCCGAAGCGCGTTGCTATCCGTGGCGGATCCGCCGGTGGCTTCACCACCTTGAACGCACTGGCAAACACCGATGTGTTCACCGCGGGAACGTCACTCTATGGCATCGCTGACCTGCGCCTTCTGTCTGCAGAAACCCACAAGTTCGAGTCTCGTTACAACGATCGCTTGATCGGTACTGAAGATCCGAACAGCGAACTGTGGGCCAAGCGCTCGCCGATTACTCACATTCACCAGATCAATGCTCCTCTTCTGCTGTTGCAAGGCGAAGATGACAAGGTGGTTCCGCCGTCACAGGCACGCCTCATGTTTGATGCACTGAAGGATCGTGGAAACGCTGTTGCGATGAAGATCTACCCGAATGAAGCTCACGGCTTCCGTCGCGCAGAGACGATTCGTGATGCGTGGAGCTCCGAGCTCGCGTTCTACGGGCGTGTCTGGGACATGGACGTCGACGTTGAATCCGATATCGATATCGCCAACCTCTGATGCGGGCTTCTGTTTCTTTCTTGGCACAACTGGGTGAAAAAGCCGGTCAGCACCGTTCTTTCGTCGGTCTATTAGCGGCGCTCGTCGGCATTATCGTCGGCGGCGCAGCGGTTCTTTTTAACCTGATGATTCAGGGGTGGACGTGGGTCACCACCGGTTACAGTGACTACTCAACGCATGCTGGCGACCCCCACGGAGTCTTCGGTTGGTCCCCCTGGGTGTTCTTGCTTCTGGCTCCCGTTGTCTCAGCGTTGATCTACGGGCCCCTGGTTCAGCGGTTCGCTCCCAGTGCACGAGGCCACGGTATTCCCGAAGTGATGCTGGCCGTTCGACGCAAGGGAGGCAAGATTCCCGGGCGCGTCGCAGTGGTGAAGCTGATTGCTTCTTCTTTGACGATTGGCGCCGGTGGTTCAGCGGGACGAGAAGGTCCGATTGTCCAGGTCGGAGCGTCGCTCGGTTCCTCGTTGGCGTCCTCTCTTCGTTTGCCTCCGCAACGCGTAGTTCTTTTAGCGTCCTGTGGCGCAGCGGGTGGCATCGCCGCAACTTTCCATGCTCCGCTTGCTGGCGCAGTCTTTGCTCTCGAAGTGATTCTGACGCAGTTCAGTGCCGAAACCTTCGGATATGTCGTTATTTCTTCAGTGATGGCATCCGTTGTTGCACGCACGTTGCAGGGTGACGAAACGATCGTGAATCTTGGTCATGATCTCTCCTTCTCGCATCTGACAGACATGTGGTGGGTTGCTCTCCTCGGTGTGATCGCCGGTCTTGCGGGTCTAGGTTTCTCGAAGCTCCTTTATTGGCTTGAAGATGTGATCGACGCTTTCTGGAAACGTCTGAGCCTTCCCGAATGGTCACGTCCGGCTGTTCTCGGCATCCTTTTGGGCGCGGGTATTGTGGCCTTCCCTCAGATGTTCGGCTCGGGATACCCGATCGAAGAAGACGCTCTAGCAGGCAAATACACGATTGGCTTCCTGCTGATTTTGATGGTGGGACGCGCCCTGTACACGTCCTACACGATCGGTATCGGTGGATCCGGTGGCGTTTTTGCCCCGACGCTTTTTATCGGCGCAATGGCCGGAGCCTCATTCGGGCAAATCCTTTCCCCCATTACTGACACTCCCGCCGGCGTCTTCGGTGTGATTGGTATGGGCGCGGCATTCGCTGGAGCGGCACGCGCTCCGATGACCGCCGTTTTGATCATCGTCGAAATGACGGGGCAGTATTCGCTGATTATGCCGATGATGCTTGCCGTCGTTCTGGCCACCGGCGTCTCGAGGTTCCTAACACGCGCCACCATCTACACCGAAAAACTTCGTCGTCGAGGCGACGTTCTGGATGACCCTGTGGATGCAACACTGCTCGGCGCTCACCCGGTTTCGCACTGGATGGAGGACGCTCCCGGTACTTTGGCACCCTCGACCACGCTCGATCAGGCGATTAAGAAGATGCGTGTCCTTGGTGCCCAGACTCTTCCCGTTGTCGACGATGCTGGAACCTACGTTGGGCTAGCAAGCGCCATTGATCTTGCTCTGGCGCGCCAAAGCGAAACAGATATGGCCTCGTCGCTGGATTCTTTGAAACTGCCCAACGTGCACGTCACGCCCACCGCACTACCGTCGAAGGTGCTCGAAGTACTGCAGACATCAGGTCTGCCGGGGATTCCCGTCGTCAATGATTCGTTGCATGTGGTGGGCTGGGTGTCCCAGCAGTCCCTGATTGAACGCCTCTATCGCGATCAGCGTCGCGCCATCGCAGCTCGCGCACAGTCGTCGTGGGGTTCGAGGTTCCAAGAGAAGCATTCACGCCGACACACGAGTTAACGAAGCGTAAGCGTAGAGTCTGGTATCACTCAGCGAAAACCCGACGTATACGGACGGATGAGTCGGTCTGTACGCCGGGTTTTGTCCCGCACAAGCGGTGGCGACCATCTATCTAGGACGTTTGTTGCCAAACGCCTCAAGCAACCTACCCGCAGGCGTCGGGCGGGCCACCCATACCTGCTGCTCGGTCTTGCTCTGGGTGGGGTTTACCAAGCCGGCTCGGTCACCCAAACCGCTGGTGAGCTCTTACCTCACCTTTTCACCCTTACCGCTTGCGCGGCGGTTTATTTTCTGTGGCACTATCCCTCGGGTCACCCCGGGTGGCTGTTAGCCATCACCCTGCCCTGTAGAGCCCGGACGTTCCTCGAGAACCGTGTGGTCCGCGCGGTCGCCCAACCGACTCATCCGCGCCCATAGTCTAACGCACCCGCTAGGCTTCACATATGTTCATCTGGTTACCCCCGTCCGAATCCAAAACAACACCAGCACACGGGCCTCGTTTTGACGTGACACAGCTTGCTCGCCCTGAGCTTGCATCCTGGCGCGAAAACTTGATCCACACTGTTCAGGCGCTCAGCGTTCGCGACGACGCTGCTCAGTTGTTCGGTCTTGGCCCGGCTTCAGCTGCGGATTTACAGGCGAATATCGACTTGTATTCTGCACCATGCGATGCGGCTGAAAACCTGTTTACAGGCGTTCTCTATGACGCGGTCTCATTCCCAACACTGCCGGAGCAGCATCATGCGGTCGCGCTTGAAACAACGCGTGTCTTCTCTGGGCTTTTTGGTGTGGTGAACCTCGACGATGTCCTGCCCAACCACCGTCTTGCGATGGGCACGAAACTGCCGGACATCGGCCCTTTGCCGACCTATTGGAAGAAGCCCCTTGATACATCGCTCAAAGCAGAAGCTGAAGGAGCTCCGATCGTTGATGCTCGTTCTGGCCCGTATCGTAGTGCCTGCCTCGCTCCTTGGGCGCATCGCATCGAGATCGGCGTGGTTCGTCAAGCGAAGGGGAAGCGTTCGGTGATTTCCCACGATGCGAAGCGGTGGCGAGGCCGTGCGTGCGCTCACCTCTACGCGTCAATTTCGGCTGATGCGGATTTCGACGCGATCGTCGAGGCTCTGTGTTCAGCCACTACCTTGGATCCGATCATGGATGCTCAGGGTGGTGCTCATGCGGTTATCGACGTGGAAGTACCTGAGGCGAAACCGACAAAGCAGGGCGGGTCACTCACTCACCTGGTGTTGGTCACCGACTGATCGGACTCGGGAGCAGATGCTGGCCGTCGTAGAGTGGCGCTGTCATACGATACGAGGCGACACACCCCGCCGCCGGGGCACGATCCCGAGCGATCGGCTTCAGGCTTGAGTCGTCCTCACAACGATCGCGCCGGTATCTTCGGTCCAGTAGAGCTGGTCTTCAGGGGTGAGGCGAATCTGTTCAAGTTCGGCCGGGGATAGCTCCGCTGCCATTCCAATGCCAACACCATTACGCACTTCGAAGATCGCGAGGGCACCGAGGTTTGCGCGAACACGTTCATACTCGCCCACGAGGTCTTCTGGAAGCGATTCAGCGAGCGCGCGACGCTTGGCGATCACATCGCGAAGCTCGTCGTCGCTTTCTTTCACGTCGGCAGCAAATTCCTGCTTGGTCTTTTCAATGTCGGCAGCGATCGCTTTCGCTTCGTCAATCATTGCTTGACGAGCATTCTTAGCCGCCTCAAGACGTTCTTCACCGTCGAGCTGTTCATTTTCCAAAGTGGACAAGCGCTTATCCATTTGAGCGATTTCATGTTCCATCGCGTTGATGTCGCGAAGAGGAACCTGATTGCCGTCGATTCGACTCTGTTGCTTAGCTCGTCTGGCGCTCACACGTTCGATCTCGTCCGCGCTACGTTGGACGTCTCGTTCAATATCTGCGATTGCTGCACCTTGGGTGACGGCTGCGCGCTTCAGGTCGTCGAGGCGTCCTGCGAGCTCGCGGACAACACCGTGCGCCGGATGGGAGTCACGGGCGTGTCGAAGCGCAGATTCGCGCTGGTCGAAGGATTTGAGTTCGAGCAGGCTGAGCTGGTTCAGGTATGTTGCTTTCACTTACGTCCTCCTAATGTTGGGCGATGGCTGGTCCACGGCTCCGTGATAATCGTAGAGACTTTTACTCTCACTTCCACATTTGCAGTTGATGCAGCCTGCACTAGCTTGCGTTTAAGGAGCGGGAGCCACGGCCATTCGGTGGCGTAGTGACTACCGCAAATCAGAGCAGGCGCCCCACCTTCAAGGTGTTCGGATGCCGGGTGATGACGCAGGTCAGCGGTTAAAAAGACGTCCGCTCCGCCTTCACGTGCTACCTCGAGGAAAGAGTCTCCCGCTCCCCCGGATACTGCGACGCGTTCGATGATTGTGCCGGGGTCTCCGGATCCGAAGATGCCGTGAGGTCCTGCGGGCAGGCACTCGGCAACCAGGTCAAGAAAGTCGCCTAAACGAGTGGGCGCAATCGAACCGATACGTCCGTGTCCAATGGGTCGCCCGGCCTGGTCGATTCCAGTGGGAACCAGCGGTGATGAAGAGGTGATTCCCACCAACTGTGCGAGTGCATCGCCGACGCCATCTGCGCTGATGTCAGCGTTTGTGTGCGCATTGAACAGGGCGATATCGTTTTTAATAAGGCGAGTGATGGACGCGCCCTTAGGGTCAGATGCCGGCAGGAAACTCGTTCCGCGAAGGTACAGCGGGTGGTGAGTGATAACGAGGCCGGCGTCCTCGTCGATCGCTTCATCAACGACGGCCGAAACGGGGTCGACGGCAAGCAGGATTGAGGTGACGTGAGCGGATGGGTCGCCTGCGATCAATCCGACTCGGTCCCATGACTCGGCACGGGAGGCGGGATACCACGCTTCCATCAGCGCCATGACATCTGAAATGGTCCATTGGTTACTCACGCTTTAAAGGATAGCCAATCGAAAGATGCTGGCGAGCGTGGATAAACGTGAGGAAACGCTGAAGAAATACGTGTTTTCAATGGTTTTTCGTTATCTGTCGAAGCCTCGTACCCCGCTTGGCGTGATCCTGCGGAAAAATGCATTACTTTCGAGAACGCGTGCGTAAAGGGCCATTTCGATTAAGAAACGAAAGGTCTGGCGTTCTATCATTCCTAGGTGCACGTCATCGACCTTATTGATGCGGGAACGTCGGACTACTTGGAAGTAGACCGACTGCAGCGTCAACTCCACGACCAAGCAGCCGCTGGTAACGGCGATTCGATCATTGTCACCCAATTCGCCCCCACCTGGACCGCTGGCCGCCACACGAAACCCGAAGATATTCCGGATTCCACTGTTCGGGTGATCCATGTGGACCGCGCCGGTTCCGCGACGTGGCACGGACCGGGACAGGTTGTTGTCTACCCAATTGTCAGGCTCAAGGAGCCCGTCGACCTGTACGCGTGGATCCGTAGCGTTGAAGCGGGTGTTATTGAAACAGTGCGCGAAGAATGGGGGCTGCCCGTTCACCGCATCGACGGACGCGCAGGAGTGTGGCTGACCGAAGAGGGACGTCGCGACCGCAAAATTTGCGCCATCGGACTGAAAGTTGCACGAGGCGCCACGTTGCACGGAGTCGCCCTGAACGTCGATATTGACCCGATAGAAGCGTTCGCGGGAATCATCCCGTGCGGGCTCTTCGACGCTGATGTTGCCTGCCTGTCGTGGGAAGGCGTGAACGTCCCATTGCGCACCGCTGCTGACGCACTTGTCTCGCACCTTATTTCTTCAATCCGCCCTCAGCTGGCTGACCCCAGCCAAGAGATCACCTATTCGAAGGGAAACGCCTGTGAGTACCTTGCCTGATCCCGAAGGACGCAAACTGCTTCGAGTGGAAGTTCGCAACTCGCAAACTCCTATCGAAAACAAGCCCGAGTGGATTCGCACGACGGCAAACACCGGCGCGAACTATCACGATATGCGTTCCATGTCGCACGCCAAGGGACTGCACACTGTCTGCGCTGAAGCAGGTTGCCCGAATATTTACGAGTGCTGGCAAGACCGTGAGGCGACTTTCCTTTTAGGTGGAGCACTCTGCACACGTCGGTGCGACTTCTGCGATATCGCGACCGGTAAGCCCACCGAATATGACCGGGACGAGCCTCGTCGAATCGCCGAGTCTGTTGGCGAACTCGAACTGCGCTACGCGACGATCACCGGCGTCACCCGCGACGATCTGCCCGACGGCGCGGCGTGGTTATACGCCGAAACCTGCCATTTGATCCACGAGAAGAGCCCATCAACCGGCGTTGAACTGCTGGTTGACGACTTCCGCGGTCAGGACGAGTCGATCGACATGGTCATTGAAGCCGGCCCGCAGGTGTTCGCGCACAACTTGGAGACGGTGCCTCGTATCTTTAAAAAGATCCGCCCCGCGTTCCGCTATGACCGTTCGCTTGCGATGATTCAGCGTGCACACAACGGTGGCATGGTAACGAAGTCGAACTTGATCCTCGGTATGGGTGAGACGCGTGAAGAAATCAGCGAAGCGATGCGCGACCTGCACGATTCGGGCTGTGATTTGCTGACCATCACGCAATATTTGCGTCCTTCTCCCCTGCATCACCCGATTGATCGCTGGATTCACCCCGAAGAATTCCTTGAGATCGCAGCAGAAGCTGAAGAATTAGGCTTCGCTGGCGTCATGGCTGGCCCGCTTGTGCGCTCGTCGTACCGCGCGGGATTGCTGTGGGCGAAAGGCATGCGCGCTCGCGGGTTTGAGATTCCTGAGCACTTGAAGCACCTGGATAATTCCGGTTCCACTCTGCAGGAAGCGGGTACAGTTCTGGCGAATATGCGTGAGCGTCGCGCACGTCGTCAGGCGCGTGAAGCCGCAACACTGCCCGGGGTTCCCGTTGCCTGAGGCCCCAGTGACTCCGGATTATTCACCGGCCCGAGTTTTGATGCGTGCTGGGCGTCAGCACCCGAACCGCATGTCGATCATTTGGCCGGACAACAGCGTGTGGACCGTCGCCGAAAGCGCCGACGCGGTGCGCCGTGTGGCAGCATATTTGCGCTCGCTCGACATTGGCGAGGGTGACCGTGTCGTGTTTGCTGGCCGTAACAACGCTTGGGTTTTTGTTCTGCACGTTGCGTGCTCGTGGCTTCACGCTGTGACCGTTCCACTTTCGGAACGCCTACCGTTTACCGTCACGCAGTCGATTGTGGATTCGCTCGATCCAGCTCTCGTTTTGATCGACGAGGTCGCGCCCGCGTTGCAGCGTTCGGTCAGTGTGGGCGCGGAGTTTATGACGGTCGACGCTTTTGCTTCGAGCGCGCTGGGCTCCACGCCGATCGAAGGTGAGCCTCTGGCCTGCGCACACGAAACGGGTGCGATTGTCTTTACTTCGGGGTCGACAGGACGTACCCGAGGAGTTGAACTCTCTCACGCCCACATGTGGTGGGGCTCGATGTGTTTCCGCGATGGCTTCGAATATCTACCGGCACGCGATGTCGTGGGTGTGTGCGCGCCAATTTCGCATATCGGCGGCTTCAATGGCACGTCGATGGATGTCTTCAGCCACGGTGGAACGATCATCGTTTTCCCGACGTTTAACCCGACTGGCATCCTGCGTGCGATCGAAAAGCACCGCATCTCGATGATGTTTGCTGTCCCAGTCATGTGCCACATGTTGCTCGATACGAATGAGTCCGTCGGCGCAGATATTTCATCATGGGAGCGCCCGCTGATCGGCGGAGATGCGATGGGGCCGGCTTTGGCTGAGCGTCTGCGCAGCGCCGGCTTGCGACCGATCCACGTGTGGGGAATGACGGAAACTTCCGGGGCGGGAATGATGACCTCCCCCGATGCCGACGCCCCGGCGGGAGCATTGGGCCAACCTTTCCCCTACGTGGATGCGCGTCTGATGAACGCTGACGGTCACCTCGCCGGCGTGGGCGAGTTGGGCGAAATCGAGGTACGAGGCCCAGGCGTTTCAACCTCCTTCGTGACCAACGGGGAACGAGGCCTCGCACGCATGCATGACGATTGGCTGCGCACCGGCGACCTCGCCACACGCGATGAAAAAGGCTGGTATCACATCGTTGGTCGTGCCTCGCGAATGATTAACACGGGTGGCGAGCTTGTGGCTCCCGGGCGCATCGAAGAACTGCTACGCGGACTACCCCCTATCGCAAACGCCTGCGTTGTAGGTGTCAAGGATGATCGGTGGGGTCAGGTTGTTGCCGCGGCAATCGTTCGCGGACCGATCCCAAAAGAGCTGCGTGATGACGCCGACTTCGACGCATTGGAGATCGCTGACCTGATTAGTGATCAGTGTGCGCCGTGGGAACGAGTTCGCCGAGCGATCTGGGTTGATGCTCTCCCCCAACTGCCGAACGGAAAACCGGATATTCAGGCGACGCAACGTCTTTTTGACTAAACGATTGCTTTGCTCCGCGCCCTTGCTGGGGAATCGTTGATCAGGTGATCGCGGCCTCGTACATGAGCGAAAAGGACGTGGGCACTCTCACGCCCTCAAAGACGGATTGGGACTGTCACACCCACCGACTCAATTAGTAAGGTAAGCCTTACGTAATTAATGAGGAGGATCTGGTGCACCGCATCGTCATCATCGGCTCAGGTTTTGCTGGACTTGAAGTTGCGAAGAAGCTGAAGCACGCGAACGCTGAAATCACGATTCTAGCCAAGACCGGTCACCACCTATTCCAGCCCCTGCTCTATCAGGTCGCAACTGGCATCCTCTCCGAAGGCGACATTGCGCCAACGACGCGTGAGATCCTCAAGAAGCAGAAGAATGTTCGCGTTCTGCAGGCGCTCGTTGAAGACATCGACATTGAAAACAAAGTCGTTATTTGGCGTAACCACAACGAAAAACAGACGACTCCCTACGACACACTGATCCTTGCTGCCGGCGCTGGCCAGTCGTACTTCGGCAACGATCACTTCGCCGTGTTTGCTCCCGGCATGAAGACGATCGATGACGCGCTCGAACTCCGTGCCCGCATCTTCGACTCGTTCGAGAAGGCTGAAATCGAATCCGACCCACATGAGATCGACCGTCTGCTCACGTTCGTTGTCGTTGGCGCAGGTCCAACCGGTGTTGAGATGGCTGGTCAGATCCGCGAAATGGCATCACACACGCTGGCAAAGGAGTTCCGCGCAATCGATCCGACAAAGGCTCGCGTCATCCTCGTTGACGGTGCCGATCGTCCTCTCCCCGTGTTCGGCGAAAAGCTCGGTGACGTGACGCGCCACGAGCTTGAAAAGCTCGGTGTCGAGGTGAAGACCCACGCATTTGTCACTGACCTTGACCGCGACACCGTCACTCTGAAGTTCAAGGACGGCTCAACCGAAAC
Organism: Pauljensenia sp. UMB1177; assembly: GCF_030217965.1. Lineage (NCBI taxonomy): Bacteria > Bacillati > Actinomycetota > Actinomycetes > Actinomycetales > Actinomycetaceae > Pauljensenia > Pauljensenia sp. UMB1177. The sequence goes on along the minus strand of NZ_JASOOV010000004.1, from coordinate 121,312 downwards.
GATTCGTTCAAACTGCAAGGTGTGGGCTGCCGGCGTCCAGGCATCCGAGCTTGGCGCTGTTCTTCGTGACAAGGCCGATGCGGAGCTTGACCGCGCAGGTCGCGTCATTGTTGAAAAGAACCTCACTGTTCCCGGCCACCCGGAAATTTTTGTCCTCGGTGACATGATGAGTTTCCCGGGCGTGCCCGGCGTTGCTCAGGGAGCTATCCAGTCTGCTCGCTATGCAGCAAAGATTGTGGCTGCACGTCTTGCTGGCAAGCCGGAAACCACCGAGCCTTTCACGTACTTCGACAAGGGCTCAATGGCGACAATCGCCCGCTTCAAGGCGGTCGTGAAGATCGGCAAGATGCGCCTGACCGGCTTTATCGCCTGGGCGGCTTGGTGTTTCCTCCACCTGCTGTACATCGTCGGCTTCAAGTCGCAGATCGGCACCTTGGTCCACTGGTTCTTCTCATTCTTGTCGAATGCGCGTTCGCAACGCACGACGACAAACCAGCAGCTGGTTGGTCGCCTCGCCCTGGAACGTTTGGGCACCGGTTCGTCCGGCAAGCTGGTCGCCGGCGAGGATCCCGTTCAGGAGATCATTGATGATGAAATGACCTTGTCGCACACCGAAGAATCGGCACATTGACACCGTCTAACTCAGCTGTGACCTCCGCGCACTAAACGAGAACCTCGTCCCAGTCGAAAGACGCATCGGCGCATTGGTGCATTGGTGAGCACCGTATCGTGGACGCCGATGCCTTTCATCACCTGGTAGCCGTCGAGTCGAACTCAGTATCGTTCAACCACCCAATAGATAGAGGTGGTAGCACCTATGCAGATGTCGGCGGATTGGCGACGCACCCACACGTAGATGAGGAACCGGTTCAGGTAGTAGCCCGCCGCCCGCAATGCCGTCCTGGTCCAGGCGCGTAGCTGGGCCTGATGGTGGTGACGATCTCGCCAGTGATGATGATGTGCCTGCCGTGGCCATCACCTCCACCGCCACACGCACAGACATTGCGAAGTGGATTTACCATTGGGCTGACTTTGAAACCTAGGTGATGCCGCACTACTAGACACCTCTGTCTAAAGACCTCTTCAAATAACTATCCCCGGAATGAACTGGATCCATTGGATCACTCGGGGGTAGTAAGTCAGTGGTATACATACGACACCGAATACGCCACATATCTTTTTAACTCTTGACTCTGGACGAATCAACCCTTTTCTTGATAGCGTCACTACTGTATTCTCATCTTCACTACAGGAGGATTCGTGAAAAATTGGTTACGTGCCACAACTGCTTTCGCAGGCGCGGCAGCACTGACACTGGGAGGTGCCGTTGCCGCTGTAGCAGCAAACAGTGTTGACGACGCCAGCCATGTCAAGAGCTTTGACGTTACTTGGAGTAACAACGTAAAACGGTACGACCCGAAGCTTGAAGGCACCACAGTTTACATGCCTCTGTACTGTGAGGTCTACGAATTCAAAAACGGTCAAGCAACCGGCGACCCGCTTGGCTACGAGTGGCCAATGCTCAAACTAACCGTTGGTAAAGATGAGCAGATTCCACTCAACGTGGACCCTAAGAATCCCCGAAACCCCAAGTACGAGGGTGTTGATAAGATCGGCGTTGACGACTGCTACCAATATCGTAACGGCAAGTACGGACCCAGCCAATTCACTTTTTCAACTGGATATAGTAATGGCGTGAAACAAGTCTATATGGACCAGCAGGCCAATACCGATTTCACGTTTAAGTTGGTTGAAGGCGAGTGGGATGGGGAAACCTATCTAGGTGAGATTCCCGACGGCAAGGCACCCACAATCACAATTGGGGTATCGCAGCATAAGGCCGGAGACGCAGTTACAGAAGATGGCCAAAAGGTTTACAAGCCCCTTATCACCAAGCGTGGCGACCCTGCTGCAAACAAGTATGTTTTCGCCGACGGGGAGTCTCATAGGCCCTCTGCCGAAATCATGCCAAGTCGTGAAGATACTCCTATTACTCGCGCTTCAATTGGCAATAGCCTGAACATGTTCTCTGGATATACGGGTCGTTACCAGTGGTACCAGTTGACCGCGTCAATTGATGATCCAGAAGAGGCTAAGCTCTTCCGCATTGAAAGCGTTGAAGGTAATGACCTTGACGGCTGGACTGTAAAGGTAAGCTCTGTTGTACGCAAGATTACCCCCGAAGCTCCGACCGTTGTAGATTCCAACAAGTGCGGAGTTGCTGGCACGGTCCAGGTTCCTGAATCCAAGTACTTTGACTACGAGCAGGTTCAGCAAGGCACCACTGTCTCGGTAGCGGCTCTACTGAAACAGGATTTTAAGGACAAGTTCGTGGTTGAGGGTGACACGCAGTGGGAGCTCAGCGTCGCTTCTCAGCCGTGCACAGTAGATCCAGCTGAAGAGTTGGCAACTCCTGTTGCTCCGAAGCTGATCAATCCGTCCGCTGCTGATCCTTCTTCTTGCACCGTCGAACCTTACGTGACGATCCAGAAGACCGAGGGCGTCGCCTACACCGTCACCGCAAACGGCGTTCAGCTGAAAGCTAACAAGGATGGCAACTACAACTACCCGTACAACTCGAAGGTAGAAGTTAAGGCCTCCGCTCTGGATGGTTACTTCTTCGCTGACGATGCTGTAGCCGAGTGGACCTGGGACAGCCACGATACTGCGATGGACCCAGCATGTAAGCCGGCTGAGCCAAAGAAGAAGATCGCTAAAACTGGTGCTGAGGTTGCTTCCCTCGTCGGCCTTTCCGCCGTACTGCTTCTTGCAGGTGGTGTGCTCACCGCACGCAAGTTCATGTAACCAACGAGCAACACGCAACCTGCCTACAGGCGAGTAGTTGCACAGAATCCCCGGAAGGGGAGCTGAGTGATCTCAGCTCCCCTTCCGGGGTTTGCTTTACCCATCTAGCCTAGGCTTATTCGCGCCTACTCATCATCGAGCTCAAGCTCCGGAGTTTCTGCACGAGCTTGCTCAAACACTTCTGCCGCAGCCGAGAGGTTGATGAAGCCGATAACAAGACCAACCGCGATGTCTGGCCAGGGGCTGAACCAGAACACCATGACAACGCCAGCGGCAAGGATCAAAAGGTTTGCGAGCACATCATTGCGGGCGGCCAGCCAGGCACCTCGCACTAATGCTGTATCGTGCTTACGCAGTTGCAGTAGTAGTAGCGCGCTGGCGAGGTTGATTAGCATTGCGATGATGGCGGTTACCGACAAGGTGAGTGGCTCCGGCGCCTCCCCGGAGATCATTTTCCATATCGCGGTGCCAAAAGCCGCAACTGCGGGAATGAGGATGAGGCCGGCCAGGCCGTAACTGGCTTTCCTCCTGCTTGCTACCGACCAGCCCAGGGCGGTGAGCACAAGCATGTTAATGAGGAAGTCTTCAAGGAAGTCGGCGGCATCTGCAAAGAGTGCGACTGAGCCAATGATTGAGGCGATCACCAGTTCAATGATGAAGCCGATGAGGTTTAGGATGGCAACCCAAGCAACGATTCGCCGGGCACGAGTGTCAAGATTCTTAGCGGTATACACGAGCATAGATTGTAGCTAATATCTTCAGATGCTTCGCGAGCCATCCTTTCCACCGTGATAGTTGTATTGGTGCGCGTTGGTTCCCTCTGACGGGGCACTAATCGAACGAAGTTAATGTGACCGGATAACGATAACAAAACACCTCCCGGGGATTAGCCGGAAGGTGAAATGTTGTGCATGAACTAGCTACCTAAATATTGAGGAAGCCAGTTGCTGTTAGCCGGGTAGGCCCGCAACTTAGCGGGCCTACCCGCACTTGCTTATGCGCGACGACGCTTGGATACAGCCCAGATTCCCGCAGCGAGCAAGGTCACGCCCACTACTGCCAGGCCTTGAACTGCTGCGCCGGTGCGAACCAACGGAGGTGGGGTGTCCTTGGTGTTAGTAACCACGTATCCCTCGGCTGCACTACCACTCATGGAGGGGGTGTAGCCAGGAACCTCTACCTCAACCACCGTATAAACGATCTCAGTCTTTTCACCATCAACCGTCACATACTTCGGTAGGTCGGTAAACGTCCCCTTCCAGCCATTCTCAGCAGTCAGTTCCACAGACTTATCCGTCTGTTGACCATCAGCCAACAAGTTGATAGTCACAGAACCCGGACGGTCAGCCTCCACATCACCAGACCACCGCTTCTCAACAGGTACCGAGGTAACTGGCGGAGCTTCCTTGGTGTTAGTAACCACGTACCCCTCGGCCGCACCACCGCTAATGGAGGAGGTGTAGCCAGGAACCTCTACTTCAACAACCGTGTATACGATCTCGGTCTTCTTACCGTTAACCGTCACATACTTCGGCAGGTCCTTGAAGGTTCCCTTCCAGCCATTCTCGGCAGTCAGTTCCACAGACTTATCCGTCTGTTGACCATCAGCCAACAAGTTGATAGTCACAGAACCCGGACGATCAGCCTCCACATCACCAGACCACCGCTTCTCAACATCGACCGACGTGGGAGGTTCGTTAACGATCTCGACCTCGATGGTCTTGTTTTCCTCGTTTTCTTTGATCACTGCGCCGTGAGACATGTAGCCATCGACTTGATGCTCAATGAAGGTCAGCGGGATCTTCTCGCCCGTCTTGGCATCAATGAGGGTGCTTGGATCGGGATAGTTGGCTAGCTCAGCCTTCCAACCATTCTCCTTCGTGAGTTCCACGGTCTGCAGCGTCTTGTCACCAAGTTTCACGTCCACCAAAATGCTCTCGGGGCGATCCTTGGGATCATCATTAGCCCACTTCTTAACCAACTTCAGTTCCCAAGGTTCAGGTTCGCCGAAGGTCAAAGTACCGTTGTTTGCGATACCTCCACCCGACATTCCTGTGCCGGTGGCTACGTTATCGGTGATCTTCACAGTGGCAAGAGTCTCTGCAATCGCCTTAGCGTCCTTAGTTGGCACCGACTTGAAGGCAATGTTGTTAGTAACTGTTTCGTTTGGTTTGATGGCAGTGTTGTCCCCATCTGCCGAGTAGCGTGGAACCTGGCTTTCAGCGGACCAGTTACTGTGAATATTGTATATGGAACCGTCCTGGAACCAAGCGCGGGGGCTTCCGCCGAGCATACGCTCAGTAACCTCGACCGCATGGCCCGCTACTGGCTTATCGAATTCGTGTTTGATAATGCTGGCGAAATCATCACCGGCACCGGCGAGTGTCCCCTTGACGACGTTAGGAGCCTCGTTATCAAAAATCGCTACGCCGCGCGTCACGTGCATAACGGTGGAACCCGTGGGGCAATTCCACACGCCACCACCTTGAGCGCTTGCAGGATGGTTACCAGCGCCTATCACGAAAACATCCTTGATTTTATTACCGCGTATAAGGCCGTTATAAATCGTCACCTCGGCCTTGGTGTCGTTGTACATCGCCCCGCCACCCCAAAAGCCTTGCGAGGTGTTGTCGCTCAGAATTGCAGCGTGGATCTCGGCTTTTGTAGTTCCACCGAACGAGATGCCTCCACCGGATTTTGCGGCCGTGTTAGAAGTAATGTCTGCGCCAGATATTTCAACCTTGGTATCATCCGCACTGATTGCCCCGCCGAAACCAGTGGATACGTTCTCTGTGAACGTTGCACCGCTGATGTCCAGCGTTCCTCCACTTTGATACAGGCCACCTCCAGAGCCTTTATACTCCCCGTTGTTGTTGCCTTGAACAACGACTCCACCTGATAGCGAAACATCACTATTGACAAAGGCAAGACCCGCACCTAACTCTGTGGTGTTCTCCTTAACGGTTCCTCCAGCGATATTCGCTGAGGTTCCCTCACCGTAAACCGCACCCCCGTAGCCATAGGACCGGGGGTGGCTGACAACGTTCCCGGTTAGTGTTCCACCCGTCATCTCGAAGGTTGGATGTCCGTCGTCTCGCGCCCAAAGGCCAATCGCGCCGCCGTAACGCAAACCGTTGTTACCGCTTACCGTTCCGCCTTCTACTCGCACGGTGCCGTTGTAGGCGGTGATTGGAGAGTATTTTTCTTTTTCTACCCCCGCCGGGAGAAGTTTGCCGGACTCATCTGAAACGTTGTTTCCGGAGAACTCAGCGTCTCCACTGATGGTAAACGTTCCGCCATTAACAAAAACGACCGGGCCGGTTACCGCAGTGTCGCGGATCGCGCCACCTACTAGGCTCATATCTCCAGCAACGCTAAACTGCGCGTTGGTGAAAGTCGGACCGGATAGGGTGAGCGTTCCACCCTCTTCTACCGAGAACAGCGGGGATCTCTTTCCGCTGATCTTTCCACTACCCGTGAAGGTGACTTGTTTCCCCGCGGGCACAACCAGCGGCTGAGCACCGTCCTCTACGGTGATTTCTGATGCGATTGACAGTTCTGTTGACTCGCCGTCACCAAGACCCTCTACCGCCGTAATAATGTCGTCCCAAGAAGTAATACCGGCTGCCTGAGCTACTCCCCCGGACAACCCGACTGTTGCCAGCACTGTGGCCAGCAAAATCCCGAATGACCGCACCCAAGGGCCTCTCATTATTTGCTCCTCTCATACGAGCGACCTCCGGTCTGCTCAACAACGGGCCAGATTACGCGCAACGTAACTTCGAGTCTTTCACATATGGGACTCAATTCCCAAGTCTTTTCGCGATCATTTGGCTTAGCGAGATTTCTTGTGTTTCCGGCCACTTTCACGCCGGGCGACATGCCGGATCGTATCTGACGATCCCCGCTAGGTGTTGGCTCGCGTTGTGATTATTTTGTCTACACAAAGTAGTATCTTGTTTCTTCGCGATTCCTCTGACAGTATGGCTTTAGTCCTACTAAGCTCTCCGGCCATTTTCCGAGGCTCTTCTCGCGCTCTAAAGAAAGAAGAAAAGTGAAAAGCACAAAGCGTTACAGTTTTCTCCCCGCCTTGTGGGCAGCATGTCTAACAGTATTTCTAGTGGTGATGGGCACCGGCCTTCCTCCGGTTGCCGAGGCCGCGCCAGAATCCCCGGACCGGCAGGTCCTCAAGTGCTATGAAGAGGGTCGGGTTCTGTACTGTGAGCCGGACCGCCTAGAAGAACTCATTGCGCAGGCTGGAACCACCCCGACCAGGATTGAAATTGGTAACGGTACCGAGACTCTGCTGACGAAGACTATTGTCATTCCCGCTGGCGCAGACATTGAGCTAGTGGACGCAGACATATCTCCGTGGTCATCAGAAAGCAAGATTATTCGTGATGACGGTGATTTCACCGGCAGCCTACTGAAGGTTGAAAAGGGCGCAAAACTCACCCTCTCTGATGGCACCGGAAAAGGCGAGGGCATCACTATCGACTCGCGCGCACAATACGACAATGTTGTGACGGGCTCCAGCTTCTCACCCACGATTCTTGTGGAGGGCGAACTGGTGATGAACGCGGGCACCGTTACTGGTGCGCGGAAGCTGAGTGGCTTCTATCAAGGTGCTGTCACGGCGCAGGGCGAAGAATCTAAATTCATTATGAATGGTGGAACGATCACCGATAATCACCGCCTGAAAAACAACCCCGGAAGCGTTCAGCGTGGCGCAGGTAACGTTGCATTGAATTCCGGCGCCACGATGGTTATGAACGGTGGCGAGATCTCCAAGGGCGAAACAGATACATCGGCGGGCGCTTACGGTGAAGTAGGCGGAATTGGCGTCTTTAACGGTGCCCACCTAACAATCAACGGTGGCAAAGTCACGCAAAACACGGGGTGGATTGGGAATATTAATGTGTTCTCCTGGATCTGGGATTGCCCAGCGCGTGATGAAGACACGACGTCAACGCGAGCAACGTTCGAATTCAATGACGGTGAGATCTCAGAAGGTGATGCAAGCTTTGGTGGCGGTGGCATAAACATCTTCGGAAATGCCGACGTCACGATGAACGGTGGCACCATCGAAAACAACCATGCGGGCAACGGCGGCGGCGTAAATGCTATGGACCTGTTCGTGTGGGGCGCGGCTGGCACTTGGCAGGAAGTTGCCGGGGACGGTTTCAACTGCACCAAGGCTAAATACGGCGAACCGAATACGGAAGCCTGGACCAAACTTTCCCCCGGCGGCTTCACTATGAATGGCGGTAGCATTATCGGCAACAGTGCTTCCCGCACAGGTGGCGGCGTAAACGTGGTTTCCAACGGTGTACACCTTAACGCAGGTACGATCGAGGGAAATACTGCTAGCCAACAGGGTGGCGGTATCTACGTTGCAACCAAGTCGTACACCGCCCATTTCAAGGACACCCTCATCACCAAGAACAGCGCAACCGACGGAGGCTGGGTTGCAGTCGGCGGCGGTGTTTGGCTCTGCCCCACAGGGAGCATGCTGATACACGTCACGAACGGCGTAGCGGTATTCGATAACGAATCCCCAACGACTGCTACCGATCATCACTGGGGCGATGACATTGCGCATGATGCCTATGGAGGCTCCACTTCCGCACGCATGCTTATCGATTCGCACATGCTAGGTGGCGGCGAACCTACCCTGTATAAGGATGGCGGATTCAATCAGCCTCGTTTCGATGCCGAGAATCCTGGTAAGAAGCAGGTGTTCGATGGTGAGGAGAGGGAATCCGACGAAACCAGTGATTATCGGACCTCGCTTCACAACGCGGGCCTCAAGACCATTACTGACCAGAACGCGAAGAATAACGCGAACTCCTGGGCAAGGTTGATTATCACGAAGAACCAGTCTCCGCGCGGTGGCGGTATTGGCTCAAACGGTGGACTTGAGTTTGGAACCCCAGAAAAGACCGAGGTAAAGGTTTCCAAGGCGTGGAAGGACTCTAAGGGCAACGACCTTGTTGACGAAGCTTCTAAGGTTGCTGTCAAGGTGCAGCTGGTGGGATCAGTTGGCGGTGAGAAGTTCTACATTGGCCAGCCGGCAGAGCTCAATGCTGACAACAAGTGGACGCATACGTTCAAGGACCTGCCCAAGACCAAGACCGTCAAAGGTGAGCAGGTAGAGGTCACGTACTCGGTTGAAGAGCAGGGCGTTGACGGAGCCAACACAGTTAAATTGGAGGGCACCGCGCAGGACGGCCTGAAGATCACTGCCCCACTAGCGATGTCACCTGTAAACGTGCAGCTCCTGCAATCTACCGACGGCATTAACACGAGCCCCGTGGGTGATCCAGTAGTGCTAGATGAGACGAATGACTGGACACATACCTTCGAAGGACTACCAACCACGAAGACCACTGGGGACGAGGATTCCGAGAACACCGAGGAACTCAATATCTCCTACTCCGTCAAGGAGCTGGGCGTGAGCGGATTTACCATCAAGGTAGAAGGTGATACAGAGGAAGGCTTCACTGTCACGAACACCCAGGTACCTCAACCCACGCATGTGGATGTGACCAAGGTGTGGAAGGACAATAAGGGTAACGATCTTGACGCGGGTTCAACAAAACCGGTTAAGGTCCAGCTGACCAGAACAATCAATGAGGAAACCAACCCGGTTGGTGACCCTGTCGAACTAAACGCTGAAAACGAATGGAAGCACACGTTCACAGATCTGCCTCGGTTCATGATCATCGACGGCAAGCGCGCAAGAGTCACTTACGCCGTTGAAGAGCTCCCCGTTGACGGCTTCACCTCTACGGTTTCGGGCGATGCGAAGGATGGCTTCACCATCACTAACGTGAAGAACCCGCCGACGGAGAAGCCACGCAAACCGATGCCACGCACTGGTGCTGAGATTGGCTCGGCTATTGTCCTCGCACTTGCCCTGCTTGGTGGTGGCGTAGTGCTAGTAAGGCGCAACCGGGAATAACACACCACATGCGTCGCCCAATAAACCGGGTAGCGCATAGCCCGTAATAGTTTGGCCGGCCACTTCAAGTGAAGTGACCGGCCAAACTCATTTAAGGAACGTTGCGCATAATCTTTGCTCTACTCCCCGTACAGCGCAAGGCTCGGCAGTACCGTGACGGCGCGTAATGGAAGCAGGCTCGCCTAGAGCTCGGCTAGACCAGCCTCGTAGGCAATCACATACCCGCGAAGGTCTTGGGGAAGGTATTCGAGGGCGGTATCGGACATCAATCGCATTTGGGGATCTACTCCCCCGTTGTGCTTGTAATACGCCCAGGCGATCGAACCGGTGATGGCCCCCATGGTGTCGGCGTCACCACCCAGCCAGATGGTGTTTCGGATTGCCTGCTCAAAGCTTTCCGATTCGAGGAACGCCTGGATCGCCTGCGGCACGGTTTCCTGGCAGGATTCGTAAAATCCGTAGGTGGGTTTGATTTGTTCGATGGTGAAGTCGAGGTCGTAGAAGTTTTCGCGAATGTAGCCTGCTATCTCCTGCTGTGTTTTACCTGTTTGCGCTAGGTAGATCGCGGCAGCTACAGCCTGCGCGCCTTTAATCCCTTCGGGATGATTGTGTGTGACTTCCGCACTGGCCTTCGCTAAATACAAAGCCTCTTCAAGGCTGGTGGCAAGTTCTGCCGCTGCACACACCCGCATCGCACTACCGTTGCCCCACGAGTTGTAAGGCTCTGGATTCTCTTCGCTTAGCCACATCCCAAAACTGCCGCCGTATGCGCCTTTCGGGTCTGGAAACCTGCGCCCCATCGTTTGCATGTGCGATACGAGGAGGTCGTGCAGGTTCTGCTCCGATCTGGTTCGCTCATCGAGTGCCTGGTAGTCCTTGATGGCCATGGCAACCGCGATGGTCATCAAGGAGTCATCAGTGAAGTCCGCTGCTTGAGGAAACAGCTCAAAGTCGTAGGTATCAACGGGCTGGAACTCATAGTCTGAGCCCACAATGTCACCAATAATCGCGCCAATCATTCTCTGCTCCCTGTTCAACTATTGTTGCCGCGGATAGGCATTCTGCATCCAGCTTCGGCAACTATCTTTCGCTTTGCAATCCACTCTATTTCTTTAGGGACGGCGTTAAACCAGAAATCGCTTTACAGCAAGTTGAATCGGCCTAGGCGGTTCTATAAACTCGAGATCGGATCCTAACCCAGTTCGGCTGGGCACCTTGAAAACTAAGGAGACAATTTGTCAGATCCAGCGGCTCTTGAAACCTCTTCAGGTATCGATCAACAGGGCATTGATCTCGTGCCACCACATCGTCGGCACGGAAAAGCTATCGACTTATTCTTCCTCTGGGCCGGCACAACCACGAACATCTTCACCGTCTCTTACGGCGCGCTGCTGGTGATTCTTTTCGGCCTCAGTTTCTGGCAGGCTATCGCGGCGATCGTCGTCGGCAACCTCATCGCCTACCCACTGTTGGCGCTGGCCTCGTTGCAGGGCCCCAAGACCGGCACGACCAACATGACGATCAGCCGCTCTAGCCTGGGTCCTCGAGGCGGACGAGCAAATGGCCTGTTCTCGTGGCTGATGTTGCTCGGCTTCGAAGCTGCCGGTCTGGTGCTCGTTTATTACGCGATTGCCGCGCTACTAGGCATTTTCGGCGTCGATATCTCGGGCGTTACGCAGGTCGCGGGCATCGTGGTGCTCGGCCTTATCCAAATGCTGCTGCCGCTGATCGGCTACAACTTCCTGATGGCAGCGCAGAAATTCGCCACGATCATTTTCGCCTGCGCGTTCGTAATCCTGGCAGTACTGATCCTGCCCAAGGTAAACATCGCGACGGGTGAAGTAGGCGCCGACATCAACGCGATGATTAGCGCGATCAGTCTAGTAGTGGTCTCCGGCGGCCTGAGTTGGGCATGCTCCGGCTCGAACTTCTCACGATATTTGCCCGAAGAAACCAGCCCGTTATCGGTTGGCACCTGGGCCGCGCTGGGCGGTTTCGTGCCGTACCTCTTGCTGCAGAGCCTAGGCGCCGCCATGGCTACGGTCGCAGTCGGCCCCGACGTTGACCTCTCCGACCCGCTAGCCGTTCCCGCGATCTTGCCTGCGGGGTTCTCTGTGCCGTTTCTACTTCTAGTGGGCTTCGGCCTGATGGTACAAAACGGCACCAACCTTTATTCGTCGTCACTCAACCTGCAGACCGCCGGCATCCCGGCAAAGCGCCCGGTGGTTGTCGTCACTGACTCGATCATTTGCATCTTGATCACTATCTTCGCGGTCGCCCAGTCGTCGTTCTACGCGCTGCTGAGTGCCTTCGTCGGTTCGCTGAGCGTCTGGCTAGCACCTTGGATCACGATCTATCTCGTCGATTGGGTCATGAGACGTGGCAATTACGATCTGGCTGGCTTGATGAACGACAAGGGCGGGGTCTACTGGGGCGTCGGGGGCGTGAAGCTGCCCGGATTCGTCTCACTGATTGCCGGAATGATCGGTTCCGCGCTATTTGCCAACACCGGATATTTCATCGGCCCGATTGCAGCTGCGATCTCGCCGCAACACCCGGAATATGCCCCTGACTTGGCGATTCCCGCCGGGATAGTGGTCAGCGGCGTCCTGTTCATAGCACTCACAATCACCAATAAAAAGAAGAACTTAGGGATCGCGTGACCGCGCGCCCCTAGAGCGAAGGAGTAAAAATGCCTAACCGGCACGTAATGGATGTGGCCTACGGCAGGGCACATGCTGACAAAATCATCGAAAACGGCAAGCTGGTTAATGTCCTAACTGGCGAGATCTATCCAGCAGACGTGGCCATCGCGGACGGCCGTGTGGCTGCCGTCGGCGATGTGTCTGTGCAGAAGGGCCCTAATACCGAGATCATCGACGCCGAGGGTCGCTACCTGACCCCGGGTTTGATCGACGGCCACTTGCACATCGAGTGCTCGAAGCTCTCTGTGACGATGCTCGCCGACATGGTCGCACGTTATGGCACCACCTCGGTCATCTCCGGACTCGATCAGGTGTTGGTCGCCGCAGGCATTGACGGCGTCAAGGAGTTCCTGGCGGAGGCCGCCGACTCGTCGGTACACGTCTGGTGGGGAGCACCGGCTAAGGCGCCCTACACCATCCCCGAGTCCAACGTCGGTTATGCGTTCAAGGCCGAAGACCACAAGATAGCCCAGGAGCTGCCCGAGTGCGTCGGCCTCTGGGAGACGGTTCAGGAGATGGTTGAGGACGGCGACGAGGACGTTCTGGCCGCGATGGACATGGCGGAGAAGAACCGACTGCACGCCTTCGGCTGCGCGCCTCTGGTGGACGCCCGCAGGGTGGCTGGATACGCCTCTTCCGGGGTCGTCCTATGCCACGAGTCTTACTCGCCTGAGGAAGAGCTGGAGAAGATGCGCAACGGCATCGACATCATCATCAGGGAGTCGACCGCGGCCCCGATGCTGCGCGAGAACATCAAGCTGGTCACCGAGATGGGCGCCCCGAGCGACCGTGTCGGTTTCTGCACCGATGACATAACCTCGAGCGATGTGCTTGGCCGTGGCCATCTCGACTACGTGGTTCGCCTGGCCATCGAGTGCGGCGTGACCCCGATGCAGGCAATTCAGATGGGCTCGATCAACACCGCCCGCATGTACAAGCTCGATCACAAGATCGGCTCGATCGCGCCCGGCCGCTTCGCCGACATCCTGTTCGTGGACGACCTGAATGACTTCCGACCCGCACGCGTGATGACCGCTGGCCGCATCGTCGCCGAGAACGGCAAGTCGGTCGTAGCTCCGGTGGCGCCCGAGCGCACCTCGGTTGTGACCGACACCTTCAAGCTGAAGGAAGTGGACGCAAGCCGCATCAAGGTCGAGGCCGAGGGCTCCAAGGCAGTCGTTCAGGCGATAGTGCTCAGCAAGGACGTGGCCTTCCGCCGTCCCGGCGCGGAGATCGAGCTGGACATCGTCGACGGCGTGGTTCAGCCCTGCACCGAAAAGGACGCAATCATGGTTGCCGTCGCCGAGCGCTACGGCAAGACCGACAACCTGCCGGTTGCCTTCATCAACGGTTTCGGTATCAAGAAGGGTGCGATCGCGACCTCCAACTCGCCAGATGACAACAACGTCGTGGTGGCCGGAACCAATGCGGCAGACATGGCCCTCGCTATCAACGAGGTGACTAGGCTTGGAGGTGGCCAGGTGGCTGTTGCCGATGGCGAGGTCATCGGCAGGTTGCCACTGCCGGTAGCCGGCATCGTAGCTGACATTCCAGCTGAGGAGATGGCCGCTGCCGAACAGGAGATGGATCGCATCGCCCGCGAGGAGTTGGGCAGCGATCTGCCGTCGCCGTTCGGCCAGCTGTTGTTCCTGTCGATCACCGCAATCCCGGAGTGGGCGATCACCGATCTGGGCCTGATCGACTGCGTCAAGTTCGTCGTCACCGATCCCGTAATTTCCAGCAACTAGGACTCAAAGTGAAGATTTCACCCTTCGTTCAGAAACTGCCCAAGGTTGAGCTGCACCTACACATCGAGGGCACGCTCGAGCCGGAGCTGAAGTTCAAGCTCGCCGAGCGCAATGGCATCAAGCTCGCCGAGGAAACCCCCGACCAGGTTCGCGAATCATACGATTTCGACGATCTGGCGTCCTTCCTGGCTGCGTACTACGACGGCATGAACGTGCTGCTGACCGCCGAGGATTTTTACGACCTAGCCATGGCATACCTGAGCAAGGCAGCCGAGCAGAACGTGCGCTACGTGGAAATATTCTTCGACCCCCAGGCGCACACCTGCCGTGGCGTCTCGTTCCACACCGTCATCCATGGTCTGCACCGCGCCCAGGTCGAGGCCGAGAAGAAGTTGGGCATCAAGTCAGCTCTGATCATGTGCTTCCTGCGCGACTTCCAGGCCGAGTATGCGATGGCCACGCTGACCCAGGCCCTGGATTACAAGCACTGGATCATCGGCGTCGGGCTGGACTCCGACGAAACTGACAATGCGCCCGAGAAGTTCGCCGAGGTCTTCGCTCGCGCTCGCGAGGAGGGCTTCCTGCTGACTATGCACGCTGACGTCGACATTAAGAACTCGATCGAGCACATCCGCCAGCTGATCGAGGAGATTAAGGTTGACCGCATCGACCACGGCACTAACGTCATCGAGAACCCCGACTATGTGCAGTATCTGGTGGACAACAAGATCGGCCTGACCAGCTGCCCGATTTCCAACACCTGGGTTTCGGACGGCTCCAAGACTCAGCTGATCAAGCAGTTATCTGACAAGGGAATGAAGATCTGCATCAATTCCGACGACC
The DNA here is from genome assembly GCF_030217965.1 of Pauljensenia sp. UMB1177. Lineage (NCBI taxonomy): Bacteria > Bacillati > Actinomycetota > Actinomycetes > Actinomycetales > Actinomycetaceae > Pauljensenia > Pauljensenia sp. UMB1177. The sequence continues at coordinate 106,247 of NZ_JASOOV010000004.1, read as the reverse complement.
CTGCATACTTCGGCGGCTACATCGGCGAGAATCTGCAGCTAGTTGCCGATGAGTTGGACGCAGATGAGGACTTCCTCAAGCAGCTCTGCCTGAATGCGGTGGATATTTCGTGGGCCACCCCGACGCTCAAGAATCAGTTGCGGGAAGAGATTGCCGCCTGCTAAACCTTTCCAGCAACATAATTGGAGCCTTGGCTCAATGAAGCTGCTCCTCCGCACTTCAACTCGGAGGGGCAGCTTTTATCTTTAGACGCCGCTGTCTGGCGGGGGATCCTTCAGCAGATCCTCCTCCCAGGCAGCCTTCTTCACACTTTCTAGGTCGACCGGGTCCTCGATATGTTTCTCAGCAGCCGCAATGATTCGCTTCTGCTGCTTGACAACGAAGCGCTTGATGTTTTGGCCGGCGACGCTATAAACCGATTCGAGAACCTGCAGCAGCGAGATCACTACTAGGGGTTCGTCGGGAGTACACACCAGTGACAAAAGCTGTGTACACAAAGCCTTTCTTCGTGCGCACATAAGTAATGTCCGCCACCCACAGCCCCGATTAGGGCCAGGAGCCCTAAATTCACGATTTACCAAGTCTGGGCGAAGATCCGGGCCCTTGGGCTTACGCCTTGTGATTGGTGCTCCGCCTTTGCCCTTGCCGGACAAACCAGCGCTGCGCATCAGCCGGGCTGTTTACTCGCGGCCGATGTCAATGCCCTGACGTTGCAGCACGCGCCACATCTTCCGCACGCCGTAATTTTCAGCATGAACGTCGCGAATATGCTCCACGAGAGCAGCGTCGCGAAGACTGCGGGCTTTAGACTGGCGGTACCCACGCGAAGTAAGGAAGCCGCCTTCGCGATGCGTGTTTAACGTCTGGCAGATGAACTCGACTGAGAAACGATTCCGATACTCATCAATGAACCGGATCATTTCCGACGTTTTAGGTCGAGTTCCGACGCGAAAAAGCCGAAGCTGCCTTCAACAACTCGTTGGTGTCCCTCAGCTCTTGATTCTCTCGACGCAACCGTGCGTTTTCTGCAGCAAGGTCCTCGGGCATTGATTCCACAACACGTCCTTCGCGACGAGCGGCCTGCGTCCATTGCCTCGCCGTGTGCCACGAGACGCCCAGCTTTGGTGCCACGATCTTGCAGGCTGCCTGCATGGAAATATTCTCCGCCAGGATGCGGTCTTCCACGAGGCGGACCACACGGTCCTTCGCCTCCTGATCAAATTTTCTTGGCATGTTCCAGATTTTCCCATCTACTCAAACGGAACAAAACCTGGGGCACTTCAGTAGACCGAGCCTTCCGTCACAAACCATTCAACTCAAACGAAGAACGCCTCGAAACTCTCCTCAAGTCCTACCTCAAACTGACAGAAAAGGACGCACTCATCAAAACCACACGCCACCTAATCGACATCCTGAACAAGTCGATCCCACACTCACAAACCCCCCACACAAAACGTAAAACCAGGTGATTTAGCATCCAACTAGGTTATTTGGCTCCCAAGAAGAGAAACGTAGGTGGGGTTGTTCTTGAGTTGCTCATGAGACCCTGCAGCAACAATCCGCCCATCCTCAAGAACAATAATGTGCTCAGCTATGCGAATAGAGGCAAGCCTGTGAGCAATAACAACCGTCGTGCGATCAGCCCGCGCGTGGCGCATGTTCTGAGCAATAGACGCCTCGAGTAACGGGTCAATATTAGCTAACGGCTCGTCGAGGATAAGCATATCCGGGTTACGTAAGAAAGCACGCGCAATCCCAACTCGCTGGCGCTCGCCACCAGAGAGCGTGGTTCCTCGATCTCCCACCCTCGCGTCAAGCCCACCCAGCGAAGTCACCAACTCGCTAATATCGGCATCCGCAAGGGCCCTCCAAATATCCTCATCGGAAGCATCAGGGTTAGCCAAAGTAAGATTGTCGCGCACAGTTCCAGCAAAAATATGACAATCCTGAGGCACCAGCGCCAGCCGGTCGCGGTAGCGGTCCGGCTCATAGCCGCGCAAATTCTTCCCATTAAAACGCAGCTGCCCAGAACGCGGATCCAAATAGCGCATAGCAAGATTAGCCAAAGTAGTTTTACCCGCCCCAGACTTACCAACTATCGCAACAGAACGTTGCGGATTAGCAGTGAGACTAACTTGATTGATCACCGGAAGGTCAGGCCGGTAGGCAAACACCGCGTTATCAACAACGAAATAGTTCGCCTCCCCCTCATAGGTTGTGTGCTGAGGTTCCGGGATAGTAGGAATCGGGTCTTTCACGTGAAGAATAGTGTTAATCCGGTGCGCACAAGCACCGATCTCTCCCACACGCCCAAGCATCCCCACCAACGTAATGGCCGGTGTGGAAACCAGCCCCGACAAAACCACAGCAAGGGGAAGTATCGCCACATCCAAACTGCCGTCAAGCACACGTCCAGTGAGGATAACTAACAAAATTGTAGAGCCGATCGTGGTAACGATCATCGCGAACGTTGACTCCCACGCTTGCCGCATGGTTTGTGCGTTTTTTGTGGCCTGCACTTGGCGCGTCAAGACAAGAATAAGTTGGTTTTGTTTCTCAACCATTCCAAGGGAACGTAACTCGCGTTGCCCCTGAATAGAATCCAACACCGCAACCCGCAATTCGGCTAGCTGACTACGTATCTGCGCACCCTGCATACGCTGAAGAGGCATAAGGATGAAGGGAAATATGATCATAGCAATAGTGGGCACTAGCATGATCAGCCCCAACGGACCCACAAAACTCACAAGAACACCGGTGAACACTACTGGCGAAAACACCGCGCAGATTGCGGTAGAGGCAGTGTGCGCATAAAACCACTCAAGCTGTTCGGCATCATTCATAGCCGCTGACGCCACATCGCCGGTACGTTGACCATGGAGCCCAAGTGGCGCGATCCGTTCTATAGCCCCATAGATATGCACTCGTAAAGTGTGCAAAATTCGGTATGCAACCTCGTGCGACCACCACACTTCGAACAGGGTGCTGACCGCATAAACCGCCACCAAGGCGAACAGCAAAGTCGCCAGTGGTGTGAGGTTATGAGCGGGGTCGAGAATGAACTGGGTTGAAACCCACACGGACGTAACCGATACACCCACAACACTGATTTGCGCTAAAGCGGTGACGATCGTGGACGCCACGAAAAGAGGAACACATTCGCGTAGCCGTTTCATCAGCGCCATGAAGTCGCTAAACGTAGAAAACATGGTCGATCAGACTCCTAACTGTGCGTCAATAAGCTGCGACCACGCATTGTCTTCACCGGCCAGCATCTGTGGCGCACCAGCGCAGAACACGCGACCATCTCCCATCACCACAACGTGGTCCGTTTGTGCAGCAACATCCGTACGGTGGGTGACCAGAATCAGCGTGAGATCTGGGTAGGCGCGGCGGATATTCGACAGTACAGTAGTCTCGGTCTGTGTATCCAACGCGGACGTAGATTCATCGAGGATCAACAACGGACACTGGCGAATCAGAGCGCGCCCAATCGCTAACCGCTGTTTCTGCCCGCCAGAAAGATTGTGCGCGTGCTCTTCAATCACCAGGTCGAGCACACTGTCGTCCCCCGCTTGACCGCTGCCCCCCTGGTGTAAGTCGTTAGCGCATGCCAAGATTAAGGCGTTCATCATTGCCTTGTCATCCGCTTTCGGATTAGCTTCAGCCAATATGGATCTGATAGTTCCTGGAAAAATAATCGGATCTTGCGGAACCAGGGTAGCTACCTGCGCGATGTCCAGTTGGTCTGCTTGCACGCCGCCAACGGTGATCGTTCCACTATTGGGATGGTCAAAACCCATCAGTAGACCTAGTGCCGTGGATTTACCCGACCCGGACAGACCGACCAAAGCAGTTGTTTTACCGGGTGGCGCGTCGAACGTGACGTTTGAAAGCGCGGGCTCCGTAGCGCCCAAGTATGTGTAACTGGTATCGATAAAGGACACCCCGGTGCCATCCTGGCGATGTCCAGCCGCTACGGAGGGTTTGTCGTGGATGCCCTCTTGATTGAATAGTTCACTCATTGCTGGCAGAGCAGAAATCCCAAAGAATGCCTCATGCCAGCACGTTGACAATGCGCTAAACGGGCGAAACAGCTCAATCGATAACAAAGTAATGATGAACAGGTGGCTCAGCGGCATGTCTTCCGCCCGTATCAAACTGATAGCGATGACCAGGCCGAGAGCAGGGCCAAGCACCTTCATCATGCTGGACAGGCCGGTTTCTCCCAGTGAAAGGCGAAGTTGCCCCATCGTTGTTGACAGCAATTGACGTGATTGCTTGGCCAGTTTTTCGCCATGAATCTGAGCAGCCCCAAATGATTTCAACGTCCCCATGCCCATCATGGCGTCAACAAAGTCCGCGTTGAGATCCTCATACGAAATCCAGTGGGACTGCCCTCGATCAGCAAGGGCTTTATCCCATAGCCGAGGAATAGCGATAATCGCAAGGCCACAGACCAGTAGCACTCCTGCAATCAGCGGGCTGATTGTCCCGATAGCTATCGTCAATCCTGTAGCGGTAATGACAGTGACCGCCAACTGGGTGAAGTACTTAACGAAATAGGGTTCCACTGCCTCTACCCCATCGGTAATAACCGACTGTATTTGCCCGGAACGGCCCAGCCCTGCCCGCATAGGACCGCGAGCGTCAAGTTGTCCGAGCAGGGCTTGCCGCAACCGGCTTTTCACCACCAGTCCCGCGCGGTTTTGTAACAGCTGCCCTCCCACATCCACTAGCGGGCGAACTAATAGCAAAATGACGATAGCTACGATCAGGCCCATCACTGTAGGCATGTAGCGGGTAGCGAGTAGCTCGTTAAACAGGAGCGCGTTACACACCGCAGTAGCGATGAACAAACCAGAGACGAGGACGCCCGCCAAAACTGCGGGAGCCAACAGCCCCACGGATACTCCAGCGGCGCGCATCACTAAGCGCTGTTTCATGAGCATGGTCATCTACCTTCGCATCTTTAGAGCAATGAGGACTAGACACCAAATTATACTTAGATTAGCCTTACCTAAGTGAAGTTTGGCATGTTTTTCGGACCATGACAAGAGCGCACAGCTTTACTACGCCAACCAGGAGGGCTTGTGAACACGCGGATTTTGCAGCGCATTCACGTACATGCGGACACTGTCCAGCTCCTCGGAAAGATCCGTTTACCTGCTGAAAACCTGCTCCGCCTTGGCTGGGAAACTGCTCTGGCCACGCAAATCTATGGGGGTTACGTTACGACAGCTAGCGCGAATATGAAGGACATGTACGCACCATGCTAACGAAGCGATACCAACGCCTTGTCCTAGTCACCGCGTTATCCATCTTGCTGATATGCACCTTTGTCGTTGCAGTAATCGTAGGAGCTACCGACATCTCACTATCAGTAGCGCTTGAAGGCATCAAAACCACACTACTGAACACGCCAACCAACGACGTTGATACCCAAATCATCGAGCAGGTCCGATTCCCCCGCGCTGTTCTTGGAGCCACAGTTGGTGCTGGGCTTGGCGTATGTGGCCTCATCACCCAATCACTTTTGCGCAACCCGCTAGGAGACCCCTACATCCTCGGCATCTCGTCGGGCGCTTCCGCGGGTGCGGCTGCCGTCATCGTCTTGGGAGCCTCCAGCACTGTACTATCCGCATTGGGCGTCACCATCGGGGCTTTTCTTGGCGCATTAGCGGCCATCATCCTCGTCACCCTTCTGGCCTCGGCCGGTGGGAAAATCACGCCCACGCGTATCATTTTTGCAGGCATGGCAACCACCTACTTGTTTTCAGCACTGACCAGCCTGATCACGCTCATGGCAAAAAACGCTGCCGGCACTAAATCGGTCATGTTTTGGACGCTCGGCTCGCTATCCAATGCCACTTGGGCTGACACCACGCTTGCCGCCACCGTCGTCATTATTGCTCTCGCCTGCTTCACAATGTGGGGAAGGAGGGTGGACATACTTAACCTTGGTGACGACACAGCAATCTCGCTGGGAACAAGCCCTCGCCTCTACCGGAACCTTCTATTCCTCGTCGTAGCCTTAACCGTTGCCGTCCTTGTGTCCCTCACCGGAGCGATCGGATTCGTTGGCCTCGTGGTCCCCCACATCGCCAAACAACTCGTTGGCTCCACAACGCGGGCTGCACTACCCACTGCTGCCTTGTGCGGCGCACTCCTTGTTGTCATAGCAGACACCTGCACTCGCATCATAATCAGGCCCGCCGAAATACCTATCGGAATCTTGACCGCGCTTGTAGGGACACCAATGCTAATGGCCCTGATCAAGAGATATTCCAAATAGAAAACAGAAAGGAAAACCTGTGATGATGAAGAAACAATTCATCGCTGGAACTCTCGGCGTTATGCTCGTCGCCGGCGCGCTTACCGCCTGCTCAGAAACTGACGAGCCCAACAACAACGCTGAAAACGCAGCTATTACCATCAATAACTGCGGGGTAGAAACTACCTTCAACGAGCACCCGAAGAAAGCCGTTTCGATGGGTGTAACCGGCTTGGCTTACCTGTTCGCAGCCGGCGCACAGGACTCCGTCATTGGCCGGGCCAACGAATGGGGCGAAGAACCGCCGGCATGGATTGGTTCAAAAGCCGATAGCATCGACGTGCTCTCCGACGAATCCATCTCAATGGAAGCTCTTTTGAAACTGGAGCCTGACTTGGTCTACGGTGGCGGGTTTAGTTCTGAAAACTCCAGCCCCGAGGCAGTCGCAGCTAAAGGCATTCCTGCGATCGTTGACGCGCCAGAATGCGCCTACTTCTACCCGGATCAACCAGAAAATGAGTCCTTCGACGCGATCTTGGCAGAAGTGACCCAACTCGGCCAGCTCATGGGCACGTCAGACAAAGCCAACGCCACGGTTGCTGACCTAAAAGCCAAACTTGAACAAGTCAGCAACGAAAAAATCGGTCAAGGGCGCAAAGTTTCTTACGCCTACTACTACGGAGAAGATCCCGAGCTGTTCAGCTACGGCAACCAGGGTGTAGTGGGAGAAATCAATAAAGCCCTCAACCTAGAAACCGCTATCGATCCGAACTACCACCCCCACCAAGGCCCCATTGCCCCAGAAGCCTTCGTGAAATCAGACCCCGATGTCATCATCGTGCTCACCGGCATGGGCGGGGCAACAAAAGAAAGCTCGCTGGAACGCCTCGCGAAGATTCCCGGCTACAACGACATGAAAGCCGTGAAGAACGGCAACATCATCTACGCCGAATCAGCCGCCGCCTACGCTTCACCCACGGCAATCTACGGCGCCCTTAATTTAGCTGAGCAGTTGAAGGAATTAGGAGAATAAACCGATGAGCGATTCTCCCCTCACAATAGAAAACGCTAGCGTTCGGTTTGGAGACACCCAAGTCCTCACCAACGTCTCTTTTGAGGTACCCCAAGGACAAATCCTTGGAATTGCTGGACCTAACGGCTCCGGAAAAACCACCCTCATGAGAGCCCTGTTCGCTGCGCAAAAACTATCCGAGGGGAGAATCGTCATCAATGGCGAACCGCTAAGCACACTCAGCTCAGGCCAAATTGCCAGACGCATCGCGGTTGTTTCCCAATTCGAACAAAACATGGACCAAACCCGCGTCATCGACATCGTGCTACTTGGTCGAGCACCTCACCGCAAAGATATTCAAGGCTACAACGCCACCGACTACGAAATTGCCCGTGAAGCCCTCGACGCTGTCGGGATGACCTACTCCCAAGACCGATACGTTCATACCCTTTCTGGAGGCGAACGCCAACGCGTCCTCATCGCCCGCTCACTCGCTCAGCAGTGCAAATGCATCCTTCTTGATGAGCCCACCAACCACCTCGACGTCAAATACCAACACCAGATTCTCAGTGTCATCAGAAAAGTCAGCGACACTGCTGTCATTATCCTGCACGACCTGAACCTTGTTGCACGGTACTGCGACAACACGATCATCCTCAAAAACGGACACCTGCACACCAAAGGCAACCCAGCAGAAATCCTGACGCCACAACTTATCCGCGAGGTCTACGGCGTCAGCGCCACCGAAGTCAACGATGCGGGCACTAAACAATTCAGTTTCAAGCCACTACCCCAAAACACGCACCCACGATAAGGGTCAGCTACAAGAACCGCCCAGGCGACAAGTAGAAGAGTGTAGCTACTTACGCAGGTAAATCCTTTCAAGATCAGCAAAACATTCGTCTAGGTAGCCTCCAAGGCCGGCCGACCTGTTTGAACAGTTCATACAGGTGGTCACCCAACTTCACATCATGGTGAATAAGAGTGCCTGAAGACGATGGTATTGCAGCGACCAGATCATGCTTGTAGAAATAGTCAAGTTCTTCTCAATCCGGCTCACTATCATCTTGGACTTAATCTGCAATTAAGAACCCCCTAGCTAACTGATCACAAATCTAAGGCAGATTACCTACTGTATCTTCGCCGCTAAAACGCCGATGTGATTCGTGTCTTTGTTGTATGTACTTCCATTCTTTGCCTCAAAGAATGGGCAAATCTTCAGGCCAATCCTCTGGCCGGCTCAGCAGGCACAAGCACCGCCATCACGTTCGAAACCATCGGTGTCAAACAGTCCGCGAGTCGAACTCAATCCGCTAACAGCCCCTTAGCTGTTTGGAGATCCTTCGCGCCTTCTAGCCCATTCCATTAAGCCGAACTTGAGTAGACATGCGCCCCCCAGCCCTGTGTCATGTAGCGCATCGATCCAGAAGCCACAGCACGACTGCACCGTAGCCACACTCGGATGCATAGGGGCACGATGCTTCTCATAAGAGTGCGACACTCAATGGCCCCGTCGTACGTGCCGCCGCCTCGCGGAGCGCATCTAACGCAATTTCATTGGACACCACAGCGGGGATGGTGCTCACGGTAGACGGCGAGCACAGCTTCACCCCACTCCCACGTGCCATCCGGTGCGACGGCGTAACACATGAACTGGCGCACGCGGGCCTTCACGTCGTTCCAACTTCCGAGGCGGGCGCACATGCTACTCGGCGACGCCAGACCGCGCGATTTCCAGTACTCCTCATACTCGGCAAGCGAGTACTTCTCAACATCGTCACAGAAGAACTGCAACATAGCCACCACGATGGGAAATCGGGTTGACTGGTTCCAAGCCATAGTGGACGTTCACCAAGGAGTCACCGCTGTGGCATAAGTTGTGAGCCCATTCTTTCAAGCCCATGGTTTTTGCCTTCAATAATGGTACCAAGATCAAAGCCTGGGCATTCCCAGGGGTAGACCACCCCACGTCACAATGGCATTTCCATATCCCGGCCCTGCCTCCAGGCCGGGGATGTCTGAGCCAACTTATCCTGATAGTTCAGGCACACGATGGAGGAACTCATAGCGCAGATTACGACTACCGGAACGAAGGTCGAGAAGCGACCGCAGCTCGGCTTGGACCTGCTCCTGCTTGAGGGCCGCGCGGACGGGCCGATTCACGTGCAGATCCCCGATACGAAATACGACCTGTATATCCTGCCGCACGCCTCACTTGATGAGTACCGCCACCACAAGAAGATGAACCAAGCGGGCATCTACTTCATCCTGGGGGATCTTTCTGCTGAAGATGAGCCGAACCTGTATATCGGCAAGGCGGCGGTACGTAAGAATAACGACGGCACCATTAAGCACATCCTCGAGAACATTCGAAACGACAAGCACCTCTTCTGCCGCAAGGCCGTGTTGCTTGTCGCACCGCCCGAGGACTTCGGAGCAACTGAACTCGGCCTGCTGGAAGACGCTTTTATAACCCTGGCGCGTGATGCCGGGCATACCACGTTGTCTAATGCTACGGGCGCTCATACGGGTCGCGCGCGAGAGCACTTGAAGAACCGTCTTAGCGTGATCATCTCGAATACGCGGCTGATGATGGCCACCATGGGGATCATGGTGTTGGAAACGATGGTGCCAGCCGACGAACACACTGATGTGACATTGGGACAAGACGAGGATGCCCCTGTGAAGTCCCGTGAACCGGCTCGTTCTGTGAGCTCGGAGTTCTATAGCCATCGGCGCAGTCATCACCGCGCCACGCTGATCAAGAGTGGCGAAGAATGGGTACTGCGTAAAGGTAGTTGGTTACTCGAAGTGAAGTCCGAAAAAGCGGCCGCGCTTCGAGAACGCCACGCCAAGTCGATCAACGGTAATGTAACGACGGCTGATATTGCTTTCTCCTCGCCGAACAAGGCGGGTATCTTCGTCAAGGGCAACAATGTCAACGCTCGGGAGTTCTGGCGTGATGCCGAGGGTAAGACCCTGGGTGAATACCTGATCAACGGGGAAATCTGAGAAGTACCATCCTTGCACCCAGAGCTTTCTGGCTCGCACCCACTTGGTGTCAACCTCACGTGAGCGTCGCTTTGTATCACTAACGCGTCGTCTTGAAAAAGAGGACTCAGAGATTGATGCGGGATAACGGTGTGTGCAGATATGTACTTGCCGCTTAGTTTCGCCTGATAACTGGGGTTTGTGGTTGATTAGACTCCCAACGTGCTCGGGCATTCTTCATCTCTGCAACCGGACTGACTGGCCATCGGCGGCGAGACGGTCGGCAGAATGCACCCACCCTCGCCGAGCATAAGCGCCACGTCAAAAGGTGTGGGTACTGCGTCAAAAAGTTTCAGGCGAGGTCATTCAGGCCTGTATTTTCGATGCTGATTCGTGTGGGCGCGCGTCAATGAGCGCAAAGCGAATAGTTTTGTTAATTCTCCGGGATACCTCATGGACCGAGGACGGGAGCTGCCGGATGCGTTCACGCGAATTCTTCGAGCCGTTAAATTGAACAGCAATAAGCCAGCCGTATTCGCTATCGTCAGACTCAAGGTAGCTCGGCAACTGGGTCTCTAGACCATGCCAAAATTTGCCGTTCTCAACCTTCTTGACTTCCAAGAGCGCACGAATCCGAGATCCCCGTGAGACCTTGAAGTCAACTGGTCCTCTACCAAAGTCGACCTCCCGATCCAGTTCTACATCAAATTGTCGCAAATAGTCTCCAGCCATACCCAGAAACGCGAGTTGAATTGCTTCTTCGTGCTTAACAGTATGGTCGTCATTCCATAGCAGACGCCAGCCGCCTTTACTCTCAATAAACAACTTGAAGCGGCCGATAATCTGCTCTAGAAGCTCCATCAACTCCTCTTGAGACTCCACCTCTCTCGGAGGCAAAGGATTAGCCCGGGCGAAGTGCTTTGGCTCTTGATCCCATTGCACTACGCCGAGAGGATCTCCCTGGAAGTCATAGTGTTTCAGATCGGGTCGTGAGGATTGCTCACGCGCCCATTGGCGTACGCGACCAGGATGCCTTCTGGCAAATTGAACGATTGTTGCTTTAGAAACGGTCTCTCCAACTTTAAGGTTCAGGCTATCTCGCAGATCTTGATTCATGGTGGAGTAGAACCAGTCATCTGCGTTCAAGGTGGGTAGAGACTGAAGTAGCCGCTCCGGCACCAAAATAATGGGTGTGCCATCAGAGGAAGCTGGTAGGTCGCAATAACCTGGGAACCATCGTTTGTAATCAATATTGAGTTCGTAGTTCTTGATCTGAAACGATTTGAGCGGAATCTTGTGGCGTTCGGCTACCTCCTGGGTGTATTCTACGAAGGTTTGTTTGAGGACGTTTGCGACGATATCGGAAATTCGATCCGCCCCGATGCCTTCGTTCAGGATGCCAATTTCCTCAATGTGTTCCGGCCGCTCCAGCCCCTTAGCAATGGCGACAGCAATTCCATCTCTGATCGCTCGAGCGTAACCGTGACCAGAACCAGAACCCTTTGTTCCATGAGACGTGTACCCCAGGCGAAATTCACCGGGCTCGGGAAAAGTCAGCATGCGTAGGACAGCTTTTGAAGCCGGGGCATTAGGGTTACCACCTTTCGCCACAAGCTCATAACAGTTGACGAAATATTCGATGAGCTGATCGTGTGCAGCTGCCCAGCGGCCTCCAGCTTCGAGGAGAAGCAGCGGGTCGATGAACAGCTTTGTGTCTACACTCAGGTGCGGGTCAAACCAGTCATCCTCGGACGTTCTCGTAATCCCGAAATATTCACAAAAGCGCATTGATTTAGCCGATCGATTGACCATCTACTACCTCCTTCCCATCATTCATGGCTCAGTTGACATTTGCGTTCGTCGGATTGCCATCCGGCCTCCCTTCTCAGGCGTTGGTGACCGGTTGGGCTTTGGCTTTGAGATCAGCCCAACTGGCAGAAGAGGCGACATCGTCTTCGTAGGCGATGAGGTACCCCCACGCCTGGTCGGCGTACTCGTCACGCGTGACGAGGTAGCGAACCACTTCCTCAGCGGCTTTGCGTTTAGCTTGCACGGTGTCGTCATTGCGACCACGTGCGTCCTTGCCTTCAATGATCCAGTATGTCCCGTCCGTGTCTCGGGCGACGAAGTCCGGGTAGTAGGAATCGTGCAGGTTGTACTTGATGGACGCCCCCATGGTTGTGTGCAGGCGCAGCCACCACGCAATCTGTGGTGAAGTATCCAAGAGCCGTGCCACCTCGTACTCGCCACTGAACGAGTCGAAGGATTCCACTTGGAACAGGCTCTTGCGCCAATCTCCGTAGAACGCGCCACGCTGGAATTGGGTGCTTGCCTCGATGCGGTCCTGCACCTGCGCGCCAAGCGGCAGGAAGCGGGTTTCAGCCTTCGGCAGTGTGAGCGGGCTGAGCACAATCTTGGCGGTACGCTGCCGGGCCAGGTCTTTGGCATAGGCACGCACAAGCTCACCCAGTTCGCGCTCTGCGCTCTCGTAGGCCTTCACCGTCCATTCGGTGATGCGGGTTTCCCGCATAAACTCGGGCACCAGGCTACGTTCTGCGGAGCGCTTGGATTCATTAGTAGCTGGAACCACACGCTGATTCATCACGAAACGCACCAACTCGCGGCGTACGTTGTCGCTCTCGACGGGAAGTGAATCTACCTCGGCGGATTCCACATCCACGGACGTGAGCCTGCGCAGCTTGGATTTCTTGATCTCGCGGCGTTGCAGCACGTCCTTGCTGTCGGTTACCCGACGGGCGGCTTCCTGGATAAGATCGGTGGGGATCTTGTGCAGCTCGAATGGCGGGTCAACCGGTTCGAGGAACACCCGTGGGAACTGGAATGACACATCCTCGAAGCCGGGCGTGCGCTCAATCGGATCGAGGGTGTCCAGCGGCACCTGCCCGTACGCTTCAGCGATATCGGAGTCATAGGCCGTCATCAACAGTGTGGCTTGCGGTCCGGATGACGCTGCCGGCATCGGAGCCTCCTGGCCTGTACTGCCTTGCCCAGCAGGCGCACCTGCAACTGTTTCGCTAGTGGATGGCGTATCCGGGGAACCACCTACGACGACTGAAGCAACGGAGCCGTTGGAGGACTCGCTGCTGCTGGCAGCAGGTGGCATGGGCGTGGCGATCTTCTGGATGGCTTTGCGTACTGCGTCCGCCTGGTCCGGGGTGACGGCATCATCCAGCCCGAATTGGTGGAGAACTTCCTCGTTTTCGAGCAGTTCCACGAAGGAGTGGTGGCTGATGATGTCGAGCTGGTCGATATGGAACACGTCGGTGTACCTACCGAATGGCAGACGTAGCCCGCGCCCCATGGTCTGCTGAGTAAGCACCTCAGAAGCCATAGCACGAAGTGTGACGACCACGGCGATGTTCTTGACGTCCCAGCCTTCCTTGAGCTTGTTGACACTCACTACCGCGCGCACGGGTGAATCTGGGGCATCGAGGTCATCAAGCATCTGCTGGGTGGTGGCATCGTTGTGTTCGTTGTCCACCTGCAGCACCGCGAGCTGCGAGCCGAAGTACTCACTTGAGCGCAGGAGCTCGGTGACTTGGGTGGCGTGGTTGACGTCCGCGCACACTACAAACAGCACAGCGGTTAGCGGCTTCAACCCCTGTTCGGCAATGTAGGTGTCGTAGGCCTGCTGCTTGATTTTCAGCAGCGCGACGGCATCACGCAGTTGCTGCTCTTCGCTGGTCTCATCAGCCCCGTAGCCTTTCTGGCGAAACGCCAGAACTGGGGTTTTCACGAAGCGGTCACTGATGGCCTCATACAGCGGGTATTTGAAGACGATGTGATCGCCGTCTTGGGCGGAGGCGGTCATACCGACAATCGCGGCCGGGTCGAGCTCCTTGAGCGCGGCGTTGAACTTCTTCGCACTGGTTCCGTACAGGTGGGATTCATCTGCGATCACAACCAGGTTCGGCAGGTTCTGCAAGTACTCGAACAGGGAGCCGGAATCCTCCACAAAGCGGCGCACACGAGTGGCCGCAGAAGCATCCGTGGTCTTCTTCGTGTCACCATCCAAGTCTTTGGGGGCGATCAACTGCTGGATGTTGAAGATGAACGCCATCGACGGATCATTACCGCCCGAGCGCACCAGGTCAGCATTGGCCAGCGACACCCGCCACGCGGAGTAATCCTGCGGGGTGACCACCTCCGGGGGCACACCAGCTCCAGGAATGTAGCGTTTGGTGCCGGCGGTGAAGTTCTGGATTGTCTTGGAGTGAACCGTCAATGATGGCGTCACGATCATCACGTTGCATACGCCTTGGCGGCGGAGGTATTCGATGAATGCGGCCATGAGGTAGGTCTTGCCAACACCGGTGGCCAGGTTCATCACCTGGGGCACGTGACGGTCGAAGTCATCGTCGGTGAGTGCCAGAATCAACTGGCGAAGCGCCCGCTTGTTGGGGCCACGCAGGTCAAAGTCGGCGGCGATGGAATCAATATCGGACTGGTCAAAGAAGATACCGAGTTGCTTGCCCATGATTTAGGCCTCCTCACCAGCGTCGAAGCGGAACAGGTCATCAGGGATGACGATGGCGCGGCATCCCTTCCCAAAACGCCGCAAGGCCCGGTTGACACCGTCAGCCACACCCAGGGCCGCGATGACGAGGGACTCACCATCTTGGAGTTCACCCAGCCACGTGAGCGCGCTGTGCTCATCCACGATGCCCTCATGCACTTTGAGCAGCGTTCGCCCCCTACGCCCTTCAAATACCACGTCATCGTCGGGATGAAGTAGCTGGAAACCGAGGTTGGCCGCGACGGATTCGATCAGCCTTTGTCCGGTTGCCGCGTCCGTAAGTACGACCTTGCCGAGATCCTCGTCCACGTCGAAGCAGGCGGGCGAGAGGTGCGCGACCTGGAAGCGGCCGCCGCCACGCCAGTTGATGACCTCTTTGATGCGCTTGGTCTTGGCTGCCGCCTTGAGAGCCTTAATCCGGGGATCCTTCTTCGCCCCGGGATCATCAGCAATCAGCTTGTTAAGCACTGAGGTGAACTTCGCGGCATCATCCGGGGTCACGCCCTCTGGGAGCTCGACGTTATCGGCAGCAACGCGCTCGCCCTTAGTGCGGGTAATACCACCAGGGTCTTGGTCGTTAATGACCTTTTCCAAGCGCGGGCGGGTAAACGTGGTAAATGTGGACTCCAGCAATTCACAAGTCACCCAACGCCGCCCCATCTTCTGCGCAACCGCCGCCGTCGTCCCTGACCCAGCGAAGACATCCAGCACAAGGTCACCGGGGTCGGTAGCAATCTGCATGACTCGCTCTAGCAATCGTTCTGGCTTGGGAGTAGAAAACGCATTAGTATCAGGGAATAATGCAGTAATTTCTTTTACTGCACCTCGATTATGGCTGACGTCCTGGTTTAAGAAGAGAGTTCTAGGAACCTGCCCTTTTACAGAAGGGTACGCCTTGCGCATGATGCGACCCTGACCTTTACGGGTAAATACAAGCGCAGGGAGGACTTCCGCGGAGTTAAGCCTCGCCTGTACTTTCAGGCGCGCGGACTCCAATGGTTCTGCCAACATGATTGCTTGAACGTCTCGCTTAACTTCCGTGACATCAACGCCGCAAAATTCAGCTCTCTTAATCAAATCATCAATGTCACGGAGTTCGTACTCTGCCCATTGTTGCATTGCCGCAAGCATCGCATCCTGTGACCATCCCCAGCACCGTCTTGAAGACGGATACATGAGTTCACCAGTCAAAGGGTGCTGAATTGCATAAACCATGCCTTGATGTGTAGCAGCACCAGGAGCGCAAGGATCAGCCAGGGACCATGCTCCCTGAGGATCATCATCTGGATTAGAAAAGCGACTGTCCATCTCAGCGGTCCGCGGAAGACGATTCACACCAAAGTCGTCCGACTTCCGATAAAGCAGAATCATGTCATGATCACTAGAGAAATACGCCGCGTCATTGCGAGGCCCATCTGCCTTTTGCCAAATTACTTCGGAAACGAAATTTTGGGCACCGAATACCTCATCAAGCAACAGTCGCATACGGTGATTCTCACCATCGTCGAGGTGCACCCAGATGGAGCCGCCTTCGCTGAGCAGTTTGCGCATATGCAGTAGCCGGTCGCGCATCATGGTTAGCCAGATGGAGTGCTCAAGGTTATCTTCGTAGCTCGCGAAGGTTTGAGCGGTGTTGAAAGGCGGATCTATATAAATCAGCTTGACTTTGCCGACGTACTTGTCGGCCAGTTCTGGTACACGTGTGAGGGCTTCGAGAACGTCTCCGGATTCACCAAGGATAAGGAGATTGTCCTCTTGTGGGGGGAGGTCTGCACGTTCGGAGTATTCGAACTCGTCGCTCTTGGGTGACTGCACGCCTTGGACGTAGTCATCCATGATGAGGGTGTGGGTCTCACAGTAGCGCGGATCTGACGGATCCACCCATGTGTAGCCATACTTGCCCACCTCGGTGGGGATGAGGGCCATGTCCTTGTTGTACCAGGTCAGTTCAAGCCTCTGCTTTGTCATTTCTTGCCTCCACACCCTTTGTCTTCGCCGATTCGTCGCTGGTCACGAGCTCTGGGAAGGTCGTATCTTTGATTCATCGGGCTACCTCCAGCGTATTCATCATGTTGAAGTGTTGGGTTTGGCCCACGGCTTCGAAAATTGTCCTGAACGCCTGCCGGCACTGGTCTTCGTTGATGTCGCCAGTGGCGTAGACGTCGTCGAAGCCGACGGGGCTAAGCCTGGTATCGAGTTGCGGGGTCTGCTGAGGGTTTGGTTGACAGTTTTCTTTCTGATTTTTAGGTTGCAAGGGATGCGGCTGGTTCCATGATTGTTTCGTATTCGATTGATGTCAATTTACCCAGTGCTCGTTGCCGTCTTTTCCTGTGATCTGTCCGTTCAATCCAGTGAGTGATCGCGGCAGATAGTTCACGGCGCCTGATCCAAGAGCTACGATCAAGAACGTTCTTTTGTACAAGAGCGAAGAAAGATTCCATCGCAGCGTTATCCCCACACGCTCCAACTGCGCCCATAGATCCCTTCGCGCCGTAAGATTTCAGCGCGGCACGGAATTTTCTAGAACGAACTTGCGAGCCACGATCAGAGTGAACGATTACGCCATGGGGATTGCCTCGTTTCCTCATCACATCATCGAGCGCCACCACCACGAGGCGTGATTTCATTCGCCCACCGGTCGCATAGCCCACGATTCTTCGCGAGCACAGGTCTTTGATCGCACACAGATACAGCTTTCCCTCTTTGGTCCAATGCTCCGTAATATCTATAACCCACGCAACGCTGAGCGCATCAGCGTGGAAGTGACGCTGTCACAGGTCATCATGTACCAGAGCACCTGACTTCTTCCCACGCGGCTTACGCCTAGTAATCACCGAGAACACCTGAGCATGAGAACACAATCGCCATACTCGACGCTCAGAAATCTCTACCCCTTGATCATGGAGCTCGTCTACTATCAGGCGGTAACCACATTCAGGATCGTCACTGTGAATCTGGCGAATCTTATCTATACGTTCTACTTCTTGGGCTTGCCTGTCCGAAACTGGCGTAGCAGCCCATTTATCAAACGCTTGGCGGGAAAACCCCAGTACCCGAGCCGCTACCGTCACGGTCGCCTTACCTGCCTTGATCAGCTTTTCCACGGTCGGGAAGACCCTTTTGGGCGAATCGCTTCTTGAGATAGGTACACCGCCGCGGCACGTAGTATTTCGTTTTCCATCTCCAACTCGCGAATCCGTTTCAAAGCCTGGCTTATCTCTTTAGCCACTACCGGATCGGCAGACGGTTGCATCCCCTGAGCCTGAAACCTCGCATCAGTAATCCATCTTTGCAACGAGGAACGCGAGATCCCCAAATCAGCACACACCTGACGGCGAGCAACCCCAGACTCCACCAACGCCACAACATCAGCTTTGAACTACTCTGAATACAACTCCAACATAATCAACACCCTTCCCTGCCCCGCCCCAGCAAAACAAACTAGACGTCAACCAAACCCTCAGCAGACCCGAGGCTCGCGCGGGAGTCTCGACGACAAAACGCAAAGGGGAAAGCCCGTGGGTACAAAAAGTGGGCCCGGCCGGATTCGAACCGACGACATCTGCGGTGTAAACGCAGCGCTCTGACCAACTGAGCTACAGGCCCATTGCCCGTAGACTTACGGGAACAGTCGAAAGCATACTGGGCTTGCGTTTCTCGCGCGAATCCCAGTGGCTTTTTGAGACTAAATCAACGACCCCGAGGACGAGCCGTCAAACGAATACCCGCCCAGTCATTACCAACCGAGGCAGCGGACGTGGAATGCAATCCCGCAACCTTCGCAGCTTCTTCAACATCAGCAACAGGAACGGTTCCCGCACGACCCGGCTTCGGGATGAAGACCCAGATCAGACCACCGTCATCAAGGTTCGACAGAGCGTCAACCAGAAGGTCGGCAAGGTCATCTTCTTCAGCATCATCTGCACGCCACCACACGATGGCACCGTCAACGACATCTCCGTAGTCCTCGTCGACGAGCTGTTCGCCCGTCTCGGATTCAATGGAGACGCGAATCTGCTGGTCAGCATCATCGTCGACGTAAAATTCTTGAACAATCTGTCCCGGTGTGAAACCGAGGCTCACCGCCATGATGAACAACCACCCTTCGGCGTGAGCGCACGGAGCGCTGAAGTATCTAACACCCTTTTATCGTATTGCACATCACTGCTGAAACTCCATTTGTCCACGCCGTGAAGACCAGCGGAAAGGTCGAGCACATCTTCCCGATGGCACAGCGTGCAATAATGAGGCATTACTCATGGGTCAGAAGTCCCTGTAGGGGTCGCATGAAGAGCCCGAACAGTGGACAATAGGAACAAGGTCACGAAGCCGTGCACCACCGTAAAAGCTAAGCAATACCAGAGGGGATTCGTGAGTCACTTGAGCGAAAACCATCCCGTTGTTAACGGCCTGATTAGCCAGGTTCCGGACAACGATCCGGCAGAGACCGCCGAATGGATTGAGTCGCTGTCCGGATTGATCGACGAAAAGGGTGGTCCGCGTGCCCGCTACATCCTGCTTCACATGCTGGATCAGGCACGCCACCAGGGCGTCCATGTTCCGCAGGAATACACGACTCCTTACGTCAACACCATCCCGGTGCACGAAGAGCCCTACTTCCCCGGTGACGAGGCCATGGAGCGCCAGTACCGCCGTTGGATCCGCTGGAACGCAGCCGTCCAGGTGACGCGCGCACAGCGCCCCGGCGTCAAGGTCGGCGGACACATCTCGTCCTACGCATCCGTTGCCACCCTGTACGAAGTTGGTTTAAACCACTTCTTCCGCGGTAAGGATCACCCGGGCGGTGGCGACCACGTCTTCTTCCAAGGCCATGCCTCTCCGGGCCCCTACGCACGTGCGTTCGTCGAAGGTCGTCTTTCCGAAGAAGAAATGGACGGCTTCCGTCAGCAGGCATCGACCGAACACGGTCTGCCCTCGTATCCGCACCCGCGCCAGCTCCCCGACTTCTGGGAGTACCCCACCGTCTCCCTCGGCCTCGGCCCGGCAGAAGCCATCTATCAGGCATGGTTCGACCGCTACCTGCACCTGCGTGGCATCAAGGACACGTCGCAACAGCACACCTGGGCATTCATCGGCGACGGTGAAATGGACGAGCCCGAATCGCGTGGCATGCTCCAGCTTGCCGCCCAGCAGGGCCTCGACAACCTGACCTTCGTCGTCAACTGCAACCTGCAGCGCCTCGACGGCCCGGTCCGCGGTAACGGCAAGATCATCCAGGAACTGGAAGCCTTCTTCAAGGGCGCCGGCTGGAACGTCATCAAGGTCATCTGGGGCCGTGGCTGGGATCAGCTGCTCGCCTCCGACAAGGACGACGCTCTTGTCCACGTCATGAACGACACGCTCGACGGCGACTACCAGACCTTCAAGGCCAACGACGGCGCATACGTTCGCGAGCACTTCTTCGGTCGCGACCCGCGCACCAAGGCCATGGTTCAGAACTGGACCGACGACCAGATCTGGGCACTGCAGCGCGGTGGCCACGACTACCGCAAGGTCTACGCCGCTTACAAGGCAGCGATGGAGCACACCGGCCAACCGACCGTCATTCTGGCGCATACCATTAAGGGCTACGCTCTTGGTTCGCACTTCGCAGGTCGTAACTCAACCCACCAGATGAAGAAGCTGACGCTGGAAGATGCGAAGCAGCTACGAGATCGTCTACAGATTCCGATCACGGACGCAGAGCTCGAACGCGATCCCTACATGCCTCCGTACTACAAGCCGTCTGAGGACGATCCGGCACTCCTCTACATGAAGGAACGTCGCGAGAAGCTTGGCGGTTGGGTTCCCGAGCGTCGTGACGACCGTCAGCCGAAGCTACCACCGTTGCCGACCAAGCCGTTCGAGGGTCTGTCGAAGGGCTCCGGCCCACTCGAGGTCGCAACAACCATGGCACTCGTTCGCCTGTTCAAGGACCTCTTCAAGGACAAGCAGGTTGGCCGTTACTTCGTCCCGATCATTCCTGACGAAGCCCGTACCTTCGGCCTCGACGCGATCTTCCCGTCCGCAAAGATCTTCAACACGCACGGCCAGAATTACACGGCCGTTGACGCTGACATGATGCTCTCCTACAAGGAATCCGAGCAGGGTCAGGTTCTCCACACGGGCATCACCGAGGCCGGCTCCGCCGCTGCCTTCCAGGCTGTTGGCACCGCATACGCGACCCACAACCTGCCGATGGTTCCCGTTTACATCTTCTACTCGATGTTCGGTTTCCAGCGCACCGGCGACCAGTTCTGGGCTGCCGGCGACCAGATGGCGAAGGGCTTCGTCATCGGTGCAACCGCTGGTCGTACCACGCTCGCCGGCGAAGGCCTGCAGCACATGGATGGCAACTCACAGGTTCTGGCTTCCACCAACCGCGCGTTCGTCTCCTACGACCCGGCATACGCCTACGAACTCCGTTACATCATGGAGGACGGCCTGGCACGCATGTACGGTGAGAACGATGGTCGTGACCCGAACGTCATGTACTACATCACCGTCTACAACGAGCCGATTCACCAGCCTGCAGAGCCTCAGAACGTTGACGTTGAAGGTATCAAGAAGGGTATCTACAAGGTCGAGGATCACTCAGGCCAGGGTCACAAGGTCCAGCTACTCGCTTCCGGCGTGGGTGTGCCGTGGGCACGCGACGCCAAGCGCATGCTTGCTGAAGACTGGGGCGTTGACGCAGCCGTGTGGTCAGTTACCTCGTGGAACGAACTGCGACGCGACGGCCTGGATGCCGACGAGCACAACTTCCTCCACCCGGAGGAAGCACCGCGCACCGCGTACCTCACGCAGAAACTGGCCGGTTGCGAAGGCCCATTCATCGCAACCTCCGACTTCGACACGCTGACCCAGGATCTGATCCGCCAGTGGGTGCCCGGCGAGTACCGTGTGCTCGGTGCCGACGGCTTCGGTATTTCCGACACCCGCCGTGCAGCACGTCGCTTCTTCCACATCGACGCTGAGTCGCTGGTCGTTCGCACCCTTCAGACTCTCGCTGATCAGGGCAAGATCGATCGTAGCGTCGTTGCTCAGGCAATTACGCGCTACGACCTGTTCAACTGCGGAATCGATTCTGTTGCAGACCAGGCACACTAAGACGAACTACTACCCTGACGCGGCGCTCAGTCGCCGCGTCAGGCCTCGTCAATAAGACAAACGAAAACTGCTGGGATGCTCACCCGAGTGTCCCAGCAGTTTTTTATGCGCCGAGCGTGCGACGCATATGAACGATTACTCTTCGTCCTCCAATTCCACGACCGACGGGTCGCCACCCGAGTAGTATCTCATGTCGCGGTACTTCGGGCGCAACAGGTTTTCAACGCTGAGCAGTTCATCCAGCGCAGCCTCGTCCAGAAGTCCCATTTCAAGAACAACCTCGCGAACGTTGCGACCACTACGCGCACACTCGCGACCAACCGCGTCACCGTTCGCGTGCCCGATCACCTCGTTAAGGTAGGTGACAATACCGATCGAGTTCAGGACATTGTTACGACAGACATCCTCGTTTGCCTCGATGCCGATGACGCAGAGCTCACGCAGGGTCCGTATCGCGTTCGTCAGCAGGTTGATGGACTCAAACAGAGTTTGGCCGATTACCGGCTCCATGACGTTCAGTTGCAACTGGCCAGCTTCAGCCGCGAAGGTCAGCGCCACATCGTTGCCCATCACCTTGAAGCACACCTGGTTCACGACCTCCGGGATCACCGGGTTCACCTTCGCCGGCATAATCGACGATCCGGCAGCGCGTTCAGGCAAGCGAATTTCACCCAAGCCCGCACGAGGTCCAGACGACAGAAGTCGCAGGTCATTGCAGATCTTCGATAGTTTAACCGCAAGACGTTTAATGGAGGCGTGCATCGACACGTAGGCACCAGTATCGGAGGTTGCTTCCAACAGGTTGTCCGCTCCCCTGATCGGCAATCCCGTGACCTCACGCAGGCAGTGAACGACGGTGTCCTGATATCCGTCAGGAGTATTCAGGCCAGTACCAATAGCGGTCGCGCCAAGGTTAACTTCCAGCAGTAGCGCCGAGTTGTTACGCAGACGCGGGATCTCTTCACCCAAGAGCACACTGAATGCTTCAAACTCTTTGCCTAGGCTCATAGGGACGGCATCCTGTAGCTGAGTGCGCCCCATCTTGATGACGTCGCGGAACTGCAAGCCCTTCGATGTGAAAGATTCGATCAAACGCTCGAGTTCATCCACCAGATCGTCGACCTTCTTGTACAAGCCCAAGCGGAAGCCGGTGGGATAGGCGTCGTTTGTCGACTGAGACTTGTTGACGTGATCATTCGGGTTGACGTACGCGTAGCGTCCCTTCGCGTACCCTAGGTGTTCCAGCGCAAGGTTAGCGACAACTTCGTTTGTATTCATATTGACGCTGGTGCCCGCACCACCTTGGAACACGTCGATCGGGAACTGATCCAAACAGCGCCCATCTTCCAGGATTTCGTCGCACGCCCAAATAATCGCATCAGCGATTGTGTCGCTCAGTGTCCCCAGCTTCCGGTTCGCCATTGCTGACGCTTTCTTGACGGCAACCATGCCACGGACAAATTCAGGTTCCTCAGCGATTGTCGAACCGGAGATCTGATAGTTCTCGATTGCGCGGAGCGTGTGAATACCCCAGTAAACCTCGAGCGGAACTTCTCGTGCGCCCAAGAGGTCTTCCTCGATACGCTTCGTTGCCCTCACCTGCGACTCCTTCGTCTGTGGTTACGTGTACTGAGCGATGCTTGTGAGCATGCTCAGCTTCACTACTGTATTGCGCTATCTATGGTGACGTAAATCTAGGACGAAAGTCCACGACTTGCCGAAACTACACAAAAGAAAAACCGTCTCATCACCTTTTCTTGACCGAAGTCAAAGAAGATGAAAAAGACGGTCCTCGAACGCGGTTTCACCTACACATGTCCCGCAACACCGGAAAGCACATCGTCCAATGTCTCCCACGCATCAACCTCAGTATCTCGAATCGATAGCTTCAACTCGTGTTCAATGCGTGCAACGATCGCGTACCTGACTAACGTATCGATATCCAGATCCTTTTTCAGCGTCAGGTCACCGCGCGCATCTTCGGGGGCAAGGTCGACAAATTCCAAGATGGCATCCATCGTCACCTCACGCGCGTGCTCAGTTTTAGGGGACGAGGCCTCCCCCGCTTCATTGATCGCACCGCCTGTTTCAGGGGAGATATCGGACTTCTCCCCTTCAGCGTTGAGCGTGTACCCGAGCAGGTCAGCGATCGAACCCACCGGTTAGCCGACCTTGGAATTCAGATAGCGAACCGGTGCGCCGGCACCGGCGTGACGGAAGGATTCCAGCTCATCGTCCCACGCTTGTCCGAGGGCAAGATCAAGGCCTTCGCGCAATTCCTCGTAATTCGTGGCGCTCTCAATGGCGGCACGAATACGGTCTTCAGGAACGACGACGTTTCCGACAGTGTCCATCTGCGAGTGGAAGATGCCGAGTGATGGAGTATGAGCCCAGCGACCACCGTCCGTGGAAGCCGTGGCTTCTTCGGTGACCTCGTAGCGCAGGTGTTCCCAGCCACGCAGAGCTGAGGCGAGGCGCGCACCCGAGTCGACCGGTCCGACCCACGAGAACTCGCAACGCACCATGCCGGGAGCAGCGTCTTGCGCGGTCCACTGAAGACGCACATCTTGACCGAGAGCCGTACCGACTGCCCATTCGATATGTGGGCACAGCGCGGGCGGTGTTGAATGCACGAAAAGTACACCGCGGGTGTATGTCCCTCTCAATGTGACCTCCATAGTCTTTGAGGATCGTCTTCCCCTACGCCCTCAACTAGCACTGCCACATCTCACAACGGTGTAATTTAACTGTAAACGCCGTCGCACCATATAGCAAGAGGGTGCGACGGCGTTGCAACGACTCGATCAGAAGTGTGAGTTACGAATGTCCCTCAAAGCCTTCTTACGAGTCTTACGATCCAGGCGATCAATGTAGATCATGCCATCCAAGTGATCGCACTCGTGCTGCAGGCAACGAGCCATCAGCTCTTCACCTTCAACAACAATCGTCTTACCGTCCAGGTTGATGCCTTCGACGCGCGCATACCACGCGCGTTCGGTCGGATACCAGAGATCAGGAACTGACAGGCACCCTTCATCACCGTCTTGGAATTCGTCAGCCGACAGTTCCACAATCTTCGGGTTGAGGACGTAGCCGATTTCGCCGTCAATGTTCCACGAGAACGCACGAAGACCGACACCGATCTGGTTGGCGGCAAGACCTGCGCGGCCTTCCATGTCAACACCTTCAAGCAGATCCTCGACCAGCAGCTTCACCGAAGCATCAATATCCGTGATCGGATCGCACTGGGTGCGCAGAATCGGATCGCCGATGATGCGAATATCGCGGATTGCCATCATTTGCCTCCAAGAATCTCAGCGTGAGCAGCCTTCAGAGCTTCAACGGCCTGCGCGAGTGGCATTTCGGTCTTTTCACCGGTGGCGCGCTGACGAACCTCGACCAGACCATCCTTCAGGCCACGGCCAACAACCAGAGCCAGTGGAATACCGATGAGCTCGGCGTCAGCGAACTTGACGCCAGCCGAGACCTTGCGACGATCATCGTAGAGGACGTCCATGCCGGTGGCTTCGAGTTCTTCAGCGAGGCCCTTGGCAGTGTCGAAGAGCTCATCGCCCTTACCGGTTGCCAGAACGTGCACGTCGAACGGTGCGATCTGAGCCGGCCATGCCAAACCCTTATCATCGTGGTTCGACTCAGCGAGCGCTGCGAGCACGCGGGAAACGCCGATGCCGTACGAGCCCATGGTGACAACCTGGGACTTGCCGTTCTCGTCGAGAACAG
Organism: Pauljensenia sp. UMB1177; assembly: GCF_030217965.1. Lineage (NCBI taxonomy): Bacteria > Bacillati > Actinomycetota > Actinomycetes > Actinomycetales > Actinomycetaceae > Pauljensenia > Pauljensenia sp. UMB1177. Next base: position 80,582 of record NZ_JASOOV010000004.1, on the reverse strand, counting down.
TCAGGCCCAGAGCCTCCGCATACTTGCGACCAAGCTGGAAAATGTGGCCAATTTCGATGCCTCGTTCGAGGTGAAGCGAACCTGAACCGTCGGGAGCCTGATCGCCTTCGCGAACCTCGGCGGCCTCGATGGTGCCGTCGACTGCAAAATCGCGTCCCATAACCAGGTCGATCACATGGTGACGATCCTGGTTTGCGCCGGTCACCCAGGTGGTGCCCTCAACGACGCGAGGATCCACAAGATAGCGGACGGAACCGGTCGGGTTCCCATCCTCGTCGGTTGTACGTGCCGGCGAGTTCGGTCCGATCACCTGCGGGCCAATGTAGCCACGGACCAGTTCGGGGTGGTCCTCGAAGTCCTTGTCGGTTGCCATCTCAACTTCGGCGGGTGCGACAGCTGCTTCGAGGCGCTTCATGTCGACCTCACGGTCACCGGGCAGGCCAATGACGAGCAGTTCACGCGAGCCGTCAGGCTGGGTCAGAACGACGACAACATTCTTCAACGTGTCAGCTGAGGTCCATGCACGACCGTCTTCACGCGGGTATTGTGCGTTCAGCAGATCAACGAGGGACTCAATGGTCGCACAATCCGGGGTCGGAACAACGCGAGCCGGACCCACGTTGGACGCATCGACCGGAGCCGGTGCCGACGTCGTCACTGCCTCAGCGTTTGCTGCATAACCACCGGGTGAACGAACGAAGGTGTCTTCGCCGATCGGGCTGGGGTGCAGGAATTCTTCCGAACGCGAGCCACCCATGGCGCCCGACATTGCGGACACGATGACGAATTCAAGACCAAGGCGATTGAAGATCCGCTGGTAGGTCTCGCGCTGCGCATTATAGGAAGCGTCCAGGCCCTCGTCGGTAAGATCGAAGGAATAGGCATCCTTCATGACGAATTCGCGACCTCGAATCAGGCCTGCACGCGGGCGAGCTTCGTCGCGATACTTCGTCTGAATCTGGTACAGGGTGGTCGGCAGATCCTTGTATGAGGAATACATGTCTTTCACCAGTAGGGTGAACATTTCCTCATGGGTGGGAGCCAGCAGGTAATCCCCCGCCTTGCGGTCGTTCAGCTTGAACAGCGTCGGACCGTATTCTTCCCAACGGTTCGTTGCCTTGTAGGGCTCTGCCGGGATCAGACCCGGGAAGTGAACTTCCTGAGCGCCCATGCGATCCATTTCTTCACGGACGATGCCTTCGACCTTGCGCAGAACGCGCAGGCCAAGAGGCAACCACGTGTAGATACCGGGGGCAGTGCGTCGGATGTAGCCGGCACGAACAAGGAGCTTGTGGGAATCGACCTCAGCGTCAGCTGGGTCTTCGCGCAAAGTGCGCACAAAGTATGACGATAGAGTTCTCAGCACGCCTTCAAGATTAGTGCACCACGTCAGTGGTGTGCACCTTGAGGTCATCGACGAGGCCGAGCTCCTCTTTTCTCACACATTGACGTTCAGGCTCTCACGCCCACGAAGCGCCTAGCCGTACGAGCATTGAGTTCTTTTTCGGCGACTTTAGGGTGTGTTCGGTAATAGTGCTCTGCTCGCCAGCCGGGGTACATCCATGTTGGCAGGCTCTGTCCACACATAATCCAGACAGCGATCAAGGGAACCAATGCAAAAAGGAAGATGACAATAGTGCGTTCGAACAGTGTCTCGTGGCCGATGATGGTCTGAGCACTGTAGGCACCGACTGCGATCCACAGGCACCCAACAACGGGCACAGCCGGCCAAATGATCGCTTGGATCTGAGGAATAACTGGAGTGGGGCTATACGGGAACAATCGTTCCATGGCAACGACGCGTGTACGACGAGTGAGACCAGCCCATACCCAGCACCAGCCAACAATGATGGTAAGGCCAGTTACTACGAGCATTGCTACGCCAGCCCACGGCGCCATATGTCCTCCTTTGGACCAGCCCGTCTAGCACAAACGATTTTGGCGAGCCACGACGGTTCCTCTAGTGTAACCGTCGAACGCGCCACGCGTCTGATTCAGAACGTTAGATGGACTCAGCTGCCTTACGGATGTCGCGAAGCATCATCATCGCCCCGTAGGTTTCAAGGGAAAGCAATCCGTAGAGCTTTGCCTTGTCAAGGTTGGTTCCGTCGCTGGTGTGACGTTCGCGCATATGGAGCATCGTGCGACCATTACCCAAGTCGAGCAGGGCAAGAACGCACGTTCCCATCTGATCGATTTCTTCACCCTCGGTTCCAGGCTTGGGAGCATTCAGGATGATGCACGATTCTTCCTCTTTAGCCTTTAGCAAGGATTCGTCTTCAAGAGCAGCTTCGATGATCGACCAGACAGTAGAAGCCGGAGCGTTAATTCGAACTGCTCGATCAACCTGAACGTCAGCGCGGGGCACAAGAAGATCACCGGGAAGTGAAATCAAGGCTTCTGAAGCGGTCAGACCCAGACGTTTCGGGAAACCGGTGGCGTACAGTGAGGCGCCGGTTGCAAGCAGTCCCAGACCGAAGGCACGTGATTTTTTCATTCTTTCAAGTCCTTTTCTTAGCGACCGACGGGAATAACTTCGACTTGACCATCCCCCTCAGTCAGACCCATTTCTTCAGCTAGCGCGTGTGCGCGAGCAATCAGAGTTTCAACGATCTGATCTTCGGGAACGGTGTCAACAACTTCACCGCGAATGAAGATCTGGCCCTTGCCGTTGCCCGACGCGACACCAAGGTCGGCTTCGCGAGCTTCACCAGGTCCGTTAACGACGCACCCCATGACGGCAACACGCAACGGAACGGTCAATTCCTTGAGACCTTCGGTGACGTTTTCTGCCAAGGTCCACACGTCAACTTGCGCGCGGCCACATGACGGGCATGAAACGATTTCAAGAGTGCGATCACGAAGCCCCATGTATTCAAGAAGCTTGGTGCCAACCTTGACTTCCTCGACCGGAGGCGCAGACAAGGACACGCGGATCGTGTCACCAATGCCTTCTGAAAGAAGAACCGAGAATGCGGACACCGACTTGATGGTGCCTTGGAATGCGGGACCGGCTTCGGTCACACCGAGGTGCAGTGGCCAGTCGCCCTTTTCCGACAGCTGGCGGTATGCCTCAACCATGGTGAGAACATCATGGTGCTTCACGGAGATCTTGAAGTCGTGGAAGTCATTTTCTTCGAACAGTGACGCTTCCCAGACTGCCGATTCAACGAGGGCCTCGGGAGTCGCCTTGCCGTACTTCTTCAGCAGACGAGGATCCAGCGAACCAGCATTCACGCCAATGCGCAAAGAAACACCGGCGTCGGATGCCGCCTTACAGATTTCTTTCACCTGGTCGTCGAACTTGCGGATGTTACCGGGGTTCACGCGGACAGCTCCACAGCCCGCATCAATGGCTGCAAACACGTACTTCGGGTTGAAGTGAATATCCGCGATAACGGGGATACGCGATTGCTGTGCGATGATCGCAAGCGCCTCAGCGTCCTTATCCGTCGGGCATGCGACACGAACGATGTCGCACCCTGCTGCGGTGAGCTCTGCAATCTGCTGCAAAGTTGCACCGATGTCGTGGGTTTTCGTTGTGGTCATCGACTGGACAGAAACGGGGGCGCCACCACCAACGCGAACATCTCCAACCATGATCGACCGCGTCTTCTTACGCGGGAACGGAGACGTCTTTACTGCGGGGATGCCTAAAGATATTTCACTCACGCGCTCATTATCTCCCACTTCGGCTGTTTCTTCTTAGCGCAAAGGTGTGGGAAAGGTTAATGAAGATATGTCACTGTCACCATTTAGTCTCTGCATTTCACTCAATGGACGCGAATTCAAGGGAGAAACATGGAAACCCGCGCTTTCACTTCACACCGGGCATCCGTTATCGGTGTTGGTACAAGGTAACTCGGAACTGACTGGGGTGATGTGAGTCCTCAAGCAGCTAAGGAGCTACTGGAGGTTAACACGCAGACGAGGTCGCAATCCACTGAAGGAGGGCAGCTTCGTCTTCATCTGTGGTGGACCACGAAATGACGAAACGAACCGCCACCGTGTCGGCGACCGGCGCCCATTTTTCGATAGCAAAACGCTCGCGCGCGTCCTCAGCCATTTCAAGCGGGAGAATCGGGAAGAGCTGGTTCGTCGGAGAATCCACCAGCATCTCAAAACCGGCGTCTTTGAATGCCTGTTCGATCCGCTGAGCGCGCTGGGTAGCCTCGCGCGTAATGCGAAGGTACAGACCGTCGGCGAACATCGTGCGGAACTGCGAGCCCAGGATCCAGCCCTTCGACGCCAGTCCGCCGTGGATCTTCATCATCGCACGCAGTGAGTAGTCAGCCTTTGACGCGTCGGGCAGGACGAGGGCTTCACCCATCATCATTCCGCACTTGGCGCCACCAATGGAGAACGCATCGGTCAGCGTTGCCAGGTCAGCGAAGGTCACGTCATTTGCTGACGACCCCATCGCATATCCCAAACGCGCGCCATCAACGTAAAGGCCAACGCCGAAGGAATGACAGATCTCAGAAATCGCAGTCAGTCGTTCGAGCGAATACAACGTTCCAAGCTCCGTGGGCTGGGAAATATAAACCAGGCCCGGCGCAGTCACATGCTCACGCACACCGCCGTCGCGCCATTCAAGAAGAGTCGCTTCGAGCTCACTTGGGTCCATCAGGCCATCATGCGAAGGAATCGTATGAACACGGTGCCCAGAATTTTCAATCGCACCGGCTTCGTGGGTAGCAATATGACCGTCAGCGGTGGCGATCACTGACTGCCACGGGCGCAAAAACAGGTCGATCGCAAGATCGTTAATCAGGGTTCCACCGGCCATGAAACGGACTGCTCCACCGGGAATACCGCACTGGTCGAGGATCAGCTTTTCAGCTTCATCGCAGATCGCATCCATTCCATAACCGGGGAACTTCTGCATTCCAAACGCCGTCAAATCGGCAAGAATCTGCGGGTGAGCAGTCGCGGAATAGTCGTTCGTAAAAACAGCCTTGGCCATTTCAACTCCAGTTCAACGCAATGAAAGCGGATCAACAATGTCAGCGATAACAAGCACGATGCTCATCACCGCCAATAATGCTCCCACAACCCAGGTCAGCGGTAATAATCGGGCGGTATCGACCGGGCCAGGATTCGGCTTTCCTCCCATGCGTGCCACTCCTCCGCGCACGCCTTCGTAGAGCGCACCAATGATGTGCCCACCATCGAGAGGCGGCAGAGGAATCAGATTGAAAACCGCCAACGCCATATTCAGCGAGGCCATCAGACTCAAAAGGAACGCAATCTGAGAACGCACATCCGCGACGCCACTGCCCGCAGAATCGCTGGTCACCTCACCAGCAATTCGTGACACTCCAACAATCGAAATCAAGCCTGACGAATCGCGTTCGCTTCCCGTCACCATCGACATCGTAACGTTCCACAGGGACTGTGGAATCTTCGTAATTGCACCCACCGTGCCCGTGAACATGTAGCGATATTCCTTGGCCGCATCCCACATCGAGGCCGCCGTATATTCATATCCGGCAGTCACGCCCACCACGTACGTGCCGTCATCCATCTTGCGCGGATATAACGAGGCCTCATGAAGGTCGCCATCGCGTTCAAAGGTCACCTGAAGAGGCTGTCCATTGGACGAGGTAATGGAGTCTCTAAAGGCAGACCAGTCATTCAAGTTCCGGCCATCAAGCGCGATGAGAGTGTCGCCCCCGGTCAGACCGGCCTCGTACGCCGGAGACGCAACGGTACCCGCATTCGTCTGAATTGTCGCAGACACATCCGCAAGCGTTAACGAGGCAGTGCGGAAACCAATGCCGACCATCGCAATAACGAGGAAAAGGAACGCAAGCAAGAAATTCATCGCGGGTCCAGCCGCCATAACAATTGCTTTCTTCCACCACGTCAGACACCAGAATGCACGGTGTGCACACCCTTCGGGCATTTCTTGGGCACTCTGGTGGCGGGCTTCTTCAGCAAGATCCCGCTGTCCCTTCGAATTCAGCGTGCGACGACCCGGCTTGGCAGGGGCGAACATGCCGAGGATACGCACGTAACCACCCAGCGGAATCGCGCGAAAAACAACCAACGTGCCTTTGACTTCACGCGACACAATCTTCGGACCAAAACCGATCGCATATTCACTGACGACCGCGCCGAATTTCTTCGCCGGAACAAGGTGGCCAAGCTCGTGAAGACCAACGGTGATGATAAAGCCGACGACAACGGCAAAGATCCCCGCCAGGTAGCTCATGAAGATCTACTCACCAGCGCATTCGCCTGCGCGCGCGCCCATTCTTCGACCCCAAGAATGTCATCCAACGTCGGGTCTGCAATACCATCGTGAGACTCAACAACCTTTGTCAAAGAATCGACAATGCCCAGCCACGGTAGTTTCTTGGCTAAAAACGCATCGACGAACACTTCATTCGCAGCGTTGTACACCGCTGCGTGCGTCGGTGACGAGGCCACCGCATGACGCGCAAGATTGATGGCAGGGAAGGTATCGCTATCGACCGGTTCAAAGGTCCAACTCTGCGCATCGGCCCACGTCAGAGGCTTTTCCACGTCGTGCAGGCGCTCGGGCCATGTCAAGCCCAGGGCGATGGGCAGACGCATGTCGGGTGGCGAAGCCTGAAGCGTTGTTGCACCGTCAATCCACGTCACCATTGAGTGCACGATCGACTGCGGGTGAACAGTCGTCACAATGTGCTCGGGAGCCACATCAAACAGCAGGTGAGCCTCAATCAGCTCCAGCCCCTTGTTGACCAGCGTCGAGGAATTGATCGTGACAACCGGACCCATGTTCCACGTCGGGTGAGCAAGAGCAGCTTCCGGAGTGATATCAGCAAGTTCAGCGCGCTTCTTACCCCTAAACGGGCCACCTGATGCCGTCAGAACAAGATCGGCCACCTCAGTGTGGCCGGTGACCACTGGTGAAGTGAGGCCGGCCTCGTGAACTCCACTGGCCAACGCCTGAGCGATAGCCGAATGCTCGGAGTCGACAGGCACAATCTGACCCGGACGCACACAGGCGCTACGCACCACATGGCCACCCACAACCAACGATTCCTTATTCGCCAAAGCTAGCGTCGCACCGGACTTCAAAGCAGCCAGCGTGGGAAGCAGACCCACTCCCCCGGTGATACCGTTCAGGACAACTCCGTCAGGAACAAGTGAAGCCACCTGAGTTGCCCCGTCCGGCCCTTCGATAATCTGCGGGTGCGCAGACGAATCAATGGTATGAATCGCGTCGCGTAGCTCGCCACCAACACGGCGATCCACACTGACGACAGGAACATCGAACTCAACCACCTGGCGCGCAAGACGCTCAATATTGCCGCCGCCAGCAGCAAGACCTCGGATATCGAAACGCAACGGATTCGCGCGAACGATATCCAACGCTTGAGTACCAATCGAACCGGTCGACCCCAGCAGGACAATCGGCTGACGCGAAGAAGTCACGATTCGCCCTCCCAATCAGGAAACAGCCAGAAGAATCTCTACGGCGCGCCCAAGATAGGCGTCAACCGTTCCTTCCGTGTAGCCCTTCTTGCCACGAGCAGGCTGGAAAACAGCAAGACGAACGTCATCGACGCTCATCTCAGTGCCCTCGTCAAAATAGGCGGCCAAACGATCCAGCAGATCATCAACCTGAGCCGCGTCATATCCACGACCGGATTCCGGGTGTGAGAAACGCTCGCCCCGAGGACGCATCAGGCGGTCGTACAGCGTCGTTGCGCGCTCGGCAACCTTCTCGAACCATGCGGCCTCGCCGTTAACAGCAATATGATCCGCACGATCGCGCTGAACAAAGGCCGCTTCAAGACGGCTCATCGCGGAATCAACAGCATCAATCGCGTAGCCACGACGCTTCAATGGGAACGTCGCCTGGCGAACCTGCTGTGCAGAGAACTGCTCTGCCGGCAAGCCACCTTCATACGCCTGGCGCGCGTCCGCAAAGAAAGCGTCCACACGCTCAGTCGCATAGCCGTGACGCCAGAAGCTCACTCGTGGGAAAGAGTCACTCATCGAGTCTCCTGAATTGAAGTGGAATCTGAATTGATAGACCGACGCTTCGCATTCGCTTCCTTCACCGCTGTTGCGAGCTGACCGCACGCACCATCAATGTCAGAACCGCGAGTATCGCGAATCGTCGTTGAAATCCCATTGTTGCGCAGAGTAGCGACAAATGTGTCCTGAGCACGCCGAGTAGACGCAGTCCAGATTGTGCCGGGAGTCGGATTCAACGGAATTGGGTTCACATGAGCCCACCCGTGACCGCGCTTATTGAGCTCATCAGCAAGCAATTGGGCACGGTATTCCTGATCGTTCATATCCTTGATCAGCGCGTACTCAATCGACACGCGACGACCCGTCGCAACAAAGTATCGGCGAGCAGCATCAAGCAACTCCCCCACCTTCCAGCGCGAGTTAATCGGAATCAACTCGTCGCGAAGGTCATCATCGGGAGCATGCAACGAAACTGCCAACGTCACAGGCATGCCTTCTTTCGCCAGCTTGTCGATCGCGGGAACCAAACCCACCGTCGACACAGTGACGTTTCGAGCTGAAAGTCCAAAGCCTTCTGGGCTGGGATCAATCAGGCGGCGCAGAGTATTCACGACCGTGCGGTAGTTAGCAAGCGGTTCGCCCATACCCATAAACACAACGTTAGAGAGGTGCGTCGGCCCGCCGGGAAGCTCGCCATCCCGACACGCAATCTGCGCTTGGCGCACCTGATCGACAATTTCGCCCGTCGACAGGTTACGAGTCAGCCCCATCTGGCCGGTCGCGCAGAACGGACACGCCATGCCACATCCTGCCTGCGAAGAAATACACAAGGTCGTGCGCTGCGGGTAACGCATCAGCACGGATTCAACGCGCGCCCCATCGAAAAGCTCCCAAAGGTGCTTAATCGTCATCCCGCCATCCGCGTGTTGCGCGACGACTTGGCGAACCAGTTCAGGCAACAGACCTTCACGAATTGCATCGTGCATCGATGCGGGAATATCACTCATCTTCGCCGGATCGGCTTCGAAGTGATCAAAATAATGTCGAGAAAGCTGGTCAGCACGGAAACCGGGAAGACCCAGATCCTTCAGGACCTGCTTACGTCCTTTTGCATCCACGTCAGCGAGGTGAGCAGGTGCCTTGCCAGGTTTAGCTGGCGCGAAAGAAATCACCGGCTTCGCATCGGCTGACGTTGCTCCTTCTGGGGGCTGGTCAGTCGGACGCACTTCACGCCGACGCTGTTTTTCGAATTCGAGGCTCATAGGATTCCTTACAGCGTCCAGGTGAAGATCATAAACATAAGCGGTGCAACCATCAGCAAAGCATCAACGCGGTCAAGGACACCGCCATGCCCCGGCAGAATTTGCGACATGTCCTTCAGACCGGTTTCACGCTTGATTAACGATTCAGTGAGATCACCGAGCGTGCCGACAACACACGCAACAACGCCGGCAAGGAGGCCGAATGCCCAGTGGCCACCAAGTGCCCAGAAAGCAAGTCCACCAAGTGCGACAGAAGCAATTGTCGAGCCGATGAAGCCTTCCCAGGACTTCTTGGGTGATAGACGAGGCGCCATCGGATGTTTGCCGAACAGAACGCCTGCGACCCAGCCACCGGTATCGGATGCGACGACTAAGCCAACGTAGGTGAGAACCACCCATGGGTTACCGAACTGGCGCATCATCAGCACAACGAACGAGGCAAGGAAAGGAACATACAGCGCGACAAAGACCGATGCAATGACGTCGTTAATCCGCCCCTTGGGGTTCGGATCCAAGATGCGCCACGCAACAACAGCGAAAATGGTTGCGTACAGGGCAAAGAGGAGCGCTTCTGCGCCAAGAGACCATGCGCACGTGACCATGCCGATAGCTCCCGCATACAGCGGAGCCATCGTCAGCTTTGTTTCTAGGTGGGCGAATGCGCCACCTAACTCATATAAACCCGCCAGCGACGCCAGCACAATGAACAGTGTCAAAAGTGGCGGTACATAAAACAAGCAGATACCGACGAAAAGAATCAAAACAACGGCAGTAGATACTGCTGCTGGAAGATTACGTCCTGCCTTCCCGGTGGCTGCCAGTGGTTCCTTCACCTTCGTTGGTTGCGGAGAGAAAAACTTCGCAACCAACGAAGGGGAAGAATGATCAGAGGCGCTCACAGCGTCAGGAGCTCAGCTTCCTTGGATGCAAGAAGCTTGTCAACCTGTTCGACCTGCTTCTTCGTCAGCGATTCGAGGCTCTTTTCTGCACGATCGACCTCGTCTTCGCCGGCTTCGCCGTCTTTCTTCAGCTTATCGAGCTGTTCCTTTGCCTTACGACGAACGTTACGAACTGCGACGCGAGCATCTTCGGCCTTGGTCTTTGCCAGCTTCACGTATTCCTTACGACGTTCTTCAGTCAAGGCAGGAAGAACAACGCGGACAACGTTGCCATCATCGGTCGGGTTCACACCCAGATCAGATTCACGCAGGGCCTTCAAGATCTCATTCGTGGCAGTGCGATCGAACGGGGAGATCAACACGGTACGAGCTTCAGGAATCTGGAAAGAAGCGAGCTGTTGCATCGGCGTGGGTGCACCGTAGTAGTCGACAAGAATCTGCTCGAACATCGCGGCGTTTGCGCGACCGGTGCGGATATTGCCAAATTCGTGGCGTGCGGATTCAACCGCACGGTCCATCTTTTCCTCGGTTTCAAGGAGGATGTCGTCAATCATTCGTGACTCCTATGTTGATCAGTCTTGCGCAGTCACAAGAGTACCGATTGTCTCACCCATCAGGGCAGCAGTCACATTGCCTGCTTCAGACATTCCGAAAACTCGTGTTTGTAAACCATTATCACGGCAAAGTGCCAAAGCTGTTGCATCCATGACCTTGAGTTCCTGAGAAAGGGCATCCGAGTACGTCAGGAATTCAAGACGCTTCGCGTCCGGGTTCAGGCGCGGATCGTCATCGTACACACCATCCACGCCATTCTTAGCAACAAGAAGCTCGTCGCAGTGGGTTTCAAGAGCACGCTGAGCTGAAACCGTGTCCGTCGAGAAGAACGGCATACCGGCGCCCGCGCCGAAGATAACAACGCGCCCCTTTTCCATATGGCGAATAGCGCGCAACGGAATGTAGGGTTCACCAACCTGGGTCATCGTAATTGCGGATTGAACACGCGCAGGAACACCGGCTTGTTCGATGAAGTCTTGAAGCGCAAGGGCGTTCATCACGGTACCGAGCATGCCCATGTAGTCGGCGCGGGAACGATCCATTCCTGCTTTAGCTAGCTGCGCACCGCGGAAGAAGTTACCGCCACCAACGACGACTGCGACTTCAATGCCTCGACGGACAGCAATAGCAATCTGGTGAGCAATATCGCGAACGACAGTGGGGTCAAGACCAACGGCGCCACCGCCGAAAGCTTCACCAGACAGTTTAAGAAGGACCCTACGAGTATGAGGCATGCGCGTTTCTCCTGTTCACGCGGTAAGAAGCATTAGTACACAGGATAGCCGAATGACCCCGCCCATTTGGGCGGGGCCATTCATGCGTTATCAGGCTCCGACGTGAACGCGAACGAACTCGGTCACCTTTGCGCCGGCCTCGGCAAGAACCTTGCCGACCGACTTAGAGGGATCGCGAGCGAACGCCTGGTCCACGAGGCAGTTGTCCTTGAAGTAGGCTTCCATGCGACCTTCGACGATCTTGCCGACGATGTGCTCGGGCTTGCCTTCTTCGAGCGTGATCTTCGTGAGAGTCTCGCGCTCCTTCTCGAGGACGTCAGCAGGAACGGCATCGCGATCAAGGTATGCCGGCATGTAAGCGGCAATGTGCATTGCGATGTCGTGAGCAACGGAAGCGCCAGCTGCGTCGGTGACGACGAAGACGCCAACCTGCGGGGGGAGGTCGGGGCTGGTCTGGTGCAGGTACAGGTCAACGTTCTCGCCCTCGACGCGCACAACGCGACGGATTTCGAGCTTTTCGCCGATAACTGCTGCCATGGAATTGAGCTTGTCCTGAACGGTCTCGTCACCCATGGGGGATGCGAGGAGAGACTCAAGATTGGATGCGCCCGAAGCAACGGCTGCTGCGAGAACCTCGTTTGCGAAGTCAATGAACTTCTGGTTCTTTGCAACGAAGTCGGTTTCGGAGTTGACCTCGACGAGGACGCCAACACCATCGTCAACCTGAGCGACCAGAAGGCCGGCGGATGCCTGACGATCTTCGCGCTTGGAGAGCGACTTCAGACCCTTCAGGCGGATGATTTCGAGAGCCTTTTCAGCATCGCCATCAGCCTCGGTCAGAGCCTTCTTCACGTCCATCATGCCTGCGCCGGTCTGCTCACGCAGAGCCTTGACGTCAGCAGCGGTGAAATTCGCCATTGATGTCTCTTTCTACTTTGAAGTTGGTAAAGATCAGTTCTCGGCGGGGGCTTCGGTAGCCGGAGCTTCTTCAGCCTTGGCTTCGCCCTTGTCGCCTTCGAGGAGTTCGCGTTCCCACTCGGCGAGCGGTTCTGCAACGGTTTCTGCCGAGTCAGCGGACTTGCGGGTTTCGGAACGAGCGAGGAGGCCCTCTGCGACTGCGTCTGCGATCACGCGGGTGAGCAGTGCAACTGCGCGGATGGCATCGTCGTTACCGGGGATGCGGTAGTCGACCTCGTCCGGATCAGCGTTGGTGTCGAGAATGGCGACGATCGGGATGTTGAGCTTGCGAGCTTCGGAAACCGCGAGGTGTTCCTTCTTCGGGTCAACGATCCAGATGGCGGACGGGGTCTTGGCCATGTCGCGGATGCCACCGAGTGTGCGAGCCAGCTTGTCCTTCTCACGACGCATCATGAGGAGTTCCTTCTTGGTGCGGCCGGATGCGGCGACATCGTCGAAGTCGATCTGCTCGAGTTCCTTGAGGCGCTGGAGACGCTTGGAAACGGTGGAGAAGTTGGTGAGCATGCCACCGAGCCAGCGGTGGTTTACGTACGGCATGCCAACGCGGGTTGCCTGCTCTGCGACGGCTTCCTGCGCCTGCTTCTTGGTGCCAACGAAGAGGATGGTGCCACCGTGTGCGACGGTCTGCTTCACGAAATCGTAAGCAATGTCGATGTCAGCAATGGTCTGCTGAAGATCGATGATGTAGATGCCGTTGCGTTCGGTGAGGATGAAACGCTTCATCTTCGGGTTCCAGCGGCGGGTCTGGTGACCGAAGTGGACACCGGACTCGAGGAGCTGACGCATGGTTACGACTGCCATTGAATCGTCCTTCCCCGCAAAACTGCGGGATCATGAGGGTTTTCACCCTCGGTTTCAGTTACGTGCTGTGCGCGGGTACGCAAGCCCTGGTGCCATGACTTAAGTTCACCTCGAAAGGACCTGGAACTTATGCCCACCGCGGAAGACCGCTGACGTGAAAATGGCACGCGAAGTCACCTGCAAGCAGGTGCTCAAATAGCTTATCTCATATGCCCTCATACTCCCTATTTCGCTTGATGTGACCCTCGTCGCCAGACTTTATCCACAGGTGCCTCACCCGATCGCGGAGTATCCACAATAAGCAATCACTCCATTCGCCCTTTGACCCGCGATCAACGACATTGAGTGCATGTTTCTTCGCAATGACCGTTATGCACATCTTCCTTTGACGATCCTTGCCGCCTTGGCTCTGTTTTCTTGCCTATTGACGAGGCCGGCCAACGCATCCGTCTGGCAACACTGGCAGTGGCCGACCGGGAATGCGGCAAGCGTGACCAGGGGTTTTGATCCTCCGGCGTTACGGTGGCTTTCAGGTCATCGCGGAGTCGATCTGAAGGTCGATGTTGGCGCTACGATCTATGCCCCGGCTGACGGGATTGTAGAAGTGGCCGGCGAGGTTGCCGGCAAGGGGGTTGTCTCGTTGTCCCATGGCCCGGTTCGTTCAACATATGAGCCCGTCGATGCTCTTGTGAGCGTTGGAGACCACGTCAGTGCGGGGGCTCCCATAGCAACCCTCAGACCCGGGCATGAGCCAGCAGGCGGTCTGCACTGGGGTGCCAAAACCTCAAGGGATCACTACGTTAATCCCCTACGGTTCTTAGTTGGCGATCTTGCCCTGAAACCCTGGGATGGGAGTAAAGTGCGCGGGTAGCCTCGTCAATCGTAGGCGGGGCGAAGCTGGAGGGCAGACGAAGAGTTAAGCGCGCGGGTGTGCCTGAGCATAGATAGCGGACAATCGTTTTGAATCAACGTGCGTGTATCGCTGGGTGGTCTGTAAAGAAGAGTGGCCGAGGATCTCTTGAACGCTACGCAAATCTGCTCCCCCTTCAAGCAAGTGCGTCGCCATCGTGTGCCGTAGAGCGTGTGGCGCAAGATCTGGGACCCCAGCTCGGGCAGCTTCGCGATGGAACATGGAGCGGACAACTCGAACATCGATCCGCTTGCCCTGGTCACCAATGAACAGAGCATTCCCAGAATCAGAATTGCTCAGTTGCGGACGACCGCGAACCGTCCACGTCTGTACGGCTTCGAGGGCAAGATCGGTCAGCGGAACAACGCGTTCTTTGTTTCCCTTACCCAAAACACGTCCGGTGTGGCCCGAATAATCGATGCTTGTCACATTCAACCCAACGAGTTCTGAGATACGCATTCCCGACGCATAGATCAGTTCAAGGATCGCCCAGTTCCGCAGATCTGTCGCATCGCCTGAACGGGCGTGGGCACGCGCATACTCCATCAGGGTCGTCGCATCATTCGATGTCAGAACCTGAGGAAGGCGTTGATCTACGCGAGCAGACGCAAGCGATGCAGAAGGATCATGAGCCAACACGTCATGGTCAATCGCCCACCGACAAAAGTTTCGTACGGCAGCGGTCTTACGTGACAGGGTCGAACGTGATGCACCCTGCTCACTCAGTTTCGCTAACCACAGGCGAAGACGGCGCGTTGTCAAGCGAGCGTCTAGTTGCTCGCTCGTTGGATTCGGGTCAACGCCGATGAACTCAAAACATCCAGCAACATCAACCGAATATGCCGTGATCGTATGGTCAGACAGCCGACGCGCATGGGTCAGGAATGATACCCATGCGTCGAAGATGCCTAACTCACTCATGCCTTCATTATCAGCACCGAGCTCCACCTTTGCGAGCCCAACCGCGGGAGTTAGAACGCACGTACCCGTCAAGCTCCAGTTCCGCGAGCGCCCGCAACGTTTCCTGTTCGCTCATGCCAGCGTTTGCGGCGATGGTGGAAAGTGTTGAGAGGTTGCGTATGGGAAGGGCTTCCCATGCCCTGCGCGCGTGGGGTGAGAGTGCATTGACTCCCTGATCTGGGCAGACGGGTTCACCGAAGAGTATGCCTTGGAGTTGCGTGTGCAGGGGGTCGATCATTTCGTGGATGTCGGATGCGTTTCTGATGAGCGTGGCACCGTTGCGAATGAGCTCGTGGCATCCCGTTGAGGATTGCGAGGTGATGGGTCCGGGGACTGCTCCTACGGGTTTGCCTAGTGTCATTGCTCGTCTGGCTGTTGCGAGGGCACCGGATCTGGATGACGCTTCGATGACAATGGTGGCATCCCCCCAAGCGGCTAACATTCTGTTTCGTCCAAGGAAGCGCCATTTTGCGGGTCTGAAGCTTGGTGGTACTTCTGAGACGATGGCTCCTGACGATTCGACGATCGTTTCGAAGTCGCGGGTATGAGAGACGGGATAGGGGTTTGCTACTCCCCCGGCAAGGATGGCGATTGTCTGTCCGTTTGCTGCGAGTGTTCCCCTGTGGGCGGCGATGTCGATGCCGAATGCTCCGCCGGAGAGGATGGTATCGCCTCTGTCGGCAAGGTCGGATGCGATGTCGAAAGCGTTCCTTGTTCCGAGGTTTGTTGTTGCTCTCGCTCCGACGATGGTGACTGAACGTGTGTGTGGGAGCGTGCCCACGACCCATAGGCCAAGTGGTGTTGATTCTTGAAGGATGGTGAGTTCTTTGGGGAAGGATGGGTCTTCTTGGCTGATGAAGCGTCCGCCTAGGGCGTGGATTACCTCAAGTTCTTGGTTGAGGTTGTTGCGTAGTGCACGTGGTTTGAAGCGTTTCCAGGCGTCTTCGAGTGTTTTTCGATGCTGTGACAGTGGTGGTGGGAGTGGGCCGGGAGAATCGGCGCATACCCATTCGACTGATTCAATGAGTCCAAGGTGAAGTCGTAGAGCGTGGGCATGGGCGTCTTCGGGTTCTTGGATGCATGTCCACCATGCCCAGGCGAGGTCGCGTTCATTGATAGAAGGCATCGAGTGCTCCTGAGTTTCTCAGTTGTAGTGCCTGCGCAAGGTCGGTGTCGTTGGGTGTGGATCGTTCGGCTAGGTCGGCGAGGGTCCACATGAGGCGTAAGACGCGATCGGCGCCTCTCATGGACAGAATTCCTCTGTCGACGCCTTGATCGATGCGGTCAATGTATGTGCGTGCTATGCCCGAGTGCTGTCGCACCCAGGGGCCGGGAAGCTGACAGTTGAGGGTCCATCCTGTTCCTTCTAGGCGTGTGCGTGCCCTGTCGCGTGCGGCGAGTACTCTTTCGGCTACTTCTTTGGATGTGCGTCGTTTGCTGGCGTTGAGCTGCGCGCGGGTGGGAGCATGCATTGCGATCGTGATATCAATGCGGTCAAGCAAGGGCCCTGATAGTCGTGTGATGTACCTGCGTTTTTGGATGGATGCGCATCGACAGGGGCGAGCTTTGGTTCCACCACCGCACGGGCAGGGGTTTGAGGCGAGGATCAGTTGAAATCTGGCGGGATAGGTGGCTTGTCCTTTGGCTCGATGGATCGTGATGACGCCTTCTTCGAGTGGCTGGCGCAGAGCGTCGAGGACCGAGGGGATGAATTCGGTTGCCTCGTCAAGGAACAGAACTCCCCCGTGTGCCAGTGATGCTGCACCCGGCATCGCAATCCCACTACCGCCACCAATCAGGGCCGGCATTGTGACGCTGTGGTGAGGGGATTGGAAGGGAGGGGTGCGCATCAGGGTTGCGTGGTCTTCGAGGCGGCCTGCGATGGAATGAAGTGCGGATGTCATCAGGGCCGTTTGATCATCCATCGGCGGCAAAATCGTTGGCATACGTGATGCGAGCATTGACTTTCCGGAGCCAGCTTCACCGATGAGCAACACGTGATGGCCTCCCGCGGCAGCCACCTCTAACGCGTCAACAGCTCCGTCTTGACCTCGTACATCTGCTAAATCTGAAACCGCGGCGATGCTTTCTGTCAGTCTCTCAGTCGGCAGAGCGTGGAGAATCGGGATAGGTGTTTTCGGACGTAGAGCATCTCCCCCAGCCCAGGTAACAAGATCAGCTAAGTGGTCGAAACCAATGACATCAATACCGTGGACAAGACGAGCTTCTAAGACACATGTTGCGGGAACGATGACACGTTGAATCCCGAGTTTCTTCGCCGACAAGACCGCGGGCAGAATTCCTCGGATTGATTGGATACTACCGTCAAGAGCTAGTTCTCCTAATAGAGCAGCGCCTACGAATGCCTGTCTTTTCAGTGAGCCCGCAGCTTGAAGCACTGCGATGGCGATCGCAAGATCAAACCCTGAACCAGACTTTGGAAGACCCGCCGGTGACAGGTTCACGGTGATATGAGAGTCCATCACTTCCAAGTTGCAGGACTGCAACGCCGAGCGAACCCGGTCTTTCGCTTCACGCAAAGACGCGTCCGGCAGGCCAACCAGAGTGAACTTGACCAGTCCGCGCCCCACATGTGCTTCAACGCGCACCCGATGGCCTTCTATGCCCACAAGTCCAATTGAATCAATGTGTGCAAGCGAGGCGTTCATGCGATGCCTCGAATCCATTCGATGCGCGCACCGTAGTCACGTAAGTCCGCATCTGGACCAGACTCTTCAACGACTACGCGCATTGCCGGATCGACAGTGATCGCAACAATGTCAACGCGCAAGTGCCCACGGCACTCATGCGATCGCACCCAAGCAACCGACAGCGAACGTAGTTGCCTGACCTTTCGATCATCAACTGATTCGAGCGCACTCCCCTTTGCGTTCCCAAAGCGGGTTCTGACTTCGATGACAATCGTGTTCGAGCCGTCCGTCGCAATGATGTCGAGCTCGCCTGCCCTGCCGTTGCGCCAATTTCGATCAACAACCTGCAGACCACCTTCGCTGATGAAGCGCGTCGCAGTGACCTCGCCTAGCATTCCGAGTCGACGGCGAAAATCGTTTCCCATACTGACCTCCGCACCAAGCGTCGGTCAGGAATACACAGAAAGAAAGTCAGCGAAAGCGAAATTGTGGATAAGTAGCACCCACCTGAAATTGTGGATAACCCGCCGAAGGGGTCAGAGGTTCAGCTCTGGCTTGGTCAATTCTTCGACGTTCACGTCTTTGTAGGTGATGACCTGGACAGAACGCACGAAACGCGAGGAACGGTAAATGTCCCACACCCACGCGTCAGTCAGCGTGAGTTCAAAGAAAATATCCCCACCAACTGGACGGGCTTGAACATCGACCTGATTGCAGAGGTAGAAACGACGTTCGGTTTCGACCACGTACTTAAATAAGCCAATGACATCCCTGTACTCGCGGAAAAGCTCAAGTTCCAGAGAGTTTTCGTAGCTTTCGATGTCTTCACTCACGGTTCAATCATGCCTAACAAATTGTTCCTGACCCTTCAGGCGCGCTCGGCGCGCCCAGTGCCGGGAAGGTTCCACGAACGGCGATGAAGAGGAGAAACCCCCAGTCGCCTAAGAGCGTCAATGTGTTTTGCCGAAGAATAGCCTTTGTTCGAGGCCCAGTCGTATCCCGGATCTTCCACCGTTTTCATCCATTCGTCACGTCTGACCTTCGCGACAACGGATGCGCCGGCCACGACCGAGCATGATGCGTCAGCCTTGACGCGAGTGACAACGTGTGGCACCTCAATGTCCGGGTAGGGTGCGTCATCAATCGGAGAAAACAAATCGTCGGATCGCGTCAGCCAATTATGCGCCCCATCAAGCAGAACAATCACGCGTGCGCCATTGGGAATATCCAACTGTTGCAGAGCACGCATACCAGCCAAACGCAGGCCAACAATGATTCCGTGGGCGTCGACTTCATCATTCGAAGCAAAACCCACACCAACAGACTTCGCCCACCGGCACACCAGAGGCTCCAAGGCGACGCGTCTTTTTTCGCTTAACAGTTTCGAGTCGCGAAGCCCCGCTGGTTGAGGGGCCTCGTCCCCCGTGACAAGGCATGCCCCCACGACAACGGGCCCTGCAATTGCACCACGCCCCACCTCGTCCATTCCAATGACAACGTCATAGCGGGTAAGGAGCTCACGTTCGACATCGCGCGTCGCATCACTGGGCATCGGGAATACCAGCAAAAACGTCGCGACGATTCAGGCCAACCTTCCAATGCGACGTCGGCCAAATAACTGCGCTCACGGTGCCAACAACCGCGTCTTCGGGAACGTAAGGTGTTTCACCAGAACCCATGTGGTAGCGAGAATCCGCTGAATTACCACGGTTATCACCCATGACCCAAAGCGTGCCCTGGGGAACCGTAATATCGAAAGAAATGTCAGAGGGAAGCTGACCGTCAGCAATGTAGGGTTCGTCCACGGGCACACCATTCACTGCAACCTTGCCTTCGGCCGTGCAACAGGTGACGTGATCACCGCCCACACCGATCACGCGTTTCACAAGTGTTTTATCTGAACCACCGGGAAGAAAACCAACAAATTTACCGACAGCATTAGCAAAAGAATCGTCGGTTGAAAGATTCGACGGGAGCCAGTCCAACTGATCGTGAAAAACAACCACGTCACCGCGCTCAATATTTCCCGTGTGTGCCGCGATACGTGAGACTGCGATACGGTCGTTTTCCACCAGGGTGTCGCGCATGGACGCGGAGGGAATCCAAAACACTTGGACGACAAAAATGCGGAGCAGAGTGAAGATCACGAACGCCGCGACCACGATCAGGGCAAGTTCACGAATCCAAGCAAAAAAGCCACCTGAACCGGTATCCCCATCAGAATCGATGGCGTAATCACTGTCAGTCACTCGTAATCCTTCACTTTTCAGAGGAGATGCCAACACCGGTTGGCATACGAACACGCAAGCCCGGTGCCCCGAAGGGCACCGGGCACACAGTGGTCATGCTCAGAGTTTCACTCTGCGCTGCCCGAGCGGTGTTCCTTAATCTTGGCAGCCTTGCCGTGACGCTCACGCAGGTAGTAGAGCTTTGCACGACGGACGTCGCCCTTGGTGACGACCTCAAGGCGGTCGATCGTCGGTGCATGCAGCGGGAACGTACGCTCCACACCAACACCGAAGGAGACCTTGCGGACGGTGAACGTCTCAGAGACGCCGTGACCGCGACGGGCAATAACAACACCCTGGAAGACCTGGATACGGGAACGGCTACCTTCAATAACCTTCACGTGAACCTTGACGGTGTCACCGGCGCGGAACGAAGGAAGATCGGAACGAAGGGAAGCGGCGTCGACTGCGTCCAGCTTCTGCATGTTTACTCCTTGACACTTCTGCCGCAGGTCAGTTGCGTCGAATACGGCAGGCGGGGCCTGCGCTTTCTTCAACGGGCATTCATGTGAGCGTCCCC
Organism: Pauljensenia sp. UMB1177; assembly: GCF_030217965.1. NCBI lineage: Bacteria > Bacillati > Actinomycetota > Actinomycetes > Actinomycetales > Actinomycetaceae > Pauljensenia > Pauljensenia sp. UMB1177. The sequence continues at coordinate 60,047 of NZ_JASOOV010000004.1, read as the reverse complement.
CTGCGGCAGGTTGCACTCGAATGCACCGTGTTCAAGTGTGCCACATTCGTCAGACGGTGCACACTGTCTACGAGGGACGAATATGTCTATCGAACGGTGAGATTCCGCACGAGGACAACGTCTACGTTCATTACTCCCCCGACGTTGAACGTGCGACGTGCCTTCTTTTTGAAGCCGTGCTTCTTGTAAAACTTTTGAGCGCGAAGGTTACCGGTGTGTGTTGCTAAAACTAAGCGCGGGGCTGCATTGGAAGCTTCAACGTCCGCCACTGCCGCTTCAAGTAGAGCGCCCGCCAGACCACTTCCACGCCACGTAGCATCCGTGTAGCACTTGGACAGGTAGGCATCCGACGCTTCGATACGTCCGGGGCGCACCATGCCTTTTTCAATCGCGTCTTCACCGATGATCGACAGGGTGTATCCGCCCAGTTCACCGCCGATTTCAGCGACCAGCACGCGGTATCGTTCCGGCTGAGCGATGAATCGAGCACATGCTTCAGGCGATAGCTGGTCGCCGATAAACGCTGCGATTGCTTCATCAGAAAGGACGTCGGGACAGGCGTCCGGGAACGTACGCGTCGCAAGTGCGGCAAGAGCGTCGGCATCGTGTGCCTGAGCCACTCGAATCGAAACCGTATGATGCCCGCTAGGGGTGACGAGGTGCCCGCAGGCAGCAAGAAACTCTTTGTCAGCTGAATCGAGATCCCCGTACTGCAACTGAGCAATCAAATCCGGCCTGCGCTCGACTGTCCGCTTCAGCGACAGGTCGCGTCGCCAGCGTTCGATCCGCCCGTGATCGCCACTGAGAAGAACGTCAGGCACCTCGATATCACGCCACGAACGAGGCTTCGTGTACGTCGGGTACTCCAACAGACCGTTCTCATGGGACTCTTCCTCGAGCGACTGAGGGTTCCCCATAAAACCGTCGAGTAGACGCGTCACCGCTTCCACAAGCACGAGCGCCGCCACTTCCCCACCGTTCAACACGTAGTCGCCGATCGAGTACTCAAGAACCTCGACACCTAACGCGCGGTAGTGATCGGCGACGCGCTGATCAATCCCTTCGTATCGTCCGCAGGCGATCATCAGCTGATCGACGTTAGTCAGGTTGCGTGCGGTTGCCTGCGTCAACGGGATACCGGACGGTGTTGGGATCGCAAGAACACGACGTTGCGCAACGTCCTGGTCTTGCCCAGCAGAGCACTCAGCAATGACCTCGTCGAGAGCCTCTCCCCACACGGTCGGCATCATCACCATGCCCGCGCCACCGCCGTACGGGGTGTCGTCAACTGTGCGGTGTGCGTCGTGCGTCCAATCACGCAGATCGTGGACATGCACATCGACGAGGCCAGTCTCGTGTGCCTTGCCCAGCAGAGACAGATTTACGGGCGCGAAGTACTCGGGGAAAATCGAGAAAAGGTCGATCCTCATCAGTTGGAATTCCTATCCGATGCATCGACATAGTCATCATCAAACAAGCCGGGAGGCGGAGTCAGAGTAACGCGCTTATTCTCAACGTCAACCTCGGGGACAAGCTCTTCAACGAAAGGCACCATGACTGTTGCTCCACTGACGGGCTTGACCAGAAGAAGATCCTGAGCCATTCCAAACTGCAGGCCAGTCACTGTTCCCAGTGTTGCGCCATCGGGCATCACAGCTACGCACCCTTTCAGTTGATGCGGATACCATGCGTCTTCTTCTTCAGTTTCTTCGACCAGAAGCTTCTTGCCACGCAGAGCCTCTACCTGTTCGCGGGTTGACAGTTCCTCGAAGCCAACAAGCAGGCGATCCTTGTGCATACGCGCACTGCGAACCGTCAGTTCCATTTCAGGCTCGCCCAGTACACCGAAGACAAAGCCGGGTGCCCAGATCTCAGGATCGTCGGAACGTACTTCCACCATTGCTTCACCACGAAGGCCATGAGCTGGCCCGATGATGCCTGCGGTCATCTGCATAGTGTGTCCTTCATCCTTCAGTTGTGTACACCGAGAAGTGACGTATTGGCTTCTAGTATCCCACGGTCAGCGAATCGGTCTGCATTCCGTTGACCGCTCATATCGTGGGAGAAATAAAACAGTGGAGGGGCTCAAAACTGAGCCCCTCCACATGAGTTGTGTTTGCGAGCGCTTACTCGCGATCCGTGTCGACAACGTCAACACGAATAGGACCGCGCGTTGAAAGAGCGCCCATCACCGTGCGCAGAGCGCGAGCGGTGCGACCGCTACGACCAATCACACGACCGAGGTCATCGGGATTGACCCGAACCTCAAGGAGGTGACCGCGTCGCATGGAACGAGCCGAAACCCGAACATCTTCCGGGTGGTCGACGATTCCAGAGACGAGGTGCTCAAGCGCATCAGCCAGCATGATCAGGCTTCCTCGCCAGCTTCAGCCGGAGCTTCTTCAGCTTCAGCTTCTGCTGCCTTTGCTTCAGCCTCGGCAGCTTCAGCAGCGGCCTTTGCTTCTGCTTCAGCCTCTGCCTTTGCAGCTGCCTGAGCAGCCTTCGACTTTTCGGCTTCTGCTTCTGCAGCCTTGACAGCTTCAGCAGCTGCGCCAGCCTTGTCAGACTCGGCAACCTTGACGCGGGAAACCGCATCCTTCTTGCCGTTGAACTTTGCGATGTCGCCGGTCAGGACGAGCAGGTTACGAACCTGGTCGGACGGCTGTGCGCCAACACCCAGCCAGTACTGAGCGCGAGCCGAGTCGATGCGGATGATTGACGGGTTCGGCTGTGCGTCGTACAGACCGATCTCTTCGATGACGCGACCGTCACGCTTCTTGCGCGAATCGACGACGACAACACGGTATGCGGGAGCGTGAATCTTGCCCACGCGCTTCAAACGAATGCGAACTGCCACTTGTGTGGTCACTCCTGTTTCTAGTTCAGAGTTGGAACGTGCACTTCCCCGGTGGGAAACACAGGTCAATGTTTGTTCCGGGACGCGGTCAAAGAAGGTGAGAGGGTCCTTCAGTGCCCGAGTACGCCCTCAATTGTGCCATAGTTGGCGCCCGATGCCCCAAATCTGGGGCTCATCACACGCTTCAACCCGCCGTGGAATCGGTCACGTCCGAAGCAAAGCGCAATTCAAGAACGCGAATAAACCAGCTGCCCATTGATCACGACATGGTCGGGCTGATCCAATGCACCGCTTGTTCGCGGATCCTCGCGGTAGATCAGAAGATCCGCACTGGCACCCGGACTCAACTGCTCAAAGTTCAGTGCAATGCGGGACTTCCATGTGGCGACATCGATCAGTTCTAAGCGCGATACTCCCCGATCCAGCCAGAGTTCAAACTCTTTACCGATCGTCCCATGCTCTTGGTAGCCACCAGAATCAGTACCCATCACCAAGGTGACGCCGAATTCCCGGAGCATCGCGAAATGCTCGCGACGCTCGTCGTACATACGAGACATGGTCGCACCGTATACGGGGTATTTCGCTCCGGCCTGATCAGCGAAGTCCTTGAACAATTCAACTTGAAGTAGCGTCGGAGTGATCAGCACTCCCCTGCGCGCGGCCTCATCTGCTTGATCCGCGTCCATGCCCGTCGCGTGTTCAATGTCGTCGACGCCCGCTTCAAGAAGCGAGTCGATCGTCGCGTGAGCGAAGGAGTGAACCGCCACTTTCGCACCGTTTTCGTGGGCAGCTGCAACGGCATCCACAAGAACCTCCGTCGGCCACAGCGGCTCGAGGTCAGAATCTACACCATTCGAGCGATCAATCCAGTCGCCGACCAGTTTCACCCAGCCGTCGCCCCGTTTCGCCTGCTCAGCGACGAGGTCCGGAAGATCAGCGAGATTCTCACAGTCGATGGGCATGCCACGAATGTATCGCTTGGGACGAGCAATATGACGTCCTGCTCGAATCAGTTTCGGCAGGTCATCGCGTGAATCCAACCAACGGTTATCAACGGGAGCGCCACAATCGCGCAGAGCCAAGACACCCGTGTTCCTCTGGGCACGCGCCTGTACTTCTTGCTCTTCAAGGCCCACGGGCCCATCTGATCCAACGCCAATATGGGCGTGAGAGTCAACGAATCCGGGCACCGCAAAGCCGGTGAAGTCCGAACCTGTCGTCCCGGCCTCGTCGATCATGGTGATGCCGGAAGGATCAATCTTCCACGAACCGGTTGTCCACGATGCCGGTGAGCCGGAGGTCGCGGACCAGAGTAGCGATCCCTGAAAGATCACTTGAGGCCGGCCATCATGCGCTTGATGTCGTCTGGCAGATCATCCATCGACGGACGAGCGGTCGGCTCGGGAGCAGGCGCACCGCCGAATGCGGATCCTGCAGCGGGAGCAGACGAACGTTGCTCGGGCGGAAGAAGAGCCTCAAGCTCCTGCTGGCGACGCTTCGCAGGATTACCGGAACGCGCCTTCTTCTTGACCTTCGCACGCTTTGCCTGAGCGGCACGCGCATTCGCCTTCTGCTTCGCCTTACCGCCCTGGCCGGGCATGTTACCGAAGCCGGGCATTCCGCCCATCGCACCCATCTGGCCCATCATGGCCTTGGCAGCTTCAAAGCGCTTGACCAGCGAGTTCACCTCAGCAACCGTTACACCGGAGCCTCGTGCGATACGCGCACGACGCGAACCGTTCAACAGCGAAACATCTTCACGTTCCGCTGGCGTCATCGAACGGACAATCGCCTCAATACGGTCGACCTCGCGTTCATCGAAGTTTTCAATCTGCTCGCGAATCTGGCCTGCGCCAGGAATCATGCCGAGCATCTTCTTCATCGAGCCAAGCTTCTTCACCTGTTGCAACTGCGAGAGGAAGTCACCCAAAGTCAGTTCGCCGGCCATTGCCTTTTGCGCCATGCGCTCGGCTTCTTCGGCGTCCAGCTTCTTTTCTGCCTGCTCGATCAGGGTGAGAATGTCGCCCATATCGAGGATGCGTGACGCCATACGGTCAGCGTGGAAACGCTCAAAGTCATCGAGGTTCTCACCCGTGGACGCGAACAGGATCGGTGCACCGGTCACGCCTCGCACGGAGAGCGCAGCACCACCGCGGGCATCACCGTCGAGCTTCGACAGGACAACACCGGTGAAGCCCACGCCATCGCGGAACGCGGTCGACGTTTGGACGGCATCCTGACCGACCATCGCGTCAAGCACGAACATGATTTCGTGCGGTTGAACAGCATCGCGGATCGCGACAGCCTGAGCCATCATTTCTTCGTCGACACCCAAACGACCCGCGGTATCGACGATGACCACGTTAATGCCGTTTTCAATCGCGTGGTTCAGACCCGAGCGTGCGACCTGCACCGGATCGCCAACGCCGTTACCGGGTTCGGGTGCCCACACTTGAACGCCAGCACGCTCACCCACAACCTGCAACTGGTTCACTGCATTCGGACGCTGAAGGTCAGAGGCAACAAGAAGAACGGACTTGCCTTCTTCGCGGAGCCACTTACCGAGCTTTCCGGCAAGCGTCGTCTTACCGGCACCCTGCAGACCAGCAAGCATGAAGACCGTCGGGCCGCGATCAGCAAACTTCAGTTCACGAGTTTCGCCGCCCAGAATCTCAACCAGTTCCTCGTTGACGATTCGAATGACCTGCTGTCCGGGATTCAGTGCCTTCGAACGCGCCGCACCGTAGGCCTTCTCACGGACCGAGCTGGTGAACTGACGGACAACGGGAAGAGCAACGTCAGCATCAATCAGGGCGCGACGAATCTCTGAAATTGTCTGGTCAACATCTGATTCGGTCAGCACACCACGAGAGCGAAGCTGTTTAAAAGACTGAGTCAGCCGATCCGACAGATTTCCAAACACGTTGAGTCTCCCAAAAGGTGGAAAGCAAAAAGGGTACGAGGCCATGACCTCGTTGAGTGGTCAAAGCCTATCGCACGCGGGCTATCACAGCCGTATGCGAGGCAGCCCTCACACAGCGTGAGACTGACCCGCCTAGCGTGCAACTCGAAAAGTGTCAGCCATTCACGATGGCGTCAACGAAGCCCTGCGGATCGAACGGAGCAAGATCGTCAGCGCCTTCACCCAGGCCAACGAACTTCACCGGAACACCAAGAGCCTTCTGCACGGAGACAACAATGCCCCCCTTTGCAGACCCATCAAGCTTGGTCAGGACAATGCCGGTCACTCCAACAACTTCAGCGAAAACCTCAGCCTGCTTCATACCGTTCTGACCGGTGGTCGCATCGAGGACCAGCAGAACCTCGTTGACGGGAGCCCGCTTTTCCATGACACGCTTGACCTTGCCAAGCTCATCCATCAGCGTCGACTTCGTCTGCAGACGACCAGCGGTGTCAACCAGCACGACATCAATATTCTTGTCTGCGCCAGCCTTGAGCGCATCGAAAGCAACCGAAGCCGGATCTGCGCCCTCGCGGTCAGAAGCAACGACCTCAACACCAACGCGCTCACCCCACGTGCCCAGCTGTTCGCCGGCAGCAGCGCGGAAGGTGTCAGCTGCACCCAGCAAAACGCTCTTGCCTTCGGCAACGAGAACGCGAGCCAGTTTGCCAACGGTCGTCGTCTTACCGGTGCCGTTCACGCCAACCATCAGGATCGATGCGGGAAGCTCACCTGTGTCGCCCTGACGATCAAGATGCAGGCTACGATCCATCGCAGGATCAACCAGCGCAAGAAGCTCTTCGGAAAGAAACCTCTTAATGGAATCAGTGTCGTGAACACCTTCGACAGCCACGCGATTCTTTAGTGCCTCAATCAGCGTGTCGGTCGCTTCAAGACCAAGATCAGCGACAAGAAGCGTATCTTCGACTTCTTCCCAGTCAGCGGCTTTCAGCTCACCACGGGACAACACCGAAACGATAGCCTTGCCCAGCGTGCCCGAACGCGACAGGCGCGACCGCAGGCGAGCCATACGGCTCGGCAGTGATTCAGGAACCTCAACTGACAGTTCAGGTGCTTCGACAGTCTCTTCAACAGGTGCTGTCAGCTGGTCTTGCCCGCCATCTACGACAGGGTCAGACGTCGGAGCGCACAAGGCGGCCTCGTCGATCGGCGACGGACTACCGCGCGCATCAGGTGCATCTGCGGGGACCTCATCCGCAGGAGTTGTCGGCGCGGCCGTAACTGGCGTGGCCGGAGTAGCAGGCGTAATAGTCGGCATGGACTTCTTCGAGCTACGCGCAACTCCAATACCAATGCCCACGATGACAACGACGAGCAGTGCAATACACGCAATGCCCGCCGGAGAGCTTAAAAATGAAAGAACAGCGTCCATGGGCTCATCATCTCCCATGGACGCTATCAAGTTCCACTTATTGGTTGAACCTAACGGAGTCGAACACTAGTGGCACGCTAGGCAACGTTTACTCGGCCGAAGATTCCTTGCCTGCCTTGCGGTGCTCCTGCATCGCTTCAAAACGATCCGTCACACGCTCAATACGATCAACGCCGGGCAACCGATCCGCATCAAAATACGCGTTCTTCATCGACGACGTATCACCCATCAGATCCGTCAACGTTGTCGAGTGAGGTGACACGGGATCGGCATCATTTTCGGGAGCATTCGTCAGCTTCTCACGCTGGTCACGAAGATGTTCCTGCCAAACGGACGCAGGGCGACGCTCAAGTGCCAAACCAACGATCACCGCAACAGCGATAACCACAACGAGCAGAAGAACAAAGGCCATGATGAGAAAACCCGAGAGCATGTAACTATGTTCTAACTGTTCGAGCCCGCCCGCCACCTCACACTTAGTGACTTCATCGTTTCGTGACCATGAGATGACTCACCGCAACGTTACTGAGATAAGACAAACGCGAGGTGATCAGTCGAGGTAATCGCGAAGCACCTGGCTACGCGACGGGTGACGCAACTTCGACATCGTCTTCGACTCGATCTGACGAATACGCTCGCGCGTCACGCCATAGACCTTGCCGATCTCATCCAGGGTCTTCGGCTGACCATCGCCCAGACCGAAACGCATCGACACAACGCCAGCTTCACGCTCCGACAGGGTGTCGAGCACGTTGTGGAGCTGTTCTTGAAGAAGCGTGAACGACACAGCGTCGGCGGGAACGATTGCTTCAGAGTCTTCGATCAGGTCGCCGAACTCAGAATCGCCATCTTCGCCCAGCGGAGTGTGAAGCGAGATCGGTTCGCGACCGTACTTCTGAACCTCGACGACCTTTTCGGGCGTCATGTCGAGTTCCTTCGCCAGTTCTTCCGGCGTGGGTTCACGACCAAGATCCTGAAGCATCTGGCGCTGGACGCGAGCGAGCTTGTTGATGACCTCAACCATGTGGACAGGAATACGGATCGTGCGAGCCTGGTCAGCCATTGCACGCGTGATCGCCTGACGAATCCACCAGGTTGCGTAGGTGGAGAACTTGTAGCCCTTCGTGTAGTCGAACTTCTCAACTGCACGAATCAGACCGAGGTTACCTTCCTGGATCAGATCCAGGAACTGCATGCCACGACCCGTGTAACGCTTAGCCAGCGAAACGACCAGACGCAGGTTTGCTTCCAGCAGGTGATTTTTCGCCAGCTGACCGTCGGATGCCATGAAGTGCAGCTCACGACGTTCCTTCGCCGTCATCGAATCGGCTTCGTTCTTCAGCTTGTATTCAGCGTAGAGGCCAGCTTCAATACGGCGGGCAAGGTCAACTTCCTGCTCTGCGTTCAGCAGCGAAACCTTGCCGATCTGCTTGAGGTAGTCCTTGACCGGGTCCGCGGTTGCGCCCGCGACGGTCACCTGCTGGACGGGCTCATCGGACTCGTCGGAGTCGGAAACGACGAAACTCCCCTTCGTCTTTGCCTTCGACGTTGTTACCTCAACGACTGACGGCTTAGGCTTGGACTCTTCATCTTCCTCTTCAGATTCGTCTTCAGATTCCTCTTCATCATCTGACGTATCGTCGCCATCTGTGTCTTCAGTATCGTCGAGTTCTTCTTCGTCGTTCAGATCGATATCAGCATCGTCGATATCGTCTTCAGTCTCTTCTTCAGACTCTTCAATTGCCGGTTCTTCGACCTTGGGCTCGTCCTTCTTCTTGCGACGAGTCGTCTTCTTTGCAGGCTTGTCTTCTTGAGCCTCTGTAGCCTCTGCAACCTTCTTGGTACGACGCGTAGCTTTCTTCGCGGGCTTACCTTCTTGGGTCTCTGCACCCTCGACGGTCTTCTTGGTCGTGCGACGAGTTGCCTTCTTCGTGGACTTGTCTTCTTGAACCTCGGCAGATTCGCCGTCCTTCTTCGTGGTGCGACGAGTCGTCTTCTTTGCCGTTTTTGCGGGCTCTTCCTGGGTAAGCGGAGCCTGCGCGTCGGTTGTAGGAGCATCACTAGAAGCGACTTCAGCGGTCGCCTTCTTCGTGGTACGACGCTTGGTCTTCTTTGCAGGAGCCTTGGTGGCTTCAGCTTCAGACGAAGCCTTTGCAGTTTCGTCGGCGACCTTCTTCACGGTACGTCGAGTCGTTTTCTGAGCAGGCTTCTCTTCGGGAGCGACGTCGCCAGCTTCCGCGGTCTTCTTTGCCGTACGGAGCGTGGTCTTCTTTGCTGGAGCCTTGGTAGCTTCGTCGGTAGCCTTTTGAGTCACAGCCTTCGAAGCACGCTTCTTCGTTGCTGGTGCGGTCTTTTCTACCTCTACTGTTTCGTCAACCCTACTAGCCTTGGAAGTAGTCTTGGACCCCTTGGTAGTGCTCGATCCGGCCACACCTATCCCTTTCGCAGAAAATGGGGACTTCTTCGCGCCGATTCGGGCGCTGAAAACCTACTTTTAATTATAGTCCGATAGTGCAAATTTTCCTGATGAACTCACCTGTCAACCCCTATTTTTAATGATGTAGCTCACCAAAGGTGAAACAATAATGACCAGCACCACATTTACACGTGTCACGCTACAGTGTGACCTATGGAAACACTTACCGCACGGTTCGCCGAACTCCGCCCCACCATCGACAATGCGACTCACGATCATCTGATCGCGTTGATGGATGAAATCGGCACGTCACGAGTCTCGGATGAATTTACTCAGACCTGCGTCGCCTCGATCCAGTCAGGCAAGCGTTTCCGCGGACTTCTGGCATATTTCGGGGCTTCGTTGGCCTTGCAACGTCCGCTGGATGATCCGGATCTTGACCTTTCGGCGTTGGCAGCCGGCCTTGAGCTCTACCAGGCCTCAGCATTGGCGCACGACGATCTCATTGACCATGCTGATACGCGTCGCGGAGCCCCCACTCCCCATGTTCGCCTTGCTGAGATTCATCGCGATAGGGGCTGGGAAGGGTCTGCAACCGCATTCGGTGCCGCCGGCGCCGTTCTTGTCGGTGACCTGTTGTTCTCCGCCGCCCAGGCCGCAGTCAATTCTCAGTGCTCACTGTTGGCCCCGGAGCGCGCCTTCTTGCTCATGCAGCGTTTTACGACGATGCACGCGGAAGTGGGCTTGGGGCAATACCTTGATATCCGAGCAGAAAATCTTCCGTTGGACGTCGAAGATAACGTTGCCATCAGCGTCGAGGATGTCATGGAGGTTGTCCTCCACAAGAGCGCGCATTATTCGATCGTCCACCCGGCGATTCTCGGGGCGATTGCCGGCGGTGGTTCACCCGAGCTGATCCAGGCGTTGGACTCCATCCTCACTCCGTGGGGTATCGCTTTCCAGCTTCGCGATGACGATCTGGGGATCTTCGGCGACCCGGCAACCACGGGCAAGCCTGCCGGCGATGATCTGCGTGAGGGCAAGCGAACCGTATTGCTTTCTTTGGCGTGGTCTCATGCGACTGTAGACGAACGTCGCACTCTGCTCGGAGTGCTCGGCGACGAGGATGCTTCGGATGAAGCGATTGCCCAGTGCGCGACGATTATTGAAGAACGCGGTCGACGCGCCCACGAGTCGCTGATCGATTCTCTAGTGAAGGAAGGCCATCGCGGTTTTGACGCCTATCCATTCACTGAAGATCAGCGTCGCGATCTGACCGAGTTGGCTGAGATCATCACCGCCCGTACGGCGTAACCAGTCACCTTACGCGTTCAGATTTGCCTTCTGTGATAATGAAAAGAACGAGGCAACGCACATGGCGAGCCTCGTTCTTTGTTCAAGCGCGGGTCGGAATAATCTCAGAACGCCAGAGTTGAGGCGATTGAATTGACCTTGTGGTGGCGCCCCTTCAACAGGGCTTCCATGGGCGTTTCACCGAGTTCGTCTTGAACGGTGTACAACCAAGCAGCCGCTTCTTCGGGCGTAAAACCGTCGTCCTCCAGAAGCGTCAGCGTGCCAGGAAGGCTGAACAGTGGCTCCCAGCCGTTTGCACCTAAGACAATGATTTCGCGAGGAATCGCAGGCTTTCCGCTCTCGCCCTTCACGGCAAACAAAACATGATCACGCACAAACTGCTTGATCCGGCGTTCTTCGACGCCCAACAGACGACCGGCTTCTTCAAACGAAATAGTTTCCACATTCTGGGTCATGTTCTCAGCCTAGCCGTCAAACGCTCCCCCGGCCTCGTCTCGAGGCACTGAGCGCACGAACTCACATGGCGCGCCGTCTTGCGTACGCCCACTACGGCGCCCCTCTAATACAATCCGAACGTGACCGATTTTGATTCAGACCGACGCACCCCTGACACTGGTTCGCAGCCGACTGAACGCCTGCAGACCCTACCAGGGCATCGTGTTGCACCTGAATCACCCGAGCCCAACGATCTTTCATCCCCTACGAGCGACCAGATTGATCCGCTTCTAGGAATGCTTATTGACTCGCGCTATCGCGTAATCCGCCTGCTGGCTCGTGGCGGAATGGCAACCGTGTACGTGGCACAAGACGAACGCTTGGAGCGCCCGGTTGCTTTGAAGATCATGCATCCGCATCTTGCCCAGTCACAGGATTACGTTGCTCGTTTCCGTCGCGAAGCGCGATCCGCTGCCCGCATTATTCACCCCGGTGTCGTCTCGGTTTTCGATCAGGGTGTTGTTGCTGGTCAGGGATTCTTGGTCATGGAACTCATCGACGGACCGACCCTTCGCACTGTCTTAAACGAGCAAGGTTCTTTTACCGTTGGGCAAACACTGTCCTACGTTCACGACGTTCTTGACGCACTCCGAGCCGCTCATCGTGTTGGTGTGATCCACCGCGACATCAAGCCAGAAAACGTCCTTGTTCCCGCAGATCCGCCTGCTCGCGTGACCGATTTTGGTTTAGCACGCGCGGCCTCTGAAGTGTCACTTTCGACCACTGGTTCAATGCTGGGAACCGTGGCCTACATTGCTCCGGAAGTTGCCCTGTCACACGACGTTGATCAGCGCACCGACCTTTACGCCGTTGGCATCATGGCGTTTGAAATGCTCACGGGTTCAGTGCCGTGGGAAGGCGAAAATGCTATCCAGATTGCTACGCATCATGTGAATGATCCCATTCCGATGCCGTCGGCTCTGGTCAGCTGGTTGCCTCGCGAAATTGATGACTTTATTTCAGCGTTAGCTGCAACGAATCCTGATGAGCGACCAACAGACGCCGGTGAAGCACTTGAGCTCCTCGCTCGCGTCGAAAGTGGACTGCCGGAAGAAATCCTTGCTCGTCGAGCCGACGTTGCACCAAAGGTTGCCTCTTCTGCGGGAGAAACTGCCACTTGGGAGCATCTGGGTGTGACCTCTTCACTTCCCCCGAATGGTCATTCCACGTCCCGCACTGTTGTCCAGGCCGCTGGAGTGCAAGGAGCGATGCATTCTCCAAAAAAGAATCGCCGTTCGTTCATCGGCAAGTTCCTGGCCATCATTGCCTTCGTCTCTATCATCGGTGGTGTAGGTGGCTGGTGGTGGTGGAACGAGTATGGCCCCGGCTCGTACTTGACCATGCCTCAAACAGCTGGGCGTTCCTCACAGGCCGTGAAGTCAGAGCTTGCAGCTCTTGGGCTTGGAGTGATTGAAGAGGAAGCGTTCTCTGACACCGTCCAATCCGGTATCGTCATTTCTTCTGATCCCGGTGGCGGGCAGCCTGTTCACAAGAACGCAGAGGTTCGCGTAACAACCTCCAAAGGCATCGATATGCGACCTGTGCCCGATCTTGTTGGAAAGAACAAGTCTGAGATTGAGACTGTGCTCACCGATGCTGGTTTAGCCGTGGGCACAATCAACGAAGAGTATTCGGAAGAGGTTGCCAAGGATATCGTCATTTCTCAGTCCTTGGATCCCGATACGTCGATCCCCCACGATACGAAAATCGATGTTGTTGTCTCGAAGGGTCGAGAACCACTGACGGTTCCGGACCTCATGGCGATGAGTAGCGCTGATGCTCAGGCTGCGATCGAGGCACTGGGATTGGTCGCGTCGCCAAGTGAAGAGTACTCGGACAGTGTCGCCGAAGGCTCCTTGATTTCTCAGACAACAGCAGCTGGCACGACTCTCCATAAGGGCGACAAGGTCGAATATGTCGTTTCCAAGGGGCCAGAAACAGTTGAAGTCCCCTCCATTACGGGTAAGCAGGAAGCTGAAGCGAAACGAATCCTGGAAGCTGCCGGCCTGAATGTCACGGTTCAACGCGTGCTCGGTGGCTTCTTCGGGACCGCGCGTTACACAGATCCCGGTGCTGGCACGGTTGTGAAAAAGGGATCGACGGTCACCCTCTTCATCGTGTAGTCGATAGCTCTGCATAGAGCTTCTACCGATACAGCTTCCACTGTGGCTCTCACTACAGCTGTCAGAAGCGTTGACGGTGTCACTCCAACGCCCGACACCCATACTTCGACAAACTCCGCCACGTCACACCATGCCCCCGTCCAAGAACACGAACACAACCAGGAAAGCGCCCAAAAACGGGGTCCGCTCCACGCAACCCCCACACCATCGCCACAGACGACCAAAGCCACCAGAACAAGGCCGCGCCCGCCAAGCAATACGATGCTTGTGCGGGCACGGCCTTGTTGTATCGGGACTAAGATTTAGAGATCGCGACGCAAATACTCTGCGACTTGGAATGCCATTTCCAGCGACTGCTGGTGGTTCAAACGTGGATCCACCAGGGTCTCGTAGCGCTTCTGAAGCGACTCATCGTCAAGCTTTGCTGAACCACCAATAACTTCGGTGACATCGTCACCGGTCAGTTCAACATGGATGCCACCCGGGACGGTTCCTGCTTCATCATGGGCATCGAAGAAGCCTTTCACTTCCTCCATGATCGTTTCAAAGCGACGCGTCTTATATCCGGTCGACGAGGTGATCGTATTGCCGTGCATGGGATCGGTAATCCAGGTGACGGGGCGACCGTCAGCCTTCGCAGCGCTCAGCAACGGAGGAAGATTTTCAAGAATCGTACCTGCACCCATGCGAGTGATGAATGTCAGACGTCCTTCTTCCCCTTCGGGATTCAATCGATCCATCAATCCAAGCAGATCGTCGGGGGTCGTTGTAGGACCAACCTTGACGCCGATCGGGTTACGCACACGTGCAAGAAGCTCAATATGAGCACCTTCAAGATCACGTGTGCGTTCCCCTACCCACAAGAAGTGACCAGATGTGTCATAGGGCAAGCCGTTACGCGAGTCGATACGCGTCATTGCTGACTCATATTCAAGCAGAAGTGCCTCGTGCGACGAATACAGATCAACGTCACGCAGTGAATCAAAGTCAACACCGGCAGCCTGCATGAATTGGACGGCGCGGTGGATCTCTTCAGCCAACGACTCGTAGCGTGCGTATGCGGGGTTCTGCGTAAAACCACGGTTCCAGTGGTGAACCATGCGCAGGTCAGCGTAACCACCCTTCGTGAAGGCGCGAATCAGATTCAGCGTCGACGCAGCATGGTGGTACGTCTGAAGAAGACGATCCGGATCCGGGATACGCGCTTCGGGCGTGAACTCGTAGGAATTCACCGCGTCTCCTCGGTACGACGGAAGAGTCACGCCGTCGCGGGTCTCCATGTCGGAAGAACGCGGTTTCGCATATTGTCCGGCGATACGACCAATCTTCACAACGGGAAGCGAAGCACCGTATGTCAGGACAACCGCCATCTGAAGAAGCGCCTGAATCTTTAGACGCAGGTGATCAGCGGTGGATTCTGCGAAGGTTTCGGCGCAGTCTCCACCCGTGAGGACGAAGGCTTCACCGCGTCCCGCAACTCCCAACCAGGTCCGCAGATCGTCCACTTCACCAGCAAACACAAGCGGTGGCTGGCGACGCAACGCTGTTGTTACGTCTTCGACTGCCTGCGCATCCGGGTAAGTCGGTTGTTGCAGGGCTTCACGGCTACGCCATGAGTCCCACGGCGCGTCCGTACCGGCTTCTGGAGCTACGAGATTCTCCGGGTCGCGGCACGCCGGGTACTGTGCGAACCGTGGCGTGCCGCGACCGGGATTCATAGGAAAACTCACTGTGCAGCGGGCTTCACTTCCTGGCCGATCTCGGCCATCATGTCGAGGAACCACTTCTGAGAAATATCGAAGGGTTTGCCACCGGCAATACGCGGGAAGGCGATTGCGGTCAGACGGTCACCGTTTTCTTCATCGTGGCCGATAACGCCGGATTCGCCCTTGAGAGCGCATTCGACAGCAAGATCAGTCATGGACTTGATCAGGCGCAGGTCCTCAGCGTTTGCACGCGAAGAACGTGAGAAGTAGCCCGACTTCTGGACCATGACCTTCTCAGCGTCAATCTTGGATGCGAACTGCTTGGCGAACCACTGGCCGGGGTTGATGGTGTCGAGCTTGACGTGTCCGAAGGGGTCGCGTTGGACCTCAACGCCAGCTGCTTCCATTTCAGCGATGATCTCAGGAACGCCGGCACCCTCGGAGAGGAAGATGTTGACGTTGCCCTGCTCGTCCATGATCTTCTTCAGGCGGGCGGCCTCGGCGTCGATGTCGAGTGCCATTTCGGGTAGGAAGACAGCGTGGATGTCCCAGCGCTCCTTCGACAGGCCGATGGAGGGAACCCATTCCTGGGTCTTCAGCCAGTTGTGGTACTCAAGCGAACCAGCAGCGGTCAGCCAACCGCAGTGCCGACCCATGATTTCATGGATGATCAGCATACGGGGGTTGGAGCGGTGCTCGCCGATGACGTTCTGTGCATACTCGGAGACTTCTTCAGCGGCGGTCCATGCACCCAGGGACTGACGGATCGGCACAACGTCGTTGTCGATCGTCTTGGGCAGGCCGACGACCGTCAGGTGGTAGTCATGTTCTTCGAGATAGGCAGCAAGATCTGCAGCCGTGGTGTTGGTGTCGTCACCACCGATGGTGTGCAGGACGTCAACGCCATCCTTACGGAGCTGCTCAGCAGCCTTTTCAAGCGGGTTTTCGCCTTCGGCGACAAGGCCACGCTCGACGAGGTTCTTCGCGTTGGTCAGCTTGACGCGCGAGTTACCGATCGGGGAGCCACCGAAGCGGTGAAGGACGCCAGCATGCTTACGAGCTTCTTCGTCAACGACGACGAAGTTGCCGGTCAGCAGACCGTGGTAGCCGTTCTGGTACGCGATAATCTCGATCGAAGGATCGATTTCGTTGTAGCGCTCAATGAGGCCACCAACAGCGGAAGAAAGACACGGAGCGAAGCCACCGGCGGTGAGCAGAGCGACGCGACGAACCGACATGGAAACACCTTTCAGCGTTGGAACAAGTGCGGTCGGACGACACGCACCTCAAACACCACTAGTTTAAAGCCACAGTGGAGTTGGTATGGGGGTCGCCCGTCCCATGGACGGGCGTGCACACGCATTTATTCTGCGTTTTCACCCGTGTGAGGATCAGTTTCTCTGGATTCTTCTTCGGGGCGATGAGGTACCTCGACGATCGGAGCGGTACGCCCGCCGGGGCCGGGTCGACCATTCGTGGGAACCGGGCCGTCGAACTTTCCGTCGGCGGCAAGCTTCGCCTTCACGTCTGCTGCATAAAGGTCAACGTATTCCTGACCCGAGAGCAGCATCAGGTTGTACATGATTTCGTCCGTGATGGCGCGCAGGACGAAGCGATCCTTGTGGAGACCCTTGTAACGGGAGAAATCCAGGGGTTCGCCGATGACCATGCCAATGTTGGTACGCGACGGGATTTTCTGGCCGATCGGTTGAGCAGCGTGCGTGCCGATCATCGCGACGGGAATAACTGGGGCTCCGGACAGCAGAGCAAGTCGAGCAACACCCGTTTTACCGCGGTAGAGACGTCCATCGGGCGAACGGGTTCCTTCGGGGTAGATGCCGAAGAGTTCACCGCTGGCGAGGCGGTCAAGACCGGCCTTCAAAGCACCTTCGGATGCGCGACCGCCCGAACGATCAACGGGAATTGTGCCAACGGCGCGCATGAATTCCTTCGTGACCCAGCCTTTTGCACCGGTACCCGTAAAGTAGTCGGCCTTACCCATGAAGACGACCTCACGGTCGAGCATCATTGGCAGGAAGACAGAATCCCACACCGCGTTGTGGTTTGAGGCAAGAATTGCCGGCCCGGAGGTCGGGATATTCTCTTTGCCACGAATCCACGGCTTGTATGCCGCCTTCAGGATCGGACTTCCGGTTGCCTTCAATGCTTGGTAGAACGCCACGGCCCCTCCACGAGGTTCGAAGGTGAAAACACGAACTATGCTTAACTCTATGCCCACTTCACGCGATATGTTGGCAGGCAACGACGCTATCTCAGATTCAACGGACAGGCGTGCGAATATCGTTGCACAGGTGCGCACGTGTCTGAGCCAAGTACGTCAGATACGCGACGGCGCATCACCCATAATCAGTGGGCTGTCTTTTGCTGATACGACGTACGTTGTCGTTGATCTTGAGACGACGGGGCTTGGCAACGATGACCAGATCACCGAAATTGGTGCGCTTAAAGTCCGCGGCGGCCAGGTACTTTCTACTTTCCAGTCGATGGTGAACCCACTGCGTCCTATCCCTAAAATCGTCACGACTTTGACAGGTATTACCGATGAAGACGTGGAGGGCGCTCCGACTGTTGACCAGGTCCTCCCCCAGTTCTTGACGTGGATCGACGACGGTGATCCCGCGCAGGTTTTCGTTGCTCAGCACGTTCCTTTCGATCGCGGTTTCCTGCTGAGAGCATGCCAGCAGACAGGTCTTAAATGGCGACCTTTGCCCTATTTCGACACGTTGACTCTTGCCAGGATTCTGCTTCCAAAGCCTGAGGTTCCCAGTCATCGCCTGGGTGCTCTAGCCGATTATTTCGATGCTCCCGTAGTGGAAGCACACCGTGCTTTGGCTGATTCCTACATGACGTTGCATGTACTGGACGGGCTTACGCGCATACTCGAAGACATGGGAGTGACCAGCAGCGACGATATTGCTCTCTTGTCGACGCCAGGCGAAGAGTTGAGTGCCTACTAGCACGTCGGGGTACGAGGCACATCATTGAGCTTTCCCTTTAACAAAGCACAAGGTAAGGCGACAGAACCGAAAAACCGGGCGGACACCTGATATTGTCCGCCCGGCCTCGTACATTCTTCATCGCACCAAGGTGCACGATGAGCACAACTCAGGCTGACGCGAGTTCGATCCAGCGGTTCAGCAGATTCATGGCACGACCATCATTCATGGCATCGCGTGCCATCTGGATACCAACGCCGAAACGCTCGACCAGCGAGCCATCGCCAGGACGCACTCCCTGAGCCTTGCCGTATGCGATCAAACCACCCGCGGTGTTCAGCGCAACCGCGTCACGAACAGCCTTTCGGCCACCGCCGAGCAGGATTTCTCGGACGACAACAGCGTTATCGTCTGGGTCGCCACCGCGAAGGTCTCCGATTGCTGCAGGATCCATGTCGAAGTGTTCGGTCGGGTCGAACTCGCTATGAGTGACTTCGCCGTCGCGGATCTCCCAGATCTCATTCACGTCAACCGTAGAGAGTTCATCCAAGCCGGTTTCCTTGCCTCGGAACACCAGAGCAGACGCGCCACGATCAGCAAGAACGCCGGCCATCAGGCGAGCATTCGTCGGATTCGACGAGCCGATCGCGTTCGAGGTCACCTTCGCGGGGTTCGTCAGCGGGCCAAGAATATTGAATGCTGTCGGGAACGCCAAGGAACGACGAACAGGAGCGGCAAAACGCATCGACGGGTGAACCTTGTTCGCGAATAGGAACGCGATGTTCAGTTCATCGAAGATCTCGCGCATGTGCTCGGTCTCGTGGTTCAGGTTCACACCCAAGGCTTCCATCACGTCGGCACTCCCCGACTGGGAGGTCGAGGCGCGGTTACCGTGCTTGATCAGCGGAGTACCAAGGGATGCCAGAACGATTGCTGACATGGTCGAAATGTTGACGGTCTTGTAGCCGTCACCACCCGTACCGACAATATCAAGAGCATCGGTGGGCAGGTCAACGCTGACCGCGTGGTCCTGCATAGCGTCGGCAAGACCACGGATCTCGGACACCGTTGGCTTTTTGATGACCATAGCGGTCAGGAAGGATGCCAGGCGTGATTCGCCAAGCTCGCCACTCATCACCTGGTCCATCATCCAGTAGGAGCTGTCGTAATCCAGGTCCTTACCCGAGATGATGTCGGCGATCAGTCGAGCCCATTCGAAAGATTGACTCACTGGCGCGCTTTGCGCAGAAGGTCTGCAACGGTTTCCTGCAACTCGATCGGATCAAGGGGATCCGAAATAGTTGCCGCAGCGCCCGCCCAGGTAGCAAGCCAGGAATCCTGCTGGCGTGCGGTCAGGAAGATGATCGGCGGAACTTTCTCTACCGTGTTCTTCAGTTCCTGAGCGACGGACATACCACCTTCCTTGGTGGTTTCAGCATCGAGGATCAGAAGATCGAAATCGTTGTTTTCCACCAGTTCCTTGGTGCCGAAGGGGGTTGCAGCTTCGGACCATTCGATGGTCGGCAGATCCTTCGCAGCACGGATACCAACACCGTTGACAACAGCATGGCGCTTATCAATGTCGGCGCTAAAAACCAGGATGCGTGCGGTCATTTCGCTCACGATCTTCTCCCAATGGTTGGATGCCTGTACGGCCTCGAAATTTTTAACCGGGTCTATTGTATGCGCTAGTGGGCGATCCACCGCTTGGTGAACCGCCCACTCAAACGAGTTGCGTCAGACTATCGGTGTGCCTTCATCACTCCGATAACGTCCAGAACGAAAACCTTCGGGGTGGTCGTCTGCGTTGAGTCCGACTGAGCACCGGACTGGGCAGACTGCTGAGCAGCTGCGCTTGCACCGGCGATGTACAGGAAACGAGTACCAACAGTCTTCCCTACCACCTTCAGGTCGGCAGCATCTGCGGTGTACTTGTTTGTGGTGTCAGACCACGTCGACTGGATCTGAGAGGCATCACCGAACGGGGCACCCAAACCGCGATAGAGAACAATGTCGCCGTCTTCGATGGTCTCACCGATACCGGTGTAGATATCAATCGATGCGTCTTCGGTGGGGGCAGCGCTTCCTTCGGTGAAGGACAGAGTAGGTTCGACCGCTGGGGCACCTTCAACGCTGATGCCGGCGGGCAGTTCGTTACCGGTAGCGGTAGCGTTCTTCAGGCTTTCCTCATCAATAGAAACGTTCGATGTGGAATCAAGCAGGTCGACAACGAAAATCAGCGTGGAGTTGGCGGGAATCGATGCGGAATCTTTGTCTCCGTACGCCCAGTTTGCGGGAACAACCAGCTCAACGCGGTCGCCAACGTGCTGGGTCGCCAGGCCGTAGGTCCATCCGGGGATCACCCGGTTCAGAGCGAAAGCGATCGGCTTACCGGTTTCGAAGGAGGACTCAACCTTGGTGCCGTCCCAGAGAGCGAGCTCGTAGTTGACGTAGACGGTGTCGGTGAGCTGAACTTCAGCGCCGTCACCTTGAACGAGGGTCTTGACGTAGACCTTGTCGGTCGGAGCGTCGCCTTCGCCGGCGGAGATTTCAGTGTCTTCACCGTATCCGCCCGTTGTTGCCGGGAAGTTGAAGTCGCCGTCACGTTCAACCTCGGGGATTGATGTACCCGATTGGGGTGAGGCAGACTGCGGGGCGTCAGTAGAACCACACGCTACTAGACCAAGGGAAACGGTGATGGTGAGGACGGCTGTGGCCGCCTTATGCATAATCTTCATGTTTGCTTTCGGCTCAGTGGAAGGATTCACCACATGCGCAGGTGTTCTGCGCGTTCGGGTTGTCGATGGTGAAGCCCTGACGTTCGATCGAGTCTGCGAAGTCGATCGTTGCACCGGTGAGGTACGGAACCGACATGCGGTCGACGACAACCTCAACACCGTCGAAGTCGCGCACGGCGTCGCCGTCGAGCAAACGGTCATCGAAGTAGAGCTGGTAGATCAGGCCGGAGCAACCACCGGGCTGAACGGCGATGCGCAGGCGAAGGTCGTCGCGACCTTCCTGTTCGAGCAGGCTCTTCACCTTGGCTACTGCAACGTCCGTCAACGTCACTTCGTGTGCGGGTGCTTCGATGCCGGTGTCAGACATGATGCTCCATTCGTTTGAAAAAAGTCATTAACAATTGTTTAGAGTACGTGCGTTCGTCGCGTTGTGCCACGGCAGGGGCGCGCGTGGACGCTACGGGTGAGAAAACTAACCGTCTATCGCGCCCACGTGCGCGCGATTCGTTCTCCAGCTTCACCCAGGGTGAGCGCCCCATCGGTAAGGAATTGCCCATGCAGACCCCACTGGGCACGTTCGTGCGCGGCAAGTGATGATTCGGCTGCGAGTGCCACGACCGGTAAAGCGTAAAGCCCCGCCACGTCCGTGATCACATCCAGTGATGCGTCAGCGAGCGACGGTGAATGTAAGCGCGGTTCGGCGACGATGACGAGGTTCGCATCTGCGAGCGCAGAATCAAGGTCGCAAATGGCACGCAAGAATTGGCCGGTGGGAACAATTCGTCCCCCCAGTGCACCGACAATCGCGCCGATTCCACCGGCTGCACCGGATCCGGGAGCCGTGCCCCAGTTGGTGGGAGCGGCCTCGTCCCCCGTGGGGGACGCCAAAAGGTTACGCTTCGCTTTCGTTGAAAGAACACGGGTCAGCATCGAAGTGAGCTGAAGGTTTTGCGATGTGCGCGCCTCAAGGTCGACGCCGAGCGCCAGCACGGATGACAGTCCCAGCAGTGGCCTCATCGACGAGGCCGCGACCACCACATCACGACCGGCGATTGTGGCGCGGGCAGTATCGAGCGCACGTCGCAGCCGGTCTTCAAGATCCGGACCATCGCTCAAATCGACGTTGGATAGGGCGCTCAAAAACCCGAATCCGCAGTCAACGTCAATCGAATGGGCGCCTTCAATAAGCGGGGTGAGCCCGCCGTCAAGGGCATCGAGCGTGCGCTGGCCCGCGTCGAACGTGGATTCTTCGTGGATGGGAACGACGATCGGTGCCCAGCCGGTGGCCTGCGCTTGCGCGAGTGCTTCGGTGAAGGCAACGCCAGCTCCAAAAGGAACAAGGCGAATATTCCAGTCGGGTTTGCGCGCGCTAAACCCGTCAGCGCAGGCATGTAAAGCAGCCAGCGTTGACGGGTATGCGGGGTCACCGCCGGTCCAGTGCCCGGCGATGACCAGTGTTGAACTCACAGTTGGGGCAGACGCGTCAGGAGCAGTGCTTCAGCAAGAATCGCTGCACGCAGGTCCGGGATCGACTGCGACTCGTCTTCGGAGTGCGCGTTCGTGAGCGGATCCTCAACGCCGGTCACGACCACCTGAGCGTGAGGGAACAGGCGCTGGAAGTCGGTGATGAACGGGATCGAGCCACCCACACCAATGTTTACAGACTTCACGCCCCACGCATCCGACAGGGCCTCGTGCAGAAGCTTCGTGACGGGTGAATCCATATCCGCCTGGTAGCCGTTTCCGGCTTCGTTGCGGGTGATCTCAAGGTGGGCGCCGAACGGTGCGTGCGACTCGAGGTGCTCGATAAGACGATCCATGGCCTCAACCGGATCCTTGCCCGGGACGACGCGCATCGACAGGCGGAAGCGAGTGTGCGGAGCTATCGTATTCGACGAGTTCGACACGGGGCACGCGTCAAAACCGATGACGGAAACGCTGGGCTTGGTCCACACGCGGGCGGCCAGATCGCCACTACCGGCAAGCTGAACGCCGTCAAGCAGGCCAGCCGCTGCGCGGAACTCATCTTCTGGCCAATCCACGTCAGCCTTATCGGAGCCACCAAGACCCTCGACAACCAGATCGCCCTTCTCGTCGTACAGGGACGAGATAAGCATGGCAGCGCAGGTCACCGAGTCCAGCATCGGGCCACCGAACATACCGGAGTGAACCGCGTGGTCAGCGACAGTCAGGTCGACGGTGCACACGGAGTTGCCACGCAGGGTCGAGGTGACGGCGGGCTCGCCGACCTTCCAGTTATCGGAGTCGGCGACGACGATGACGTCAGCCTTCAGCTTGTCCTTGTGGGTTTCAAGGAAGGTCGTAAACGACGGGGAACCGATTTCTTCTTCGCCTTCGATAAAGACAACAACATTCACCGGCAGGCGATCCTTCAACAGCGACATCGCACCGAAGTGAACGATGACGCCGGCACCGTCATCCGAGGTGCCTCGACCGTAGATGCGATCCCCGCGAACCTCGGCAACAAACGGGTCAGATGCCCAGCGGGACACATCGCCGGTCGGCTGAACATCGTGGTGAGCGTAAAGCAGAACCGTCGGTGCGCCCTCAACCTTCGGGCTGGTCGCCACGATGGCGGGCTTACCTTCCACGCCTTCGGGCGTGGTGACGCGAAGAACCTCAGCGTCAAAACCAAGCGATGCGAAGCGCTCACACACGTGTGCGGCGCTACGAGCCAGGTCTTCCTGGTGCGCAGGATCGGAAGAAACCGAAGGAATTGCAACCAAAGTCTTCAATTCATCAAGGAAAGAATCGAAGGAGGAATCGAGCAAAGAATTGAGTTCATCTCGCGACGGCGCGAGTGCAGATGTTTCAGACATGACTCTTACATTACTGGACGAAATGAGCCTTTGGCGCTTTCATCAGTTAGCCTGTGTACGTATTTCATGCACCCATCACTGGCATTCAAAGGGGATTACAGGTGTCCGAAGCCGAAAAGCAAAACGAAACGACCGGCAAGAAGGGACGTCCCACTCCGAAGAGGAAGGACGCTCAGGCGCGTAATTCTCACCCGCTGGTTCCCGCTGATCGTAAGGAAGCAAAGCGTCAGGCACGTGCCCAGCGCGATGCGCAGTTCAAGCGTGAGCAGATGGCATTGGAGACCGGCGACGAACGCTACCTGCCCGTCCGAGACAAGGGTCGCGTGCGTCGTTTCATCCGCGATTACGTCGATGCACGCTGGTCGTTCTCTGAGTTCCTTCTTCCCGTGATGGTGATCTTCCTGATCGCGATGATGGGGGTTTCCCTGATCCGTTCGCTTCCAGCTAACGTCACAAGCATCATGATGATCTCGGTGACTGTCGCGCTCTACGGCCTGTTCCTGATCTCAATCATCGAAGGCGTTGTTGTGTGGCGCACGCTGAAGCGTCGCATCGGCGAGCGCTACCCGAACGATCAGATTGCAGCGCGTTCGTGGTACTACTGCTTCTCGCGCATGATCATGGCTCGCCGTTGGCGTAGCCCTCGTCCGCAGGTTGCGCGTGGTGAATTCCCGGGTAAAAAGAAGATCAAGTAACCCGGTTACTTCCGTTTAAAAGTCGAGGTCACGCCCGCTGGCCTCGACTTTTTAGTATCGCTTCTGCCACTTCGCCGATTGCGTATGGTGGTTCCTCGTTTGTGTTTTACGAGGCCGCCTGGCCGACATGGCGAGTTGCCCAGAATACGACTGCGGAAGCTGCTGCGACGTTCAGCGAGTCGACTCCCCCAGCCATTGGAATACGCACAACGGTGTCAGCGTTCGCGATAGTGCGCGATTTCAATCCGTCGCCTTCTGTTCCCATGACCATCGCGATCTTGGCGTCTGGCACGGTGCAAGCGTCGGATTCAACAAACTCGTCCAAGCTGACTGAGTCGTCAGACAGTGCGAGTGCTGCAACGTGGAAGCCAGCATCGTGTAGTTCATCCATTGCGGGCCACTTTTCCATGCGAGTCCACGGCACTTGAAAGACCGTGCCCATTGAGACTCGGACCGATCGCCGATAGAGCGGGTCAGCGCAACTGGGCGTCACCAGAACAGCATCGACGCCAAGAGCGGCCGCGGATCGGAAAGCTGCACCGACATTCGTGTGATCAACGAGGTCTTCAAGAATGACGATGCGACGTGCTGACTCACCGTTACGGGCAGTTTTCAAAAGATCACTGACTGACTCCAACACCGGGCGTTGCATCGCTGCCAATGCGCCCCGATGCAGATGGAAACCGGTGATGGTTTCTAAAAGAGCCTCGTCCGCCATGAAAATCGGGATGTCTGCCCCGTCGGGCGACCCCGTTGCCTTCTCGATCAGCGGAGCAAGATCACTCATCCATTTTTCAGCCATAAGGAATGACCGCGGATGATGACCGATTTCTAGGGCACGCATAATCACGTTCGTTGACTCTGCCATGTAGAGTCCGCGTTCGGGTTCAAGAGCGGCACGAAGCTTGACGTCTTTCAGCTTCGTGTAATCGGCCAGACGAGGATCTTGGTCAAGATCAGCCGATTGAAGAGGAATAATCACGGACGCACCTTCGCCAATTCCCTGTTCACTTCACCCGGCCATGATGGCCCCTCGTAGATGAACGCGGTGAAGGCTTCGACAAGATCGGCACCTGCACTCAGCATGGCGCGCGCATCGTTCGAAGTGAAGATTCCGCCGGCTCCGATCAGGATCTGCTCATCATCGAGGTTCGAGGCAACAAGGCGTACAACGTCCAGGGCACGCTCACGCAATGGAGCTCCGGATACACCACCATCACCCAGATCGTGGTTGATGGTCGTGTTCGTGGCGACTACACCAGCCACACCCAGTTCGCGCGTGAGCGCACAGATGTCGACGATATCTTCATCAGCCAGATCGGGAGCAATCTTGACGAACAGAGGAATCGGACGGTCCGTGGCTTCCTCGCAACCTTTTCGGGCTGCCTGCAGGATCAGACGAAGCGAATCAACGGATTGAAGATCGCGAAGCCCCGGAGTGTTCGGAGAAGACACATTGACGATCACAAAATCAACCCACGGTGAAAGCTTGCGAGCGCAGTATTCGTAATCTGCCGGGGCCTCTTCGGCGGGAGTCACCTTGTTTTTCCCAATATTGGCACCAACAATCGCGTTGCGACCCGCTTTTGTTGAACGCAGTTTCTTCAAGCGCTCACCCGCAGCATCGGCACCTTCGTTGTTGAATCCCATGCGATTACGAAGACCCTGAGATTCCATCAGACGCCACAAGCGAGGTCCCTCATTGCCAGGTTGGCCCTTCGGGGTGATCGTACCGACCTCGACGAATCCGAAGCCCAAAGCAGTCAGTCCAAGAACCGCACACGCATCTTTGTCCATTCCTGCTGCAAGACCCAGGCGGTGACGTACAAGACGCCTGCCAATGTAAACCTTGCGACGCTCTGGAAGCGAATCAACATCGATATCGTCAAAGTGACCGATCGTCGCTCGCATTAAACCGCGAGTAAGTGCACACTTTCCTGCATATTCAATGGCAGTGATACCCAAATGATGAGCCATCTCAGGATCGATGCGATAAATGAACGTTTTAAACAACCACGAGTACGTCTGACGGATCATGCCTTAAGCCTATGTGTTTCAGTCCCACCATATCCACCACCCATTTCGTGATTGAAAATCGGTGGGGACTAAGAGGAATTCATCAGGATCCCCTTGAGCGCTGGTCAGCCCGTATTTTTCACGAAGAATCGGCCAACATAACGCCAACGAACGCGCATATGGAGCCTGCGCAGAGCAGTCGGGTGTGGAAGGAAGATAGATTCCATCAATGCTGATCCGTTCGTCAAAACGAGGTGCACACACAACGTATCCGCTCAAATAGACTCCCCGATTGTTCGCGCACGCTTTCAATAGGTCACACACCTGTGGTCCGGAGTTTTGTGATTCTTCCAGGTTTGCTTTGGGAAGCAGGGACAGAAGCTCACCAGCAACGTGGGATCCGATCATGTCAAAACGTGCAAAATCATCGCTCAAAGCGGGAAGACACATATAGGGCGATAACAGTTCATAGAGCCCCGTTTCGTGAACCCAATGGCGTGGACCGTACAGTCCCTCATAGCCCGACATTGGTTGAAGAGTATTCAGCGTCATCATGCAATCCTTTCTTCGTTGAAAACGACTGCTTTTACTGAACGCCGAACCGGCTGAGGGCGCATCTTCATTCCCTCGCTTCTGTGGATAAGTGCCCCTTCATCACTTTTGTGGATAACTCCCCAGGACTGGCCAATACGACAACGCCATCGACTACACCCCCACATACCAAGACGGATCCCTAGATATCCGCACAGGCTGGGCAGGCCGCTCAAGCACCCCGACACGCCCGGAAAAAGACACACAATTCGGGCATTAGCCCCCCTTGGGTATTAATCCAAAACTCGGGTGGAATGCAATAAAGGCGGTGGCCGGTGATGAACAGTCATCACCGGCCACCGCCGTCGATCAAGCCAAACGCCACGCAAGGCACTTCCACGGCTTCATCATTCGCTTGTTGTCGAGCCCTTCGGGTCTAGCGACTGAGCTGGAGCCTCGGCCTCGTCCCCGGGAACTGAAAGGGTGCGGAGAAGCACGACGGAGGCAACAAGGCCACCCCACACAAGAAGGATCGTCACAAGGAACATGACGGTTGCAGCTGCGCTCACGATGCACCTCCTTCACGGGTTACCTCAGCGGTTTCGGCGCCGGAAACGGTCGCATTAACCAAAGCGTCTTCGTCTTCTTCAACAAGGTGAGCAACCGTAGCTGCATCGACGCTGTGATGACTCCAGGGCAAAAGCGTCAGGATTACAGACACGATGATCGCGAACGCAACCGAGCCCCAACCAAAGATCAGGACGAAGCTGGTCTTGTAGCCACCGTAGCCTTCCTGGATGTAGCCGACGATCGCAGAGAAGAGCATGAAGATCAGCACTGCGGGGATAATGACGCCGACCAGCGCTTCCCAAGCCTTCGGCACCTTGACGCTGGACACTGAGTTCAGATGTGTGCGCAGGCCCTTCAAACGCGGAGCGAAGAGCGCTACCAAGATTGCCATCGAAACAGCGGTCGACA
This sequence comes from Pauljensenia sp. UMB1177, assembly GCF_030217965.1. Classification (NCBI taxonomy): domain Bacteria; kingdom Bacillati; phylum Actinomycetota; class Actinomycetes; order Actinomycetales; family Actinomycetaceae; genus Pauljensenia; species Pauljensenia sp. UMB1177. The sequence goes on along the minus strand of NZ_JASOOV010000004.1, from coordinate 32,026 downwards.
CGACGCCGATGTTGTTGATGAAGGTATCGACGATATCCAGGTTGTTCAGACCCGAGCGGGTACCGAACAGAGACAGGGAGATAATCATTGCGGGAACGCCGAGGACCATGGAGGCCTTAACCGGCGAGAAACCGAACTTATCCTGCAGACCGCCGGATACAACCTGAAGGAGCGACAGTAGCGAGGTAATACCGGCAAGCACCAAGGAAGCGAAGAACAAGACGCCGAACAACGAACCACCGGGCATCATCGAAACGATCTGCGGGAAGGTCACGAAGGACAAGATCGGGCCAGTCAGGCCTTCCAGTTCATTCACGCCCACACCCTGCGATGCTGCCATGAAACCAAGAGCAGAGAAGACGCCGATACCGGCGAGGATTTCGAACGAGGAGTTCGCGAAACCTGCGACCAGAGCGGTGCCGGTCAGGTTCGTCTTCGGCTTCAGGTAGGACGCATACGTCAACATGATGCCGAAGCCCACGGACAGCGAGTAGAAGACCTGTGAGAAGGCTGCGAGCCACACGTGCGGGTCGGACAACTGTCCCCACTGCGGAGTGAAGAATGCGTTCAGACCATCGATCGCGCCATTGAGGAAGATTGCGCGAAAAACCATGACCAGGAACAGGACAACCAGCAACGGAAGGAAGACCTTGTTTGCTGCTTCAACGCCCTTGGACAGGCCACGGCCGATGATCAGAAGGACGAACATCCACACGAGTGCCAGCGGGATCATGATGGCTGCAACGGGGCTCCATGAGAAGGTTTCACCATCAACGGTCTGCAGGAAGTCATTCAGGAAGAACCCCTGAGGATCATCGCCCCACGATTGGTTCACCGAGTAGATCATGTACTGAACGCCCCATGCGATCACGGCACCGTAGTACACCATAATCACGAAGCAAACCAGAACCTGGAACCAGCCGATAAACTCGCCACCGGCTTTCAAGCGACGCAGCGCCCACGGCGGTGAACCACGGAACTTGTGGCCAAGCGAGTAGTCGAGCCACAGCATCGGAATACCGACTGCGATCAGCGCGACAAGGTAAGGAACAAGGAAGGCGCCACCGCCATTTGCGTAGGCGACACCGGGGAAACGCCAGATATTTCCCAGACCGATTGCGGAGCCGATCGCGGCAAGGAGGAAGCCGGTCTGACCGGTCCAGGTATCCTTGCGTTCCGGCTGCTCGGCCGTAGGTGTTTGAGTTGACATGGGTACTCCCTATAGACAGGATTTCCATTCAATGTAACGGCCACGCATAAAGTGCCGGCAAAATGTCCACCAGATAGACACCTAGGCGCACATTGGTCGCTTAAACGTTTGACAGGATCTTCGTCGCCTTCGCCTCAGGGCTGAAGTCGGACTTGGCGTACACGCCTTACCAGCGCGAAACAACCTCATCAAAACGGGTCAAAGCCGACGCAATCGCCATATGCATATCGAGGTACTGATACGAGCCAAGTCGCCCGCCAAACAGAACCTTGTCCTCCTGCGTCGCAAGCTCGCGGTAGGTAGCCAGAGTCTGCCTGTCGGTCGGCGCTGAAACCGGGTAGTACGGCTCGTCATCAATAGTGGCGAAGCGCGAGAACTCGCGCATAATCACTGTGTTCGTCGCACCCGTCCGGTCACGTTCAGGATGCAGGTGAGCAAACTCGTGGATGCGCGTGTAGGCAACGGTTTCATCGGCGTAATTCATCACCGAACACCCCTGGTAGTCAGCGGTATTGACGACTTCGGTCTCAAAATCAAGGGTTCGCCACTTCAGCTCGCCTGCCTGGTAATTGAAGTAGCGATCAATTGCACCCGTGTACACAACACCGGTTTGACCAACCGTGCGCTCTTTGGAGAATTCGTGTGAATCATCGAAGAAATCGGTGTTTGTCTTCACTGTGATGCGTGGATGATCAGCCAGCCGGGTCAGCCATGCTCCGTAGCCGTCGACGGGAAGCCCCTCGTAGGTGTCGCGGAAATAGTGGTTGTCGTAGGTAAAACGAACGGGAAGACGCGAAATGATTGCAGGATCCAGATCCTTCGGATCCATCTGCCACTGCTTCGCGGTGTATCCCCTAATAAACGCCTCATAGAGCGGGCGACCGATCAGGCTGATCGCCTTTTCTTCCAGATTCTCAGGAGTTTTACCACCGAGCTCTGACGCCTGCTCTTCCACAAGCGCTCGAGCAGCGTCTGGCCCGTAGGCCGCATTGAAGAACTGATTGATCGTCCCTAGGTTGATCGGCATCGGGTAAACAACGCCCTGATGGTTTGTGTAGACGCGATGCTGGTAATCGTTGAACGCCGTAAAGCGATTGACGTAATCCCAGACGCGTTCATTTGACGTGTGAAACAGGTGCGTCCCGTATCGGTGCACTTCAACACCAGTTTCAGGATCAACTGATGACCATGCGTTGCCACCGATGTGCTCACGGCGTTCGACGACAGTCACGTTCATACCGCGAAGTTCGGCTGCCTGACGCGCAAGCGTGAGTCCGAAGAATCCGGAGCCAACAACGACAAGATCCATACAACCGGTCCTTTCACACAGGCAAGAGCACGTGTGTCAACCGCGCACGCCCACAATGCAGATTCCCCCCAGTTTAGTGGCAAGAACGCAGTCTTCCGGCCAACAGCACGTTGTCAGAGCACAAAGAACGACCAGAACGGGCAAGCCCGGTCAGTTAAAGCCAATGAGCGCTCGGACAATCCCATAGCCTTTTCGCAGAACCCATTCATTCTTCATGCGAATCACTCGCCCCAGAAGATCGGACTCAACACGTTTGGCCGCGACGGGATTTACGTCTTCAAGGTCCTTCCACAGCTGGTCTTTCATCGCCAGGTGCTCGTCAGTTCCCGACAGAACAGCCATGATTGTGCAGACCACGCAGTTAATGCGCAGGTAGTGGATCATGTAGTTATAGAGGTTGGCCGGAACCGTGTCCGGGTCCGGAATAGCCTTCACCATCTCACGATTGACGCGCATCAGTTGATCCAAGCGCGAAATCATCACGGGCTCGTTGACCGACTGGTCGTCGCGACCAATGAAGTAGCGGTACAGGTCGACGTCAAGGTAGCGGATCGTGCGAATCAGCGGGAACGGCGTGTGGGAGTAAATGAAGTCAACGTAAAACGTGTGCTCGGGCATGACCAGACCGGACTGACGGACAAGTTCGGTGCGCATGGTCAGCGAGTGCATCATCAGGTACTGCGTGTAACGGCACTTACGAACGTCTTCCCAGCCAATTGTGCGTCCCTGTGGCAGGACGTTGCGGTAGCGGACAATCAGCTTGTGCGCTTTGCCCTGCTTTTCGTAGACGTAGTTAGTGACCAGAAGATCCAGTTCACGCCCGTTCGCACGTTCTTCACGAAGAACGTCAAGCACCTTGTTCATTGCCGCGCGATCAACCCAGTCGTCAGAATCGACGACGCGAACGTGTGTGCCCGTGGCAGCTTTCAAACCGGCATTGACTGCGCCACCATGGCCTTTATTTTCCTGGTGGATAGCCCGCACGCAGGTCGGATACTTTGAAGCCCACTGATCAGCAAGCGCACCGGTGTTGTCTTTTGAGCCGTCGTTGACGATCAATACTTCCACTTCATCGTTGTAGTCAACGAGGGTCGCAAGCGCCCGATCCAGATAGTCCTGCGAGTTGTACGAGGGAACGATGACAGACAGCAACGGCTGGGCGGACATGAGCTTTCCTTGATCGATGTCAGGCGGGTATGCATTAAGCATAGTCGTTGAAGCGTTACGCATATCGCGCCCCCTATCAGACGCAGGCGCCTGGGAAGAGATGCGTGGCCTCGTGCATAAATCACCATTGCCGAGTGTTAACAGTTGAGAATTTTTCGCAAACCGGTGACGCGCACCCGCAAACGTGCCACTATCGAAGCATGAAGATCGCAATTATTGGTTCCGGCGGCGTGGGCGGCTACCACGCAGGTGCTCTCATGGATGCGGGCGCCGAGGTTCATATCGTCACCACTCCCCGTCACGTCGCAGCAATCAGCGACAGGGGCTTGATCGTTCACACCGAATCCAGTTCGCGCACCTACCACCCCGCATCGGTGACCACCGACGGCACGGGCGTAGGCGTCTGCGACCTGGTGATGATCACCGTCAAGCTCACTCACTTCGAAGAATCGCTGGAAAACTGCCAGCAGATGATCGGCCCGGACACGCTGGTCCTGACCTTCCAGAACGGTGTCGTTGCGCCCGACATGGTGGCAAAACGCTTCGGAGCGGAGCACGCACTACCGTGCGTCACCTTCATCGTTGCCTTCATCGACGGCCCGGGCGAGGTCCGTCAGATCGGTGCCCGACCAAAGATGCTCATCGGCAGTGCACCGATTGGCTTGGACGGAACGTACCCGATCCTCGAAGAATTCAAGGACGCACTGCTTGCCAACGACGTTGATGCGCACATGTCCCCCACGATCGCACACGACCTCTGGTACAAGTACGCGGTCATCTGCACCATGGGTGGCGTGAACGTTCTGGCAAACGCGACCGTCGGCGAAATACGCTCCTTCGACGAAACCCACGCTCTCTGGACAAAGTCCGTGAAAGAGGTCCAGTCGGTCGCGCGCGCCAGCGGCGTTGATTTGACCAACGAGGACTGCGAAAAGATCGTCGGCGAGCTGGATAGCTACCCGGAAGCCTCGACCTCGTCGATGCAACGCGACCTGATTGCAGGAAAACTGTCAGAACTGGAGTACCTGAACGGAGCTCTTGTGGCGAAAGCTGACGCTGCCGGAATTGATGTTCCGTTACAGCGCCTGATTGTGACCATCGCGCGCTTGCATGCCAAGCGTGGTCGCGTTGGTCTAGCTTCCTAGCCCTCCTGCACTCTTACTTCACACGGTCGTTCGAGCATCGCGTCTGAGCGACCGGATATCCTAAGGACCATGACGTCTGCTTCCTCTTCAGCCCAGTTAATCTTCCTTGACCTTGACGGAACCCTGATCGGCAAAGACCAAACGGTCCCCGAATCCGCCCGTCAAGCGTGCGAGCAAGCCGTCGAAGGCGGCCACACCCTGTTCATGTGCACGGGTCGTTCGATCCCGGAAATCTACCCCTACCTGTGGGATTTCGGTTTTTCAGGGTGCGTTGCGGGAGCGGGAAGCTACGTGCGCGTCGGCCAGGAAGTCCTGCTGGACGAACGCGTTGACCCCGCGCTGATCGAACCGATCACCGATGTGTGGCGTCAGCTTGACGGAATGTGGATCTGGCAGGGGTCGGACGCCATGCACCCCTCCGAGGGATTCATGGAGATGTTCCTTGAAACCGCCGGAATGAAGCCCCAGGATTGGGCTCCCTACGCCGAGTCCATCGCCCCCTATCTTGGCGAGGGTCTTCCGAAGTCATCAGCGAAGTGCACGGCGTACATCCCAGCAGGTAACACGACCTACCAGCAGGTTCGCTCCCTTATCCCCGACTCGATGGACGTCATCCCCGGCTCTATTCCCGCAGGTAACACTCTGGTTTTTGAGGTGACTCCAAAGGGAATCTCGAAGGGCACTGGCATTCAGCTGGCTGCTCGCCATCTTGGTTTCGACATCGCTCACACCATCGCCATCGGCGATTCCATGAATGACCTTGAAGCACTGCAGGTGGCTGGAAGGTCAGTCGCAATGGGCGGAGCCGACCCCGTAATCGTCGCAGCCGCAACGTTCGAAACCGCCACCTTGGAAGAAGACGGTTTGGCCCGCGCCTTCGAAAAGTTGGCGCTGATCTAGTGGTCGCGACCTCGTCCTTTCTGCATCTCACCCAAGGGACGAAGCCGCGCTCACCACGTGAGCATTTTCCCCACTTAATGCGCGATGAACAGGGCACATTCATCCAAAGCACGCTAAACTAAACTAAATGTGACATATGCCCTATTTGCGGTGTTTTGAGGAGGCCCACATGAGTCAGGCAGCAGACATCCTTTCAGCCCTCGGTGGCTGGGACAACATTAAGACGATCGAAGCGTGCATCACTCGTATCCGCGCAGAGGTCACGGATGAAGACAAGATCGACGAAAAAGCCCTCTCTGACGCGGGCGCATTCGGTGTTGTCACCGTCGCAAACTCGGTGCAGGTCGTCATGGGCCCCGAAACCGAAACCATCGTCGAGGAAATCGAAAAGCTCAAGTGACCCACGCGATTATCGAAGCTGGCATCATCGCAACAATGATTGCGGTTCACTGCGCACAGTTCGTTCCTTCTTTGGCGCGAACCCGCACCACGCGGTGACCGCGCACCTCATTCGTTGAAGATCACGCATCTACTTCCATGACGTTCACGATCTACGCACCACTTTCCGGCACGGTCGAAGCTCTTTCCGCCGTGCCGGATCCTGTGTTTTCTCAAGAGATTATTGGGCCTGGTTTCGCTATTGTGCCCGAGAGCGAAGGCGCGGGTGCAACCATTGATGTTGCTGACGTGGGTGCGAGCACGAGCGATGCTGGCGCGAGTGCTGACTCGCTCTCTATCGCGAACGCTCCAATTTCGGGGACAGTTCATTCGCTTCACCCGCACGCTTTTGCGATCAAGCATCGGTCGGGCACAGGAATCTTGGTTCACCTTGGTATCGATACAGTGAACTTGAAGGGTGAAGGGTTCACCGTCCACGCTTCTAAGGGCGATGCGGTGAAAGCCGGCTCACCTTTAATCACGTGGGACCGTAGCATTGCGCGCCGTGCTGGCCTTGCCGTGATTGTTCCCGTCATCGCTCTGCGCCCCGATGTGTCCATGAAATTGCTGGTCAAGCCGGGGACTTTCGTTCGAGCCGGGGTTGCAATCGCCGACTGCTGGGAGCTCTAGCACTTTTCCGGTGGCACCACCTACACCTCACGCGACACAACCACGCCCTCAGACACTAAACCGTCGCATCAGGTGTAGCCCGTGCACGCAAACCGGTCACTCTCTCAAAACCAGCCAGCGAAAACCCAACCAGTCCCCTACTTTCGAGCGCGCACCGATGCCGTAAGAACGGTGAACAGGGAGTTCAAACGCTCATTGGCCGGAAGGTCGTCAATGTAAACCTCAACACCGTCAGCATCACAGAGCGGAACACGCCAGTTCGGATATTCCTTGTCAGTGCCGGGAAGATTCTGCGGACGCCTGTCCCCCACCGCATCCACCAACGATGCCACGACCAGCTGAGATGAGGTCTGCGCAACATACGCATGCAAGGCTTCAACGATCTCACGCTCTGACGGGGATGCGGATTCAAGCAACCCGTATTCACGAAGTCGAGCCAACACCTGTTCACGTTCAAGACGATCAGCGGCTCGCACGGATTCGACATCCTCGACCAGCAGACCAAGCTCGTCACGCAAAGTGGTCTGCACACCAGCCAAGTATCCGGCAGTCGGTGGCAGGTCGTGCGTGTTCACTGCGGCAAGGCACGCGGTGCGATACGAGCCGGGGTGAAGTGGCCATCCGCCACCATCCTTCTCGAACCAGAGGATCGAGGTCCCTAGGATGCCTCGCGAACTCAGGTAGTCGCGGACCCACGGTTCAACGGTTCCGAGGTCTTCACCAATGACAACTGCTCCGGCGCGTTGCGCTTCTAGGAGCACGGTTCCGACCATGGCCTCGTGATCGTAGTACACGTAGGTGCCGTTTCCGGCACCCATGCCCGCTGGGATCCACCAGAGGCGAAAGAGGCCGAGGATGTGGTCGATACGGATGGCTCCCGCGTTGGCGAGGGCTGCGCGGACCATGTCGCGGATCGGCTTGTAGCCGGCCTGTGCCAGGGCTCGTGGCGACCATGGCGGTTCCGACCAGTCCTGTCCCTGCTGGGAGTACATGTCTGGCGGAGCACCAACAGTCATACCTTGGGCGAACACGTGGCGGTTGGACCAGGTTTCGGATCCGTGTGAGTGAACACCGACGGCAAGGTCAGCCATGATGCCGATGTCCATACCGACGTCGGTTGCGACGCGTTGCGCGTCTTGCATCTGCTGGGAGACGATCCACTGGCACCATTCCCAGAATTCGATGCGGTCTGCCAGTTCAAGGCGGGCACGGTCAGCGGACGGTGATGTTGAGGATGCGATCTCGTCGGGCAGGATGGGAGATTCGTTTGCTTCTGCCAGGGCACTCCAGAGTGCGAAGTTCGCCAGATCGCGTCCACCTTCTTCGACGAAGTGGGTGAATTGCGAGGTTCGGTGGTACGAGCGTGGAATCTGGTAGATCAGTTCGAGAGCTTTACGTTTGGCTTCCCACGTGCGATCTCGGTCGACCAGCGCATCCGCGGTATCGGTAGCGTTCGTGGCTAGGCGGAGTTCTTCGATGGATCGACGAACGTCAGGTGATGCGTCGGCGAATTCGTCGATTGCTTCGGGGCGGATGTAGATGGGGTTCAGCCAACGGCGCGAAACCGGTAGGTACGGTGAGTTTTCCATCGGCGTGATCGGGCTGGACGCATGGATGGGGTTGATGAGCAGGAAGTCTGCTCCCCTGTCGGCGCATACTGACGCGAGATCGGCGAGGTCTTCAGCGTCACCCAATCCCCACGAGCGTGCCGAACGCGTTGAGTACAGCTGTGCAGATACGCCCCAGCGTCGCTTGGAGTCAGCGAGCGGGCCGTTGTCAATGTGGTTGGGCGCTACAAGCAAGGTTGCGGAGTGGACTTCTCCGCCTTCAAGCGTTGCGACGATCCGGTGCCAGCCCGGTGCCAGGTGGTCGGGTGTTTCGAAAGTTGCGCGGCCGATCAGCGCGTCACCGATTTGGCGCGGGGCGATGTAGCGGTCGAGTTGCGTGCAGTCGCCGGATGTTCCGTCTTCGCTGATCCAGGTGACGTGCACCCAGTTGCCGTGGGGGACGTGGACGGGGAAATCACGGTGTTGTCCTTGGCGTGCCACGATCGTTGGTGGCAGTGTGGCAAGCCAGAATCGGTCTTCTGTTTCCGTCAGCGCGTGGTGGATATCTCCGACCGTTGAGTCGGCGTCAACGTTGACGCCGAGTGCTTTGAGGACAGCGAGCAGAGAGTCAGCTGAAACGAATTTTTGTTGTCCGTACCAGTCCCAGAAGAAGGTTGCGACACCGTTTTTGTCGGCGAGGGCTCGTAGCGTGTCAATATCGGACGCTGCTGGCGCACTCCAGTCCACGTGTGACTCCTTTGGTTGCGGGCGTACAGCCAAGTCTATGCGTCAGTCTTGCCCTTGGGAACCGTTGGCCGGCAAAGTGGACGCGACTCTAGTTACGCTTCGTTGGCAGTGTCCCTTTTGACAACGGTTGCCATTTTTTCTGCGATGTTGTCAGATTCTGTGCCTGCGATGATTTGGACGATGTTACCGGATCGGACGACTGCTAGGACGAACGGCATGCGGAGTGCGTCTTCGTTGACGTTTGCTTGGTTGCCTACTTCGACTCGGATGCGGAGGGAGCACGGTTCGATGTCGATGATGTTGGAAGATCCACCGAGGGCGTCAACCAACGCGAGAGCCGATTCCATCCCGCTCCTTCCTTCCAAGGCATAGTCCTGTTGCGATCCGCATCACATGGTAGCCCTTTAAACGTATGATCGCAATCACTCAACACGGTCAGGCTAGTGTTTTTTGGCTGTTTTTTGCAGTTTTTCTACGTTGTCTAGTGTTGACAGTAGGCGGCTTTCTGCGCCTAGGGTGGGTGGATTGTGCGGTGGCGTGCGCGAGGTTTCAGGTGAAAATAGATACATGACTCGTCCCATTGATGTTCCGCTGATTTCTACTGAGCCTGTTGCTTCTGTATTAAGGATTTTGGCTTTGGAGGAGTCTGGTCACGATCGTTTTGTTGGCCATTCGTTGCCTCAGGTGAGGCGTGTTTATGGTGGCCAGGTTGTGGCGCAGGCGTTGGTTGCTGCCGCTGCGACGATGGATGAGGGGCGTCTTCCTCATTCATTCCACACGTATTTCATGCGTGGTGGCGACCCGTCGATACCGTTTGAGCTTGAGGTTCAACGTCTTCGCGATGGGCGTTCGTTTTCTTCGCGTCGGGTTGTGTGTCGCCAGGGTGAGAAAGAGATTCTGGCGTTGCAGGCGTCGTACGAGAGGAACGAGGCCGGCTTGGCTTTCACGTCTGACTCCCCTGCCGTGACGCCGCCGGAAGAGCTTTCGAGTGCTTTGGAGATTTTTCGGGCGATGGATCATCCGGTTGGGCGTTTTTTGGGAAAAACAACGGCATTTGATGTGCGCCATGTTCAGCAGTCGCTGTATACGAAGTCGGATGAGTCGTTGGCCAGTCGCCAGCAGTTGTGGATGAAGCCTCGTGCCGAGGTGCCTGCTGAGGCGAGCCAGCATGTTCATCGCGCTTTGTTGGCGTATGTGATTGATCAGGTGATGTTGGAGCCTGCGATGCGCGCGTTGGGGTTGTCTTGGATGACTCCTGGCATGTCGGCTGCGTCGTTGGATCATGCGATGTGGTTCCACCGCGATGTGGATATTAATGAATGGTTGTTGTTCGATGGGACGTGTTCGAATGTGAATTCGTCGCGTACGTTGGTTCGTTATCAGGTGTTTACGCGTGATGGGACGCTGGTCGCTGAGGCTGAACAGCAGGGGATGTTGCGCGTTCCTGGGAATGGGCAGGCTGGTTCTGGGCGCTGGGGTTTCGGTGTGGATCCAAAGACCGGTCAGTTGCGTGCTGGTATGGCGTAGTTGTGTTGGCGTAGGTGCGGGACGGTTTGGCGTTGTGGAACGCAAACAACCTCAGTTGCCGCAGCTATAGGTAGTGCGGAGTCACCGCTGGCAACTCTGCACTACCTATTGGGGATCGAGTGAGGCTCAGTCTTCGTAGCAACGCTTGCCTCCACGGGCGAGTACTTCATGCCCTCCTCCAACACGGCGATCTTGTTGCCGTTTCTCGAAACCCGAAGCTCGTCATCTCGGGGTTAGTTTCATCATGCAACAGCCGGTATAAGGGGTGTTCGAGGGCTTTTCCTTGTCGCCACCGTCCTTGTAACGGTATACGTGCAGTGGTAGTGGAGTGTCCTTGGTTTTTGGGTCCAGGTGACTTGAGTGTTGTCCATTGATGTCCCGCCACTAGGTGGGGAGAATGGAGCAATGGTGAAAAAGTTCAGTAAGCACACGCCCGAACAAATTGTTCGTAAGCTCAACAAATCACGGGAGTTGAGGGAATCAGGATTGGCGACGGCTCAGATCCTCACAGATCCCAGCACTCACTAAGAACTACTCGATTCAATTGTGCTGAGAGGGTGGTGAAAGACTCATCGAAGTGAGTGCGTCCGGCGTTGACCCGGATCTCGTTCTCGAACGAGTAGCCCCACAGAGTGCAGACTAGGGTATCAAGAGACCTCCGAGAAGAACTCTCGTGTCCGAACCCAAAGTTCATGCGTTGGGCGCCCTATCGTGACTACCGAATACTCACACAGACGGATCAACTAATTTGGCTGCCACAGGTCTCTGGTTAGCGCGATCCTGGCCAAGCCCAGTCATCAGACATTCCTTGTAGACGAGTCGCAGTCTACGGTACCTAGAAGAAGAATCCCTGGCGCGCCGCCTTGCCACGATCAATATCTCGTTGAACTTTCATCAAAGCTTCACGCTCTTCGGGCGGAGCTTCATGCATTCTCTTGTCAATTCTCCTTCGCAGAGAGAAATGCCACCAAATGGCAAATCCAACTAGCACGAGAACCGCGAGCACAATCCATTCAGCGATAGTCATATTTTAGTATCTCACAAGGTTCCCCCTCCCCCGCACAGCAAGGATTCGGCGTTGAAGCATCCCGGGTTTTGTTCCGAGGTTTTTGTGAGAGGATTTCGCATGCCAAGGAACTATATAAAAGTTTTTGGGGAGCGGGATGTCAGGCTTGTTGAGGATCGTCTGCGGGATAATCTGGGAGTGTCTGAAACCCGCGAACACGTCGCTTTCATAGTTGCTAGGAAGCTTGATGCTGCTTCGGTGATTGAACTGCTCGACCTTGCCTGCCTCGAGCATGGTGGACGTCCCAGGGTGATCCGGATGGATAACGGCCCCGAATTCATCTCTCACGCACTGCAAGAGTGGGCAACCGAGGATGGGACATTCCAAGCGTTTATCCCGCCCGGTCAGCCATGGCATAACGGGTTCGTTGAATCGTTCCACAACCGGATGAGAGACGAGCTGTTAGAGGACAACAGTATCGAGAACCTGGAACACGCTCGCCCGCTCGTAAATCTGCGGTCACGACGTTACAAAGACTTCCATCCGCATTCCTCGCTGGGCTACCTCAGCCCACGACAATATGCGGAACAATGGAGACAAGAAAACACGGTCAACGCTTAAACCACGTGGACCTAATCCTTAGGCCACTCCAGTAGCCCGGCTATCGCCTCAGCCAAGATCCGTACGTAGCCATAGACAGCAGTCATCTGCATCGCGAAACGTTCTGTCACCAGACGCCCAGCAGATGTCGGCCCAAATAGAAACGAATAGAACGGCGTTATATGGTGGTTTTTAGCTTCGCACGCTTTGGGACGTAGCCAGTTTTTAGACCCATATAAGTTCCTTCCTGGATATGCGAAAATATCTCTATGAACACGGCCGGCACTTCGCATCTTCCCGTGCTAGGGGTAGGGCCTATCTATGTATCGGCTATTTTCGCGCTCACGGTCACGGCGAGCATTCTCAGCTATTTAGGTCTCGCATCAAACGGCGCTATCGCTAACGCGTGGATACGAATACTCATGATTGCAGCAGGCCTGCTCGTGATTGCGGAGGCCGTAATTGTGTGGTGTGCGGCGGTCTTTGGCTCTCACATGGTCCAAAGTGTCAAGACCGGCAAGCTCATGACCAGTGGGATTTACGCATGGGTGCGCCACCCCGTTTACGCAGCCTTTTTGCTGTTGAACTGCGGTCTCTTGCTCGTGCAAGCAAACTGGTGGCTGCTAGCCCTACCAGTGATTTATTGGGTAGGCCTGAGCGTCTTGATGAAACACACCGAAGAGCGCTGGCTAGAAAACAAATTCGGTGACGAATACACCCGCTATGCCACCCGCGTTAACCGCATCCTTCCCTGGCCACCTCATAGCACCAAAAGTCCCCGCAAATCATAAACTGAGCTCGCCTCTGGGGTGTTGCCGCATCTTATTGCCCGATTTAAGGCCATGATGGTAGCGACGACTCCATCGATCTTCTCGGCGGATTTTTGTTTGTCGGGTTTGATGTTTCCTGCTGGGTCAGTACGCACATGAATGTTATCGACCATCCAAGCCAGCACTGGGTGCCCGCCATGGGTTAGCTTGCCCTCTAAGGCAAGTTTCATGAGTTCCTTCGACGGTGGGGACATGTCTTTGAAGCCTTGCCCAAACGGCACCACCGTGAAACCAGCATCCTCAAGGCGGGCACTCAGTAAAACCTCACCAGCTGTTGAACCAAGCGCCCTGCAAGCTCGTCTTCAAGTTCGAATACGGCGCGGACGTTGCCCGACGGGTCGAGGCGTTCGATTGTTTGGCCTCGTCCTTCACCATCGGTGGTATCGACGCTGACTCGCATCTGTTCGCTCCGCTTGGCACTCGACATTCTGCTGGCGAGCGCCACTGTCATCGGATCGTGGAGCGCGCATGAACGCCGACCGAAGACGTCCGTGTAGAAGTCGAAGTACAGGTTGAGGATCTCGCCGAGCGCGCTGACGAAGGGGTGCGAGTGTTCCAGTAGCGCTCGTCGATGTTCTTCGAACATCGGGTATTGCATCGTCACATCAAGAGGAACCAAGGTAATCGGCCATTTGGCATCAAAGACCCGCTGCGCCGCTTCGGGATCGTTCGCGATATTGGCCTCTGCGACAGGCGAAACATTTCCGGGCACGCGTAGTGCGCCACCCATGATGACAAGCTCTTTCACGAGCTGTGGCAACGCCGGCTCCAATTCAATCGCGTGCGCAAGGTTCGTCAGCGGTCCGACAGCAATAACAACGAGGCTACCCGTATACTCGCTCGCGAGATCGATCAGAAGCTCGGCCGCACTCCTCGTATCAGCGGCTTGGGTCGACGCGGGAAGTTCGACGTTGCCAACGCCATTTTCCCCATGGATATGGGGCACTCCCCCGTCATAAGGGTGGGTAAGGAAGTCGTGTGCACCAGTCGCGACTGGTATCCCCGATCGTCCCGCTAAAGCAAGAAGATCAAGCGTGTTTCGCGTTGCCTGTTCGGCATCAGTATTCCCAGAAACGCACCCAACGCCGACGAGCTTCAGGCTGGGGTTGGCAAGACAGAGGGCCAATGCCAGCGCATCATCGATTCCCGTATCGCAGTCCAAGAACACTGGTGTTTGAGTTGGGATCATTTGTCTTTCCTTGCCTCTTACGTTCCCCTAACGGGCCCCTGATGTGACCACGATATAACGAAGTGGAGCGTAGCCAATCGGCTACGCTCCACTTCCTGGGCTCTACGATTCTCAGTCGCGCGTCAGCTTACGGTGCGTGACGCGATGCGGGTTCGCCGCATCCTGACCAAGGCGTTCGATCTTGTTCTTCTCATAGGACTCGAAGTTTCCCTCGTACCAGTACCACTGAGCCGGATCCTCTTCGGTACCTTCCCACGCAAGAATGTGAGTGGCCACGCGGTCGAGGAACCAACGGTCGTGGGTGACGACCACGGCGCAACCGGGGAACTGCAGAAGAGCATTTTCCAGTGAGCCGAGGGTTTCGACGTCCAAGTCGTTGGTCGGCTCGTCAAGGAGCAACAGGTTACCGCCCTGCTTGAGCGTCAGTGCCAGGTTCAGGCGGTTGCGCTCACCACCGGACAGAACACCAGCAGGCTTCTGCTGATCCGGCCCTTTGAAGCCAAACGCGGACACGTAGGCGCGTGACGGCATTTCAACGTTTCCGACCTGGATGTAGTCGAGTCCGTCAGAGACGACCTCCCAGAGGGTCTTATCCGGATCGATGCCTGCGCGAGTCTGGTCAACGTAAGAGATCTTGACGGTTTCACCGATATTCAGTTCGCCACCGTCAAGAGGCTCCAGGCCAACGATGGTCTTGAACAGGGTCGTCTTACCAACACCATTCGGGCCAATGACGCCGACAATGCCGTTACGCGGCAGGGAGAACGACAGTCCATCGATCAGCGTGCGATCGCCGAAGCCCTTTTGTAGGTTGGTTGCTTCGATGACGATTGAGCCCAAGCGCGGGCCTGGCGGAATCTGAATTTCTTCGAAGTCGAGCTTACGAGTGCGCTCCGCTTCGGCAGCCATTTCCTCGTAGCGTTCCAGACGAGCCTTCGACTTCGCTTGACGGCCCTTCGGGTTCGAACGAACCCATTCAAGTTCCTCCTTCAGGCGCTTGGCAAGCTTCGCGTCCTTCTGTCCTTGAACCTGCAGACGCTTTTCCTTCGTCTCCAGGTAGGTCGAGTAGTTGCCCTCGTACGGGTAGAGGTGCCCACGGTCAACTTCAGCGATCCAGCCTGCAACGTGGTCAAGGAAGTAACGGTCGTGGGTAACCGCGATAACGGCACCAGCGTAGGTGGACAGGTGCTTTTCCAGCCAGAGCACGGACTCGGCATCCAGGTGGTTCGTCGGTTCGTCAAGCAGTAGCAGATCGGGAGCCTCGATCAGCAGGCGACACAGTGCTACGCGACGACGCTCGCCACCGGACAGGACGTTGACGGGCTGGTCTGCCGGCGGGCAACGCAACGCGTCCATTGCCTGCTCAAGTTGGGAATCAATATCCCAAGCGTTCGTAGCATCGAGTGCGTCCTGGAGCTTGCCCATTTCTTCCATCAGAGCATCGAAATCCGCATCCGGATTCGCCATCTCTTCAGAAATCTTGTTGAAACGATCGAGCTTCGCAAACGTATCTGCCGCACCCATACGAACGTTCTCAATCACGGTCTTCGTATCATCAAGCTTCGGTTCCTGCTCAAGGATGCCGACGCTGTAACCCGGGGTCAGGCGAGCTTCGCCATTACTCGGTTCGTCAAGGCCTGCCATAATCTTCAAGATCGAGGACTTACCGGCACCGTTCGGACCGACCATACCGATCTTCGCGCCCGGGAAGAACGACATAGACACGTCATCGAGGATTACCTTATCCCCGTGCGCCTTACGCGCTTTAATCATCTGGTAGATGTACTCAGCCACTGGTCTCCATCCAACATGTGGGTGTGCATGACAGTAAAACTGTCCGTTTATCCCCTCCATGCTAAGCCACACCCACGCTGAACCCCACACGACTGCTGAGAATTACAGCGTGGGCGTGACCACGTCCACGACCTCGCGAGCTTATTTATCCTCTGGGCACTTGTCCTTGGGATAAGTGAAGTTCCCTTTCGTCTTCACCTTCGCCTGATCAACACGTCGATTCTTACCCACCGTTGTCTTCAGAGTCGACGATTGCTCTTGTCCGCACGACCCATCGCAGGCTTCATCGCTACATTCTGGGCCTGTCAATGGCGCGGTATCACCTTCGCTTTCCTCACCAATAGCGTTCAACGCAGTTAAAGGAGAGTCTTCAAAACTTGCTCCCAAAGGGTCGGACACCCCACCCCCGGAGCTCATCCTCACGTTGGCCCCAGAAACGTCAGACGTTGAAGTAAGCGTGGCCACGGCCTCGTCCCTCGAAGAAAGAACAGAACCGCCCTCTGAAGGCGAAGGCATATTCTTGGTCCATGTACTCCTTCCGCTGGTCAAGTCATGCCCGATCGCTTGAGCGTTAATGACCACTTCAGAGCGAATATTTCCGTCAGAATCCTTCCACGCATTCGCGCGAGGGCGCCCCGTCACAATCACGGGCTCGCCCTTCGCCAATGAATGCAGGGCATTATCGGCAAGCCGATCCCACGCGTGAACCGAATACCACTGAGTACGCCCCTGCGTCAGAACCCCGTCAGCAGATGCGAACCAGTGTGTGACCGCCAAGCGGAAACGGATCGTCACGTGGTTGTTCGCAGTCTTCGATACACGCAAGTCTGTGCCAATACGGCCTCGCAAAGTAATCGTCGTGTCGCTCATCAGTGTCTCCTTCATCCTCGCTATTGAGCTGACACGATGAGCTTGAAACTCAATTGGCGAGGGCGCTCATACATCCCTCGCCAATTGTGGATAAGTGGCACATGAGCGAAATTGTGGATAATTCCTATCCGCAACCGTCCCTGCTTTGCCATAACGCGACCGCAATGCTGGCGCGAAACCGAGTTAACGCAGATCAGGCACCAATACGTGGAATCTCAAGAGCCAGAGTTTCCTTCAGCGCTTGAGCCGCAGCCTCGGAAGAAACACGGTGAGACGGGAACAAAACGCGACGGAAATACTCAAGTTCCTGGATAGATTCCAGAATGTCCGCGAGCGCACGGTGACCACCGTGCTTGGTCGGTGCGCCGTAGAACGCGTTCGGGTACCAGCGCTTCGCCAGTTCCTTCAGGGAAGAAACGTCGATGATGCGGTAGTGAAGGTGGTCGATAACACTGGGCATATATTCCTCGAGGAACATCTTGTCCGTGCCGACCGAGTTACCGGCAAGAAGAGCTTTTCCGGGGGTAGGAACGAACTGCTTGACGTACGACAGAACCTGGTCTGTTGCTTCTTGGAGCGTCAGCCCGTTTTCAAGTTCTTTAAGCAACCCGGAGGTCGTGTGCATGTTGCGCACGAAGTCGTTCATGTGCTCCAGTGCAGCTGCTGGGGGCTTGATCAGAACGTCGATGCCTGGGTCAACTATGTTCAGGTCGGCGTCAGTGATAACGACGGCGACCTCGACCAGCGCGTCGGCTTTCACGTTGAGGCCGGTCATTTCGCAGTCGATCCATACCAATGGATCCTTCAGTTTCTTCGTCACTCGCTTATTTTACCGCGGGGTTTTGAGCCCTCTTGCGTGGGACGTGCCACCTTCGTCGCGCCCGCGCGGGTGCTCCCTCTCCCCTTTCGCACACATTGACGAGGCTCCCCTGAAGCTCGTTCCAATTTCGCAGTCCTCACGGGGTAGCAGAATATATCCCCACTGATGTATTTTCTCTGACCGCCACGTGATCGCCATCGAACGCAGGTAGGCAAGCGGTTTTAGACTGTATCCGTTCGCCGTACGCACCCGCGCCGGCTTGCGACCGATTCCTGGTTCCCGATCGATTGAAGGACCTGATGAGCGACACAACCGCTTCCACGTTCCACACAAATGCGACTCCTGCGGATATTGAATCCGCATCAAAGGTGTTGCGTGGCGTTGTTCACCGCACTGCGTTGGCGCGTTCTGAACGGTTGACGGATGCGATTGGTGCCCCGGTGCTGCTCAAGCGTGAAGATACGCAGAAGTGCCGTTCCTTCAAGGTTCGAGGCGCCTACGCACGTATGTCGCTATTATCTGCAGCTGAACGTGAACGTGGCGTCGTCTGTGCCTCGGCAGGTAACCATGCGCAGGGCATCGCCTATTCGTGCGCTCACCTGAAGGTTCACGGCACGATTTATCTGCCGTCGAATACTCCTCGTCAGAAGCGCAATCGTATTGCTGCGATCGGTGGTGATTGGGTCGAGCAGGTCATCGTTGATGGCACCTTCGACAAGGCAAACGCGCTGGCGCAGGAAGCTGCGCGCGCGACTGGGCGCACTTACGTTCACCCCTACGATGATCCGATGACGATCGCGGGCCAGGGCACGATCGGCGTTGAGTTGCTCGAACAGATGCCCGAGAACACGGTGGCAGTCCTCGTTCCCGTCGGTGGCGGTGGATTGCTTGCTGGCATCGCGACGTGGATCCGCGCTAAGCGCCCCGAAATCAAGATCATCGGCGTCGAGCCCGAAGGGGCGGCCTCGATGCACGCTGCCCTGCATGCTGGCGAGCCAATTACGTTGGCATCGGTTGACCCGTTCGTTGACGGCACCGCTGTTGGTCGTGCGGGAGCTCTCGCCTACGACGCTACCCGCCTGTACGTCGACGATGTACTCGTTGTTCCCGAGGGCGCAGTGTGCACGGAAATGCTCGACCTCTACCAGTCCGATGGCGTCATTGCTGAGCCGGCTGGCGCCCTGGCATCGACCGCGATCCGTTCCTACCTGTCAACCCCTGAAGAGCGCGAACGCTACCTGGGTGACTCTGATGGTGCAATCATCGCGATCGTGTCCGGTGGCAATAACGACCTGACACGTTACGCCGAGGTTATGGAGCGTTCGCTTCGTCACGAGGGCTTGCGCCACTACTTCCTGGTCACGTTCCCCCAGCAACCGGGGGCTCTGCGCCTCTTCCTGCAGGATGTTCTTGGCCCGCACGACGACATCGTTCACTTCGAGTACACAAAGAAGAACAATCGAGAATCTGGGCCCGCCGTTGTTGGCATCGATATTGCGGCGAAGGATGACATCGACGGTTTGCGCCGACGCATGGCGGATTCGCCCCTGCACGTCGAAGAGCTGCATGCGGATTCGGAGATTTTCCGCCTGATCATCTGAGGCGTCATGCTAGTTCCACTTGCGAGCGCTTTCGGTAAGCGTGTGGCTTTCTCTTATTCACGAGGCTGGCCACGTTTGCTCGGCCTCGTGGCATGTTATGCGGCCAGAGTGTGCGTGAGCGTTGCTTGGACGCGCACGCCTTCACCCGTGTTGAAGCGGTAGCCCTGGCCTCGAACAGTCGAGATCAGTTCGGGGGCCTTAGCGAGCTTCTTACGCAGACGACGAATGTGTGCGTCAACTGTACGCGAGTCGGGGCCAATGTCAGCGCCGTTCCAGACGGTCGAAAAAAGTTCTTCGCGTGAAACTGCGCGATCAGCGTTCAAGGCAAGGTGAGTGAGTAGCTCGCGTTCCTTTGCACAGAGGGCAATGCGGGCGCCTCGGATGGTCAGTTCCCCGCGGTCAGCGTTGAACTCAACGCGAGCGGGAGCAAGGTGAAGGTGCGCGAGGATCTCAAGGAAATCGTCGAAAGACGTTTCGGGGGTTTCATCGAAGACGGCAGAGTTTGCGGGGGTGTTGACCAGAGTCATGGTGTATCCAGGTTTCTTTGGTGCCGCTACCCAGCTTTGTTAACAAAGGGGCTTTTCACTCACTGCGGCAGTGATTGACAGAGGTTCGGGGGCGTCAATCACATACACATTCGCTCACGCACAGTGGTGCCCTGAAGGCAGCACATTTCGTAAGCGAAGGTCGTCATGGTTGTAGTGTGCCGTATGGGTGTCACACTTTTCCAGAAAGTGACCACATTGTGAGACTTTGTAACACGCGCTGATTCGTTCTTGACGGGGCGCTAAGACAAACAAAACCGGCCTGATCGCAGAAAAACTACGATCAGGCCGGTTGCGCCCCTGACAGGACTCGAACCTGCAACCTCGGGATTAGAAGGCCCTTGCTCTATCCATTGAGCTACAGAGGCATTGCCGGGAGCGCCCACCTCGAGTGGGCTTCGACGCGAACCAAGTTTACCGGCACCGAGCGTCAACGCCCAAAGATGTCACCACCGTGCGTTCTTCGACGCAGACACAACGCATGTGTGCCCGACCTTGTTCATCATCCATCACCGAATGCGCACGATGCATCCAACCCCAAAAAGCACCAAAGGAAAGGGCCGGAGCGATCATCCACCCCGGCATTTTCCTCACACTCCAGTGCGCGTTCACTCCACTGCGTCAAGGAACGTTAGCTGTGACTCCGGCTCCTCGATGATCTGGTTCAGGCGATCGTTGAAGACCTTGCCGTAAGGCATATTGATGTGCGCCTCGAACGCCGCGTCATCGGCGTACTTCTCAAAGACAACGAACTTGCGTGGATTGTCAACCTCACGATGAGGTTCAAACGTCACATTCCCCGGCTCCGTGTGCACATTGCGCGCCAGGCCGGCGATCATTTCCGCAACCTCGTCTTCGAAGCCTTCCTTGGCAGTAAAGCGAGCAATCAGAATCTTCATCGTTTCTCCTTCGATCAAGTCCACTTGGCGACCACTTCTCCGCTGGATTTCAGCCAATCGACGAGGCCGCGCTCACCTGTCATTCTACTCCGCTTCCACTAGGGCGCGAGAAGGAAAAACCCTCTCTTCAAGGGAGGCAAGCAAGGGAAAGAAGAGGACCGACGCGGCGCCGGAAGCCACCAGGATTGATCCGATATCTTCGGCCATCACGCCAGCATTCACAGCCACGCCCGTCACGGCAACGATGATCGGCAGACCCGTCGCACCATAGAGACCAATCCTCGTGGCATCGCGCCATGTAGTTTTCTCGACCGTGCCAACGAAGCGTTCAATCAGCACAATGGGCAAGCCTCGAACCACCAGGATGACAGTCACGAATACCACCAGCAACCAAGGGCGCTCAATGACGGCGCTCAGCGAAATATTCATACCCGAGGTCACGAAGAAAACCGGAATCAGGAACGAGAAGCCAATCGTCCGCAGCTCCCCTTCAATCGCACTGAAGTTCACTGGAGACAGTGCATGGACGACGACGCCGGCGGCGAACGCGCCGAGGACAATGTCGAGGTTCAAGACGGCGGAAAGCGCCATCAGACCGGTCAGGATTGCCATGACCACGCGCATCAGCGTCTTCGACGAAGTCTGTGCACCGCGCAAGATCACGCGACCAATTTCGGGGTGGCGCAGAATGAAACGCGTCGGAATCGCAACGGAGATCAACGTTGCAACGACGAAGAACCCAAGGATGACGGCGGCCCAACCTGGCGACCGCGTGCCAAGCAGAAGCGACATGGCAATAACAGGAGCGAGTTCACCAATCGCACCGTGGATCAACACCGCTTCACCAGCAGGCTTGCCCATCATTCCCGCTTCCATCAGAATCGGAAGCAACGTGCCCAGAGCTGTGGACGTAAACGCAATGGCAAGTGCGATCGCGGAGCTGTAATCACCATTGCGCAATGTGACAACAGCCAATGCAAATGCGGCAAAGAAACAGATCAGCCACGTAATCGCAGCAACGCGACCCGGTTTGGCACGCACTTGCGAAATATTGATTTCAGTACCTGCAATCAGGAACAGAATTCCCATACCGATCTCACGTAGTAGGTGTACGGAATCCGAGACCTGAGCGATCCCCAGAACTGAGGGTCCAATGACGACACCAAGAATCAACAGCCAGACTACATCCGGAACGCGCTTACGAGTCGCAGAAGACAAGAGCGGAGCCAAGAGAGCTGCCAAAGCAATAACAAAAAGGGACACGAAATCTTGGCTGAGGTTCTCCGAGCTCATCGGGTGAAGGCTCTGCCCCGCAAGAGCTGAAACTAACGCATTATTGTGCACGTGCTTACTCTAAAAACCCTTGTGCCTTTTCCGCCACTAAAAAGGCGTATCCCACATTCTTTGCGGCATCTCACTCCCGACGGTCGGGCATGTCATGCGAGGCGACAAAACCCGCCACACAGCACCTCGTACATGCCCACCCACGTCATACGAGGCGACACTTCCCTCCTCCCAGAACCCAAAACGTCGCCTCAGACGACACAAACGACAATCACACTCAGTCAGGCTCGAGAAATCGGGTACGGAAAAGGCCCGGCGCATAAGCACCGGGCCTCAACTGCAGGATCGAGGGTCAGGCCTCGACGTCCAGCAGACCGTTCTTGTATGCCTTTGCCAAACGACGCGGGATACGAACCTCACGGCCAGCAACCTTGACGGTGTTGAGCTCGGTGAGATCTGCCTTCCACGCGGAGCGGCGCGTGCGGGTGTTCGCACGGGACATCTTTCGCTTCGGAACTGCCATTGAATCGTGCCTCCCCTCTCTTCTCGGTAGTCGTATGGTCGGTTGGTGGCTCAAAAACGAGCCGCCGTCCGACGCCAGAACGTCGCGAGAAGGACCCGACCGGCCCATTCCCACCGACGGCAACCCGAAAATCGTACCATGAACGCCCGTTTTGCCCCTAGTTCGATACTCTGCCTGAGATGCGATCCTCATTACATGTTCCGCACCTCTCATGTCATCAGCTAGGTTAGAGGGCGACATCGATGGTGTAGAGGTACATGAGGAAGAGGGGTGAAAATGGGAGTCATTCATACCGTGCGGTCGGGTACTCGGATTGAAAACGAGATCGAGATTAAGCGCTCCCGTTTCATTACGACTCTCGCTCGCACCGATTCCTCCGACGAGGCACGCGCCCTGATTAATGAGGTCAAGGCCGACAATCCGCAGGCTCGCCACAATTGCTCCGCATTCCTTATTCAGGTTGATGGACGCGATCCTCATCAGCATTCGAGTGATGACGGGGAGCCCTCGGGCACTGCCGGTACGCCGATGATTGATGCGCTCCGTCTGGCTGGAGTGTGGAATGTGACCGCCGTTGTCACCAGGTATTTCGGAGGAATCCTCTTGGGTGGGGGCGGCCTCGTGCGCGCGTATTCATCGTCTGTATCCAAAGCGCTCGCCCTGGCACCGAAGGCGAAACTAGTTTCGCTAGACGTGCTGGAAACTCGGGTTTCACTTGCCCAGGCTGGCAGGATTGAAGCTGAGTTAAGGAATGCGGGTGCGCAGATTCTTGGCATCGATTGGGAGAGCGAGGCCGCGATCCGAATCGGCACACTTCCTGATTCTCGCGCGTTTTTTGAGGCGCAGATCCTTGCTCTGACCTCGGGTGTTTCAAAGTTTCAGATGATGGGCACCACGAGAGTCGAAGTAGACGAATAACCCCCATTGTTTTAAGATTCAATTATGACATGCGCTGACATGACACTCACCCCGTGCGGAACTCACCGTCCGGTCACACCGCGTCACCTTCTTTCGTGTTAATTGGGCGAATGACTTTTCTGGCGCTCAGCGTCGTCATTCGCCCTGGCGCATGAACACATGCGTCGCATACCACGAAATTTTTTTCTGACTTCGCACGTTGTACTTACCGTGCACTGAATGATCAGTAGTCAAGCTTTTAGGAGACTCTCATGTCGAACATTGCTTCCAACGTTGCAGAACTCATTGGCAACACTCCCCTGGTTCGTATTAATAAGCTCGCCGGTAAAGGCGTGGACGTCGTCGCCAAAGTTGAAGCATTCAACCCTGCCTCCTCCGTCAAGGACCGCATCGCAGCATCAATCATCGACGCAGCAGAAGAATCTGGCGCCTTAAAGCCCGGTGGCACCATCATCGAAGCAACCTCCGGCAACACCGGCATAGCACTGTCAATGGTCGGCGCAGCCCGTGGCTACAAGGTCGTCATCGTCATGCCGGCCTCCATGTCCATTGAGCGCCGCATCATCGTCCGCGCATTCGGCGCAGAACTCGTTCTGACCGACCCAAAGGGCGGCGTTTCCGCAGCCGTCGCCGAAGCAGAGCGCATCCGCGACGAGCGCCCCGGCTCAATCATCGCCTCGCAGTTCACCAACCCCGCAAACCCGGCAATCCACGTTGCCACAACGGGCGAAGAGATCTGGGAAGACACCGACGGCGAAATTGACGTTTTCGTCGCAGGCGTCGGCACCGGAGGCACCATCTCCGGTGTCGCAAAGACCCTGAAGGCCAAGAACCCGAACATCAAGGTCATCGCAATTCAGCCCGCAGAATCTCCGCTTCTCACCGGTGGCTCTGCTGGCCCGCACGCAATCCAGGGTCTGATGCCGAACTTCGTTCCGGACAACTACGACGCTGAGATCATCGACGAGGTCATCTCTGTTGAGAGCGCCGAAGCACTGAAGTTTGCTCGCCTGGCAGCCGCTGAAGAAGGCCTGCTGGTTGGCATTTCCTCCGGCGCAGCCCTAGCCGGTGCAACCGCTGTTGCAGCTCGCCCTGAATTTGCTGGCAAGAAAATCGTGACCCTACTTCCTGACACCGGCGAGCGTTACCTCTCGACCGCTCTGTTCGAGGAATACAAGGACTGATGTGCTTCAAGCCGACAGGACGTCGACAAAGCGAGAAGCTGAAGAGAATGCGGGGCGCGGATCATCCCTCGCCCCGCATTTTCCTTAGCCCACATTGCGATTGAGCGCTGAACACGCGCGCTTAATCGTCCAACCTCGATAGGATCACTTCTGTTCACCGTTACCCCCCAAAGGAACACCCATGGCGATCAACCCGCGCCGCGCGTTCAAGCTTCTCAGGGAAGATTTACAGACAGCTCGTCATCGCGACCCAGCCGCCCAGTCAAGCGTTGAAGTTGCACTCACATATCCGGGCGTTCACGCACTGTGGGCACACCGCGTTTCGCATTCCTTGTGGATTCGAGGCGTCAAATTGCCCGCTCGCATGTTGCAGTCGGCAACGCGCGTCATGACAGGTGTTGACATTCACCCCGGCGCCCAGATTGGTCGTCGCGTCTTCATCGACCACGCGACGGGCGTTGTTATTGGCGAAACCGCCGAGGTCGGCGAAGATGTCGTCATCTTCCACGGCGTCACCCTGGGTGGCGTCGCCATGACGCCCGGTAAGCGCCACCCTACCGTCGGCAATCACGTGATGATCGGCGCCGGCGCGAAAGTTCTGGGTCCCATCGAGGTCCACGACGGCGCTAAGATCGGCGCGAACGCGGTCGTGGTCAAGGACGTTCCGTGCGGGAACGTTGCGATTGGCGTGCCCGCACGCCTAATCCCGAAGTCCTGCAACGACACGAAGGATGACGATCTGATCATCGATCCCGCTTACTTCTTAGAAGAGCCGGAACTCTACATCTGATCCCAGAGGGCCCCCTCCCGGCGTCTCATTCTGGTTCAGGGCACCGGCGCTACGCAGGTCCCCCGCCTTGTGTGTTTAGCCGGCCTCGCACCCTTATTTGCCCAGCTCAAGCGCACAAGGAGCACACCGGCCCCCAAAGTCCCACATAGTGTGACCCACACCACGTACACTTGGTTTATGGAACAGCGCACACTTCAAGCACCAGTTGATGCGTTGGCCGATGTCGAACGCCCCGAGGGTATCGAGATCGCAACGCTCACCCGTTACGACATTCCGATGCTCGCAGCCCTGACCCTGGACGCGTACGGCGAAGAAAACACACCCGAGGCCATGCTCGAGATTTCGGAAGAACTCCGCATGACCTTCGAAGGGGCATTCGGTGCGACGACCGAAGATTCTTTCGTTGGCGCATGGGATGGTGGCGCACTGATCGGCGCCATCGAAGTCGTCAGAGAATCCCCGTGGGATGACGCTCCCGACGGCCCGTTCGTCGTCGATCTTGTCGTCGCCCCGGAATACCGTCGTAAAGGCATCGCAACCGCCCTCATCGCAGAGGTCGCACGTCGTTGCCAGGATTGGGGATTCGACGGTCTGTCCTTGACGATCGATTCGCGCCACATGGGGGCCGCCAGCCTCTACGACGCGCTCGGCTTCACCGACGTCAAATAATAGGTTCGCCTACTGTGGCTTCCGCGACCGTTTCTGCCCGCCAGTTTCATGGCAGGCTGGGCGGTTATTTCACCTTGGTCATTTTCTCCGATTGACCAGGTTCAGCCCGCTTAACCAGCGCCTTATCGCTGACAGCTGGGGCACCAGAACAGACGACGATTCTGCATGAGCGCTTCACGGATCGGCGTGCCACAGCGCAGGCAGGGACGCCCAGTTCGGTGGTAGACATACCAGCGTGACGCTTCCTCGTCGCCTTCGATCGGTGGGTTGGGTGCTTCGTCGGGATCCATCGTTTCGAGGCGCCCCGCAGCGAGCCCCCGATTCATGAGGTCGCAGATCAGAACCCAGAGGTCCTTCAGTCGCTTTTCGGAAATGTTCGCCCCCTTGCGATAGGGCGAAATTCCGGCGAGGAACAGGGCATCCGCACGGTAGATGTTGCCGACGCCGGCGATGATGGACTGGTCCATAACGATCTCGCCGATATTGCGCTTCTTGGAGTGAGCAACCGACGCGAATCGCTTCGCCGATTCCTTATCGTCGCGCGCTCCATCTTCCAGCGGGTCAGGACCGAGCTTGGCCTCGGCAACCTGACGTTCTTCGTCGTCGATCAGCTCGCAACGGTTCGGACCGACCAAATCGGCAACCGCGTGGTCGTTGAACATGCGGAAACGCACCTGACCAACAGGGGCCGGAGGCTCCCAACTTCCAACTTCAGCCTGACCGTAGCCTTCGCCCCAGCGGGTTTCTGAGTGCCCGTCCCACTCCCCCTTCGGAACGGGAGCAACGCGATGCGCGACACCGTAGCCTTCATCAACGACAGTCTCATCACCATTGAAGCGCCACCATCCATACAGGCCCAGGTGAATATGCATCCAATCCTGGGGCCACGCATCGGGCACTTCGGGCGAAACAAAACCGATAAACATGTGCTTGCCGTGGACACGCACGCACTGAATCAGCTTGCCGTCGAGTTGCGTAGCTGAAGCGCTGAAACGCCCCTGCGGGGATGAAGCAGACACAGTTCCCCCGACAAAGAGCTCATTGAGCGTCGAAGCAAGACGACGGATGGCATCACCTTCAGGCATGAATGACCTTTCATCTGGGATCAAACGATAACTAGGCGGTTGCGACTGGTAGCAACCCGCTTCATGGTGTTGCGAAGCGGTAAAGCTCCAGCCTTTTTCGCACGCTACCGTCGCAGGCTATCGCTTCTTGGTGAGCCTCGCTGAAGATGCCACTGCTTGATAAAAACCCTGCGGCGCGAAGCTCACCGCTTCGCGCCGCAGGGTTGCCATCACAATCGCGATCAGCGCGGGAGCACCACGTTGACCAGGCTCGGCTTGCGCACGATCACCTTCAGAGGTTCACGGCCTTCAAGAGCCTTGACGATCGGCGCCTGAGCCAGAGCCTCGGAACGCAGATCCTCTTCACTGATCGACGGCGAGACCTCGAGGCGCGCACGAACCTTACCGTTCACCTGAACAATCGCGGTGACACTCTCTTCGACCAGTAGCGATTCGTCAGTGACAACCGGGAAGGGCTCGCGAGCCAGTGACTCACCGTGTCCCAGACGCATCCAGAGTTCTTCTGCGATGTGCGGGGCAACAGGGGAAATCATCAGAACCAGGGGTTCGATGGCTTCACGCGGAACCGACTTCAGGCCGGTCAGGTGGTTGTTGAGGACAATCAGCTTCGAGACCGCAGTGTTCACGCGCATGTTCTCGTATTCGACGGTGACATCGGCAATCGTACGAGCAACCAGACGCTTCGTCTCAAGATCTGCTTCTTCGTCGGTAACGGTCACTTCACCGGTTTCCTCGTCCAGCGTGTTACGCCAGAGTCGCTGCAAGAAACGCTGCGAGCCGACGACTGCACGGGTTTCCCACGGACGCGAGACATCCAGCGGCCCCATGGACATTTCGTACACGCGGAACACGTCGGCGCCATAGGCGTCATACATTTCGTCCGGGGTGACGATGTTCTTCAGCGACTTGCCCATCTTGCCGTATTCGCGGGTCACCGGCTGACCCTGATAGGTGAAACCTGTTGCCTCGTCGCCTTCGATTTCGTCGGCGGGCACATACTGTCCACGCTCGTCCTTGAAGGCGTAGGCCTGAACGTACCCCTGGTTGAACAGCGTGTGGTACGGCTCTGCGTCCGGCACGTGACCCAGGTCGAAGAGAACTTTCTGCCAGAAGCGCGAGTACAGCAGGTGAAGAACCGCGTGCTCAACGCCACCGACGTACAGGTCGGTGCCACCGGATTTTTTGCCTTCGCGCGGGCCCATCCAGTAGTCGAGGTTCTCAGCCGAAGCCAGCGCCTTGGAGTTCTTCGGATCGGTGTAGCGCATTTCGTACCAGCATGAACCTGCCCACTGTGGCATCGTGTTGGTTTCGCGACGGTAGTTCTTCGGGCCATCGCCGAGATCCATGGTGACGTTCACCCATTCTTCGCTTCGGCCAAGTGGCGCTTCCGGCGCGGTGTTCGCGTCGTCAGGGCCGAAAGTGCGCGGCGAGTAATCGGACACCTCGGGAAGCTCAACGGGAAGCTGATCTTCGGGCAGAGCATGTGGCAGGCCGTCCTCATCCCAGACGATCGGGAAAGGCTCACCCCAGTAGCGCTGGCGAGAGAACAGCCAGTCACGCAGGCGGTAGGTGACGGTTCCACGGCCGAGGCCCTTGGATTCCAGCCATTCGATCATCGCAGCCTTGGCTTCATCCTTTGCCAGGCCGTTCAGACTGATCTCGTCATTCGCCGAATCAACAGCAACGCCGTCGCCGGTGTACGCCGACTCGGTCAAATCGTGGCCGTACGGATCATCAGCTGCGCCGATAGTGCGAACAATGTCGAGCTCGTACTTGTTCGCGAATTCCCAGTCACGATCGTCATGCGCGGGAACAGCCATGATCGCGCCGGTGCCGTAGCCCCAGAGGACGTAGTCGGCGACGAACACGGGCACCTTGTGGCCGTTGACGGGGTCAATGCCGTACAGGCCGGTGAAGACGCCGGTCTTCGTGCGTTCTTCGTCGGCGCGTTCGGTTTCCGACTTGCCTGCAGCCTGGGCGCGGTAGCGGGCAACCGCCTCGCGCGGGGAAGCTGCGCCATCCGTCCATGCGTCCTTCGTGCCTTCAGGCCACGAGGCCGGAACCGTGAGTGCAGCTTCGTCATCGTCGTTGCCGGCAACCGTGCCACCAAGAATCGGGTGTTCGGGCGCAACAACCATGAAGGTGGCACCAAACAGAGTATCGGGGCGAGTCGTGTAGACCTCGAGGTTGTCGACGCTTGCGCCGACTTCGCTTGCAACGGGAACGTCAAAGCGGACCGTCGCACCTTCGGAGCGACCGATCCAGTTGCGCTGCATCGTACGGACCTTGTCGGGCCAGTCGATCGTGTCAAGGTCGTCTGCCAGGCGCTTGCCGTAAGCGGTAATGCGCATCATCCACTGGCGCAGATTGCGCTTGAAAACCGGGTAGTTGCCTCGCTCGGAGCGACCTTCGGAGGTGACCTCTTCGTTCGCGAGAACGGTACCCAGGCCCGGGCACCAGTTCACGGGAGCCTCGGACACATACACCAAACGGAAGTCGTTGACGACCTTCGCCTTTTCAACGGCGTCAAGGTCTGCCCAATTGCGGCCGTCCGGAACTGCAACCTGGCCGTTGGCAAGCTTCTCTTCGAGCTCAGCGATCGGACGCGCGGCACCGATGGAGCCATCGGGAGCGGTTGCTTCCGGGTCGAACCAGGAGTTGAAGATCTGCAGGAAGATCCACTGGGTCCAGTGCACGTACTCGGTGTCGGTCGTGGCCAGCGAACGGCGACGATCGTGGGACAAGCCAAGACGACGAAGCTGGCGACGCATATTCGCGATGTTTTCCTCGGTCGTAATGCGCGGGTGCTGACCGGTCTGCACGGCGTACTGTTCTGCCGGCAGGCCGAAGGCGTCGTAGCCCATTGTGTAGAGGACGTTTTCGCCCTGCATACGGCGGAAACGAGCGACCGTGTCGGTGGCGATGTAGCCCAGCGGGTGACCAACATGCAGACCCTTGCCTGACGGGTAGGGGAACATGTCAAGAAGGAAGAAGGGCTTCTTTTCCGCTAGAGGCCCTGCGAACTCACCCACCGGGTTGTCTGCGTTAAAGGTTCCTCGTTCGTCCCACCGATCCTGCCATGCGGTTTCAATCTGACCGGCAAGTTCAGCGGTATAGCGCTGTGCGGGTTCCATGTTGGAAGCCTGGCTCATCAGGGCCCTCCCCTTGATATTTCGACATTCTTCGCCGTATCAAGGGTAGACCATTCGCGCGAAAACTCGCCTCCTCATCTCTAGCCACGAAGGTCCTTCTGGGGTGAGAATGGCCTCATGGCTACAGTCTTTGAAAACATCATTTCCGGCGTCTGGGCAGGTCGCTTCGTGTGGACCGACGACGAATGCGTTGCATTCGCGACCATCGAGCCTACCTCTCCCGGCCATGTTCTAGTCGTACCACGTACCCCGTATGAGAAATGGACGGATGCGCCCAGTAACGTCGCCACGCACCTTATGAAAGTCGCGCGAATCATCGGAATCGCCCAGGAAAAAGCATTTGGAGTCCCCCGCGCCGGCTTGGTCATCGCAGGTTTCGAGGTCCCTCACACGCACCTTCACGTGATCCCGCTACGCACAGAAGCTGATGTCCTTCTGTCGAACGCAGTGAAGGCAACGGATGAGGAACTGGACAAGGCAATGACAAAACTCCGCGACGCCCTCTTGTCGCAGGGGCACGGCTCTCACGTTCCTGAAAGCATGACTTCGCTGGGTTGATCTCCCAGCTCAAACAACGCTCGATCGTGTTTAGTCCTCGAGCGGCGACACCATCACGATCGACGCAACATCGCCAGCCAAGCGGACGCTTCGACCAGCACCCACGGTGGGAGCGGTCGCTTGGCGTATTTCAAGCGAAACCTGACCGGCCTGGTCAATATCGACGATACGGACCAACGCGTCTAGGCCGATGCCCTCACTATCGAGAATACGCAAGAATGCAGAGTCTTCGTCGGACAGGCGGGTGACGCGATACCACTTCCCCACCTCAGCGCCAGCAGTTTTCTTCGATGTCGCAATCAACGGGTAAATCACGCGTTCAACCACCGACCCATCCTCGCGCGGGATCAGGTCACCGTGCGGATCACGCTCAGGCTTGCCCAGCGCTTCATCGATATGCGCAAGAAGACGATCTGAGATCGCATGTTCCAGAATCTCAGCTTCCTCGTGGACCTCGTCCCACTCGAAGTTCAGGCGATCATGCAGGTAGGTTTCCAGCAGACGGTGACGACGCACCATTGAGATAGCAAGCGCGCGCCCCGCATCCGTGAAGTGGACTTTCCGATAGGGCTCATGCGTGACCAAACCATTCGCCACCAGACGCGATACATTCTCTGACGCGGTCGACGCAACGACTCCCATCGCGCTAGCCAGGTCATTCACGCTCATGCCGTGCTTTCCGGATTCTTCGCCACCCCACAAAGTCTTCAGATAGTCCTGCGCCATTCGCGACGACGACGCCCATATTGAATCCACCGGCTCTAAGGTCGAGGAGGTCGAATCAACTGATTTCGGCGTTTTTCCGGTCATATCGAACTCCCCGAGTGTGGTGTGGTGGTCTTCTCACCTGCTATTTTTGCATTGATCTGCCCGAAGCGGTAAAGTTTCATATCGGTCGCACGACCCCGCGTCATTAGCTCAATTGGCAGAGCAGCTGACTCTTAATCAGCGGGTTGAGGGTTCAAGTCCCCCATGACGCACAACTCTAAAACAGAATACTCTGTGGCAGAGTCCCGCGTCATTAGCTCAATTGGCAGAGCAGCTGACTCTTAATCAGCGGGTTGAGGGTTCAAGTCCCCCATGACGCAC
>NZ_JASOOV010000044.1:0-254 GCF_030217965.1 Pauljensenia sp. UMB1177 | reverse complement strand
TCCCGGTCGAGCCGATTTCTCCGTTGCCGGTATGCGTCTTCTTCGTCCTCGGCTTTGCGTTGCCATGTGCGAGCCTCTTTCAAGAGTTGCAGTTTGCGTTTCGCGTCCGATTCGCGCGTTGAAGCGCTACGCGCGGCTTTCTCTTTATTTTGGTATTCGCGGATTCGAGCGCTGCATTCAGCCCGGAGGTCCTGTCGGTGTGCTTGCTGTAGTGCCTCTTGTTCAAAGTAGAAGTTTGCTGTTCTGCCCTCGAA
>NZ_JASOOV010000043.1:0-254 GCF_030217965.1 Pauljensenia sp. UMB1177 | reverse complement strand
CAGCGATACCACCTTGTTTTTGAACCTCGGCAACAGCATGTAAAGCAACAGTAGTTTTCCCGGAAGATTCTGGGCCGTAGACTTCAATAATTCGTCCACGCGGATAACCTCCGACTCCTAGAGCGATATCTAAGGATAAGGAGCCTGACGGAACAGTCGACACCTGTGTATCCGTTGATTCTCCCATCTTCATTATAGCTCCCTTGCCGAAGTTTTTTTCAATTTGTTTAAGGGCCTGATCTAAAGCCTTTTGG
>NZ_JASOOV010000042.1:0-256 GCF_030217965.1 Pauljensenia sp. UMB1177 | reverse complement strand
TTTCCGCGGGCGGGTGGCGCGCCTGGCGCTCCTGGCCGAGACTCTGCCGCGCGAAGCCGAAGAATTGGCGGAATTGTGCCAGCAATTAGTGGGCGAGGAAACCGCGGCCGGGGTGATCACCGGGGTGGAATTAGGGCCGGCGCGGCGCGGAGTGCGCGAGCTCGCGGTGGTGGAGACCGTAGATACGGGGCGCGCCCACTAAGCTGGGACCGTGCGCTGTTCGTATTTTGAGGCGGGGACCTGCCGTTCGTGTACC
>NZ_JASOOV010000041.1:0-256 GCF_030217965.1 Pauljensenia sp. UMB1177 | reverse complement strand
AGAGAAAACACGTAAGGTACGTCAGAGGTGCGGTGAGGTTTATCGCTACGCAATCATAACTGGCCGCGCTGAATACAATCCTGCGCCTGATTTAGCCATCGCTCTGGCCGTTCCTAAGCAAAAACATCATCCATTTCTATCTGCCGAAGAATTGCCTCATTTTATTCGGGATCTCGAAGCTTATACCGGTAGCATCATCACTAAAAATGCTACGAAGATGGTCATGCTGACTGGTGTAAGAACGCAGGAGATGCGC
>NZ_JASOOV010000040.1:0-258 GCF_030217965.1 Pauljensenia sp. UMB1177 | reverse complement strand
ACTTGTTTATCTTCTCCTTCATAGCTAGCCACTACTACTCCCATTTGACCACTAGTTGTTAACGTATTCGCTATACCTTTTCCAACTCTACCTCGACGATACTGAGAACTTGGTCTTTCCAAATTGATGGAATCTCCTATTTCTGCTTGAGCATATCCTTTTTTCGTTGCTTCCCGTACTTTTAGAAATTGGATTGGTTCTGGAATTAGTATTTTGGGGATCTTATCTCCTCCTTGCATCGTAGTCAGTGTTGGAGAT
>NZ_JASOOV010000039.1:0-260 GCF_030217965.1 Pauljensenia sp. UMB1177 | reverse complement strand
ACCAGCACGACATCGGTATCCGCGAAGGAATCGTTGATATCGTCCATTTCTTCCACGATGTCATAGGGGACTTTCGCTTCGGCCAGCAGCACGTTCATATGCCCGGGCAGGCGCCCGGCCACCGGATGGATAGCGAAACGTACCTCGGTTCCGTTATCGCGCAGCTTCTTCGTCAGCTCCGCCACCGGATATTGGGCCTGGGCCACGGCCATACCGTAACCGGGGGCAATAATCACCGAGCTAGCATCCGCGAGTTCTTG
>NZ_JASOOV010000038.1:0-264 GCF_030217965.1 Pauljensenia sp. UMB1177 | reverse complement strand
CGGCGATGGCCTGACCGATTCCGAAGAAGAAAAGATCGGAACCGATCCGAATAACCCGGATACCGACGGCGATGGCATCAATGACGGTGACGAAGTCAATGGCACCAAGAACCCGTTCCAGGATGACAATTTCAATAAGGACGGTAAGCCTGGTAATACTGATCCGCTCAACCCGGATACCGATGGTGACGGACTCACCGATGGTGACGAAGTGACCGGTGCTAAGAACGGTGGCAAGGCAACCAATCCGAATAAGGCCGATAC
>NZ_JASOOV010000037.1:0-268 GCF_030217965.1 Pauljensenia sp. UMB1177 | reverse complement strand
GAAACCTCGCGGGCCACCCGCTACCGGCGCCGCTCCCGCGCCGCCGCGGAAGAATTCGCCGCCGCCTACCCCGAAGATGTGGCGCTTTTTGAGGAACTCGCGGCCTGGCGCGCCCAGCGCGCCCAAGCCACCGGCAAACCGGCCTACACAATTTTCCATGACACCACGCTGCGCGCCCTCGCCATAGCCAAACCGCGCAGCATCCACGCCCTGGCCCAGATCAAGGGGGTGGGAGCCACGAAACTCGCTATCTACGGGGAAGAAATCC
>NZ_JASOOV010000036.1:0-269 GCF_030217965.1 Pauljensenia sp. UMB1177 | reverse complement strand
CCTGGGACGACATAACTCTTATTGAGACTCTGACAACACACCCGAGCCGTTGTTTCTCGTGTCATGATTTCATCACCTTTCATCTCGCGATCTAAATTACCCGCGATCCCCTACTTGATATCTCCCGACTGAACATAATCAAGCCTGCGATGTGTAGACAATGAGCTCACTAAGAAAATTCCCAGTCCAAGCAGCGCTAATACGAACGGAGTCAGACTAGGCCATATGAAACTTGCGTCAGGAATCGGGCCGTATCGGACAGCTAGATA
>NZ_JASOOV010000035.1:0-271 GCF_030217965.1 Pauljensenia sp. UMB1177 | reverse complement strand
TTCAAACTCAAAAAATGCTTCGGCTGTTTTCTCTGGGTTGTTCATATAGCCTTTTGATACAGCTGGTCCAGATATAATGATTTCTCCTTGCTCACCATTCGGCAGTTTGTTTCCGTCTTCATCAATCACAAAAGTTGGAGAATCCGCTTTGGTATAGCCAATCGGCAAGCGTTTCATATTTGTCAGCATGTCATCCGTTATAGCAACAGCAGATAGAGCCACAGTTGCTTCTGTCGGACCGTAAGCATTAATAATACGTGCATTTGGAAAA